>CANQDU010000004.1 GCA_947593925.1 uncultured Clostridia bacterium | reverse complement strand
ATTCCATTATAGAAGCTTTCCCCTCATGAGTCACCCCCTTTTCTTCCTGTTGCACTTATATTGTAAATCGACAATTTAACCTTATTCGCCGCCTTTGGCGGCGAACTCTGCGAGGCTGCGCGCCTTTTTGATAAAACATCGCCGAACCGCACAGACTATCGGAAAACACGGTTCGGGAGGGATCGCTTTGGACAGGCAGAACGCGCCGGAGGAAGCAAAGGCCGAGATGAAGCAGATCGAGGACTTCGGCTCGATAAGCACCGGCACGGACGGACGGAACATACACTGCATCGTGATAGTGGGTCAGATAGAAGGGCACCAGGTCCTGCCGCCGCAGAACAAGACGACGAAGTACGAGCACGTCCTTCCGCAGCTCACGGCTATCGAGGAGAGCCCGGAGATAGACGGACTCCTTGTGCTTCTCAACACCGTCGGCGGGGACATCGAGGCGGGGCTTGCCATCGCCGAGCTGATAGCCGGGATGAGCAAGCCGACGGTTTCGCTCGTCCTCGGCGGGGGACACTCGATAGGCGTGCCGCTCGCGGTCGCGGCAAAGCGGAGCTTCATAGCGCCGTCCGCCGCCATGACGATACACCCGGTACGGATAAACGGCGTGATAATCGGCGTTCCGCAGACCTTCAACTACTTTGAGAAGATACAGGAGCGGATAATAAAGTTCATCACGCAGAACTCGAACGTCTCGGAGGAGAAGTTCAAGGAGCTGATGCTCCGGACGGGCGAGCTCGCGGCGGACGTCGGCTCGGTGATATACGGCGAGGAGGCGGTGTCTATCGGCCTCATTGACGAGCTCGGCGGGCTTGCCGACGCGCTCGGCGCTCTGCACGCCATGATAGACGAGCGAAGGGGGGAGACGGAGTGCTCTACACAGTGATGCCGCTCGAACTCGTGTACGCGGAAACGCTGCCCGAGACCGAGGAGGAGCTGTGCGGCGGCGCGCGGCTCGTGTGGCAGGTGAGCGGCGGCACGAGGACGCTCATGCGGGTCATATCGAGCGACCCGCGGGACTATTTGAAGTATGATATTCGCTGATGCGTCGGCGCGAAATGTGCTTGGGCGAATAAATCACGCTCCGCACCCTTTCGCAGTTGCGCGCATAGCGCGCATCCGCGCCGGTTCGCGCGGTTGAAGTTAGCGGCGGAGTCGCTAACTTCGCGCAGCCGGAATTCATTTCCGGCGAGCATTTCAATTTAAGGGGTCCCCAAACGGCGTGAAACGCCGTTTGGGATCAAAAGAACCGGCGGGATCATCCCGCCGGTTCTTTTGCCCCCGGAAGTGCCATATACTTTGAGGTATGGGGCTAGACAAGACCCGGTGTTTTGTGGTATGATAACCATGTATGTTTACATAATCCAATATTATGCGCCGGACTTGCGGGAGCGCCCGCGCGCCGTGCCCGGAGCGCAGATCCGGGCGAAAACCGGCAAAGTCCGTCAAAATACGGAGGCGAAAGAGTGAATCTTATCCAGTCTATCATATTGGGGCTCATACAGGGACTCACGGAGTTTCTTCCGGTGTCCAGCTCGGGGCACCTCGTTATCTTCGAGAACCTTTTCAAGCTCGAGAGCCCGGAGAGCTCTAACCTGTTCTTCGACGTGCTCCTGCACTTCGGAACGCTCGTCGCGGTCGTGATAGCCTTCCGGCAGGACATAGCGGAGCTTCTGCGCGCATTCTTCGGAATGTTCCGGCGGGGCGACCCGAACCGTCAGCGCGACCTCTTGCAGCGCCGGCTGATACTTATGCTCGTCGTCGGAACGCTCCCGCTTCTTGCGATAATGCCGATAAAGGACGTCATCGAGGGCGCGCGGGCATATCCGTGGATAGTCGGCATAGCGCTGTTTGTGACGGCGGGATTGCTGTTCTTTGCCGACCGCGCGGGGAAGGGCAGAAAGACCGAGAAGAACGCGACGATGCTCGACGCGCTTCTGATAGGGCTTATGCAGGCCGTCGCGGTGACTCCGGGCATAAGCCGCTCCGGGTCCACCATCTCGATGGGAGTGTTCCGGGGATTTGAGCGGAACTTTGCCGTGAAGTTCAGCTTCCTGCTCTCGCTTCCCGCGGTCCTCGGCGCGACACTGCTTGAGACCGTGGACGCGGCAAAGACCGGCATCGACTGGCAGCTCTTACCGACTTACTTCGCGGGAATGGTGACGGCGGGAGTGAGCGGGTTCTTCGCGATAAAGCTCGTGCGTTACATAGCAAACAAGGGCAAGTTCGGATGGTTCGCGATATACTGCGCCGCCGCCGGAATAGCGGCGATAGTCATATCGTTCATATAAGCGCTCATATAAAGACGGGGAAGTGTAATTTGTAAAATGGCTCAGTCTACGGCAAAGAAGAAAAAGACGGCCGCCGCTCCGGCGTCCGGACGGGGAAAGAGAACGGCGGCGACGACGGCGTCCGCCGTCGAAAAGAAGAAGCCGATACGGCGGCAGGTGGGCGCGGCGGTATGCGCCTTCCTCGCGCTGTGCGTGCTCTTCGCGATATTCGGGCACGACGCGGTAGTTTTGAAGTGGCTCTGGTACTTCTGCCGGGGTCTCGTGGGATGGGGAACGTGGCTTCTGCCGCTCCTGCTTCTGTCGGCGGCGCTCAAGCTGTTCTTCCACAGGGGACGTCCGGTGTGCCTGCGCGTTGCATGTACGCTCCTGCTCGCGCCGCTCACGGGCGCGCTCGTCCACCTCATAGGCGACAAGACGGAGTATGCCCCGGGACTTCAGATGTTCGGCGCGCTCTATACCTCCGGGACGGCGAGCACGTCCGGCGGAGTGCTCGGCGGAACGATCGCGGTGCTCCTGCGGAGCGGCCTCGGCACCGCCCTCTCGGCGATACTGCTGACGCTCCTGATACTCGGAGACGCGGCTGCGGCCTACAATCCGCAGCTGAAGCGGCTCATCAAGTATCTCGGCGAGCGCGAGCGGCCGGAGTACGAGCCCGAGCCGGAGCCGGAGATACCCGTAAAGAGACGCGCAAAACCCGAGATACCCGAGGAACCCGCACCCGCGTCGGAGACCGCTTCGGCTCCGGCGGGTGAGAAGGAAAAGGTCGCGGCGATAGACATCCCCGGCCCGGGAACGCCGAGCCGCAGGGAGCTCCGCCGCGAGAAGAAGGAAGCAAAGAAGCTCCTGCGTGAGCGCGCCGTCGCCACGCCGGACGAGGTCATGAACGGCATAAAGGAGAGCGCGGCGTCCTCCGAGCCGAATTACGGCCGTCTGCCGATAGATATGCCCTCGCCGCGCGACCCGGTGCCGCCGCTCGAGATGCGTCCCGGCTTTACCGACAACCCGACGTCCGGCGGCACGTCCGCGCCGGAGGAGGCGGCCTCCGCCGAGGACGACCTGCCGCCCTTCCTCGAGGAGGAGCCGAGCGAAGAGGTAGAGTTTGAAGCGCCGCGGGAGGAAGCTCCGTCCCGCGCGCCGACGCTCCGTCCCGCGGGAAAGACCTCCGAGCCGAAGATAGTCGATACCCTCGGCGGAAGCAAGGCGGACGCCGAGCGGCGCGAGCGTGAGGCGGCGGTGAGCGCGGTCGCGGCGGAGGTCGCGGCGGCGCACGTCACGTCAGAGACCGGCGCTTACGCCTACCCCTCGGCGGAGCTGCTCAACGAGGCTCCGCCCGTCGCCGCGTCCGACGCCTCCGGCGAGATGCGCCTTAACGCGCAGCGACTTGCGGACACGCTCCGCAGCTTCGGCATAGACGCAAAGATAAACAACGTCACGCGCGGACCGTCCATCACCCGCTACGAGCTGGAGCTCGACCGGGGCGTGAAGCTCTCGAAGCTCTCCGGCCTTGCGGACGACATCGCGCTGTCCCTCGGCGCGGCGGGAGTCCGCATAGCGCCTATACCGGACAAGGTGTCCATCGTCGGAATAGAGGTGCCTAACAAGACCGTCGCGACCGTGTCGCTCCGCGAGATAATCGAGTCGCGCGAGTTCGGCGCGAGCAAGTCGCCGGTGTCCTTCGCGCTCGGGCGCGACATCAGCGGCGCGGCGATGGTGGGCGACATCGAGAAGCTGCCGCACCTGCTGATAGCCGGCACCACCGGCTCGGGCAAGTCGGTCTGCATGAACTCGCTCATCATCAGCCTGCTCTACAAGAGTTCGCCCGACGAGGTCAAGCTGATAATGGTAGACCCGAAGATGATAGAACTTAACGTCTACAACAAGATCCCGCACCTGCTTATCCCGGTCGTCACCGACCCGAAGAAGGCGGCGGGGGCGCTCCAGTGGGCGGTCGGAGAGATGATGAACCGCTACGGAGCCTTCCGCGAGGCGGCGGTGAGGAACATCACCGAGTACAACGACCACGCCGAGCGGAACCACACAAAGAAAATGCCGAGGATAGTCATTCTCATAGACGAGCTCGCCGACCTGATGCTCGTCGCGGCAAAGGAGGTAGAGGAGTCTATCTGCCGCATAGCGCAGATGGCGCGCGCGGCGGGAATGCACCTCGTCATCGCAACGCAGTCGCCGCGGGCGGACGTCATAACCGGCATAATGAAGGCGAACATCCCGAGCCGCATAGCCTTCGCCGTCGCAAGCTCTCTCGAGAGCCGCATAATCATGGACACCCCCGGCGCGGAGAAATTAGTCGGGCGCGGGGATATGCTCTACGTGCCGGTCGGCTCGCGCAAGTCCACGCGCATACAGGGCTGCTTTGTCAGTTCCGAGGAGGTCGAGCGTGTGGTGGACTTCATCAAGAACTCCTCCGGCGCGCCGACCTACTCGGAGGAGGTCATAAACCAGATAGAGAAGGCCGCGCAGGAGGGCACGGCGCAGTCGGAGGACGGCGCACCGGACGGCGCGGACGACCGCGACGAGATGTTCTCCGCCGCGGTGGAGGTACTGCTTGAGACGGGGCAGGCGTCAGTGTCGATGCTCCAGCGCCGCCTCAAGCTCGGATACGCCCGCGCGGCGCGGCTCGTAGATCAGCTTGAGCGGCGCGGCATCGTCGGACCGTTCGAGGGCGCAAAGCCGCGCCAGCTCCTGATAACCCGCGAGGAGTGGGAGGAAATGAAGCTCCAGAACCCAGACTATCAGTAAAGCCTGTTCTGTTATTTGCAGGAAGCGGCCGCCCGGACTTGCATTCGGCGCGCCGCTGTGCTACAATATCAAATTGAAGTGCGGCGGGACGGCTCCGCCCCGGCGCACAAGCCTTTCCACGGAGGAATAGTCATGACTTCCATGAAGAAAATACTTACCGTGCTTCTTGCGTTTGCGATGCTGTTTTCGCTTGCCGCCTGCTCGGAGGCGCAGGAGGTCTCAGGGAACAGCGGCCCCGGATTCTCCGCCGCAGACCTCTCTCTTTCCCACGGCGGCAGCACCTACAAGTGCGACGTGCATATCGAGGATGTTATCTCCGCTCTCGGCGAGGGCTACACCTACTCCGAGGCGATGAGCTGCGCCTACGACGGGCTTGACAAGGTCTACTCCTACGAGTCGGAGGGCGCGGACTTCTCCACCCGCCCGGACGGAGACCGCGACCTCGTCTGCGAGATATACGTCTACTCCGGCGACTGGCAGACCTCGAAGGGGATAAAGATAGGTTCCACCGCGGACGACGTCACGGCCGTCTACGGCGAGCCGAGCCGCTCGACCAATTTTGTCAGCTACTACGAGCTGCCCGCCTCAAACGACCTCAGCACCGGCGCGAGCCTCTACTTTGAGTATATGGACGGCGACGGAGTGGTCACCTCCTTCGGAATCGTCGCCGAGCAGCTTATAGGGGAGGAATAACCGATGAAACGGACTGCCGCGATACTGCTTCTTCTTGCGATGCTGTTCGGGCTTGCCGCCTGCGGCGGCGGGACGTCCGCCTCGACCGAACCGTCCGTCGAGGCGAGCGCCGACGTGTCGGCCGCACCGAGCATTGAGCCGAGCGTTGCACCGAGCGAGGAACCTTCGGAGGAACCGAGTGAAGCGCCGAGCGAAGAGCCGTCCGTCGAACCGAGCGAAGAGCCGTCCGTCGAACCGAGCGTTGAGCCGAGCGAGGAGCCCTCGACCGAGCCGTCGGAGGAACCGTCGTCGGAGCCGTCCGCTGTGCCGAGCGAAGCGCCGTCCGAGACGCCGAGCACGGCGCCGTCGGAGGAGCCGAGCGAGATACCGTCGGAAGACCCGAACGTCGAGACCTCCGGAAGCATTGAGGAGACCGTCGCGGTCGGCACCAAGACCGGGGACGACGTACTTGACGACGCCGTGCTCGAAGTTATAGAGGACGTGTGCAGCGCGGACGCTTCGCTTGAGGACAACCTCGGCGCGCTCTTCGACTGGATGACAAAAAATCTCACCTACCGCAACGTCACGGTCGATCTCTCGAACGGCTACACCGATGAGCTCGTTACGGACATTGCAAAGACACTTATAACGACCTATCGCGGAGCGTGCGAGCACAACGCCGCCCTGATGAAGGTATTCTGCGACCGTCTCGGCGCGCCGGCGATCTGCGTCTCCGGCGACTTCAAGAACGAGAGCGGAGCGTGGGTCGAGCATGCGTGGTGTATATGCGAGATAGACGGTGCTTACCGCCATATCGACGTGCTCTACGGGCGCAACCACACCCACGGCAACGCCCGCACGATGTTCCTTGTCACCGACGAGAAGTTCTCCGCGACCCACCGCTGGAACGCGGAGGACTATCCCGCCTGCGAATAGCGCGAGTTTACCGCCGCGAAGCGGAGCCTTCGCGGCTTTGAAGGATGCGATAAGATGTTTCTGCTAGAGGGTATAAAGAAGTATGCCGCGACCGACCGCCTGGCGCTCGTCAACGGCGAAAAGAGCATGAGCTATGCGGAGCTTGACGCCGAGAGCGAGGCGTTTGCCGCGTGGCTTCTCGAGACGTTCCCGGGCGACAAGACCCCGGTCGTCATATACGGACACAAGGAGATGGCGCTCCTGCCCTGCGCCTACGGCGCTCTGAAGGCGGGGAGAGCCTACGTCCCGATAGACATAACCGTTCCCGCCGACCGCGTGAAGCAAATCGTGGAGGAGGTGCGCCCCACCGCCGCCGTTGACTTCTGCGGGGCGGGAATAGACGCGGAAAGGACGCTTTCGGCGGACGGGCTCGCGGACGTGTTCAAAAGGTACCGCGGCGTCGAGGTCCCGCGCTCCGCGTGGGCGAGCGGGAGCGACTACGCCTACATACTCTTCACCTCCGGCTCGACCGGCAAGCCGAAGGGCGTCACGATAATGATATCGAACGTGGAGAACTTCGACCGGGAGTTCTCGCCGTGGCTCGAGAGCGGGGGACACGTCATGCTCAGTCAGGCGAGCTATTCCTTTGACCTGTCGGTGCTGCCGGTGTGGCTCGGAACGGCGCACGGATTTACCCTCCACACCTTCGAGAAGTCGGTGGGGGAGGACTTCGCGGAGCTGTTCTCGCGGCTCGGGAAGTCGGACATATCGGTCTGGGTCTCGACGCCGTCCTTTGCGGAGATGTGCTGCTCCTCCGACCGCTTTGACGAAAAGCTCCTGCCCTCGCTCGACCGCTTCATCTTCTGCGGCGAGGTGCTGACGCACCGCCTCGTGGACGAGCTTTTCCGCCGCTTCCCGCGTGCGAAGGTGATAAACACCTACGGCCCCACCGAGTCTACCGTCCTCGTGTCCGCCGTGGAGGTAACGGCGGAGATGGCGGCGGACGAGCGGTCCATTCCCGTGGGCGAGCCTCTGCCGGAGGTCACGTTCCGCATAGCGGACGAGGACGGGCGAGAGCTCCCCGAGGGCGAGGAGGGCGAGCTGCTGATAATCTCAAAGAGCGTCAGCGCGGGCTACTTCAAGCACCCCGACCTCACCGAGAAGTCGTTCTTCACGGACGAAAAGCTCGGAAAGCGCGGCTACCACACCGGCGACAGCGCCTATCGGCTCGGGAATATGTACTACTACCGGGGACGCATCGACAATCAGATAAAGCTCAACGGCTACCGCATAGAGATAGAGGACGTGGAAAAGAACCTCGCGCTCGTCTCGAACGTCGCGCGCGCCGCCGTCCTGCCCGTCTACGACGGGGAGACGATACGCTCGCTTACAGCGTTTGTCATACTCGAGGAGCCGGACGGCCTCGCAAACCTCGAGCGCGCCGTGAAGATAAAGCGCGAGCTGCGCGAGCTCATACCGGCGTACATGGTGCCGAGAAGGATCACCGCCGTTGACAGCTTCCCGCTCACGGCAAACGACAAGATAGACAAAAAGAAGCTGCGCGAGCTGCTTTGAGGCGCGGCACCACTCCCTGATGTTTTCGGAGGACTTTTATGGATCTGTATGAAGGGCTGGGCTTCTTTCTTCTGCTCGCGGCTCTGCTGCTGCCCGCCGTGGTGCTCGGCCTCTGCGGCGTGCGGCTCAAGTGGTACGGCCTCGCGGTGACGGTCGCGATACTTCTCGTCACCTTCCGCGGGTGGCAGGCGAAGGCATGCCTCGCGGCGTTCTACATACTCGAGCTCGTCTGCGTGGAGGTCTACGCGCAGGTTCGCGCCCGGTGCGGCAAGCGCCCGGTGCTGTGGATATTCCTGCTCGTCGCGCTCGCGCCGCTCTGTATGATAAAGCTCGGCGCCGTCACCGACGCGTTTGACTTCTTTCGCCTTGTCGGCGTGAGCTACATGACCTTCCGCTCGGTTCAGGTGCTTATCGAGATATACGACGGACTCATAAAGGACGTCGGGATAGCCGACTTCAGCTACTTCCTGCTGTTCTTCCCGTCGGTGAGCTCCGGCCCGATAGACCGCTACCGCCGCTTCCTCAAGGACATCGAGGCGAAGCCCACCCGAGAGGAGTACGCGGAGCTCGTGCGGCGCGGGATATGGAAGCTCGTCACCGGCGCCGCGATGAACTTCGGCATCGGGAACTTCCTCTACGCGCACTGGCTCGCGCCGCTGCCGGAGAGCGGGTTCCTTGCGTCGGTGTCGTACATGTACGGCTACGCGTTCTTCCTGTTCTTCAACTTCGCCGGATACAGCCTGATGGCCGTCGGCACGGCATATATCCTCGGCGTGAAGATGCCGGATAACTTCAACATGCCCTTTATCAGCGTTGACATGAAGGACTTCTGGTCGCGCTGGCACATATCTCTCTCGACGTGGCTGCGGGACTTCGTCTATACGCGCTTCTGCACGGCGGCGCTCCGGGGAAAGTGGTTCAAGGATCGCCGCACCGCGTCCTACATCGGCTACGTCATAACGATGCTCACGATGGGCGTCTGGCACGGTCTCACGCCCGCCTACATACTCTACGGCGCGTACCACGGGGTGCTGATGTGCCTCAACGAGATAGCCGACCTGCGCTGGAAGCGCTTCAAGCAGATAAAGCGGAGCGGCGTGGGGCAGGTCATAATGGTGATAATAACGTTCCACCTTTTCAGCTTCGGACTGCTGATATTCAGCGGAAGAATAATCTAGTTTCGGAGGTCACTCAGATGAAAGAGAAGATAATGGCCATACTTGAGGACGTCTGCGGCGCGGACGAGGGCGAGCTTTCGCCGGACACCCGCCTCTTTGAGGACGGGATACTCGACTCGTTCGGCGTAATAAGCCTGTTTGTGGAGATAGAGACGCAGCTCGGCATAAAGCTCGAGCCGACAGAGCTCGACCGCGACCAGCTCGCTACCCCCGCGCTCATAATCGCGGAAGTGGAGAAGCGCGCGTGAAGAAGCTGCTCATCACCGCCGCGGCGAGCATCCTCGCGGCGGCGCTCGCGCTCGGATGCGTGCGGATCGCCGTCCGGCCGGGGGAGTACCCGCTGTCGCTCGGCAACGTCAACTACACCGAGAAGATCACCGGGACGTGGCTCGTGGAGGAGGCGGCAAAGGACCCGCGCACCGTCACGATATTCGGGTCGAGCGAGCTCCGCACCTACGACATCATGACCCACCCCGCAAACTTCTTCAAGGGGGAGCGCGCGGGGTTCCAGGTGAACCTTGTCGGGCGCGGCTCATGCCAGTCGATAATCCACGCGCTCGAGATAGCCGCCTGCGGGGATGCCCTCGCGGGTACGAAGGTCGTGCTGATAACCTCCCCGCAGGCTTACGTCGAGGGGGGCATCGCGCCCGACCTCTTCATGGCAAACTTCTCCGAGGAGCAGTATTTAAAGCTGATGAGCGACCCGGAGATACCGGACGAGATGAAGCTCCGCTTCTCCGAGCGCGTCCTCGCGCTCGCCGAGGCCTACGGCGCGGACGACACGTCGGCGGCGCTCCTGCTCGCGCGCGGTACAGTGGAAGGGAACGGCGTCCTGAAGGCCGCCGCCGCGCCGTATGCCGCCGCGAGCCGCTGGCTGCTCGAGACGAAGGACCTCGCCTCCGCAAAGAAGCTCATCGCGACCGAGCCGGCGGACTCGACCATCTCCGCCGAGCCGATAGACTGGGACGCGGTGGAGGCGGAAGCCGTCGCCGAGGCAAAGGCCGCGACCTCCAACAACGACTACGGCATGCTCGACGACTACTACACGACCTACATCGGCCGCAAGCTCGAGCAGCAGAAGGACAAGGACAGCGGTCTCAGCTACTCGGTGTCCGAGGAGTACGGCGACCTCCGTCTCCTGCTCGACGTCTGCAAGCTCAAGGGGATAGAGCCGATGTTTGTCCACATTCCGGTCCACGGCGACTGGTCGGACTACACCGGCTTCTCGAAGGAGCTCCGCGAGGAGTATTACGAGAACGTCCGCGAGATAGTCTCGGAGTACGACAACGTGACCCTGCTCGACCTCACCGGATACGAGTACGAACAGTATTTCCTCTGCGACGTTATGCACCTTGGATGGAAGGGGTGGCTTGAAATTGATAAAGCGCTTGTCGAGTTCTATAACGAGGGTTAAGGAGTTCTGCTACCGGCATACCGCCGTGTACGCGCTCGTCATAGCGGTCTGCGCCGCGCTGATACTCGCCGTGTGGGCGGCAAGCGACGGGGAGAGCGTCGCCTTCGTCTACAACGAATTTTAAGGAGCGGGAAGTATGGCAAAGATACAGCGGAAGCCTCTGGAAAAGAAGAACGCGCTGCCTCACTTCAAGGTCATCGTGCTGATACCGATAGTGATGTACACCCTGCTCACCATCTGGTTCTTTAACAACGACCTCGCGAGGTATCTTCTTATTATAGGGCTCGCGGTCGTCGAAGCGGCGCTCGTCGTGACCGACGGTATCCTCCGCAAAAAGCAGGGGGGACGCTTCGACCGGGGCGACATTATGCTCGTCGGTGCGGCGGCTGTCGCCGTGGTGTACATGATTTACCTTATCATAAAGCTCTGAAAAACGACGAATTTGCGCGATAATCAAAGCATCGGCACGATAACAGAATGTCAAGGAAATTTAATTCACCTTTTTCGGCGTCCTCGATACGAGGACGCCTTTGATTTATTCCGCGCTCCGTGATACAATATGTACATACGCGGGAGATACTTAAAACTGCGAAACTATGAAAGTGAGGAAATGATATGGTTTTTGTTATAGGCGGCATTGTGCTGACGGTCGTGCTGTTCATACTGCTCGGTCTGCGCTCGGAGAACTCGCGGCTGAGCTTCAGATTTTCCGGCAGGCAGGTGCTCGCGCTGCTCGGCCTCGTCGTGGTGGCGTTCGGGTGCTACACCGTCGTGCCGGCGAACAGCGTCGGCATCATCTACTCGCCGTTCACCGGCGTGAGCGAGGAGACGCTTCCCGAGGGCATCCACCCCAAGAGCCCGTTTGACACGGTGTACTTCCTCTCGACCGAGGTGCAGACCCAGTCGATCTCGAACGTCACCGGCCAGACCAAGGACGCGCAGTACATCACCATGACGATAGATATCAAGTACCACGTCGATACGGCGAACGCCTTCCGCATCTTCAAGCAGTTCAGAACGCTTGACAACATGAACTCGTCGCTCATCTCGCCGACGGTCCAGCGCTCCATCGAGACTGTCACGACGCAGTACAACGTCATCGACGTCCTCGGTGAGTTCCGCAACGAGGTCTATCAGAAGATAGAGGACGACCTTTCCACGCGCCTCGGCACGAACGGCGTCACCTTCTACTCGATAACCTTCACCGATACCGACGCGGGCGACGAGATCGAGGAGGCCATACGCGCCGAGGCCGTCGCGAAGAAGGCGGTCGAGACCGCCGAGCAGGAGCGCGAGCGCGTCGAGATAGAGGCGCAGGAGCGCGTCATCGAGGCTCAGGCGGACAAGGATAAGGCCGCTATCGACGCCGAGACCGCGATAATCAAAGCGAAGGCCGAGGCTGAGGCGAACCGCCTCATCGCCGAGTCGGTGACGCCGGAGCTCATCGCCCTCCGCGAGGCCGAGGCGAGGATGGAGCACGGCTGGGTCACCGTCCAGGGCGGTACGGCGATAGTCGATGCTCGCGGCGACGGCACGTCGTCCTCGGGCAGCACGGCGTCCTCCTACTCCTCCGGCACGACAAGCGGTACGGACACACAGCAGTAAGCGGACAAAAGAGACAGAGGGTCGGATTTATCCGACCCTCTTTTTTCGTGCTAATTCTTGTCGCAGCCGCAGGGTGCGCTCTCGCCGAAGCCGCGCGACACCGGGAAGAACTCGTCGGTGGGGAAGGCTATCCGGCCGAACAGGTCGCAGGGGCTCTCGTCCGAGGAGCAGCTGCACTCCTTCTCGGGGATGCAGAAGTCGTAGGCGGGCATGAGAAGCTGGCTGTCCCGCTCGAGGCGGATGATGCTGAACTGTCCGAGAGTGACGTACAGGCGCTTCTCGCCGTCCGAGCTCGTCACCTCGTCGTCGAAGCACTCGCAGACCGCGCGCGGCACGTCGCAGCAGCCGTGGTCGGGCAGGTCGCAGCCGCAGGTCTCGACGAGCCTGAGGTCGAGGACGATGGGCTCGACCGTCTCCACGACGGCGGTGGGCATATTCGTCCGCATGATGTGCTGCGCGTCGCGGTCGTTCTGCGCGGCGGTGGAGGTGAATATCTTCGCGCTGCCCTCGCTGCCGAAAAGCATCACGCGCTTGGAGTAGGACGCGAGGCCGCAGATCTCGGCGGGGCGTCCCGTGCCGCAGTAGGCGTCCGCCGTGATGCGGTAGAAGTATTTGACGTCTATCGTGTAGAAGCCCCGGTTGAAGGTGACCGGTTCGACGTCGATGTATACGTTGAGCAGCTCCGCGCTCCGCGCCTTGACGCTCACGGCGCGGTCAAGGACGGCCTGACTCTCGCGCGTGGGCCATACGCGCAGATCCTCCTCGCAGTCCTTGTCCCGGCAGCTGTCATAGACCTTCTTTGTGTGGATGCATACCGTCTCGCACGCGCCGCCCTTGCCGGGGTCGGAAGCGTAGGCGCCGAGCGGTTTGCAGATGTTGTTCTGCCCCATAGCAGTGCCTCCAATATGCTTATTCGAGGGTTCCCTCAGGGCTCATTGTATGCCGCACTCCGGAAAGGAGTGAGTCGCGGCGGACGCCGCTTGTCGCTGCAAATCGCGGGCGCGGATTTCATCCGCGCCCTTACCAATTTGCAGCGAGACCGCCGGACAAGGCAAAGCCTTGCCGGCGGCAGGCGCTCCGCTACGCGCCGAGTTTTTTGCCTTCGGCAAAAAATCGACGCATTCCCACGCGGTCGGCGACCGCGTGGGAGCCCTTTTTATTGAAATGCTCGGCGGAAATGAATTCCGCCTGCGCGAAGTTGGCGGCTTTGCCGTGGGCTTCAACCGCGCGAACCGGCGCGGCGCCGCCTTTGGCGGCGTAGACAGTCGGACGCGGTATAGGTTCGCGGGCGCATTGTACACGCCGCCAGAAAAAACGGATTTGACTTTATTTCGCGCCGTCGGCGCGAAACTCTGCGAGGCTGTCGGCGGGACGTCGGCGCTTCGCGCCGACGTCTCGACGTGAAAGACTGTAGTTTGCAAAAACCGTGGCGCTGTGCTACAATATCCGCATACAGAGTATGCGGCGGAGAGGTGAAGTGAGCCTTGGAGAACGTGAGAATAGCCGTCTGTGACGACTCGGCGGAGGACCGGGAGTACATAGCGTCGCTTGCCGGAAGGTGGGCGGCGTCCCGAAGCCTCGGGTACTCGGTGGGGACGTTCGAGTCGGCGGAGAACTACCTTTTTCTCCGCGAGGACGGGAAGGGCTGCGATATACTGCTCCTCGACATCGAGATGGGCGGCATGGACGGCGTGACGCTCGCGAAGGGCATCCGCCGCGAGGACGAGACGGTGCAGATAGTCTTCATCACCGGCTACACCGACTACATTGCGGAGGGGTACGAGGTGTCCGCGCTCCACTACCTCATAAAGCCGGTGTCGGAGGAGAAGCTCTTTTCGGTGCTCGACCGTGCGCTCCGCCGCCTCGCGCGCGAGGAACGGACGCTCACGCTCGAAACCTCGGAGGGCGCGGCGCGTGTTCCGCTGAGAAGGATACGCTACGCCGAGGTCATGCGAAACTACGTCACAGTCCACGCGGAGCGGGACTACACCGCGCGCATGACGCTTTCGGAGCTCGAGACGCGGCTAGACGAGCGGTTCCTGCGCGTGGGGCGCTCGAGTGTCGTGAACCTCATGGGAATAAGCCGCGTCACCCGCGCGGAGATAGTGCTTGAGAGCGGCGAGCGCCTGCCGCTGCCGCGCGGCGCATACGACGCGGTGAACCGCGCCATGATAGAGTTGGAGTAGATGCTATGGGACTTTTCGAAAAAAAGATAGACCGCAAGGTCGCCGCGTATCAGCGCGAGCTCATAGAGACGCACTATGCCGAGGTCGAGAACATGTACCGCAGCATGCGCGGCTGGCGGCACGACTACCGCAACCACATCCAGACGATGAAGATCTACGCCGAGAACGGCGACCTCGAGGCGATAAAGCGCTACCTCGACGAGCTTGACGGCGACCTCACGGCGGTGGACACCGTCATAAAGACCGGCAACCCCATGACCGACGCGATACTTAACAGCAAGATATCGCTCGCGCGCTCGAAGCATATCGAGGTGCGCGCGGACGCGCACATCCCCGTCCTGCTGAAAATATCCGAAATAGACCTCTGCTGTATCATCGGAAACCTCTTTGACAACGCGATAGAGGCGTCGCTTGAGCTGCCGGAGGATAAGAGAATGATACGGGTGTACATGGATATGAAGGGCTCGAAGCTCTACATCTCGTTTACGAACCTCACCGCGGGGAAGAAGCTCCGGGGCGTCTCCGGGAGGTTTGCGAGCACGAAGGGGCGCGACCGGGGCCTCGGACTCGTCCGCGTGGATACGATAGTGGAGCGCCTCGGCGGATACCTCAGCCGCGCGAGTGAGGACGGAGCGTTCACGACGGAGGTGCTTCTGCCGCAGTCGGCGGACGCCTGAGTGCAGTTCGTCCCCGTATGAGTGCGATTCGTCCCCCGACGGAGCGGTCGGGGGATATTTTGTGCTATGATCTTCTTGGGGGCGCGGGGCGGTATCTCCGCGCGGAAAGGAGAGACGAAATGAAACAAAAACCCAAATACGGTATGTGGGCAGTCCTCCGCTTCATGCACCGGTGCGCGTGGGAGAGCCGGAGGATAGTCCCGTTCCTCGTGATATTTCTCGCCCTGCTCACCGTGGCGCGGAGCGTCACCGAGCTCTTTCTCGCGCCGGAGATACTTGCCCGCGTGGAGAGCGGCGCGCCGCTCCACGAGCTGCTGGTGACGATAGGAATATTCGTCCTCGCACTTATAGCGCTCGCCGCCGTGGGCGGCTACGCCAACGTGAACGCGATGTGGCCGCGTATGAACGTCCGTCTGCGCGTCATGCGGCTGTGTACCGACAAGTCGGGGGAGATGAGCTATCCGCTCACCTCTGACCCGGAGGTTTTGAAGCTGCGGCAGGCGGCTATCATGACGCTGAACAACAACAGCTCCGCCGCCGAGAATGTATGGGTGACGCTCGAGGAGCTCACAAGAAACATCGTTGGATTTGTCCTCTATCTCTTTATCATGCGGAGCCTGCACCCGCTGCTTATCGCGGCAGTCCTCGCGGCGACGGTGCTGAGCTTCCTTGCCGCGCGCCGCGCGCAGATGCTGAATTACGCCGACCGGGACGAGAGGAACAAACAGAACGACCGCGCGGAGTACATCACCACTGTCGCAAACGACGTCACGACGGCGAAGGACATCCGCATTTTCGGCCTCGCCCCGTGGCTGAAGGAGATAAGAGAGGACGTCATCCGCGCCATAGACGCGCTCGCTGTGAAGCGCGAGAAGCGGCTGTTCCTTGCAAACCTCGCGGACGCCCTTCTCAGCATGGCGCGGAACGGCTTTGCTTACTTTATACTCATCAACATGGCGCTCGCGGGCGAGCTCTCCGCGCCGGAGTTCCTGCTCTACTTCACGGCGGTGAGCGGGTTTACGAACTGGGTCACCGGCATCATGGACAAGTTTGCAACGCTCCGCCGCGAGTGCATGGAGCTGTCCCAGACGATGGAGTTTATCAATCTGCCCGAGCCCTTCCGTTTTGAGGGAGGAAAAGCCATCCCCGAGAGAAAGTCCGCCGGGCGCGAGCTGCGCCTCGAGCACGTCAGCTTTAGGTACCCCGGGGCGGAGCGGGACACGCTGCACGACGTGGACCTCACGCTCCGGCCCGGCGAAAAGCTCGCGATAGTCGGCCTCAACGGCGCGGGCAAGACGACGCTTGTGAAGCTGCTCTGCGGCTTCCTCGACCCGACAGAGGGGCGTATCCTCATGGACGGCGAGGACATCCGCGAGTTTGACAGGCGGGAGTATTACTCGCTTTTCAGCGCGGTCTTTCAGGAGTTTTCGGTGCTCGACGTCACCGTTGCGGAGAACGTCGCGCAGTCGGCGGACAGTGTCGACACGGAGCGCGTGCGCGAATGTATAGAAAAGGCTGGACTGTCGGAGCTTGTCGAAAAGCTTCCGAACGGGCTCGATACACACGTCGGGCGGGACGTGTACCTCGACGGCGTACAGCTCTCCGGCGGCGAGACGCAGCGATTGATGCTCGCACGCGCGCTCTATCGGGACGGGGACGTGCTCGTCCTCGACGAGCCGACGGCGGCGCTCGACCCGATAGCCGAAAACGACATCTACATGAAGTACAACGAGATGACCGAGGGAAAGACCTCCGTCTTCATCTCGCACCGCCTCGCCTCCACGCGCTTCTGCGACAGGGTGATATTCCTCGCGGACGGCAGGATAGCCGAGGAGGGGACGCACGACGAGCTTCTGCGTCTCGGCGGCGGCTACGCGGAGCTCTTTGAGATACAGAGCCGGTATTACAGAGAGGGGAGTGAGTTCTGATGGAGAAGAAGACGAGTATCCGCGAGTCGCTTCGGATGAGCCTTCGGGCAGTCCGGCTGGTGCGGAAATACTGTCCGGGGCTGCTGCTCTCGCAGACGCTTTCCTCGGTGTTCGAGGCGGTGACGCCGTATGCGGCGGTGTTCTTCTCGGCGAGGATAATAGACGAGCTCGCCGGACTGCGGCGCGCGGACGTGCTTTGGCGGCTCGTGATACTCACCGTCGCCGTTACCGGCGCGCTCGCGCTCGCGGGATACCTTCTCGCGCGGTGGCGCGACACCAAGAGCGGCTGGGCCGAGGTGTATTACAAGGGATATGCGCGCATCTTCGAGGACAAGCAGTTTGAGCTCGACTATGAGGATATCGAGAGCCGCGAGGTGCGCGACCTCTACTCCCAGGTAAGAGAGAACATGAACTGGGGCGGTCACGGGATAACGGCGGTGCCGCGCATGGTGCAGGACGGGGTGCGCGGCGTCGTCGGCGTCGCGGGCGCTGCGGCGCTCGTCGCGGGGCTGTTTCTCTCCCGCGTGCCCGCGAGCGCCGGAGCACTCACCGTGCTTGACAGCCCGCTCGCGCTGCTCGCGCTTGCGGCGGCGCTCGTCATACCCACGGCGCTCTCGCCGCTTCTTGACGGAGCGGCCGGAAGAATGACCCAGACGGCGGCGATGGCGGAAAACGCCCGCTTCGGCAACCGCGCGTTCATGTATTTCGGCTTTGTGCCGATGGAAAGTGACCGCGCGCTCGACGTTCGGCTCTACCGTCAGTGCCGCATTATAAACAAATACTCCGACTATGTTGAAAAATACGCGGGATTTGCAAGCTTCGATAAACTGGCAAAGGGAAGGCAGGGCGTGCTCTACGCCGTGTCGGCGTGTATGCCGGTGCTCCTCACCGGCGCGGTGTACGTCTACGTCTGTCTCAAGGCGTGGGCGGGCGCGTTCGGCGTCGGCATGGTGACGCAGTACGTCAGCGCCGTGACGGCGCTCGCGACCTCGGCCATGCTCGTGCTCCGTCAGGCGGCGGAGATACGGACGAACGCGCCCTTCCTGAAGCTCGCATTTGACTACCTCGACCGCGAGCGGAGGATGTACCGGGGGAGCCTCACTACAGAGAAGCGCTCCGACCGACAGTACGAGGTGGAGTTCCGCGACGTGTCGTTCAGATATCCGAATACGGACCGTTGGGCGCTCCGCCACGTCTCGGTGAAGTTTCGCGTCGGGACGCGCCTTGCGATAGTCGGCGAGAACGGCAGCGGAAAGAGTACGTTCGTGAAGCTGCTCTGCCGCCTCTACGACCCGCAGGAGGGCGAGATACTGCTGAACGGGATAGACATCCGCAAGTACGACTACGACGACTATATGGCGGTGTTCAGCATGGTGTTCCAGGACTTCACGCTGTTCAGCCGTCCGCTCGGCGAGAACGTCGCGGGCGGTCTGCACTATGACCGCGAGCGCGTCACAAAGAGCCTTGAGGACGCGGGGTTTGGCGAGAGGCTCGCGGAGCTTCCGCAGGGACTTGACACGATGCTCTACCGCGACTTCGGGGAGGAGGGAGTCGAACCCTCCGGCGGAGAGGCGCAGAAGATAGCGATAGCGCGGGCGCTCTGTAAGGACGCGCCGTTCATCGTTCTCGACGAGCCGACAGCGGCGCTCGACCCGATAGCCGAGGCGGAGATATACCGCCAGTTTGACAGCATCTCGGGCGACAGGACGGCGATATACATCAGCCACCGCCTCTCGAGCTGTCGGTTCTGCGACGAGATACTCGTCTTTGACGACGGCGGCATAGCGGAGCGCGGCACGCACGACGTACTGCTCGCGCGCGGAGGGAAGTACGCGGAGCTGTGGAACGCACAGGCGCAGTACTACGAGTGAGTCGCGGCCGAGATTTGCAAAACCCGTGCCTCTATGCTATAATAGACGCAAATAAAAACGGGAGGCGGGACTTTGTTTATCCTCATGGCGGTCTCCGCTCCATGCAAGGTTTGAGGATACTGCATGGAGCGATAACGACACGAAATATCCTCGGACTTTGCAATTTTGATAACATCTCATCAAAATCAAAGGAGCAAAGTCAAAATGAAAAACAGAATAAAGGAAATGCGAGCATTCTTCGTGCTCTGGCCGACGCAGGCGCTCTCGCAGCTCGGGAGCGCCATGACGTCCTTCGCGCTGACGCTGTGGGTGTTCGAGCGGACGGGCTCGGCGCTCGCGGCGTCGCTTCTCTCGATATGCTCATACGCGCCGTATGTGCTGATGAGCATCTTCGCCGGCGCGCTCTCGGACAGGTGGAGTAAAAAGACCGTCCTGCTTGTATGTGACGCGCTCGCGGCGTGCTGTACGCTCGCGCTGCTCGTCCTCCTGCGCGCGGACGCGCTCCGTCCCGCGCACATGTACGTCCTGAACGCCGTCACCGGTTTGATGAACACCGTCCAGCAGCCGGCGGGCGACGTCGCCATGACGCTCATCGTCCCCAAGGAGGAGTACGGTAGGACGAGCGGACTGCGCTCCTTCTCCGGGTCGCTTGTCACGGTACTGCACCCCGTCGCGGCGACGGCGCTCTTCGCGCTCGCGGGGCTCGAGGGCGTGATATACGCCGACCTCGCGACGTTTGCGGCGGCATTCTTCGCGTTGCTGCTGTTCGTCCGCATCCCAGAGCCGGAGAAAGCCTCGGCGGAGGACGGCGGAGCGGAGCGCGAGACGCTGCTCGAAAGCGCGCGCTCCGGCCTTCGGTCTCTTCGCGGGCACGGGATGATCCTCCGGCTGATACTCTTCCTCGCGGCGGTGAACCTCGTCGCGAGCGCTTTTGACGCGGCGCTTGTGCCGTTCGTGCTGCTCCGCGAGAGCGAAGCGACGCTCGGTGCGGTGACGGCGTGCGCCGGGATAGTGTCGCTCGCGGGGAGCCTCCTCGTGACGGTGCTTCCCGCGCCGCGAGACCGCATACGCACGATAGTGTATACGCTCCTGCTTTCACTTACGACGGAGAACTTCATCCTCGCATTTTCTCGTTCGCCCGTCGTCTGGTGCGCGGCGCAGTTTGCGGGGTGGTTAGTGATACCCATGATGAACTCGAACCTCGACGTCGTGACGCGCTCCACCGTCCCGGCGGAGATACAGGGGAGGGCATACTCCTGCCGGAACACTCTCCAGTTTTTCACGATACCGATAGGAATGTTCCTCGGCGGTTTTCTCGTGGACAGAGTATGCGAACCGCTGATGGCGTCCGTACCGCCGGACGGCCTCGCGGCGAAGCTGTTCGGCGCGGGAGCGGGCTCCGGCGCGTCGCTAGTGATGTTCCTGCTCGGACTGGCGGGCGCGGCTGTGTGCGCGACGTTCGCGTTCCTGCTGAAAAATGACCGGTTCGTCGAACCCACGGACAAAACCGAATAACAACGCAAAAGCTCCGGCGGTAAAACCGCCGGAGCTTTAAGTTTGCGTCAACTTTGCGATGTACCGCCGCTAGTAGCCTCGCAGAGTTCGCCGCCGAAGGCGGCGAATAAGGTCCAATCCGTAAATTTCGGCGGCGTGAATGCGCCCTTCGACTTGCTACGCACCGAAACTTTCTACCGGGCGCATCAGACCTCAGCGCTTCGCGCCGACGTCCCGACTTTGTACGAACCGTAGGGCGAAATTTACACCTCTCGCGGAGCGTGCGTCGATTTTCCGCCGAAGGCGGCAACCGCGCCGGTTCGCGCGGTTGAAGTTGGCGGCAAAGCCGTCAACTTCGCGCAGGGGCAATTCATTTGCCCCGAGCATTTTAATTAAAAGGGCTCCCACGCGGTCACTGACCGCGTGGGAATTGCGCAGGGCAATTCATTGCCCGAGCACAATTTCGCGCCGAAATTTTTTACTTGCTTGTCAGGAACGCATGCAGTCCCTTGTAGGTCATGTAGAGGTCGAGCTTGGAGATTATCTCCCACGGGGAGTGCATCGAGAGGACCGGAACGCCCGCATCGACGGTGTCGATGTCGCGGTTGGCCATGATGCCGGCTATCGTTCCGCCGCCGCCGACGTCGACAGCGCCGAGAGGCGCCATCTGCCAGACGACGTCCGCGTCGTCGAGCACCTTGCGCACGCGCGCCATCAGCTCTGCGGAAGCGTCGCTCGCGCCGCCCTTGCCGCCGCGGCCGGTGTACTTGGTGATGCCCATGCCGTAGTTGAGGCGGCTGGCGTTGCGGCGGTCGAAGGACGCCGGATAGTTCGGGTCGAAGCCTGCGGCGACGTCGTTACTGAGGCAGCAGCTGTTCTCATAGCAGACGCGGAGCGGAACGCCGAAGCCCTCGCAGATATCCTCCATGAAGGTGTCGAAGGTCTTGGAGCTCATGCCGCTGACGCCGACGGAGCCGATCTCCTCCTTATCGACAAGGAGCGCGACGGCGGTGTGCGCCGGAGTGCCCTCGATGTCAAACAGCGCGCGGACGGTGGTGTAGGCGCAGATGCGGTCGTCGTGGCCGTAGGCGCCTATCATGCTGCCGTCAAAGCCGACCTCGCGCGAGTTCATCGCGGGGACGAGGGTGAGCTCGGCGGAGTGGAAGTCGGCCTCCTCAATGCCGTACTTCTCGTGCAGGATGCTCATGACGGCGAGCTTGACGCGGTCCGCGCCGTCGTCGTCATGGGCGGGCTCGGAGCCGACGAGCGCGTTAAGCGCCTCGCCGGTGAAGACCTCCGCCGCCGGACGCTTCATCTGCTCGCCCGCGAGGTGAATGAGTATGTCGGCGATGACGAGCACGGGCTCGTCCGGGTCGCAGCCGAAGCGGACGTTCACGACGGTGCCGTCCTTCTTTGCGACTACGCCATGAAGTTCGAGCGGGATGTTGACCCAGTGGAACTTCTTGATGCCGCCGTAGTAGTGGGTCTTGAAGAAGGCAAACTCGCTGTCCTCATAGAGCGGGCTCGTCTTGAGGTCAATGCGCGGCGAGTCGATGTGCGCGCCGCTTATCAGAACGCCCTCGTCAAGCGGCTTTTCGCCTATCACGGCGAGGAAGAGCGCCTTGCCGCGGTTGTTGAAATATATCTTGTCGCCGGGCTTCAGAGCCATGCCGCGGACGTAGGGCTTGTAGCCGCGCGCCTCGGCGAGCTCTATCGTGTGGGTGACGGTCTCGCGCTCGGTCTTGCAGGTGTCGATGAAGTGCCGGTAATCGACGGCAAACTTCTTCATCTCTGCGCGCTCCGAGTCGCTGATGCGGTCAAGGCCGTTCTTCTGCGTCTCGAGCAGGTCGCGTGCGGGACTCTTTTTGGGTTCGGACATACTTTATCATCCTTTCTGTTTTATGCGTAACGTCCGCGGGCTCCGCCGGCGGACGGTGGTGCCGTTATTCGTTTTCCTCCCGCTTTTTTGGGAAGATCTTACCGTTGACGAGGTTGTCGTAGAAGCCGACGGTTTTGTCGTGTATCGACCCGTCATCGACGGCGTTGGAGAGAATGTAGTCGCAGTTCTGGCGGTAGAAGTCCTCGTCCGGCTGGGCGTCTATGCGCTGGCGCGCCTGCTCGGCGGTGATGCCGTCGCGCCGCATTATCCGCCTTGCGCGAACCTCGCGCGGCGCCGTGACGCCGACGACGAGGTCGCATATCCTGTCAAGGCCGCTCTCTATGAGCATCACCGCGTCGATGACGGCCATGGCCGCGCCGTTCCTCTCGCCGCGCTCGAGCAGGTGCTGTATCTCCTTGATGATGTGGTAGTGGGTGATGTGGGTAAGTACCTCCATCTGCGCCTCGTCATTGTAGACGATGTGGCCGAGCGCGGTGCGGTCGAGGTGACCCGCCTCG
This sequence comes from uncultured Clostridia bacterium, assembly GCA_947593925.1. GTDB lineage: Bacteria > Bacillota > Clostridia > Oscillospirales > JAAYOS01 > CANRIN01. Next base: position 175,558 of record CANQDU010000004.1, on the reverse strand, counting down.
TCGAACACCGTCGGGAACTCCTGGCGCAGGCGCGCGAGCATCTCGTGGTCGTAGCGGAGCAGACGGTGGTAAACCTCGTCCGCGTCTATTGCGAAGCAGCCCAGCCGCTCCATCATGCGAAGCACCGAGGTCTTTCCGCAGCCGGTGCCTCCCGTTATGCCTATTACCTTCATGTTGCCCAACATAGAATAACCTCCCCCGGTGATTTCACACCAATAATTTTTATACCTGTATTATACTAAAGCCGGAAGCTTTTTTCAAGCGGTTTACGACGGCAAGCCCGATGCCTTTCTCCTCCGGGCACTGGGAGTAGATGTGGCGGACCGGCAGCGTGTCGAAGCTGCGGAGTATTTTGAAAAGCCGCGCCGCCTGCTCCTCGGGGTGGCAGGAGTGGCCGAAGCCGCGTATGTACTTCGTATTCCCGAAGCGGAAGAAATATTCGTCAAAGCAGATTATGCCGTCCTCCGGCCCAGCAAGCTCGCGTATCTTCAGCAGACTCTTCTCGGGGTCGCCCATCACGAGCGTCATCGGCGCCTTCGGGGCGTAGTGACGGTACTTCATGCCGGGGGCGAGCGGACGCTCGCCCTCCGCGAGCTTCTCGCGGACGGCCTTGTCCACGTCCACCTCGCCGAGCACCGACTCGAGCTGTTCGAGCGATATGCCTCCGGGACGCAGGAGCTTCGGCTTTCCCGAGGCGAGCGAGACTATCGTGCTCTCCACGCCGACGCCGCTTTTCCCTCCGTCGAGAATGGCGTCTATCCTGTCGTACATATCCTCAAAGACGTGCAGCGCGGAGGTGGGGGAGGGCTTGCCGGAGGAATTCGCGCTCGGCGCGGCTATCGGCACGCCCGCCTCGCGTATGAGAGCGCGCGCTATCGGGTGCGCCGGAAGGCGCACTCCCACGGTCGGGAGCCCCGCCGTGACCTCCGGCGGGACGCAGGGCGCCGCCGGAAGTATTATCGTCAGCGGCCCCGGCCAGAAGCGCTTCGCAAGCGCCTCCGCAGACTCCGGCAGCACGCGGACGAGCCTACGTATCTCCTCGAAGCTCGATATGTGCGCAATCAGCGGATTGTCGGCGGGGCGTCCCTTCGCAAGGAAGATCTTCTTCACCGCCGCCGGATCGAGCGCGTTCGCGCCGAGACCGTACACGGTCTCGGTGGGAAACGCCACGAGACCGCCGCCGCGTATTATCTTTGCCGCCTCTGCTATTCTCGGATCGTCCTCCGAGACAATGTGGCTGAACAGCTTTGTCTTCATATTCTACCTCCTCGCCCGAGGATGGGAAAAGATACCGGGTTTACGCCTCCGCGTTTTTCAGCTTCTCCGCGCGGTCGGCGGTGACGAGCGCGTCTATAAGCTCGTCGAGGTCGCCCGCGAGTATCGCGTCGAGCTTGTAGAGCGAGAGCCCTATACGGTGGTCGGTGACGCGCCCCTGCGGGAAGTTGTAGGTGCGTATCCGCTCCGAGCGGTCGCCGGTGCCGACCTGACTCCTGCGCTCCGCGTTCGTCGCCGCAGACTGCTCCTCGAGCATCCTGTCGTAGAGGCGGGAACGGAGGATACGCATGGCGCGCTCGCGGTTCTTGTACTGGCTCCGCTCGTCCTGACACTCCACGACGAGCCCCGTCGGGAGGTGGGTTATCCTTATCGCGCTCTCGGTCTTGTTGACGTGCTGGCCGCCCGCGCCGCTGGAGCGGTAGGTGTCTATCTGAAGGTCGTTCGGGTTTATCTCAAGCTCGACCTCCTCCGCCTCGGGCAGCACCGCGACGGTGACGGTCGAGGTGTGGATACGTCCCTGACTCTCGGTGTCAGGAACGCGCTGGACGCGGTGAACGCCGCTCTCGAACTTCAGACGCGAGTACGCTCCCGCGCCCTCGATGATGAAGCTCACTTCCTTGAACCCGCCGAGCTCGGTCTCGTTGAGGTTCGTTATCTCGGTCTTCCAACGCTTCCCCTCGCCGTACATCGAGTACATCCGGTAGAGGTCGGCGGCGAAAAGCGCCGCCTCCTCGCCGCCCGCGCCGCCGCGTATCTCGACGATAACGTTCTTGTCGTCGTTCGGGTCGGCGGGCAGGAGCAGGACGCGCAGCTCGCCCTCGAGACGTTCAAGCTCCGCCTTCGACTCGGCGAGCTGTTCGCGCGCGAGCTCGTAGAGGTCGCTTTCGCCGGAGGAAAGAAGCTCCTCGGCCTCGTCCCGCGCCTCGCGCGCCGCGCGGTAGGAGCGGAACGCCGTGACTATCGGCTCGAGCCGCTTCTGCTCGCGCGCGAGCTCCGCCGCGCGCTGCGGGTCGCCGTAGACCTCGGGCGAGGCAAGCTCTTCGCCGACCGAGACGTACCTTTTTTCTATTTCAAGCAGGCGTTCAAACATGTTGCCCTCCGGGTCAGAAGAGATAGGTGAAAAACACCTTTGCAAGCGAGAAATACTCGCGGATGTAGTAGCAGAGCGCGAGGTCGGCGCGCGGCGTCACGGCGGAGACCGCCGATATGTCCGCGCCCTCGTTCCTCGCGATGAGGCGCGCGCGGCAGAGGTGAAAATCGTTCGAGAGCACCGCGACGCGCGAACCCTCCGGGATGAGCGCAAGCGAGTTGCGGATGTTCTCTATCGTGTCGCGAGACTCCTGTTCGAGCAGGAGACGCTCGCCGTCGATGCCGCGCCCGGAGAGCGCGCGGCGCATGGCCTCCGCCTCGCTTATATCCTCGCCGGGACCTTGGCACCCGCTGAGGACGGCCGAGGTCTCGGGATTTGCCTTGAGAAATTCCTCCGCCGCGTCTATGCGGCTCTGAAGCATTAGCGACGGCGTCTCGCCGTCCACGCCGCAGCCGAGGACTATGAGGTAGTCCGCGCCGCGCGACTCCGCGTCGGTATGTCCGCCGGAGACGACGAGGCATTCGACCGCGATGAAGCTCACGAGTCCCGCGACGAACGCGATGCGCATTATCCAGATAAGCGCCTTCGCGGGGCCTATGAAGAGACCAGCCTCGACGGCGCGGCGCAGCGCGTAGTACACGAGACATGCTGCCGAAGCGCACCCGCACAGCGCGGCGAGGAACCCGAGAAGCGGCGCGAAGAGAAAGAGCGCCGCCGCGATCAGGAGAAACGCAAGTCCGAAGCCGAGGAAGAGGGAAGGCTTTATCGCCTCCTCCCGTCTGCCGCGGTAGGGAATATGTTCCATGAAGAGAAGATACCTCCGTCCGCGCGGCGCTAACGCCGCCGCGCGATGTATACAAACGTACAGCATATAGTATACCACGGAATACGGATTTTGGCAAATAAATCTAAAAAACCGCGCCGCCGTTTCCCGGGAAAAGAAAGGCGCCGGGAAAACCCGTACTTTTCGCGAGAAGCCGCGGTTCACACTGGACATTCCGAGAATAATATGGTATCCTATGTGAAGTCGATCGACAAATGACAAGAGAGGTCTGTACGAATGAAGGAATTTCTGAAAAGCGAAAAGTTTAAGAAGCTGGTGCGCTACGTCGTCGTCGGAGCGTGTACGACGGCGGTGAACTACCTGCTGTTCTGGCTGCTCTGCTACAGGCTCGGCGTGGAGTTCGATATAGCGAACGCCATAGCGATAGTCACGTCGGTGGTGTTCGCGTATGTGACAAACAAGCTGTTCGTCTTCCGCAGTCACGTTGACGGCGCGGCGGCGCTCCTGCGCGAAGCGGCGAGCTTCTTTGCTAGCCGCGCCTTCACCGCCGTCCTCGAGTGGGCGGTGATGTTTGTCGCAAACAAGCTCATCGGCCTCGAGGACTCCCTCTGGGGCATGATAACAAAGGTCGCCGTCAACGTCGTCGTCCTGGTGCTGAACTTCGTACTCTCGCAGTTCTTCGTCTTCAAGGGCGGCAAGAAGCCCGGCGCGGAGCAGTAAGCCCGGCGCGCACTCAACCTGAAAATAATACAAAGCGAGCCGATACACAACGTATCGGCTCGCTTTTCATAAGCCTCGCAGAGTTTCGCGCCAAAGGCGCGAAATAAATTCCAATCATTTTTCCCGACGGCGTGTACGTCGGGAAAAATACTCTGCGCGTAGCGTGCGTCGAAGCGCCACAGGCGCGAGGCGCGTAGCGGAGCGTTTGATACCGCGAGAGCTTTGCTCTGGCGGTATTCTCGCGGCAAATTGGTAAGGGGGCAGACAAAGTCTGCCCCCGCGATTTGCCGCGACGCGAAGTTTTACTTCGCTATAACTTTCTTGAGATGCGCGAACCTCGGCAGTCCGTTCTCCTTGGGGAGCTTGGTCTCGCCCTGGATGAGCGGGAGCGCGTAGTCGATGAAGGGCTTCAGAACGCCGTTGCCCTCCTCGTTTATCCACTCGCGCGGGACCTTCTTCTCGAAGTTCGCGACGCTCGTGAGCTCGAAGAGCTTCGGCTTGCACTCGTAGCCGTTCGTGCGGTCGCACTCGAAGCCGACCATCTTGTCGGTGGTGCCGGCGACGGCCTCCTCGACGGCGGTCTTGCCGCTCATGAAGCTCTCCTCGATGTCGGTAAGCGACGCGCAGTGGGCGGCGCAGCGCTGGAGCAGGCTGAGCTCGATGCCGCGGACCTTCGCGCCGGTCTTCTCCTTGATGGTGTTCGCGAGCAGGGACGCGAGTCCGCCGAGCTGGGCGTGGCCGAAGCCGTCGGTCGCGGCGGTCTTTGCCTCGCTGACGAAGCTGCCGTCGGCATAGTGGATGCCCTCGGAAACGGCGACGAGGCACTTACCCTTCGCCTCGTAGATGCGGTTGACGTCGGCAAGGAAGTCGTCCATGTCGAAGTTGACCTCGGGCAGGTAGATGAGGTCGGGACCCGCGCCCGCCTCGGTGGCGAGAGCGGCGGCGGCGGTGAGCCAGCCGGCGTGGCGGCCCATGCACTCCACGACGGTTATCATGCCGGTGTCATAGACATAAGCGTCCTTATAGACCTCCATGAGGGAGGTGGCGATGTACTTCGCCGCGGACGCGAAGCCGGGGCAGTGGTCGGTGCCGTAGAGGTCGTTGTCTATCGTCTTCGGAATGCCCATGATGCGGCACTCGTAGCCGACCTTCATCATGTACTTGGATATCTTGTTGCAGGTATCCATCGAGTCGTTGCCGCCGTTGTAGAAGAAATAGCGGACGTTGTACTTTTTGAATATCTCGAGAATGCGCTGATAGTCGGTGTCGTCATAGTCGGGGTCGGCTATCTTGTAGCGGCAGCTGCCAAGCTCGCTCGAGGGGGTGTACTTGAGAAGCTCAAGCTCCGCCGGGTCCTCCTCGTCCATGATGTAGAGACGGTCGTCAAGGACGCCCTTGATGCCGTGCGCCGCGCCGTAGACCTTCGTGATGTAGGGAGAATCGAGGGCGGTGCGGATGGCTCCGTAGGCCGACGCGTTGATGACCGCGGACGGGCCGCCGGACTGGCCGATTATTGCTGCTCCGATAAGCTCTGCCATAACATTTATACCTCCATATTTTTGGGATCCATGCAGGAATATTATAGCACGCGTTTTCGCGCTTTGCAACACCCGGAAAGGGACGAATGGCCGGAATTTGGACTGGACAAATGTTCGCCCGTGTGCTATAATCACGGTAAACGCGGAAAGGAGGCGATCCCGTGCCGGACAGGACGATACTGCATTGCGACCTCAACAGCTTCTACGCCTCGGTCGAGTGCATAGGCCACCCGGAGCTGCGCCGCGTGCCGATGGCGGTCTGCGGCGCGCCGGAGCTGCGCCACGGGATAATCCTTGCGAAAAACGAGCTCGCAAAGAAGGCGGGCGTCCAGACGGCGGAGACCGTCTGGCAGGCAAAGCGGAAGTGCCCCTCGCTCGTGCTCGTCCCGCCGCACCACGAGCGCTACGCCGAGCTCTCAAAGAAGGTAAACGAGGTGTATCTGCGCTACACCGACATGGTCGAGCCGTTCGGCATAGACGAGAGCTGGCTTGACGTCACCGGCTCGCGGTCGCTCTTCGGAGACGGAGAGACGATAGCGGGCGAGCTCCGCGAGACGATGAAGCGCGAGTTCGAGCTCACCATATCGGTCGGCGTGAGCTTCTGCAAGGTACTCGCGAAGCTCGGCAGCGATTTGAAGAAGCCGGACGCCACGACCGTCATAAGCCGCGAAAATCTTCGCGAGGTCGTGTGGCCGCGCCCCGCAGGCGAGCTGCTGTTCGTCGGGCGGCGCACCGCGGCGACGCTTGAGAAGTTCGGCATAAAAACTATAGGCGACGTCGCGAACGCCGACCCGGAATTTCTCGAACGCATCCTCGGACGGATGGGACGCTCGGTCTACGACTACGCGCGCGGGGAGGACAGCTCTCCCGTCCGGCGCTACGGGGAGCGCGAGGAGGCAAAGTCGATGGGAAGCGGCATGACCTTCACGCGTGACCTCGTGGGCGAGAAGGACATAAAGGCGGGGCTCCTCGCGCTCTCGGACGAGGTCGCGGGGAGGCTCCGAAAGTACGGCCTCCGCTGTACGACGGTCGTGGTGCAGATACGCAGCCCCGACTTCCGCGACATCTCGCGCAGGACGCGCCTCGCGCGCCCGACGGCGCTCTCGCGGGAGATATTCCTTGCGGCGCTCGAGACGGTCCGCTCAAACTGGCAGGAGACGGCGCCTATCCGTCAGCTCACGGTCACGGCGGCGGGACTCGTCCGCGAGGACGAGGCGGCGGAGCAGCTGGATTTGTTCGCGAGCCCCACGGACGAGCGCCGGCGCGAGAAGCGCGAGCGCCTCGAAAACACGATAGATTCGATACGCGGCAGGTTCGGCGGGGACGCGATAGTCTTCGGCGCGGTCCGGGGGAGCGACATCTTCGGAGCCCACGGCGCGGACGAGCACCGCATGCTCGAGGACGAGAGAAACAAGGAGGAGCAGGAGTAGGAGGGCGGCCGCGCGGCCGCCCTCTCCGCGCGCAAACAGCAAAAATGGATTGTGCGCGGCGGGAAAAAGCTGTATAATTAAAATAACGGTACGACCGATTTTACAAGGAGGGATAGTATGGACGAGAAAAAGGAAGTTCAGATGGGTCTCACGGAGGAGGACGTCCGCCGCGAGCAGGACGCGGGTCCGGCGGGACTTTTCCGCGCCATGGGAGACTCGCTCGCGGACGCGGACGCGATAGCCGCCTCCGAGGACGGACGCGCCATCGCGGAGAGGATGGCGGTCATGGCTATGGACGAGGACTCGGAGCAGTCGAAAATGTACTGGCGCGGGTATGAAAAGGGGCTCATAAAGGAGACGCACGGCGACCGCGAGGACAGGCTGAACCGCTGGGCGTCCTACGTCCCCGTGGCGTCCGAGTCCGCGCCGGGACGGCGCTTCCCGCTGATATTCTGCCTGCACGGGGCGCACAACCCTATTCAGCTCGCCGAGAGCTACGGCGTCATGCAGCTGGCGGCGCGGGAGGAGTGCATAGTCATCGCCCCGGAAAACGAGAACCTTGACAACATCCTCGCGCTCCTCGACTACGCGAAGGAGCACTACCCGGTGGACGAGAGCCGCGTGTACAGCATAGGCTACAGCTTCGGCGGATTTATGACGTCGAGGAACGTCCTCGCGCGGCCGGAGCTCTTTGCCGGCGCGGGAATGGGCGGTATGCTCTTCGCGGGGGACGTCCGCGCGCACGAGCTCGACGGACAGTTCTACCCGGAGTACAGGCTGACGGAGGAAATGCTCCGCCGCGCCGAGACGCTGGAGGTTCCGGCGCTCCTCTTCATGGGCGAGCGCGAGATGCTCTGCCTCGAACCGCTGCACCGCGAGCCGGAGGGGGACGTCCGCGACGGCGTCATCGACCTCTCCGCGGGGGCGAAGCGCCGCGCGTTCGATAACTGGCGGCGCGTCGGCGGATGCGGCGCGTCCGAGTGGAAGCCGGCGGAGTTCTACGCCGCGAGCGCCGACCCGGTGGTGCGGAGCGTAGGCGCGGAGTTCGAGCGCACCGAGGTGCGCGAGGAGCGCGGGAGGAGGTATTTCGTCGGCGACAGCGTGAACGGAAGCGGCGAGTGCCTTTTCAGGACGGTCTCCTGCGAGGGAATGGTGCATTGGCCGACGCCGAGCTACGCGGAGCTCGCGTGGGAGCAGATAGGGAAGTACGCCCGCGACGTAAAGACCGGGCGGCTCATCCGTCTGTGAGAGAAAAAGAGAGGAGAAAACAATGGAAGAATACCTCAGAAGTCTGCCGAGAAGCGGGTGGGTCTGGACGGGCGAGCCGAACGCCGCCCTCGCGCCCGACCCGCAGATAGTGTATTTCCGCAAGGAACTCACGTTTGACATGTTGCCCGCGGGCTTCACGGCGGACGTCTCCGCCGACTCGCGCTACAAGCTCTACGTCAACGGAAACCTCGTTGAGACCGGCCCGGAGAAGGGGGATGCGAAGGTGTGGTTCTGCGAGACGGTCGATCTTCTCCCGTATCTCACGGAAGGGACGAACGTCCTCGCGGCGGTCGTCCTGCGCTACCCGCTCACCGACCGCAACGGAAATCACTCGATATGGCGCACCGAGCGCCCCGGCTTCTTCTTCAAGGGAAAGCTCACGCACGCGGACGGCTCGGAGGAGACGCTTCCGGCGGACGAGACTTGGCGCTTCCGCCGCGCGGACGAGATAAAAATTGTGGGCGAGAACCCATACTTCGCGCCGCTCCAATTCTTTGAGATCGCCGCGGGCGAGGCAAAGGCGCAAGGGTGGAAGTCCGCCGGCTTCGACGACTCGGACTGGCGTTTCGCGGAGCCGAGGTACGAGCGCACCTATCCGACGGCGATAAGCCCCGGAAACCTCCTGCCGAGGCCGATACCCTCGCTCTACCGCAAACCCGCGAGGTTCGCGGGCGTCAAGGTCGTGCGCGAGGGCAGAAACGGCGCAGGCGAGTGGACGGCGCTCCTTTCCGGGGACGCGCCGCTCACCGTCCCGGCGGGGAGCCGCGTCGCCGTCGAGATAACGGCGGGGGAGCTCATGACCGGCTACATCTCGCTTGCGATGTGCGGAGGCGCGGGGGCGAAGGTGAAGCTTATCTATGCCGAGAGCTACGCCGTCGAGGTCGGCATGGGCGGTATGCAGCTGAAGAAGCGCGACCGCGAGGACTGCGCAAGCGGAGTTATCGCCGGTTACTCGGACGAGTACACGGTCTCGGGGCACGGAACCGAGCGGTCTCCCGAGGTGTACGAGCCGTTCTGGTTTAGGACGTTCCGGTTCGTGCGGCTCGAGATAGAGACCGCGTCCGAACCGCTCACGCTCGCGCACCTCACATACGAGGAGACGGGCTATCCGCTCGAGGTGAAGACCCACGTCCTGACCTCCGACGGCAGCATGGAGGGCATATGGGACATCAGCGTCCGCACCCTCCGCCGCTGTATGCACGAGACTTACGAGGACTGCCCGTACTACGAGCAGCTCCAGTATATCATGGACTCGCGCTCGCAGATGCTCTACACCTACAACGTCGCGGCGGACGACCGCCTCGCCCGCAAGTGCATGGACGACTTCAAGCGCTCCGCGCGCTATGACGGACTGCTGAATTGCAGCTATCCCTGTTACGGCACGAACGTCATTCCGGGCTTTTCGATATACTACATACTCATGCTCCACGATCACATGCTCTATTTCGGGGACAGGGAGCTTATCCGTTACCATCTCCCGACGGTGGACGGGATACTCGAATACTTCCGCCGGAACACCGATGAGCACGGCCTCGTCGCAAAGACGGGAGGTCCGAACAACGGCGGGCGGTTCTGGTCGTTTATCGACTGGGTGGACGAGTGGCAGACCGGCGTTCCGAACGCGAACGCCGAAGGCCCGATAACTATGGAGAGTCTGCTCTACATCTACGGTCTGGACGCGGCGGCGGACATTGCGGAGTACGTCGGCAGGACGGGCGTCGCGGAGGAGTACCGCGCCCGCGCGGAGGAGACGCGGCGCGCCGTCCGCACGCACTGCGTCGGCGCGAACGGTCTCTACCAGGACGGCCCCGGCTTTGAGGAGTACAGCGAGCACTGTCAGGTGTTCGCGGTGCTCACCGATACCGCGTCGCCGGAGGAGGGAAAGCGGATACTCACCGAGGTCACGAACGTCTACGCTGGCGGCGGTAAGCAGTACCCGCGCTGCTCGGTCGCGATGATGTTCTACATGTTCCGCGCGCTAGAGAAGGCGGGGATGTACGAGCGCACCGAACACCTCTGGGACCTCTGGCGTGACATGCTGAGAAACAACATGACCACCTGCCTCGAGAGCCCGGACGGTCGGAGCGACTGCCACGCGTGGGGTTCGCTCGCGCTCTACGAGCTTCCGGCGACGGTGCTCGGCGTCCGTCCGACCGCGCCGGGATATGCGAGCTTCGAGGTGAAGCCGGTGCCGGGATACTTCACTCACGCCGAGGGCGAGGTCATCACGCCGCGCGGCGCCGTCTCGGTGTCGTGGCGCCTCGGCGCGGACGGCCTGCCGGAGGTGAAGTGGGAGCTTAAGTGAGCACCGGCGGCTCCCGAAAAACGGTTGAAGAACGCGGGAAAATGTGGTACAATCGTTACAGCGGACAAGGGCGGAACGCCCTCGCAATATATTTTTGGAGGTAACACCATGATGAAGAAGATACACACCGACAAGGCTCCGGCCGCGATAGGCCCGTACTCTCAGGCAATAGCCGCGGGCGGTATGCTCTACACCTCCGGACAGATACCGGTCGATCCCGCCACCGGCGACGTTGTCGCGGGCGGCATAAAGGAGCAGGCCGAGCAGGTCCTGAAAAACCTCGGCGAGGTGCTGAAGGAGGGCGGCGCGAGCTTCGGAAGCGTCGTCAAGACCACCTGCTTCCTCGCGGACATGGGCGACTTTGCGGCGTTCAACGAGGTGTACGGAAAGTACTTCTCCGAGCCGTTCCCGGCGCGTAGCTGCGTCGCGGTGAAGGCTCTGCCGAAGGGAGTCGCGTGCGAGGTGGAAGCAGTCGCGGTCATTTCGCAGTAAACTGCGAAATTTCGCGGGGAATCGCGGCGGGCAGACTTTGTCTGCCCGCCTTACCAATTCCCCGCGAGAAGTTCACTTGGAATTGCGCAGGCGCAATTCCAAGTGAAACTGTCGGATAGGGCGAAGCCCTACCGACAGCAAACACTCCGCTTCGCGCCGAGTTTTCCGCCTGCGGCGGAAAATCGACGCACGCTGCGCGCAAAGAGTTTTTTCCGACGTACACGCCGTCGGAAAAAACAGATTTGACTCTATTCGCCGCCTGCGGCGGCGAACTCTGCGAGGCAAGGGCGCGGATGAAATCCGCGCCCTTATGAAAATCGGGCGGTTCCGAAAGGAACCGCCCGATTTGTCCTATGTTGCAGAATTTTATATGCTTATCGTTCCCCGGAACACCTCGACGGTGTCGCCGCGCATCGTGATGCCGTCGTCGCGGCAGGTGACGCGGAGACTGCCGCCGCGCAGACGGACGCTTATCTCCTCACCCTTCCGGCAGAAGCCGTTCTCTATCGCCGCGACGACCGCCGCGCACGCGCCGGTGCCGCACGCCCAGGTCTCGCCCACCGAGCGTTCCCACACGCGCATGCGTATCGTGTGGTCGTCCACTATCTTGCAGAACTCGGTGTTTATCCGCTCGGGGAAGAGCTCGCAGTTCTCAAAGTGCGGGCCGATCTCCGCGATGTTGAGCGTGTCCACGTCGTCGCGGAAGACGACGCAGTGCGGATTTCCCATCGAGACGAGGTTTATCGTGTGCTCCTCGCCCGCTATCTTCACCTTGCGGTTTATGACGCGCTCGCCGTCGAGCGTGGAGGGTATCTTCTCCGGCTCGAAGACGGGGAGCCCCATCTCGGCGCTCGCCTCCGCCGTCACGCCTCGGTTGGTGTAGACGCGGACTGTGCGGATGCCCGCCGCCGTCTCAATGTCCATTACGCGGCGCGGGACGATGCCGTTGTCGTAGAGGTACTTTCCGACACAGCGGAGACCGTTGCCGCCTATCTCACCCTCACTGCCGTCCGGGTTGAAGATGCGCATACATGCGTCCGCCGTGTGGCTGGGGAGTATGACGGCTACGCCGTCTCCGCCTATCCCGTACCGCCTGTCCGCAAAGCGGACGGCGATGCCGTTCGGGTTTGTGATGCCGCGCGAGAGACAGTCAACGACGATGTAGTCGTTGCCGCAGCTCTGCATCTTCACAAACGGTATCTCCTCCGGGCGGGTGCGCATACAGCAGACGTCCACGAGCTCGGTGTTGCGGAGCGACCAGCGGCTCTCGAGGCTCCGCGCGAGGGCATTTGCCGTGTCAATGGACGTGAGGCAGGGGACGTTCCGCTCGACCGCCTTGCGGCGTATGCGGACGCTGTCGCGCGTGGGAATGCGCCCCTTCGAGGAGGTGGAGATGACGTAGTTCACCTTGCCGCTCTCGATGAGCTTGAGGGTGTTTATCTCGTCCGGCGCGGACTGGTGTATCTTCTTGACGGTGATGGCGGGAATACCGGCGCTCCGCAGAAGCGCCGCCGTGCCCTCGGTGGAGTATATCTCAAAGCCGAGGTTGTGGAAACGCTTTGCCGTCTCGCTGATGAACGGCTTGTCCACGTCCCGCACGGTGATGAAGACGCCGCCGCGCTTATCCATGCGGTAGCCCGCGGCGCGGAGGCCCTTGTATATCGCCTCGTCCATCGTGGCGGCGAGGCCGAGCACTTCGCCCGTGGACTTCATCTCCGGGCCGAGCTGTGTGTCCACGTCCGAGAGCTTCTCGAACGAGAACACCGGCACCTTGACGGCGACGTACGGCGGCGTCCTGTACAGTCCGGAGCCGTAGCCCATGTCGCGCAGCTTCTCGCCGAGCATCGCGCGGGTCGCGAGGTCCACCATCGGGACGCCGGTGACCTTGGAGATGTAGGGTATCGTGCGCGACGAGCGCGGGTTCACCTCGATGACGTACAGCTCGCCCTCGTATATGAGGTACTGGATGTTGACGAGTCCCAGCGCCCCGAGGCCGACGGCAAGCTCACGTGTGCAGCGGCAGATGCGGTCGGTCATCTCGTCGTCGATGTTCCAGGCGGGGTAGACCGCTATGCTGTCGCCCGAGTGGACGCCGGCGCGCTCGATGTGTTCCATTATGCCGGGAATAAGAATGTCATCGCCGTCGCATATCGCGTCCACCTCCAGCTCGGTGCCGGAGAGGTACTTGTCGATGAGGACGGGATTCTCGATGTTCTGTGCGAGGATTATGCCCATGTATTCGCGGACGTCGTCCTCGCCGAAGGCGATGATCATGTTCTGACCGCCGAGGACGTAGCTCGGACGGAGCAGGACGGGGTAGCCGACCTTCTCCGCCGCCTCGAGCGCTTCCTCGCAGGTCATGACGGTGAAGCCGTTCGGACGCTTGATGCGGAGCTTTTCGAGAAGCTCGTCGAAGCGCTCGCGGTCCTCCGCCGCGTCAATGCCGTCGGCGGAGGTGCCGAGGATATTGTAGCCCTGCTCGTCGAGGTAGTGCGTGAGTTTTATCGCGGTCTGGCCGCCGAACGCCACGACGACGCCGAACGGCTTCTCGACCGCGAGTATGCCCGCGACGTCCTCCGCCGTCAGCGGCTCGAAGTAGAGGCGGTCGGCGGTGTCGAAATCGGTGGAGACGGTCTCGGGGTTATTGTTGACTATCGCGACGTCGTAGCCCGCGCGCTTGAGCGCCCAGACGCAGTGGACCGAGGCGTAGTCGAACTCTATGCCCTGTCCTATGCGTATCGGGCCGGAGCCGAAGACGACGACCGTCTTCTTTTCGGACGGGTTCCGCGCGATGAAGTCCTCCGCCTCGTTCTCCTCGTCGAAGGTGGAGTAGAAGTAGGGCGTCTGCGCCGCGAACTCCGCCGCGCAGGTATCGACCATCTTGTAGACCGGCAGGCGCGGGTGCGCGGGACGCTTTCCGCTTATGCGGAGTATCGAGCTGTCGGTAAATCCGAGCTTCTTTGCGCGCAGATACAGCTCGTCCGACATCTCGCCGCACTCGCACAGTTCCTTTTCGCAGAGCGTGAGGTTGCGGAGCTTGCCGAGGAACCACCGGTCTATCTTCGTTATCTCAAATATCTCGTCGTAGGAGAAGCCGCGCCGCAGAGCCTCGTAGACGGCAAAGATGCGCATATCGTCCGACGCGCGGAGACGCTCGCGGAGCTCGTCGTCCGACGCCGCCTCGCACGCCTTGTCGCGGAGGTCGGGATGGCTTATCTCCGCGCCGCGCACCGCCTTCATTATCGCCTGCTCGAAGGAGGTGCCGATGCTCATGACCTCGCCCGTCGCCTTCATCTGCGTACCGAGGGTGCGCTTTGCGTACACGAACTTGTCAAACGGCCACTTCGGCAGCTTGACGACGATGTAGTCCACCGACGGCTCGAAGCACGCCATCGTCGTGCCGGTGACGGCGTTCGGTATCTCGTCGAGGGTGTAGCCGATGGCTATCTTTGTCGCGACCTTGGCTATCGGGTAGCCGGTCGCCTTGCTCGCGAGCGCCGAGGAACGGCTGACGCGCGGGTTGACCTCTATGACGGCGTACTCGAAGCTCGTGGGGTTCAGCGCGAACTGACAGTTGCAGCCGCCCTCGACGCCGAGCTCGTCGATTATCCGGAGCGCCGCCGTGCGGAGCATCTGATACTCGCGGTCGGCAAGCGTGACGGCGGGCGCGACGACGATGCTGTCGCCGGTGTGGATACCCACCGGGTCGAGGTTTTCCATCGAGCAGACGGTGATGACGTTTCCGCGGCTGTCGCGTATGACCTCGAACTCTATCTCCTTCCAGCCGGAGATACAGCGCTCCACGAGCACCTGATGGATGGGGGAGAGCGAGAGGCCGTTCGAACATATCTCGCGGAGCTCGCGCTCGTCCGAGACTATGCCGCCGCCGGTGCCGCCGAGGGTGAACGCGGGGCGGATAACGAGCGGATAGCCTATCTCGCCCGCAAACGCTATTGCGCTCTCGACGTCGTTTACAGTCACCGACGGTATGACGGGCTGGCCTATCTTCTGCATCGTCTCCTTGAAGAGCTCGCGGTCCTCCGCGCGGTCTATCGTCTCCGGGCTCGCGCCGAGGAGACGGACGCCGTACCGCTCGAGCACGCCGCTCTTCGCGAGCTGCATCGAGAGCGTGAGGCCGGTCTGTCCGCCGAGGGTGGAGAGGAGGCTGTCCGGCCGCTCCTTCTCGATTATGCGGGTGACGGTGCGGAGCGTCAGCGGTTCGATGTATATGTGGTCGGCTATCGCCGAATCGGTCATTATCGTCGCGGGGTTCGAGTTGACAAGGACGACCTCGAGCCCGTCCTCCTTGAGGGCGCGGCACGCCTGCGTGCCGGCGTAGTCAAACTCCGCCGCCTGTCCTATGACGATAGGGCCGGAGCCGATGACCATGACCTTGCGTATTCCTTCCTTGAGCGGCATCAGTCTGCCTCCTTCATCATCTCGATAAACCTGTCGAACGCCTCGAGGCAGTCCTGCGGGCCGCCGTGCGCCTCGGGGTGGTACTGCATCGAGAACGCGTTCGAGTCGGCGTAGTCCACGCCCTCGCAGGTGCCGTCGTTGACGTTGATGTAGCGCACGACGGCTCCCGCGCCCTTCAGACTGTCGATGTCCACGGCGTAGCTGTGGTTCTGGCTCGTGATGTAGACACGGCCGGTGACGACGTCCTTGACCGGCTGGTTTGCGCCGCGGTGGCCGAACTTGAGCTTGACCGTCCTGCCGCCCGCCGCGAGCGCCATCATCTGGTGGCCGAGGCATATCCCGAACATCGGAACTCTGCCGAACAGCCTGCGTATCTCGGCGATGCAGGCCGTATTGTCCTGCGGGTCGCCGGGGCCGTTGGAGAGCATCACGCCGTCCGGGAAGGACGCAAGTATCGTCTCCGCCTTAGTGTCCTGCGGGTAGACGGTCACGCGGCAGCCGCGCTTCACGAGCGTGTCGGCAATGCTCTTCTTCGCGCCGTAGTCGATGAGCGCGACGTTGCAGACCGGCTTTCCCTCCGGCTCGAGGACTTCCACCTCGGTGCAGCTCGTGTTCTTCACCGCGTCGGTGAAGCGGTAGTCAGCAAGCGACGGGTCGGGCGCGGGCGGCTCGTCCGAAATGACTATCCGCCCGTTCATCGTGCCCGCCTCGCGCAGAAGCTTTGTCAGCGCGCGGGTGTCTATGCCGCAGAGGCCGGGAATGTCGTTTGCTTTCAAAAAAGCGTCAAGAACACCTTCGCACCTGAAGTTGGAAGGCTCTTGACACCACTCTCTCACAATATACGCTTTCATGTGGATCTTTTCGCTCTCAAAGTCGGACGGGATGACTCCGTAATTTCCGATGAGCGGGAAGGTCTGCACGAGCATCTGCCCGTAGTAGCTGGGGTCTGTCAGGCTCTCGAGATACCCGGTCATCGACGTGGAAAAGACCACCTCTCCCGTGACCTCGTGCTCGGCGCCGAACAGCTTCCCCTCGAACACTCTGCCGTTCTCGAGCAGCAGATACGCCTTTCTCATCACTTCACCTACACTTTCCTCTAACGTCTGTGCCTCTTGTTTTTCCAAGTGTATATTGTAGCAGAAGCCCTCCGCCGCTGTCAACCGATTTTCGGATTTTGAGACCGATTTTCGCAATTCCTCGCAAAGAGATAAAATATATGCGGTTTACAGGTCATTTTTTGGGCGCTTTCAACGATTGACAACGGAGGCCGTACAAGCGTATACTTTTAATTGAGTTTGGTGCCGCGGGCACGGGCGGAGAACTGCTCCGCCGGCGGCGCGGCTCGTCAAAACAGGTATCAAGGGGGCCGGTATATTCTACCCGGCGTCCGTTTTTTATAATGTTTTGCGGAGGTATGGATTATGGCCGGAATACCGGAACTTTTCGGGAGCATGGTCTTTGACGAGCGCACGATGCACGAGCGTCTTCCCAAGGACGTATACCGTGCCGTCATGCGGACGATGGAGACCGGCGAGAGTCTTGACAGCTCGGTGGCAAACGTCGTCGCGAACGCCATGAAGGACTGGGCGGTCGAGAAGGGCGCGACGCACTTCACACACTGGTTCCAGCCGATGACCGGCATCACCGCCGAGAAGCACGACAGCTTCGTGAGCCCGGCGGGGCAGGGCAGAGCCATAATGGAGTTCTCGGGCAAGGAGCTTATCAAGGGCGAGCCGGACGCATCGAGCTTCCCCTCCGGCGGCCTCCGCGCTACATTCGAGGCGCGCGGCTACACCGGCTGGGATCCGACCTCCTGCGCCTTCATCAAGGAGAACACGCTCTGCATACCCACCGCGTTCTACGCCTACTCCGGCGAGGCGCTCGACAAGAAGACCCCGCTCCTCCGCTCGATGGAGGCGATAAACGCTCAGGCGCTCCGCGTGCTGAAGTGCCTCGGCGTTGAGGCGCGGCACGTCACCCCGACGGTTGGGCCGGAGCAGGAGTATTTCCTCATCCCGAAGGAGCTCTACGACCGCCGCCGCGACCTAATATACACCGGGCGCACGCTCTTCGGCGCGCGTCCGCCCAAGGGACAGGAGCTCGACGACCACTTCTTCGGCAGCATCAAGCCGAGAGTCCTCGAGTACATGAAGGAGCTCGACGAGGAGCTGTGGAAGCTCGGCGTCTACGCCAAGACCGAGCACAACGAGGTCGCGCCCGCGCAGCACGAGCTCGCGCCGGTGTTCGAGAAGGTCAACGCCGCCTGCGACCACAACCAGCTCGTCATGGAGATGATGCAGAAGGTCGCGCCGCGCCACGGACTCGTCTGCCTGCTGCACGAGAAGCCGTTTGCCGGCGTCAACGGCTCGGGCAAGCACAACAACTGGTCGATAGCTACCGACTTGGGCATGAACCTCCTCGACCCGGGCGACAATCCGGCGGAAAACGACGTGTTCCTCGTCTTCCTCGCCGCCGTGATAAAGGCGGTGGACGAGCATCAGGATCTAATAAGGATAAGCGCCTCCGGCGCGGGTAACGATCACCGCCTCGGCGGCAACGAGGCGCCGCCCGCGATAGTGTCGATGTTCGTCGGCACCGAGATTGAGGCCGTCCTTGAGGCGATAGCGCAGGGCAAGGACTACGTCGCGGACAGCGTCGGTGTGCTCGACACGTCGGTCGAGGCGCTGCCGAACATCTACCGCGACACCACCGACCGCAACCGCACCTCCCCCTTCGCGTTCACCGGCAACAAGTTCGAGTTCCGCATGGTCGGCGCGCCGAACTCGATCTCCGACTCGAACATAGTCCTCAACACCATCACCGCCGACGCGCTCGCGTACATAGCCGACCGCCTCGAGCGCGGCGACTGCGTCACCGAGGTCGTGCGCGGCATACTTCACGACAACGGAAGGATAATCTTCAACGGCGACAACTACGCCGCCGAGTGGGTCGCGGAGGCCGCGAAGCGCGGCCTTGTGAACTTCCGCTCCTCGGCGGAGGCTCTGCCGCACTTCTCCGACGAGAAGAACATTGATTTGTTTGAGCGCCACCACGTATTCAGCCGTGCGGAGATAGTGAGCCGCACCGAGATAATGCTTGAGAACTACTGCAAGGTCGTCTCGATAGAGGCGCAGACGATGATAGAGATGACGAACCGCGAAATACTTCCCGCCGCGCTCGCCTACATGAAGGACCTCAGCGAGACGGCGCTTGCAAAGCAGCGCCTCTCCGCCGCCGCGAGCCTCGAGTTCGAGACGCGCCTCGTCACGAAGCTGAGCGCGCTCTGCGACAGCATCTGCGACAGAACCGACCGCCTCTCGACCTCGCTCCGCGAGGTCAAGAACCACGCGGAGGCGGCGTCCCGCGCGAAATACTGCCGCGACACGGTGTTTGACGCGATGGAGAGCCTCCGCGCGGACGTGGACGAGCTCGAAACGTTAGTGGGAGAAAAATACTGGCCGATGCCAACATATGGAGACCTCCTGTTCGGAGTCTGAAAACTATATGCAAAAAAGCGGGGCGACTGCCCCGCGTTTTTTGCATACGCCTCACAGAAACAGTTCGATGTTGTCGAATACAGTGGGGAAATCGGATAGACACCCCCAGAAACTCACCCGGTCGGATAATATCTTTGTCGGAAACATAGTGTCGTCCTGTTCTGGCAGTAATGGTGTTGTGTCTGTATTGGGAGAGGAATTTTTAAGGGAGAGGGCAAAGCCCTCTCCCTTAAACGCGCTTTTTGATTACTTTTTGCGCGAGCAAAAAGTAATGCAGGGGTGCGGGGCGGCACAGCCCCGCAATGGTATCGTAACCGCCAGGTTCCGCATAAAACCTCGAAGTTTTACTTCGTATAAGTAAAGAGGTCGCGGGCTCCGCCCACTGATGGGACGCGGGGTCTCGCCCCGCGAATGCCTGTGGGGCTTCCCCGCTGGAGGGGTGTGGGAAAAGCCGTAACAATACTGCGAAATGTTATAGGATACCCCATTCCCGACGGCGTGATTTTGTCACATTTCATCGTTGAAAAGCGGGTGACTTCGCGCTATAATACAAAACGTATGTTATTGAGAGGGAGTATAGCACTTGACACACGAAAATCTTCGGAATGTTGCGATAATCGCGCACGTCGATCACGGCAAGACGACGCTCGTTGACGCGATGCTGCGTCAGGGCGGAGTCTACCGTGAGAACCAGGCGGTCGTCGAGCGCGTCATGGACTCGAACGACCTCGAGCGCGAGCGCGGCATTACGATACTCGCAAAGAACACCGCCGTCCACTACGGCGGCGTGAAGATAAACATCGTTGACACCCCCGGCCACGCCGACTTCGGCGGCGAGGTCGAGCGCGTGTTGAAGATGGTCAACGGCGTCCTCGTACTCGTGGACGCGGCGGAGGGTCCGATGCCGCAGACGCGGTTCGTCCTGAGCCGCGCGCTCGAGCTCGGGCTGCCGCTCATCATCGTCATAAACAAGATAGACCGCCCGGACGCGCGGCTTGACGAGGTCGCAAGCGAGGTCCTCGAGCTCCTCATCGACCTCAACGCCGACGAAAGCTACCTCGACAGCCCGGTCATATACTGCGCCGCGCGCACCGGTCAGGCGAGCCTCGCCGCCCACGTCACCGAGAAGGACGACCTCACGCCGCTCTTCCGCGCCATACTCGAGCACATCCCCGCGCCGGAGGGCGACCCCTCCGAGCCGCTTCAGATGCTCGTGAGCGCCATAGACTACAACGACTACGTCGGGCGCATCGGCATAGGCCGCGTCGAGCGCGGCGTCCTGAAGGCCGGCGCGGACATACTTGTATGCTCCCACACCGACGCGGAGCGCAGCATAAAGGCGAAGGCAGTGAGCCTCTACGAGTTCGACGGGCTGAAGCGCATCCCGGTCGAGTCGGCGGAGGCGGGGGACATAGTCGCGTTCAGCGGCGTGGCGGACATCACGATAGGGGACACCGTCTGCGACCCCTCCGCGCCGGAAGCGCTGCCCTTCGTGAAGATAAGCGAGCCGACGGTCGAGATGACCTTCTCGGTAAACGACAGCCCGTTTGCCGGGCGCGAGGGCAAGTATGTCACGAGCCGCAACCTCCGTGACCGCCTCGAGCGAGAACTGATGAAGGACGTCTCTCTCCGCGTGAGCGAGATGGGGACCGACGCCTTCAACGTCGCGGGGCGCGGCGAGATGCACCTTTCGATACTCATAGAGAATATGCGCCGCGAGGGCTACGAGTTCCAGGTATCGACGCCCCGCGTGCTCTACCGCGAGATCGAGGGCAAGGTGTACGAGCCGATAGAAGAACTCGTCGCGGACGTGCCGGAGGAGTCGGTCGGAGCGGTCATGGAGAAGATAGGCTCCCGCAAGGGCGAGCTCCAGAAGATGGTGCCGTCCGGCAGCCGTATGCGCCTCGAATTCCTTGTGCCGTCGCGCGGACTCTTCGGATACAGGAACGAATTCCTCACCGACACGAAGGGCGAGGGAATACTCACGACGGTTTTCCACGACTACGAGCCCTACCGCGGCGACATAGCGCGCCGCGCGAGCGGGTCGCTTGTCGCGTACGAGACGGGCGAGGCCGTCACCTACGGTCTCTACCAGGCGCAGGAGCGCGGACAGCTCTTCATCGGCGCGGGCACGCCGGTGTACGGCGGAATGGTCGTCGGCGTCAGCCCGAAGGCGGGAGACATCACCGTCAACGTCTGCAAGCGCAAGCAGCTCACCAACACCCGCGCCGCCGGGTCGGACGACGCTCTGCGGCTCACGACGCCGAGGATAATGAGCCTCGAACAGGCGATAGAGTTCCTTGCGGACGACGAGTTGCTCGAGGTCACGCCGGAGAACTTCAGGATACGCAAGCGCGAGCTCGACCACGCGCAGCGCCTCCGCGCGATACAGCGCGCGAAGAACGCCGAATAAGTATACACGGCGAGCCGCGCCGGGACACGCCGCAGGATCGAGGTTCGGACGCTCCGAACCTCGAATGTTTTCGGACCGGGGTTTGCAAAGCTATTGTTTGCGGCGCGTTTCGGCAGAATAGCTGATATTACCGAAAATTCAGCCAATTTGTTGCTTTTGGCAAAAAGGCAATGATTTACAAATAATTTTTGTGCGTTTTTCCGAAGCACTTTTGCACATTTAAAAGTTTTTTAACAAATTTTCTCTAACTTTTTTAATATCTTCGATTTACTATATATGACAGCAGGCAGTATAGCGTTTTCATAGTTTCCCTCCTTTTTATTTTTAAACTTTGGCGGCTCTTTGAGCCGCCACCTTTTTTGCCCGCGTTTACCGGCGGGTGAGAGCGCCGTTTTCTGCGGCACGGATCTTCCGTGCCACAGATTTTTTTGCTGAGATACCTTGACAGGTGAGGTATATCGTGATAAGATACACTCAATACAGGACGGCGCTTTCCGGAGAGTGCCGCCGAGGAGGCGATCGGGATGTCAATAGCGTCCGACCTGATACGCGGTACTACAGATATGATGATACTCGCGCATCTTCTGGAGGGGGACAGCTACGGCTACGATATCAACAAGAGCATACGCATGAGGACGGGCGACCGCTTCGAGCTGAAGGAGGCGACGCTCTACACGGCGTTCCGACGGCTCGAGCAGCAGGGCTACATCTCGTCCTACTGGGGCGACGAGGGGTCCGGCGCGCGGCGGAGGTATTACACCATAACCGCACCGGGCCGCAAGGCGTACATCGCGAGCGTCCGCGAGTGGGAGAACGCAAAAGCGCTCATCGACAGCATAATCCAGCCGAAATCGAAGGATGAATAAGCGGACCGTCAATATTTAGAAAGGAACACAGAGAAATGGAGGACAGAATAAGATCGCTTGTCGCGGAGCTGTTCCGGGACGCGCCGAGAAGCGGTAAGACGCTGGAGCTTCGTGACGAGATGGAGCAGAATCTGCTCGACAGGTACAACGACCTCATTTCTGAGGGCCACTCCCCGGACGACGCGTTCGAGGAGGTGCGCTCGAGCGTCGGGGACATGGGTGAGCTCTTCGAGGAGATAGAGCGCAGCTCGGTCTACGAGCGGCGCGCGTACGGCGAGCCCGAACGGGAGCAGACGCCGCCCGCGTCAGAGACGTCCGGGCAGAAAGTCACACGACCCGCCGCGTCAGAGGCGTCCGAGCGGGATAGCACTCAGCCTCCCGTGTCGGAACCGTCCGAGCGGGAAAGCGCTCAACCCGTCGCGCCGGAGGCGTCTGGGCAGGGGAACTCTCAGCCCACCGAAGAACCGAACATACAGAAAACATTGCAAATCACAGAAGAACCGAACGTACCGGAAACCCCGCAAAGCCCGGCGGAGTCGGACGTCCCCGAGGAAGCTCAAAGTGCCGAGGACACACCGTCTACCGACGCCGCGGAGCCGCCGCGCCACGGCGAACCGGGTGCCGCTACATACGGCGCGCCGACAAACTCACAGCCGCCGTACTACGGCGCATACGGCGCGCCGACGGCCTCTCCGTCGCCGGACGCACGGCCCGGGGACGGCGGGACGGAAATAAGCACAAAGAGGCGGCGCAAAATCGCGGGTTCGCTTAACGGGGCGATGTGGTGCCTTATCACGGCGCTCTACTTCATTGTGAGCTTCGCCACCGGCGCGTGGCACGTGACGTGGATAATGTTCCTTTTGGGCGCAGGCCTCAGCTGCGTTATTTCCTATTTTGCGGGAGAGCGCGGAAGCGACGGCAGGAGGCGCGTCGGCGCGCTTAACGGGGCGATGTGGTGCCTAATAACGGCGCTGTATTTCATTATGAGTTTTCAGACCGGGGCGTGGGGCATGACATGGCTCATCTTCCCGGCGGGCGCGTGCCTCAGTTCGATAGTTGGGCTTATCGCGAGCAAGGGCGATCCACGCGCGATGTGGCGCGCGATAAACGGCTCGTTCTGGAGCATTGTGGTACTGCTGTACCTCGCCATCAGCTTCGCCACCGGCTTGTGGCACCTGACGTGGGTGATATTCCTCGTCGCGGCGGCGGTGACAAACGTCATGCACATATTCAGAGGTGAGAAGGAATGAAGGCTCTGAGATACATTCTGCTCGTGCTGTGCGCCGTGTGTCTTGCGGCGCTGGTGATAATACTTTGCATGGGACTTTCACGAAACGGAGAAAATGAGATGGCATTCTTCAACTTTTTCAAAGGCTCGGGCGGCATGAACTGGAACGGCAACTTTGACGGCGAGACCGCGCCGACGGGCGAGGCGTCGTTTGCCGCGGGCGACGTAAGGAGCATAGAGATAAGCTGGATAGGCGGCAGCTTGACGGTGGAGCGCCACAGCGGCGACACGGTGCGCGTCGTCCAGACCACGGAGCGCGGAGAGATACCCGAGGACCGTCTGCTCGCGTACCGTTTGGACGCGGGCGTCCTGCACCTCCGCGAGGGCAAGAGCCGCCGCGTGACCTCGCATACCGACACCGACGTCACGATATACCTGCCGGAGGGGTTAGAGTTTACGGGATATGTGAATATCTCCGGCGTCTCTACCGAGATAGAGGTTCCGGGATTGGCGGCGTCCGACAGCGTGCTCATACACACGACGAGCGGGGAAATATCCGCATCGGACATAACCGCCGCTTCGGCGGAGCTCGAGAGCACGTCCGGCGGAATATCGGCGGGGAGCCTGAAAGTCGCGGGAAAGCTGGAGGTCTCGAGCACGAGCGGCGAGATAGAGCTTCGCTACGTCTCGGCGGAGGAGGTCGAGGCCGGCAGCACCTCCGGAGAAATCACGGCGGAGCGCGTGACGGCCACGGGGAAGCTCAAGCTCTCCGCCACATCAGGCGAGCTGCGCGCCATAGAGTGCGAGGCGCAGAACGCGGACTGCTCAACGGTAAGCGGCGAGCTGACGCTTGGGGGGTCGTTCGGGACGGTCGCCGCCTCGACGGCGAGCGGCGAGCTCGACGTCTCGCTCGCATCTTCGCCGGGGCAGGCGGAGCTCAGCACCATAAGCGGCAAGGTCATGCTGCGTCTTCCCGCCGACATATCAGGCTTCTCGGCGGACTGTTCCACGGTGAGCGGCGGCGTGAGCTGCGAATTTCCGGCGGTAAAGCAGGGCAAAAGTCTCACATACGGAGACGGCTCGGTTGCCGTCAAAGTCTCGACGGTCAGCGGCGCGATAGACATTGTACGGGGATGAGGGATATCCGTGAACGGCATGAGACGGCGCGCTGTCGAAAACGGTAAAGTTTTGACGAACACGAAAAAAGTGCTTGACACCGCAGGGGGAGGTGTGTTATTATAATCCTGCGGAGTAGAGCAGCTCGGTAGCTCGTCGGGCTCATAACCCGGAGGTCAGGTGGTTCAAATCCCCTCTCCGCAACCAGAAGAACCGCCCGAATCGAAAGATTCGGGCGGTTCTTTGTACTTTTTTACAATGTTGAGCTTGGACGTTTGGGCAATAGTTCAACTCGCAGAAAGGACTACGTCTTTTCCTGTTCGATTTCCGGGAGGACATCGGCACCGTGTATTGCCGGGGAACGGCATAATATGCGCCCCGGCGCGCCGCACCTGCACGGCTTGCATTTGTCCGGCGCAGTGTTATAATTGTCGCATAGTTGTTGTGCCGCTTTACTCCCGCGCTTGCGGGCTCCGCGGCGCAAATCCCGGCGGGACACGCCGAAAGGAGAAATAGGTATGGATGCGATAAAGAGCAAGATAGACGAGATAGTAGGCAAGATCAAGGGCGACGACGCCATCGCGGAGAAGTTCAAGAGCGACCCGATACACACGGTCGAGGGACTTATCGGCGTCGATCTGCCGGACGACCAGGTTTCCAAGATAGTGGACGGAGTAAAGGCAAAGATATCCGTGGACAAAATAGGCGACGCGCTCGGAGGACTCTTCGGCAAGAAGTGAGCGCTTGCGAACCTGTATCGCGCCCGACTTTCTGCGCCGCAACAGCGGCGTCCGCGCCTGTTCGCGCGGTCAAAAATCGCCGCTTGCGGCGATTTTGCGCAGGGCAATTTATTTGCCCGAGCACGTTTAATCGGAAGGGCTCCCACGCGGTCGCCGACCGCGTGGGAATGCGTCGATTTTCCGCCGAAGGCGGAAAACTCGGCGCAAAGCGCAGCGCCCGCCGTCGGCAGGGCTTTGCCCTGTCCGACGGCATCGCGAAATAACAGAAAGAGCGGGCAAAAGCCCGCTCTTTCTGTTATTCCGCGATATTTACGCGAGGGAGCCCATCGGATCCCACGGCTTGAGGACTATCGGGTCCGCGTCGTAGGCGGCGTTGAGCTCGGGGGAGAGGAACTTGCGGTTGATGACCGCCTGATAGGTGAACTCGTCGAACCACTTCGCGCTCGCGACGAAGTAGCCGTGATTGCCGGCCTCGTCGCCCCAGCTGTTCTCGATCTTCCAGCGGTCGGGCTCGCCGTCCGCGCCGAAGTTGACGCCGGTGATGACCATGGCGTGGTTCATCGCGCTGTCACGGTAGTCGAGGCGCTGCTCCTTGGTGAGGTTGAAGGTGAGGCCGCCGAGCAGCTCGCCGTAGTGGAAAGCGTCGATGTCCCACACGCCGCCCTTGCGGTCGCCGTACTTGCCGCAGTCGCTGCCGAACCAGACGACCTCGCCGCTCTTCAGCTGATCGACGACGAGCTTCTTGAGCGTGTCCATCGGGACGTTGAGGTACTTTATCTTGCCGCCGACGACGTTTCCGAGGTAATCGACGGTGTAGCTCTTGCCGAACGGCTTGTCGGCGGTAGGCCCGTTGATGACGGAAACATAGTCGTCGAGGTCGAGGCCGACGTACTTGTCATAGAACTCCTTCGGGGTGAGGCCGCGGTCGGCGTGATAGACCTTGTCCTTGTCTATCCACTCGAAGTCGAACTTCTCGACCGGCTTGCCGAAGCAGATGCAGAGCACGCGGTACATCTCGCAGAGCATCTCCTCCTTGCGCGGCTGGGGATCCTTGCCCTCGGCGACGAGCGCGCGGAGCTCGACGGCGTACTCGCGGAGCTTCATGTTGACCATCTGCGTGACCGAGCGGGTGTTGCAGGACTGCTGCGTCTCGGGCATGACCGAGATCGGCACGACGCCGTACTTCTTGACGAGGTCGACGACCATGTCCCACTGGCCGCCGTCCTGCAGGCCGCCGAGTATCCAGTTGACCGTGCGGTCGGAGGTCGGGAGGTTCGCGGTGTCGATTATCGACTCGAGGCAGTAGTTTATCTTCTCGAACTTGTCCCAGAAGGCTATGTAGTTCTGCGAGATCTCGATGCGGTCGGCATTGGCCTTCTTCGCGACTATCTCGCGCAGGACGTTCATGCCCGCGAACAGCCAGCAGCGGCCGCTCGCGCGCTGATTGGTGACGCCGACGGTCGGCAGGTCGATGGCAAAGGCAAACTGATCCTTCGTCGTCTGCATGACGTCGCAGGCGAGCTCGGCGAGGTCATTCTTGCTGACGGCGACGGTGAGGGTCTTGTAGACCGGGTTTGCATCGTATGCCGCGGAGAACTTCGCGAGCATTTCGGGGGTGATGGGCTTGGCGTTCTTCATGATGGTGCCTCCTTGGTGTAAAATCATAAAAGCCGCACTGCCGCGTAGTACGCGCATGGGAGAGATGCAGAGCCGCTTTTAATTTCGGTACGGGTATCCCTATTCTTGATACCGCAATAATTATACCACCGCTCGGTAAAACGCGCGAGCGGTAAAATAGACAAACTTTTTCGCCGCCTTTCGACAAATCTTGCAGGAATATACAATGCTTTCCTGCAAATGGCGGCGTGCGCCGCGCGGCAAAGCGTTTTCTTTTGAAAATCCGCCGCACAGAGGTTGCAATTTTCCCTGCGCGGATGTATAATTATCATACTTATAACGGTGCGGGAAAATGCACGGCGGGGAAAGCTCCGTCCGCGCCCGCGCCGAATAAACGGGAGGTTCAAAATATGGCAGTTTGCGGAAAACGTCAGTACGATCTGCTTGAGAAGATGGGCTTCGTGCGCATCAGCGGTACGGCGGAGGAGGATCGCGCCGCGCACATACTCATGGACGAGATAGCCTCGCTCGGCCTCAAGGCGGAGCAGGTCCCGTTCGAGGTGGAGGACGGAACGGTCGAGAAGGCGGAGTTTGCCGTCCTTGAGCCGGAGTACAAGAAGTATACGGTGACGGGCTACAAGCTCGCGGGCTGCACCGCCGAGGGCGGAGAGGACCATGAGTTCATGTACCTCGAACAGTTTGACGACGTAATGCTCGCGCAGGCGAAGGGCAAGGTCGTGCTGATAAACGGCAGAATGACCGCCGACAACTACAAGAAGCTTATCGCTGCCGGCGCGGCGGGCTTTGTCACAATGGGCGGCACCGTCATCGACGAGGTCGAAAAGACCGACCTTGACACCCGTACCCTCCGTCCGACGCTCAGCGAGCACGGTCTCATGCCGGCGTTCCACATCCGCATGACCGACGCGCTCGAGATACTCAAGAGCGGCGCGACGAAGGTACATATCGAGCTCCACACCACGCCGAGGAAGTACAACTCGCACAACGTCGTCTGCGAGATACCCGGCACGGAGAAGCCGGATGAGATAGTGGACTTCGGCGCGCACTACGACAGCGTCGAGTTCAGCCCCGGAGTGTGGGACAACGCGGCCGGATGCGTCACGATAATGGAGATACTGCGCCACTTCGTCGAGCATCCGCCGGTTCGCACCTGCCGTTTCATCTTCTTCGGCTCGGAGGAGCTGGGGCTTCTCGGCTCGAAGGCGTACGTCGCCGCGATACCCGAGGACGAACTTCCCAAGCACGTCTTTATGGTCAATGCCGACGTCGGCGGCTCGGTGCTCGGCATGAACAGCGCCGCCGTCACGGCGGACGAGAGCCTCTGCAAATACGTCGAGTTCATGGCAAAGGAGCTCGGCTACTCCACCGGCGTCCGCCAGAGCATCATGTCAAGCGACTCGGTGCCGTTTGCGGACAGGGGAGTCCCCGCGATAAACTTCGCGCGCGGCGGCGGCCCCGGTATGCCGGGCATGGGCTTCATGCACACCCGCTATGACATGATCTCACTCATCTCGCCGGAGGCGCTTGCGGTCGTCACCGAGTTTGCCGTCGCGTTCAGCGACCGCATGGTGAACGCGAAGATATTCCCGGTCCCGCGCACCATCCCGAAGAATATTCGCGAGGATCTTGACCGCTACCTCGCAAAGAAACCCGCCGAGGCGAAGTAAGTCCCGCCGTGCCGGACATAGAGCGGATAGCGCGGAACGAGCGGAATCTCGACGAGGCGTAGGCGGCGGTCTCGGAGCTTCTCGCGGCGCTCGAGAGCTGCGAGGCGGCGCTGCCGAAGCTGGCGGCGCTCCGCGAGTATTACCGCACCGACTGGCAGAGCGACCTCCGCGATGACGAGGCGGGGCTTCTCCCGCCGGAGCTCAAGCGCGGGGTGCTGTCCGAGGACGCAGTGTTCGACCTTCTCGCGTCGGACGAGGCTGTCCGCGAGACAGCGGCAAGGCTGTTCTAAGACATCAGAAAGATGCGACGATTTATATACAGACCGATACAGTCTCCCGGCGCAGTGCGCCGGGAGACTGTGGTTTATTCGGCAGTACATGCTCCGCCGAAAAAATTTTCTGAATTTTTCAAAAAAGCTGTCCATGTTTTGCGTTGTGCGGACATATACGGATGAAGCCGGAATACGCAGGTCAGGGGAGGTATTGTTATGAACAACGGTTCCGGAAGAAAAAACCGCAAAATCATCGTGATATGCGCCGCAATTGCGCTTGCCGCACTGCTCGCGGTCTGCTGCATCCTTGCCACCGCGCATTGGGGCGGCGTCCTCGCAGAAAGCCCCGAATTCATCGAAAATCCTTCATCCGCCGGGAGTGCTGCGCCGTCTGCGAGTCCCAAACCCGCCGAGAGCTCCGAACCCGAATCGGACGGGATAAACCATCTCCCGTTTGCTTTTGTGGACGCGACCGAGGGGAATATGCTCACCGAGCTGGCACTGCCGCTGGAAATCACCGGCGACACCGAGTATGTCGGGCTGACGCTCAGCGGATACAGATGGTGGGACGGGCCTTATCTGGAAGTCGGGATATCCAATCTGCATCCGGATAAGCTGTTAGACGTCCTCCCCGGCGCGATAGAATATCTGACTGACGACGGATGGGTCGAGGTAGATTACGCAGAGCAGTATCACAGAGTAATAACTACCGCAATCAACGGACGCCGTGTCCGGGCGCCGTCACCGCACGACGCCGACATCGGCCGCGTTTGGGCGGACTTTTCCGTAGACAGCGGAAAAAGCTACAAATATATGCTCGACATGCCGTATACCGTTCCCGGAACGTATCGCATTACATGGACCTATTGGTTCGGTTATCTCTACTCTGACCCGCCGCACGAATGGTACACCTTCTCCACGATGATTGAAATACCGGATATACCTGATGAGTACGCCGATTCTCAATGCCTCATTTTCGGGAATATACGGCAGAACATATATTATGGCGCAAGTTCGGAAGGTCAGGAGGGCAATGTGCCGGAGGACATGTCGGCTATAAGTCTGGAGCTTATTTTCCCGGACGGGTCAGATAATTACAAGCTGATAGAAGATTCGCTCCGCCTTGAGGAGGTTTATCCGGACGGCAGCACCCGCCTTGTCCCGAATGGAAGCGGCGAAGCTGATATCTTTCCCGGCTCTTGGCAGGGCACCATTGAGGGTCCGTCGGGCAGATTTGCAAGCCTGGTGCCGGAAGAATCTTACGTCCCGTACATATATGAGTTCGGTATAACATTCGACGAGCGTCAGGAGGGTGGGAGCACATATTTCTGTACGGCAGACTTTACGGACGACCCGGCAAGTCTCACCCCGGCGTTTACCGTCAGCTTCAAATTTGAGTTCTAGGTATGCTGCGGCGCTGTTCACACACTCGGGCCGTTCGGCTTAGGGCACGGCATGGGACGCATTCTGCAAATTGTGCGGACAAGTAAAAAGCGCTCCGGCGGGAAGCCGGAGCGCTTTCGGTTTGTGGGTTTATAAGACCTTGCTGAGGAATTCCTTTGCGCGGGGCTGCTGCGGGTCGTCGAAGAACGCCGCGGGGGTGTTCTGCTCGAGTATCTTGCCGCCGTCCATGAAGAACAGGCGGGTGCCGACCTCGCGCGCAAAGCCCATCTCGTGGGTGACGACCGCCATCGTCATGCCCTCGTCCGCGAGCTCCTTCATGACCGTGAGCACTTCGCCGACCATCTCGGGGTCGAGCGCGCTCGTCGGCTCGTCAAAGAGCATCATCTTCGGCTTCATCGCAAGAGCGCGGACTATCGCGATACGCTGCTTCTGTCCGCCGGAGAGCTTTCCGGGGTACTCGAGCGCCTTGTCCTTGAGGCCGACGCGGTCGAGAAGACGCAGCGCCTCGGCCTCCGCCTCGTCCTTATTCATGAGGCCGAGCTTCGTGGGCGCGAGGGTGAGGTTCCGCATGACGGTGAGGTGGGGGAAGAGGTTGAAGTGCTGGAACACCATGCCGAGGCTGCGGCGCACGGCGTTGATGTCCGCCTTGGGGTCGGTGACGCAGACGCCGTCCACCGTGATGGAGCCGGAGGAGGGTATCTCGAGCAGGTTCAGGCAGCGCAGGAAGGTGCTCTTGCCCGAGCCGCTGGGCCCGATGATGACTATCTTCTCGCCGGGGGAGATGTGCTCCGAGATGTCGTCGAGGACGAGGTTATCACCGAAGTACTTTGTCAGATGACTAACGTCTATCACTCTTGCGAAGCCTCCTCTCCAACAGTCCGAGCAGCCATGTGAATATGATGACGAGCACGAGGTATATCGCCGCGACGCCGAAGAGCGGGAACATCTGCTCGTAGGTGCGGCTCATGACGCCCTGCGCGGCGTAGACGAGCTCCTTGCCGCCGATGACGTTGATAAGCGACGTGTCCTTCAGAAGGACGATGAACTCGTTGCCGAGCGCCGGCAGTATCGCCTTGAACGCCTGCGGCACGACTATGTAGATCATCGTCGGCAGATACCCGAGTCCGAGCGAGCGGCCGGCCTCCATCTGTCCCGCGTCGAGGCTCATCAGTCCGCCGCGGATTATCTCGGAGACGTAGGCGCCGGAGTTGATGCCGAGCGTCAGCGCGCCGACCATGGTGTAGTTGTTGCTCGTCTTGAAGATGACAAGACCCATTATGAGCAGCTGTACCATCATAGGCGTGCCGCGTATGACGGTGACGTACACATTGAATATCGCGTTGAAGAGACCGAGAATGGGGTTGTGGCGGCCGGGACGCTGCTGCGCGTGCGCCGTCCTCACCGAGGCGACGATGACGCCGAGCAGAACGCCTATCGCAAGCGCTATGGCCGTGACGAGAAGCGTCGTACCGACGCGGCTGAGGTACTGCTTCCACCTGTCCGCCTCTATGAACGCCTGATAGAACTTGACGTAGAACGACTGCCAGAACGCCACGTCCGCACCGGAGCGCATAAGCTCCTTCCACTGCAAATAAAGCTCCACCGGAACACTCCTTCCGCACTTTTTTCTGGGGCGCTGTCACACGAAAAAGGGCGGCTTAGCCGTCCTTTTTCGGTGAACGCATTACTGATACCAATTTACTCGGCGGTGATGTACTTGTCGACTATCGACTGGAAGGTGCCGTCGTTCATAAGCTCGGCAAGCGCGGCGTTTATCGCGTCGAGAAGCGCAGTGTTGCTCTTGTTGACGCCGATGGCGTAGTCCTCATTGGTGAACTCGGTGTCGAGTATCTTCAGACCCGGGTTCTCCTGGACAAAGACCTTTGCGGGCTCGTTGTCGATGACGACCGCGTCGACCTGGCCGTTGATGAGCGCCTGGACTGCGGTGATGCCGCTGTCATAACCGGTGACGTTTTCCTCGCCGTAGCCGCCGTTCTCGGGGGTGTCGGAGCAGTAGATGTAGCCGGTGGTGCCCATCTGGGTGCCGATCTTCTTGCCCTCAAGGTCATCTATCGAAGCGATGGGGGAGTCCTCGGTGACTATGACGACCTGCACGCCCTTGGCGTAGGTGTTCGAGAAGTTGATGATGGCTTCACGATCCGCGTTGACGGTGAGACCGGCCATGACGATGTCGCTCGCGCCGTTCTGGCAGGCGGTGATGGCGGCGTCAAAGCCCATGTCGTTTATCTGAAGGGTGAGACCGAGCTTGTCGGCGATGGCCTTCGCGACCTCGACGTCGATGCCTATGTAGTCGCCGTTGTCGTCGGTCATCTCGTAGGGCGGGAACTCGGCGTTGGTGGACATGGTGAGCACGCCCTCGGTGATGGTGGTGAAGTCGGTGGGAATGGGCTCGGTGCTGGTGGTGTTCGGCTCGCCGCTGGTGGTGTTGCCGTCGCCGCCGCATCCGGCGAAGACGCCCGCAAACATCATGACCGCGAGGACCAAACTAATAAACTTTGCATATTTTTTCATAATATAGCCTCCGAATTGAATGTTGTTCCGTCGAACGAGTAAGATTATACAGCACAGCCGCATTTTAATCAATAGTCAAACTGTACAATAATTGAAAAACTTTTCGCCGAAAACGCATAGGTTTGTAGCAAAAATGAATATATCCTGAATATTCGCGACGAATATTCAGGATAAATATGAATAACAAATCCTTCCACAGCTGAAACAATTTGCGCCGCGCGTGCAAAAAGCGCGAAATTTCGGTGAATGGAACGAAAAATCCTCGGGAACGCCGCGAGGCGCTCCCGAGGATGGTTGCCGGTGGGAAGTATTTACATCTTGTCAAGCAGACGGCGGGCGAGAGTTGCGTCCTCCTCGCTTATGTCGTCCTCCGCGTAGCGGGCGCGGGAGTATATGCGCCCGAAGTCGTCTCCGTATCCCGGCATGATGCGGTCAAACTCGTAACCGAGCTCGCTCGGCGTCTTGGAGCGCTGTGCGTAGGGGTTGCGGCGCAGATACTCGCGCATTGCAAACCGCACCTTCGCGCGGGGAGAGGGCATATCGCCGTAGCGGGCGCGCTTCTCGCGCTTAGTGCCCTTCTTCCTGCGGCGCCTGTCTCCGTCGTCCGACTCAAGGTCCTCCGTCTCGTCGATGTAGTCCTCGTCCGTGAATGTGGCGTTCATGAAGCGGCCGAGCAGTCCGCCGAAGCGCGCCATAAGGTGGCGGATAAGCTTGTATAGGAAGAAGCAGAGCAGTACGATTATCGCCGCGATTATGACGTAGAGGAGTATCTTCCAGAGGAGCTGTGAGAGCGGGCTCTGCACCACCGCGTCGGCAATGAGGCCCATGCCTACGCCTTCGCCCGGCATCTGCGGTTCGCCCGAGCCGGAGGGAACTCCGTTGATGTTTGCCATGAACTGAAGGAAGCGAATAAACCCGTCCGCTATGGCGACGCCGACGTGTATCGCCGCGTCCTTTATCGCCCGGATGTTCGCGAGCGCGAGCGCGAGCACGACGAAGAACGCGAGTATCAGCATATTGCTCTGCCGCATACCCTTAGGGAAGCGGACGCGGTGCTGACCGGGCGATGTAGCGTCCGCAAGACCCTTGATGTTGAAGACGAAGAGCGTGGTGATAAGCAGGACCACCGAGCAGATGTTGAGCGTGAGGGAGTAGCTCGCGGCGTTCTCCCCGCCGACGGCTATCGCGATGACGTAGGCTCCGATGCCCGCGATGAACCACTTTCCGTTCGGCAGCGACCCGCCGTGAATGAGCGGGATGAGGAATGCCACCATGGCGCTCGCGACTGTGAGAAGATACAGCGCCACCTTCGAGAAGATGTTTATGCTCGCCGTGAAGAATATGAGCGCGGGGAGAGGCGTGAACGCGCTCACGACTACGCCGACGGTGAGCGCCGTCTGACGGTCCTTCTTTCGGAGCAGACGCCCGACGGGGTAGCACACAAGCGTTGTCAAGAGCGAGAGGACGCCCATCCACGGAGCCGCGTCCGGCATGAGCAGCTTTTCTATCGTGACAAGCATCGGCAGGACTATCAGCGCCGTCATGACGGCGTTGAACGCCTCGTTAAACGGCTTGTTCTTCGTCAACGCCTTCCGCCTCCTTTTCCTCCGACGCCTCGGATACTATCGGGATGAACTGTACGCTGTTGCCGAGCAGCCGCAGAGCCTCCGCGCGCTCGCGCAGCGCGTCCGACTCGTACGCCGTAATTATCGCTATGTCGAGGCCGCTCTCGGCGGACTCGATAAGACTGTCAAGATATGTGGTAAAGGTAGTGTGGCAGACTATCTCCAGCTTTGCGAGCGCGTGCATTATCTCGTCGAGCTGCGCGCGCGAGCCGGCAATAGGAATGTCTATGGTGTGCTCGCGGTCGTCCGCGCGCTGACCGTTGCAGAGAAGGCCGCACTCCATGCCGCTCTCCACGGCCCATGTCGCGAGGTAGGACGCTATCCGCACTCCGCGCTCGATAAACTCCTGCTGCTCCGGCTCCATCGCGCCCCAGAGTATTTCGCTGAACTGAACATTTAATATAATGAGCACCTTCGGGGAGACGGTGTAGTCGCGCACCTTGACCTGGAGCTTTCCCGCGCGGGCGGTGGCGCGCCAGTGTATGTCCTTCTGCGGGTCGCCGGGAAGGTAGTCGCGTATGCCGCTCACGAGTATCGGGTCAGGAAGTATCCAGCGGCGCATCGTGATGTCCCCCTGGAACTTCAGCGACTCGATGCTCTCCCCGGGGGAGATCGGCGCGGGGTAGACGTAGAGCTCGCTATCGCCTTCAATCTCCCGCGAGCGGCGCATGAGCCCGAACAGGTCGCCGCCGGTGAGTGACGCCTGCCTCAGAACGTACCAGCCGCGGTGGACGCAGGTGACCTCGTGGCGGCGGCGTATGCGCTTGTAGCCGCGCAGGAAGAACGAGCTGCGGTGGAACTGGTCGTGCAGCACGTCGTAATTCACTTCCTTGCCGAAGCGGATGTACGGCGAAATGCGGCTCTCAACGCGGAGCCACGGTATCGGGATGCTCTTACGGTTCTCAAGCACCTCGACCATCTCGTTCTTGTCGCCCTCGTAGACCTCGCTCTTCTGCCAGTAGCGGCGGTACTCCACCTTTCTCAGCACGAACAGGTGGAAGAACTCCATCTGTATCAGCACGAGCGCGCCGACTATCAAAATGAACCAGACTATGCCCATTTTGCGCCTCTTTACGCCTCGATCATGCCGGTAAGCGACGGATCCTCGGTGGGGGCGGGGGTGTTCGCAAGTATCTGCTCGATACGCTCGCGCGCCTTCGCCGCGCCCATCGAGAGGCCGCCGCGCATTATCATGCGGTGGGTAAAGACGTGCGGGGCGAGCATCTTCACGTCGTCGGGCAGGACGTAGGCGCGTCCCTCGACGGCGGCGGCGACCTGCGCCGCGCGGAGCATAGCGAGCACGCCGCGCGGACTCACGCCGAGCGAGACGTCCGCGCCCTTCCTCGTCTCGGAGGCGAGACGGGCTATGTACTCGCGCACCGGCGCGGAGACGTGTACCTTAGAAAAGCTCCTCTGCGCGTCAAGTATCTCCTCCGTCGTGGCGACGGAGGTTATCTCCTCGAGCGGGCTCGCCTCTATAAAGCGGTCGATGAGCGTGACGGCGTCCGCACCCTCGGGGTAGCCCATCGAGAGCTTCATGAGGAAGCGGTCAAGCTGCGCCTCGGGCAGGGGGAAGGTGCCCTGTATCTCCACCGGGTTCTGCGTGGCTATGACAAAGAACGGGGCGGGGAGGGGCATGGTCTCGCCGTCCGCCGTTATCTGCCGCTCCTCCATGCACTCGAGGAGTGCGGACTGTGTGCGCGGCGTGGCGCGGTTTATCTCGTCGGCGAGGAGGATGTTAGTGAACGCCGGCCCCTGCTTGAACTCGAACTCAAGCTTCTGCTGGTCGAAGACGCTCGTGCCGGTGACGTCGCTCGGCAGGAGGTCGGGGGTGAACTGTATGCGCCGGAAGTCGCCCGCGACCGAGCGCGCGAGGCTCTTTGCAAGCACCGTCTTTCCGGTGCCGGGAACGTCCTCGAGCAGGACGTGGCCGCCCGCGAGGAGCGCGGTCGTGACGAGCTTTATCACGTCGTTCTTGCCGACGATGACCTTTGCGATATTTTCCGATATTTTGGAGGCGAGGGAGGTAATACCGGAGATTTCCATATACAGACAACTCCTTTATTAAAATTGTATAGCTTTCAAGACCAGTATAACACCGTCCGTGAGCATTTTCAAGCATAACATAGCCCAGAAGAAGAATACACGGCGTTGCTTTTTGCGCGGGCGGGTGCTATAATGATATTTGTAGAAGTATCGTAAATCTGTCTGCGGAAAAAGAAAGGAGACAGAGTATGTACATATCGGATATGACGGAGGGAGGCGGCGCGCTGTGAGACGATTTTTTGAATGGACGGTCGGGCACAGAAAGCTGATGCTCGTGCTCTTTGCCGTGCTGTTTGTCGTCTGCCTGGTGCTTCAGAACACGGTCTCGGTAAACTACGCCATGGACGAGTACCTGCCGGCGGGGACGCATTCCACCGTGTCCCTTGAGGTCATGCGGGAGGAGTTCGCGAGCGGCATACCGAACGCACGGGTGATGGTGCGCGGCGTCAGCATCCCGGAGGCGCTGGAGTACAAGGAACGCCTCGCGGAAGTGGACGGCGTCACGAGCGTGATGTGGCTTGACGACGCGGCGGATATCGCCGTGCCGCTCTCCACCATGGACAGGGGCACGCTCGAGAGCTACTACAAGGACGGCGACGCGCTCTTTACCGTCACGATAGCGGACGCGCGGGAGATAGAGGCCGTCGAGGTCATCCGCGAGGTGATAGGCGACTCGAACGCCGTCACCGGCGCGGCGGTGTCTATAGCGGACGCGATGAGCGGCAGCGCCGCCGAGATACGGATAATAACCGTGATAGCGGTGCTGTTCGTGCTCGCCGTGCTCACGGTGACGACCCGCTCCTGGGCGGAGCCGGTGCTCGTGCTTATCGGTATAGGCGTCGCGGTGATAATCAACAACGGCACGCACGCGATATTCGGCGAGGTGTCGTTTGCGACGAACGCGGCGGGCAGCGTCCTACAGCTTGCGGTGTCGCTTGACTACTCGGTGTTCCTCATACACCGCTTCGAGGAGTGCCGCGCGGGCGGGAAGGACGCGGAGAGCGCCATGACGGACGCGCTCTGCAAGTCCGCCTCGTCGATACTCTCAAGCGGACTCACGACCGTGATAGGCTTCCTCGCGCTCGTGCTCATGCAGTTCGGGCTCGGCCCCGACCTAGGCATAGCGCTCGCGAAGGGCATAGCGATAAGCCTTATCACCGTGTTCCTCTTCATGCCGGCGCTGATACTCGCCTGCTACAAGCTGATGGACAGGACCCGCCACCGCTCGTTCCTGCCGAGCTTTAAGGGCTTCGGACGGTTCATCCGCCGCGCGGCGATACCGATGGTCTGCATATTCGTCCTGCTGATAGTTCCGAGCTATCTCGCGTCGAACGCGAACGACTTTCTCTACGGCTCCTCGAAGATGTTCAGCGACGACAGCCGCTACACCCGCGACACAGAGGCGATAGACGACATCTTCGGCAGGAACGATACCTTCGTCCTGCTCGTCCCGAAGGGGGACACGGCAAAGCAGACCGAGCTCTCCGCCGCGCTGAAGGAGCTGCCCTATATGAACAGCATAGTCTCGTATGTGGACATGGCGGGCGCTGAGATTCCGCCGGAGTTCCTCGACGAAGCGACGCTCGGCCAGCTCGAGAGCGAGCATTACAGCAGGATGGTGCTTGCCGTAGGCGTGCCGGTCGAGAGCGAGGAGACCTTCGCGCTCGTGCAGCAGATACGCGACACGGCGCAGGAGTTCTATCCCGACGAATACTACCTCGTCGGCAACGGCGTCAGCACCTACGACCTAAAGCAGACGGTGACAAGCGACATGTTCAAGGTGAACACAGTCGCGATAGCCGCGGTCTTTGTCGTCCTGCTGCTCATGATGCGCTCGATAGCTCTGCCGGTGATACTCGTCGTGTGCATAGAGACGGCTATATGGATAAACCTCGCGGTGCCTTACTTCGCGGGCTCACAGCTTTTCTACATAGCGTATCTCATCATCAGCTCGATGCAGCTCGGCGCGACGGTCGATTACGCCATACTCTTCACCGACCGCTACCGTGAGAACCGCGCGGAGCTCGATAAGCGGGAGGCGGTGGTGATGACCGTCTCGAACACCCTCGCGTCGATACTCACGTCGGGGAGCGTGCTCACGGTCGCGGGCTTCCTGCTCGGGATATTCTCCTCGAACCGCCTTATCGCACAGCTCGGCGTGTTGATAGGGCGCGGCGCGATATTCTCGCTCGTGATAGTCCTGTTCGTGCTGCCGGGTATACTGATGCTCTTTGACCGCTTCATCATACGAAAGAAACACAAGAAATCGCGGGAGGCGACAGTAAAATGAAAAATCGGAACTTTTTGCGCGTGACGGCCGTAGCGCTCGTGCTCATAATGTGCGTGTTCGCGTTCACGCCGCCGACGAACGCGGCGGAGCCCGCGACCGAGAAGGAGGAGGTCGTCTACGCGAACCTCGCGGGCGACGGACAGCTCCTCGAGGTGAACGTCGTCAACATCCTCTATCCGGACGAAAACGGACATGCCGCCGACTACGGCAGCTACGAGAGCGTCCGGAACATGACGACCACCGACCCGATAAGCTATTCCGGCGGCGCGGTGAGCGTAGACACGAACGCGGAGAAGATCTACTACGAGGGAAAGTTGACCGACGCTGCGCTGCCGTGGAACGTCTCGATACACTACTTCCTCGACGGCGAGGAAACCTCCGCGCAGTCGCTCGCGGGACGAAGCGGAGCGCTCAGGATAACGATGAAGATAACCGAGAACCCCGACTGTGAGGGAGCGTTCTTTGACGCATTCGCGCTCCAGACGTCGCTCACGCTCGACACCGAAAAGTGCTCGAACATCACGGCGGAGGGCGCGACGGTAGCGAACGCGGGACGCTCAAAGCAGCTCACCTACACCGTTCTTCCGGGGCAAGGCGCGGACATAGTCATAACGGCGGACGTCACCGACTTCGAGATGGACGGTATCTCGATAAACGGCGTTCCGCTGAACCTCTCGCTCGACCTCGGAGACGTCGCGGGCGAGCTCGGCGGTCTCGGAGAGCTCGAGAGCGGCATAGCCGAGCTCGACGACGGCACGGGGAGCATCCTCGACGGCGTCGGAGCCTTAAAGAACGGCGCGGAGCAGCTCAACGGCGGTGTAACGACCTTCGCGAGCGGCGCGGCCGAGCTTTCGGGCGCGGCGGAGCAGGTGACGGCCGGTTCGACGGCGTTCAGGAGCGGAGCGGAGCAGCTCGTCTCCGGCGCGGAACAGCTCGACCTCGGCATAAAGCAGCTCAACATGGGCGCGGGCGAGATACAGATGGCGCTGAACGCGCTCGACACGCAGTCCGACACGCTGAAAGGCGGTTCCGCAGCCTTCCTCGCGGGTCTGCGCCAGCTTCAGACGGCACTCGACGGCGTCACCGTCACGTCGCAGGACCTCTCCGCGCTCGCGGCGGCGTCCGGCGAGATAAAGTCGGCGGCAGAGCAGCTCGCCTCCGGCGCGGCGGCGCTGCGTCAGGGACTGAGCTTTGAGGCGTACAAGGCCGCGATGAAGCAGAACGGGCTCGACATCGACTCGCTGAAGCAGCAGAACGCCGCCGCCGTGGGGCAGCTCACGGCGTCCGTAGCGGAGCTGAAGACGCAGGCGGAGACGTTGAAGCGCGCCGGGGCGGATACTTCGGCGCTCGAGGCGCAGATAGCGCAGTTTGAGGGACTTATCGCGCTGATAGGCGCGAACGGCGGCGCGATAGACGGCGCGGAGGCGTATATTGATACCCTCGGTGAGAACGCCGAAGCACTCGAGACCGGGGCAAAGCAGCTCGCGGAAAACTATGCGGCCTTCGATAAGCAGATAGCGGGGCTTGTCGATCTGCTCGGGAACCTCGCCGTCAACATGGCGCCGCTCGCGGACGCGGTGACGACGCTTGTCACCGAGTACGCCACGCTCGACGCGGGCATAGCGGGCTACACCGACGGCGTGAAGGAGATAGCCGCGGGGTATGCGCAGGTCGTTTCCGGCGCGGAGCAGCTCGCCGAAGCGAGCGGCGCGCTCCACACCGGCGCGGCGGCGCTCGTCGAGAACGCCGGAGCGCTGTTTGACGGAGTGGACGCGGTCGGCGCAGGCGCGAAGGAGCTCGGCGGCGGCGCGTCGAAGCTCGCGGGCGGCGCGCGCGACCTCGGTTCGGGAATCGCCACGCTCTACGACGGCGTGTCCGAGCTGAAGGACGGCACGGCGGCGCTCCGTGAGGCCACGACCGGCATAGACCGAACGATAGACGAAAAGATAGACTCGCTCCTCGCGTCCTTCACCGGCGGGGACGCGGAGACCGGCTCGTTCGTGTCCGACGAGAACACGAACGTGGAGAGCGTGCAGTTTGTCATAAAGACCGTGCCGATAACGACGGAGGCGGAGGACAGCGCGCCCGTGCAGGAGACGGAGCAGCTGAACTTCTGGCAGAGGCTCCTGCGGCTCTTCGGATGGTATTGATAATATCCTGCGGGAAAAAAACTCCCCTGCGCGACGTCGCGTAGGGGAGGTTTTGTTTTGAGAGAAATGGCGCGGCGGGAGCGAGACCACGCTTACTTCGCCGCCTCGGGCGCGGGCTGTTCCTGTGCCGTGGCGGAGTTTATCTTCTTCATCCACTTTCTGCTCCTCAGGCGGAAGAAGCACCAGAAGCATTTGATTATCTGGTCTATCTTGAGCATCGTGTATATCCAGAAGCTCGGCCAGTGCCAAACGAGACCCGCGAGCGCGCCGAGCGGTATCGACGCCACCCACAGGAACAGTATGTCGCCCGCCATCAGGAAGCGCGTGTCGCCGCCGGCACGGAGGACGCCCTTGGTGAGTATCGAGTTCATCGCCTGGAAGATTATGATGAAGCTTATCGAGTCCATCAGCTCCCACGCTATCGCCTTCGCCTCCGGCGTGACCTTGTAGTAGTTGATTATCGGTCCGCGCAGGAGGAGTATGACCCCCGCCGCGACGAGTCCGAGCACGAGACCGAGGCCGAGGAAGGTGTAGCCCTGCTTCTGCGCCTTGTCGTACTCGCCGCGCCCCATCGTGTGGCCGGTGATGATGCCGCTCGCGTTCGAAATTCCCTGCGTCAGCACCGAACTGAGCTGCTGGACGACCATCGTCACCGAGTTTGCCGCGACGAATGCGTCCCCGATGCGCCCCATTATCATGGCGACCGAGTTGTTTCCGAGGGCAAGGAGCCCGTCGCTTATCAGGACGGGTATGCTTATCTTGAGATATTCGCCCGTCATGTCGCGGCACTTCATGCGGAGGTGCTTTATGCGGTAGCCTATCCGCTTGTCCTTAAAGAAGAAGTAGCCGCAGATGAAGACGAGCTCGAAGATGCGCGCGATGAGCGTTCCGAGCGCTGCGCCGGCTATCTCCATGCGGGGAGCGCCGAGCTTGCCGAAGATGAACACCCAGTTGCAGAAGATGTTTATGAAGAACGCGATGATAGAGCTTACAAGCGGGATCTTGACCTGTCCGACGCTGCGGAGGATTATCGTGCAGG
Organism: uncultured Clostridia bacterium; assembly: GCA_947593925.1. GTDB lineage: Bacteria > Bacillota > Clostridia > Oscillospirales > JAAYOS01 > CANRIN01. Next base: position 133,713 of record CANQDU010000004.1, on the reverse strand, counting down.
TGAGCGAGAGACCCATGCAGAAGTAGGTCGGAAGCACCCAGCGGAGGTAGGACACGCCGTAGTCTATCGTCACGCGGCTGTCGGTGTATATCCGCATGATGAGCTCCGGAGAGATTATCGTCGCGAGGGTGAAGACCGACGCGAACGCGAGGCATATACGGAGCATTATCGTCACCGCCTTGCGGAGACCCTCCTTGTCCAGCATGCCCCAGAAGCGGGCGGTAAGGACGGACGCGCCCATGCCGATGCCCATGCAGAATATCTGGAACAGGTTGATAAACTGGCTCGCAAGGCTGGACGCGGAGAGCTGTGCGTCCCCCATGCTCGAGAGCATCACGGTGTCCATGAGGTTTATGCCGACCGTGATGAGCTGCTGAAGCGATATCGGTATCGCTATTTTTGCGATGTTGAGATAGAATTCCTTGTCCCCGAGGTATTCCCTTATGCCTCCGAGACGGCTGCCCGAACTGCCCATATCAAATCACTCCGAAATCTTGACCCCGTGCCGCCATGGCCGGGCTCTTAATATACTTGCAAAAGGCAATTATATCACCGTTTCGGAGCGATTTCAACGCCGGAGGGCTCCGAAAGCCGCTCCGCGCCTCACTTTTGTTAAATTTATACAATATAAGCGGAGACTTGAGGCGCGCATTTCAACGCCCTACGGGCTCGGACTCCGCGCCGACGGGAAAGCTCCGAGCTCCGCTCGCACCCTCCGGCGGACGGCCGGACGCATTCACGCCTGCTTTTCCGCGAGCTCGCGGCGCTTCTTTCTGCGGACACGGTTGATGTTCCGCTCGAAGTCGCCGCTCGTTATCAGTTCCGCGAGGACGAGCTGCTCAAAGGTCGGAACCGTGCAGGAGAGAAAGCCGAGCTTCTCGGAAAACTCCGGGACGAGGCGCTTCGGCAGCACCATATAGCCGATGCGCAGGGCGGGGGAGATGGTGCGCGAGAAGGTGTTGATGTATATCACGCGGCCGTCCGGCGCGGTAGAGAACAGCGGCTCCTGCGGCTTGCGGGATACGGAGAACTCGCTCTCGAAGTCGTCCTCCACTATTATCCTGCCGCCCTCCGCCCAGCGCAGGTACTCGTGGCGCTTCGAGGCCGACGCCGTGACGCCGCTTGGGAAGCTTCGGTAGGGGGTGATATGCAGCACGTCCGCCCGGGACGCCCGGAGCGCCGCGCTCTCTATGCCGTCCGCGCCGAGCGGCAGCAGCTCGCACCGCACGTCCGAGGAGCGGTACACCTGCTCTATCTTCCGATAGGACGGCGACTCGATCGCATAGACCTTATCCCGCCCGAGCAGTCTCACCGTAAGGCCGTACAGATACTCCGCGCCGGAGCCGATAACTATCTGCGAGACGTCCGCCTCTATGCCCCGGCTGCGGACGAGGTAGCGCCGGAGCGCCTCCCGGAGCTCGGTGCGTCCCGCGCCGGGAGCGCGTCCGAAGAGCGCGTCCTCGGGACGGTCGCCGAGCACGCGGCGCATGGTCTTTGCGAGGAGCGTGTACGGAAATTCCGGCGCATAGGAGCCGGAGGGCTCCGGCGCGACGGCGCGGCGCGGACTCTCCGCCGGTTCCTCAAAGCCGTCCGACTCGCGGAAGATGACGAAGTACCCGCTCCGCTCGCGAGGTTCCGCGTAGCCCTCGTCGCAAAGCAGGGCGTAGGCGTTCTCGACCGTCACCGTCCCGACGCCAGACTCCTCCGCGAGCGTTCGCTTGGACGGCAGCCGGCTGCCGAAGGGGTACACGCCCTTCACAATGTCCTCCCGCAGCTCGCGGTAGAGCTGGATGTACGCGGGAACTCTGCCCGCCCTGTCGATAGTGTATCTCATTCGGAAAACTGACCTCCCTGTTTTGACGCTTGACGACACAACCATAATACCACATTTGAGCAGTCTGGTCAACCGGCGCGGAACGGTACAACAAAGCCTCGCAGAGTTTCGCCGCGTAAGCGGCGAAATAAATTCAAATCATTTTCGGCGGCGGCGTGTACGTCGCCGAAAACACTTCTCGCGGAGCGTGCGTCGAAGACGGCGAAGCCGTCGAGGCGCGTAGCAGAGCGCAAAGCACCGTGCAGAGCATAGCTCTGCACGGTGCTTTCGCGGCAAATTGGTAAGCGAGCGAAGCGAGCGCGATTTGCCGCGAATAAAATTGCTATTGACAACGCCGCCGGGACGTGCTATAATGCGAAAAACGACAGGAGACGCAGCAGGTCTCCGGGTTTGGGCGGTATCAGATATGTCTCTCGGTTTTGTCGCGATATCCATACTTCTACTAGCCGTTATTTTCCTTTCCGAGTCGAAATGTGAAAATAGCGCTAAAAGTTGTGCCTGAACTGCAAAAAGTACGGTTGGATATTCAAAGCCGACAGAAAGAATGAGATTTTTGCAAGTCCTACGGTCTAGCTTTTAGGCCGCGGGGCTTTTTAATTTGCGGAAAAGCGCGGAGCGGCCTCGGACGGACGAAAAACAAAGGAGGAAATGCGCATGAGAATGACCGGCGCAAAAATACTGATGGAGTGTCTTCTCGAACAGGGAGTGGACACCGTCTTCGGCTATCCCGGCGGCACGATACTGAACGTGTACGACGAGATCTACAGGTATGACGGAAAGATCCGCCACATCCTCACCGCGCACGAGCAGGGCGCCGCGCACGCGGCGGACGGCTACGCGCGGAGCACCGGGAGGGTCGGCGTGTGCTTTGCGACCTCCGGCCCGGGCGCGACGAACCTAGTCACCGGCATAGCCACGGCTTACATGGACTCGTCCCCGGTGGTATTCATCTCCTGCAACGTCAGCGAGAACCTCATGGGCAAGGACTCGTTTCAGGAGGTAGACATAACCGGCATCACCATGCCGATAACGAAGTGCAACTACCTCGTGCGGGACGTCGCTCAGCTCGCGGACATAGTCCGCGAGGCGTTCGCGATAGCGCGGAGCGGACGTCCGGGGCCGGTGCTTATCGACATTCTCAAGAACGTCACGGCGGAGGAGGCGGAGTTTACCTCGATACCGCGTAGCGAGCACGCGAACAACGGCCGCCTCGCCGCGCTCATCAAGCGCGCCTCGCACGACTTCCGCGCGCCCGAGCCGAACGACCGAGACATCAACATCCTCGCGGACATGATACGCGCCTCGAAGAAGCCGCTCCTGATATGCGGCGGCGGCGTCGTCCGCGGCAGGGCGCAGAAGGAGTTCACGGAGTTTGCCGAGAAGATAGATTCTCCTGTGGCGATAACCGTCATGGGCGCGGGCGGAATAGTCGGACGCAACCCTCTCGTCACCGGCATGATCGGCATGCACGGCACGCAGGCCTCCAACATGGCCTGCGACGGGTGCGACCTGCTCGTGGCGGTCGGGTGCCGGTTCAGCGACCGCGTCGCGCTCAAGCCGTCGAGCTTCGCGTCGCAGGCGAAGATCGTCCAGATAGACATCGACCGCGCGGAGATAAATAAGAACGTGAAGACCGACCACCATATCGTCGGGGACGCGGCGCTGGTGTTGAGCAGACTGAACGAGCGCCTCGAACGGCAGGACCACGCCGAGTGGAAGAAGTACGTCTTCTCCTTCAAGACAGAGACCGAGTACGACGAGGGCGGAAATACCCTCACACCGAAGCAGATACTCACCGCCATAGCGCGCCTCATGCCGCAGGACACCATCGTCTCCACCGACGTCGGGCAGCACCAGATGTGGGCGATACAGCACTTCCGCTTCGACTATCCCGGCCAGCTTCTCACCTCGGGCGGCTTCGGCACGATGGGCTTCGGCCTCGGGGCGGCGATAGGCGCGAAGGTCGCAAACCCCGAAAAGACGGTCATACACATCACCGGGGACGGCTCCTTCCGCATGAACTGCAACGAGCTTGCCACCGAGCAGCACTACGACATCCCGGTAATAACCTTCGTCTTTGACAACAGGACGCTCGGCATGGTGCGCCAGTGGCAGAACCTCATATACGACAAGCGCTTCAGCCAGACCACGCTCGACTTCGCGCCGGACTTTGTGAAGCTCGCGGAGGCATACGGGCTGAAGGGGTGCAGGGTCTCGAACGTCGCGGAGCTCGAACGGGCTATAGCGGAGGCGCGGGAGTACGGCCACGGCTACGTCATAGACTGCGCGATAGATACCGACGAGATGGTGCGCCCGATGGTGAGCGGCGGCGCGCACATCACCGAGTTCATAGTTTCCTGAGAGGTGAGAAGATGAGTGAAGTAAAACGTCACACCCTCGCCGCCATCGTGGATAACGAGGCGGGAGTTCTCTCGCAGGTATCGCGGCTGTTCAGCCGGAAGGGCTACAACATCGAGTCGCTTGCCGTCGGCACGACGAGCGACCCGGCGGTGTCCCGAATAACGATAGAAGTCCTCGCGGACGACGACCACATCCTGCTCCTTGCAAACCAGCTCCGCAAGCTGTTCCCGGTCCACTCGGTAAAGCTGGTGCCCGCTTCGAATTCCATACGCCGCGAGCTCGTGCTGCTGAAGGTGAAGGCTCCGACGAGCGCCGTCCGAAGCGAGATAATCCAGATAGCGAACATCTTCCGGGCAAACATTCTCGACGTGTCTATCGGTTCGCTCACGCTCGCCCTTATCGGCGAGGAATCGAAGACCATTGCAATCGAAAGGATCCTCGAGGAGTTCGAGGTGCTTGAGCTCGTGCGAACGGGCGTCATAGCTCTCGAACGCGGACAGGATACCATATATGACGAAACTAAGGAAAAAGGGGAGTTCAATTATGGCAAAAATGTATTATGAGAAGGACTGCGACCTCAGCAAGCTCGACGGCAAGACGATAGCCGTTATCGGCTACGGCTCGCAGGGTCATGCGCACGCGCTCAATCTGCGCGACTCCGGCTGCAACGTTATAGTCGGCCTCCGCAAGGGCGGCAAGAGCTGGCCGGTCGCGGAAAAGGACGGCTTCGACGTCATGACCGTCCCGGAGGCGGTGCAGAAGGGCGACATCATCATGATCCTCATAAACGACGAGGCTCAGGCCGATATGTACAAGAAGGACGTCGCGCCCTACCTCACGGCGGGCAAGGCCATTGCCTTCGCGCACGGCTTCAACATCCGCTACAAGCAGATAACCCCGCCCGCCGACGTTGACGTGTTCATGGCGGCTCCGAAGGGACCGGGTCACACCGTCCGCAGCACCTATGTCGCGGGCAAGGGCGTGCCCTGCCTCGTCGCCGTCGAGCAGGACGCCACCGGCAAGGCCTACGACATAGCCCTCGCGTATATCGCGGGCATCGGCGGCGCGCGCGCCGGCATCATGGAGACCACCATGCACGACGAGACCGAGACCGACCTCTTCGGCGAGCAGGCAGTCCTCTGCGGCGGCGTCGTAGACCTGATGAAGTGCGGGTTCGAGACGCTTGTCGAGGCGGGCTACGAGCCGGAGAACGCCTACTTCGAGTGCATCCACGAGATGAAGCTGATAGTTGACCTCATCAACAAGGGCGGCATAGCGGCGATGAACTACTCGATATCCGACACCGCCGAGTACGGCGAGTACGTCTCCGGTCCGCGCGTCCTGCCGTACGAGGAGACCAAGAAGAACATGAAGGCGGTTTTGAAGGACATCCAGGACGGCACGTTTGCCGGCAAGTGGATAGCCGAGAACAAGAACGGCCGCACCTTCTTCAACTCCAAGCGTGAGCAGCTCGCAAAGCACCAGATGGAGATCGTCGGCCGTCAGCTCCGCGAGCAGATGCTCTGGAAGAACGACAGCGATCTCGACACCGCTTCCAACTGAGCGCGGAGGGACTATGAATTCTCAGAATATCAAACAGGGGGTGGAGCGGGCTCCGAACCGCAGCCTGCTCTACGCCCTCGGGCTCACCGAGGAGGAGATGGCGCGGCCGATAATCGGCGTCGTCAGCTCGTATAACGAGGTCGTGCCCGGACACATGCACCTCGACAAGATAGCGGAGGCGGTGAAGGCCGGCGTCCGTCTCGCGGGCGGAACGCCGATAATGTTTCCCGCGATAGCCGTCTGCGACGGCATCGCGATGGGTCACATCGGCATGAAGTATTCGCTCGTCACGCGCGACCTCATCGCCGACTCCACCGAGGCCATGGCGATAGCCCATCAGTTCGACGGTCTCGTGATGATACCGAACTGCGACAAGAACGTCCCCGGACTGCTCATGGCGGCGGCGCGTATAAATGTCCCGACCGTTATATGCTCCGGCGGACCGATGCTCGCGGGACACCTCAAGGACGGCCGCCGCACCTGCCTCAGCCACATGTTCGAGGCGGTCGGAGCCTACCACGCGGGCACGCTCGACGAGGCCGGCGTCACCGACTACGAGGAGAACGCCTGCCCCTCCTGCGGCTCCTGCTCGGGAATGTACACCGCAAACTCGATGAACTGCCTCGCGGAGGCGATAGGCATGGCGCTCCCCGGCAACGGGACTATCCCCGCGCCGTACTCGGCGCGCATCCGGCTTGCGAAGAAGAGCGGCATGCAGGTGATGGAGCTCGTGCGGCGGAACATCCGCCCGCTCGACATCATGACCGAGGCGGCGTTCCACAACGCCGAGACGGTCGATATGGCGCTCGGGTGCTCCACGAACACCATGCTGCACCTTCCCGCGATAGCGCACGAGGCGGGCATCGAGATAAGCCTTGACGCGGCAAACGAGATAAGCCGCAGCACGCCGAACCTCTGCCACCTCGCCCCTGCGGGGGACACCTTCATGGAGGACCTCGACCGCGCGGGCGGCGTCTACGCCGTCATGAAGGAGCTCACGAAGAAAGACCTTCTCGACCTCTCCGTCATGACCGTCACCGGCGGGACGATGGAGGAGAACCTGAAGGACGCGAAAAATCTCGACACGGAGATCATCCGTCCGGCGGAAAGTCCGTTCTCCCCGACGGGCGGCATAGCCGTCCTCAAGGGAAACCTCGCCCCGGACGGGTGCGTCGTAAAGCAGTCCGCCGTCGCGGAGGAGATGATGACGCACCGAGGTCCCGCGCGGGTCTTTGACTCGGAGGAGGACGCCATCGCCGCCATCTACTCAAGGAAGATAAACCCCGGCGACGTGGTGGTGATACGCTACGAGGGACCGAAGGGCGGCCCCGGTATGCGTGAGATGCTGAACCCCACCTCCGCGATAGTCGGAATGGGGCTCGGTTCGAGCGTCGCGCTCATCACAGACGGACGCTTCTCCGGCGCGACGCGCGGCGCGGCGATAGGTCACGTCAGCCCGGAGGCCGCCGCAGGCGGCAACATCGCGCTCATCGAGGAGGGGGACGTCATCTCAATAGACATACGCGGCTTCTCGATCTCAATCGAGGTGTCCGACGAAGAGCTTGAAGCTCGCCGCGCCCGCTGGACGCCGCCCGAGCCGAAGGTGAAGACGGGCTACCTCGCGCGTTACGCGAAGCTCGTATCCTCCGCCGACAAGGGCGCCATTCTTACGGTATAGCTTAAGGTGATAAAGATGGACAAGGTAAAGATTTTCGATACGACTCTGCGGGACGGCGAACAGTCGCCGGGCTGCAGCATGAACCTTGGCGAGAAGATAGAGGTCGCGCGCGCGCTCGAAAAGCTGCGCGTGGACGTCATAGAGGCGGGCTTTGCCATCTCGTCCCCCGGCGACTTCGAGTCGGTGAAGACGATAGCGGAGACCGTCAAGGACTGCACCGTCGCGTCCCTCGCGCGGGCGACCGTCGGGGACATAGACGCCGCGTGGGAGGCGGTGAAGGGCGCGGCCGACCCGCGCATACATACCTTCATAGCGACGAGCCCGCTTCACATGGAGTATAAGCTCCGCATGACCCCGGACGAGGTGTACGAGACGGTGCAGAAGATGGTCTCCTACGCCGCGAAGTACTGCAAAAATGTCGAGTTCTCGGCCGAGGACGCCACCCGCAGCGACTGGGACTTTCTCCGCAAGGTCGTAAACGCTGCCATAAAGTGCGGCGCGACCGTCATAAACCTCCCGGACACCGTCGGCTACACCACGCCGGCGGAGATGCGCGCGCTCATCGAGTACGTCATGGCCGGGGTGGAGCATCCCGACGGCGTGGAGTTTTCGGTCCACTGCCACAACGACCTCGGTATGGCTACGGCAAACTCGCTTGCGGGCGTCCTCGGCGGCGCACGGCAGGTGGAGTGCACGATAAACGGCCTCGGCGAGCGCGCGGGCAACTCCGCTCTCGAGGAGATAGTCATGGCGCTCCACACCCGCCCGGACGTCTACCGCGCGAACACGCGCCTCGACACCACGCAGATCTACCGCGCAAGCAAGCTCGTCTACAACATCATCGGGCAGACCGCGCCGATAAACAAGCCGATAGTAGGAAAGAACGCTTTCGCGCACGAGGCCGGGATACATCAGCACGGCGTCCTCGCGAACCGCATGACCTACGAGATACTCACCCCGGAGGCCGTAGGTATACACGCGAACTCGATAGTCCTCGGCAAGCACTCCGGCAAGCACGCCTTCGAGAGCCGCCTGCACGAGCTCGGCTACAACCTCAGCCCAGAGGAGCTCGTGAGCTGCTTTGAGGAGTTCAAGGTGCTCTGCGACAAGAAGAAGTCGATAAACGACGCGGATATCGAGGCGATAGTCATGCACCGCTCCCGCACCGACGAGAGCGTCTCCGGCTACGAGCTCGACTGGTTCGCGGCGCACACGAGCAACTTCACCACCTCCACGAGCACCGTCTGCCTCAAGCTCGACGGCGAGAAGTTCGAGGGCGTCGCGCTCGGAGACGGGCCGATAGACGCCTCCTTCAAGGCGATAGACGGGATAGTGAAGCCGGGCGAGCATACCTTCGACATCTACTCGATAAACTCCATTTCGGAGGGCAAGGACACCCTCGGAGACGTCACGGTGAAGCTCTCCGCCGGCGGCAGAAGCTACTCCGGCAAGGGACTTTCGACCGACATAATCGAGGCGAGCATCACCGCCTACCTCACGGCGCTCAACAAGATGCGCGCCGCGGGCACGGCGGAGCCCGCAAAGGAGGAATAAGCGTATGGGAATGACAATGACGCAGAAGATCCTCGCCGCCCACGCCGGACTTCCGAGCGTGAAGGCGGGGGACCTGATAGAAGCCAAGCTCGACATAGTCCTCGGCAACGACGTCACGACCCCCGTGGCGATAAACGTCTTCGACGAGGCGGGCTTTGACACGGTATTCGACAGGGACAAGATAGTCATAGTCCTCGACCATTACACGCCCTGCAAGGACATCAAGTCCGCGGAGCTCTGCGCCACGGCGCGCGAATTCGCGCACCGTTTCGGCATAACTCACTTCTACGACGTGGGAACGGTCGGCATCGAGCACGCTCTGCTCCCCGAGCAGGGGCTCGTCGGCCCCGGCGACTGCGTCGTCGGCGCGGACTCGCACACCTGCACCTACGGCGCGCTCGGCGCGTTCTCGACCGGCATCGGCTCGACCGACATGGCGGCGGGGATGGCCTCCGGCGAGAACTGGTTCAAGGTGCCCTCCGCGATAAAGGTGAACCTCGTGGGAACGCTGCCGAAGTACGTCGGCGGCAAGGACGTCATACTTCGCCTGATAGGTCTCATCGGCGTGGACGGCGCGCTCTACAAGTCTATAGAGTTCGCGGGTCCCGGCGTAGCGTCGCTCTCGATGGACGACCGCTTCACCATCTCGAATATGGCAATAGAGGCGGGCGGCAAGAACGGCATCTTCCCGGTCGACGAGAAGACGCTCGAGTACGTGAAGGGACGCTTCGACCGTCCGATAAAGGTCTACGAGGCGGACGGGGACGCTGAGTACGAGCGCGAAGTGACTATAGACCTCTCGACGCTGAAGCCCACCGTCTCCATGCCGCACCTCCCCTCGAACACGAAGACCGTGGACGAGGTGAAGGGGCTGCACATCGACCAGGTCGTCATAGGCTCCTGCACGAACGGGCGCATCTCCGACCTGCGCATGGCGGCGGGGATACTGAAGGGCAGGAAGGTCGCCCCGGGCGTCCGCTGCATAGTCATACCCGCGACGCAGGAGGTCTATCTTCAGTGCCTTACGGAGGGTCTTGCGGAGATATTCATTAAGAGCGGATGCGCTCTCTCCACCCCGACCTGCGGACCATGCCTCGGCGGACACATGGGCGTCATGAGCGCGGGCGAGCGCGCGGTCACCACCACGAACCGCAACTTCGTCGGCAGGATGGGACACACAAAGAGCGAAGTCATACTCGCGAGCCCCGCCGTCGCGGCGGCGAGCGCCGTCGCGGGATGCGTGGCGTCGCCATACGAGCTTGAGGAGGCGTAAAAATGATCAAGGGAACGGTTTTCAAGTACGGGGACAACGTGGATACCGACGTCATAATCCCCGCCCGCTATCTTAACTCGCCCTCCCCGGAGGAGCTTGCGCGCCACTGCATGGAGGACATCGACCCGGAGTTTGTCCATAAGATGCACCCCGGCGACATTATGGTCGGCGGCGCGAACTTCGGCTGCGGCTCCTCCCGCGAGCACGCGCCGATAGCGATACGCGCGAGCGGCGTGTCCTGCGTCATAGCGGCGAGCTTTGCGCGCATCTTCTACCGCAACGCGATAAACATCGGCTTTCCCATTCTCGAATGCCCGGAGGCCGCGGAGAAGATAAAGAGCGGGGACACCGTCACGGTCGATCTCTCCACCGGCGTCATCTCGGACGAGACGACGGGCGAGACCTTCAAGGCCGCCGCCTTCCCCGAGTTCATACAGGGGATAATCGAGAGCGGCGGACTGCTGAAGTACATCAAGGCAAAGCAGACGGGGGCGAAGGACTGATGGAATACAAGGTTGCACTCATCAAGGGCGACGGCATAGGCCCCGAGATAGTGGAGAGCGCCGTCGCGGTGCTCGAAAAGGTAGGCGAGAAGTTCGGCCACGTCTTTCACTTCACCGCGTACCCCGCGGGCGGCGAGGCGATAGACAAATTCGGCATCCCGCTCCCCGAGGAGACGGTGCGCGGGTGCCTTGAAAGCGACAGCGTCCTGCTCGGCGCGGTCGGCGGGCCCAAATGGGACGGGCTCTCGGGCGATATCCGCCCGGAGAAGGCGCTGCTCGGCCTTCGCGCGGCTCTGGAGCTCTTTACAAACCTCCGCCCCGCGAAGATATACCCCGCGTTGAAGGATGCGTGCGTCCTCCGCGCGGACATCGTGAATAAGGGCATCGACCTCGTGATAGTGCGCGAGCTCACCGGCGGCATCTACTTCGGCGAGCGCGGCCGGCGCGACGGAAAGTACGGCCCGGAGGCCTACGACACCGAGGCGTACAGCGTCTACGAGATAGAGCGTATAGCGCGCGTCGCGTTCGAGACGGCGCGAAAGCGCCGCCACCACGTCACGAGCATCGACAAGGCGAACGTCCTCGAGACTTCGCGCCTCTGGCGCGAGACCGTCCACCGCGTGGCGGAGGAGTACCCGGACGTCACGCTTGCGGACATGCTTGTTGACAACGCCGCGATGCAGCTCGTCCGCGACCCGTCGAAGTTTGACGTCATAGTGACGTCGAACATGTTCGGAGACATACTCTCCGACGAGGCAAGCCAGATAACCGGCTCGATAGGTCTGCTCGCCTCCGCCTCGCTCGGAAGCGGGACGAGGGGCCTGTACGAGCCGATACACGGCTCCGCGCCGGACATCGCGGGGCAGAACAAAGCAAACCCTATCGCGACGGTGCTCTCCGCCGCGATGATGCTCCGCTACTCCTTCGGACTCACGCGCGAGGCGGACGCCATAGAGGGCGCGGTCGGCGCGGTGCTCGAGGACGGACTCCGCACGGCGGATATACTCGTGGGCGAGGGCAAAGCCCTCACCTGCACCGAAATGACCGGGGAGATAATTAAGAGACTGTAAGCAGTCCGAATTTGAGGTGATCGTTGTGCTTGACATAAAGATAGTAAAGACCGACAAGCCGAAGGAGAAGCCGCAGGGCCCGCTCGGATTCGGCAAAATATTCACCGACCACATGTTCGTTATGGACTACACCGAGGGGAAAGGCTGGCATGACCCGCGCGTCGTACCGTTTGCGGACTTCACCCTCTCTCCGGCGGCGATGGTGTTCCACTACGGGCAGGAGATGTTCGAGGGACTCAAGGCGTACCGCGGCGCGGACGGGAAGAGCTATCTCTTCCGCCCGGACATGAACGCGAAGCGCGCAAACCGCTCAAACGAGCGCCTCTGCATCCCGCTCATCCCGGAGGAGGACTTCGTCCAGGCCGTAAAGACCGTCGTGAAGGTGGACGAGGACTGGATACCCACCGAGGCGGGCACCTCGCTCTACATCCGTCCGTTCATCATAGCGACCGACCCGTTCCTCGGCGTCAAGCCGAGCGAGACATATCTGTTTGTGATAATCCTCTCGCCGAGCGGCGCGTACTACGAGAGCGGCCTTGCACCGGTAGGAATATGGATAGAGGACGACTTCGTGCGCGCGGTGCGCGGCGGCGTCGGCTTCACAAAGACCGGCGGCAACTACGCCGCGAGCCTCGCGGCGCAGGTCAAGGCTCACGACTCCGGCTACTCTCAGGTGCTCTGGCTTGACGGCGTCGAGCGCAGGTACATAGAGGAGGTCGGCGCGATGAACATCTTCTTCAAGATAGACGGGAAGATAGTCACGCCTATGCTGAACGGCAGCATCCTCCCCGGAATTACGCGCGACTCGGTCCTGCACCTCTGCCGCCACTGGGGTCTCCCCACGGAGGAACGCAAGATCTCGGTGGACGAGCTCATCGCGGCGCAGAAGTCCGGCGCGCTCGAGGAGGTATTCGGCACCGGCACGGCGGCGGTCATTTCGCCCGTCGGCAAGCTCCGCTTCAAGGACGAGGTCATGCAGATAGGCGACGGGAACATCGGCCCCGTCAGTCAGCGCCTCTACGACACCGTGACCGGCATCCAGACCGGCGCCCTCCCGGACGAGTTCGGCTGGAGAACGACGGTGGAATAACGAAACCATGTATAAGGAGACTTCGCGGCTGCTGCTCTACGGCGGCAGCCGCAGGGACGGCATACTCGAAGCGCTTTGCGCCGCGCTCGAGGCAAAGAAGCGCGGCGAGGACAGGTTCGCGGTCGTCCGCGCGATAAATTCGTGCGTGCGAAGAATGGTGGAGCTTGCCGTGCGGTACGGCCTCGAAGGTAACCTCTGGCAGGACTGCCTCGCGCTGAGGATAGCGACCGACGAGAACCCGTTCTCGCTTGCCTGCGAGCGTCGCGGAGCGGAGGGCGCGGGCGGCACGGAGAGGCTTGCAAAGCGCGACCTCGCCGTCCTTCTGCGCCTCTTCCGTTACGACTTCTCGAAGCTCGAAAGCGAGCTTGGCCTTGACTGCTTCTCCGCCGTGTCCGACTTCCGCCTGCCCTCGGGCTGTGCGGAGCGGCGCGAGTCGGGGGAGAGGATAACCGCGCTCGCGCGCGGCATGGCCGCGGCGGAGGACGAGGAGGAAGCGTACCGCGTAGTGACGGAGTTCTATCGGCGGTACGGCGCGGGGATATTCGCGCTCGACCGCGCATTCCGCCTCGGCGACGGGGGAGAGCTCGTCCCGGCGCGCGGTGACAGCTCGGCGCGCCTTAGCGACATCGTGGGCTGCGAGCGGCAGAAGGCGGCGCTCGTCGAAAACACCGAGGCGTTCGTCTCGGGCAGGAGCGCGAACAACGTCCTTCTCTACGGCGACAGCGGCACCGGCAAGAGCACGAGCGTACGCGCAGTGATAAACGAGTACGCGGAGCGCGGACTTCGCGCCGTGGAGATATACAAGCACCAGTTCGGCGCGCTCGCGCCGCTGATGAGCCGGCTGAGAGAGCGGAACTACCGCTTCGTCGTGTTCATAGACGACCTGTCCTTCGAGGAGCACGAGGTCGAGTACAAGTTCCTCAAGGCTGTTATCGAGGGCGGCATAGCGCTGAAGCCGGAGAACGTGCTTATCTACGCCACGTCGAACCGCCGCCACCTCATAAGGGAGACGTGGAACGACCGCAGCGACATGGAGCACGACGGCGACATTCACCGCTCGGACACGATGGAGGAGAAGCTGTCGCTTGCGGAGCGGTTCGGGATACTGATAAACTTCTCGACGCCCGCGCGGGAGGAGTTCTACGAGATAGTGAGGACTCTTGCGGCGCGGCGCGGCATAGATATGGACGAAAAGACTCTGCTGCTCGAGGCGAACCGCTGGGAAATACGCCACGGAGGCGTTTCCGGGCGGACGGCGCAGCAGTTTGTGGATATGCTCGCGGCAAAAAACTCGGATAGGGGTTAGGATATGGTGACACTGGACAAGGTGTATCAGGCGGCGTTCGTGCTGAAGGGGGTCGCGCGAAAGACCGACCTCATCTACTCGGAGAAGCTTTCGGAGCGCTCGCAGATATACCTCAAGACCGAAAACCTTCAGGTGACCGGCAGCTTCAAGCTGCGCGGCGCCTACTACAAGATAAGCCGGCTCTCGGAGGAGCAGAAGCGCGCCGGGATAATCGCGTGCAGCGCGGGAAACCACGCGCAGGGCGTGGCGCTTGCCGCGACGAAGAACGGCATACGGAGCATCGTCTGCATGGCGGACGGCGCGCCGATAAGCAAGGTCGAGGCGACAAAGGCGCTCGGCGCGGAGGTGCGCCTCGTCCCCGGGACGTATGACGACGCATACGCCGAGGCCGTCCGCCTCCGCGACGAGACCGGCATGACCTTCATCCACCCGTTTGACGACGACGAGGTCATCGCGGGACAGGGCACCGTCGGGCTCGAGATACTTGACCAGCTCCAGGACCTCGACGCCGTTATCCTGCCGATAGGCGGCGGCGGGCTCATCTCCGGCGTGGCTTATGTGATAAAACACCTCCGTCCGGAGGTGAAGGTGTACGGCGTGCAGGCGGAGCGCGCGGCAAGCATGCTCGAGAGCCGCCGCGCGGGGCGTCCGATAACTCTCGGCGCGGTGGAGACATTTGCCGACGGCATCGCCGTAAAGCATCCGGGCGACATCACGTTTGACATGATAGGAAAGTACGTTGACGACATCGTCACCGTGAGCGAGGACGAGACGGCGGCGGCGATACTCGCGCTCATCGAGAAGCAGAAGCTCATCACCGAGGGCGCGGGCGCCGTGAGCGTCGCGGCGGCGATGTTTGACAAGTTGCCGATAGCGGGGCAGAAGGCCGTCTGCGTCCTCTCCGGCGGAAATATCGACGTGAACATACTCTCGCGCGTGATAACGCGCGGCCTCGTGACCTCCGGCAGGAACGCCACGCTCCAGATAGCGCTCGAGGACAAGCCGGGTCAGCTCGTCGGCGTGAGCGAGATAATATCGAGGTGCGGCGCGAACGTCGTAAGCGTCCACCACGAGCGCTCGGACGCGAATATGGCGATAGCGAGCTGCTTCCTCACAATAGGCATGGAGACCCGCGACTTTGAGCAGATAGAGGAGATCAGAGCAGAGCTGACAAAAGCGGGATTTAAGATAACGGAGTAATACTCCGTGAGGTTTGCGGGCGGAGCCCGCCGCAAGGCGGCGGGCTCCGCCCGCAAATTTTGTCTGTTTTTTGACATTTGCCTTCTATGATAGACCTCAGACACGGGAAAGGAGCGTCTTTACATGAAAGCAAATGTTATAGCAATATTAGTTGCGGCGGCGTGCGTGCTCGCGGCGCTGCTCTGCGGCTGCGCCGCCGAGGCGGAGCCGTCGGCGGACGCCGCCCCGCAGAGCGCGGGGCCGTCCGCGGAGAACCCGTTTGACTACGAGGGACCGCCGGACGTGCTCGGCTCGATGGGTCACGGCATCGACCTCCCGGACGGCGGCGAGAGCGTCGTTACATACGACGGCGGCGAGCTGAACATTCCCTACTACGTCACCGGCAGCGGCTCGGGGAAGAACATCGGTCTTCTCGTGTACATGGACGGCGTCCCGCAGTCCTATCGGATAGACGGAGAGGGCGAGTATGCCTACATGCACATCTTCGATCTCCAAAACGACGACGAGAAGCGCCGCTTCGATCTGTCCTTCGTTCCCGCCGCGGGAAGCGCCGGAGAGACGGTGAGGGCGACGGTGGCGAGCGTCTACTACCCGCGGTTCAAACCGGACATGGTAAATTCTTCCGGCTACGGCTTCTATCAGGGCGCGGTGTCCGCAGGATATGACATCATTTTCAACGCCGACCTGCCGGAGGGCGGCGCGTCCGCACCGGCGGACGTACTGCTCGAAAACGTCGCGGTTTCCAACGAGCTCATGACCGAGGAGTTTATCGAGCGGAACCTCGAAAGCGGAGGGCTGACCTCGGGCGGGCAGTCGCCGCTCGACCGGCTCGATACCGAGGTGTTGACGTTTATCACCTACGACGGCGAGAAGGTCTACGACAACCTCGATATGACGGGGCGGGACGCTGTCCGCGTTGCCTTTGAGCTCTGCGGGGCTCCGGGCACGACCTTCAAAGTGTCGTTCTATGCGGACCACGCTCCGCTCGGCGACGGGACGGCGGACTGTTGGGAGATAACGCTTGAGAAGGGCAAGGCCGCGCGGGTGGAGGCGGACGTCCGCGTGAGCGAGCTCGAGGATATAACGACCTTCTACGCCGCCGCCGTCGCCGTATCCGGCGGGGGACGCTCCGAGTTTCTGAAAAGCAGCTCGCTCGCGTTTGTGCGGCAGGGCGGGAGCGGCGCGGAGACGTCCGCGCCGCCGGCGGAAGCGCTTTCCTCCGGCACACCGCTCGACCTCTCGGAGGTCATGGACGGCTCCGTCCGTGCCCTGTGGTACGGCGAGGGCGGCGAGATACTGATACGAAAGACGGACGGGCTGTGCCTTTACGACCTTGCCTCCGGCATGGTTCTGGCCGAAGGCGCGCTTCCCGAGCTCACCGGCGCGGAGTATTTCCCGATAGAGAGCGGGTTCTGCGCCGTCGGAGCGGCGGCAAGCGGCGGCGCGGCCTCCGTTTCGCTCGGGGCGGGCGAGCGCGGCGAAACGGTCTGCGTGTTCCTCGACTCCTCGCTTGCCGAGACCGGCAGGCTTTCCCTCGCCGATCCCACGGGCGAGGGTCGGCACATTATGAGCTATGCCGTTTCCCCGGACGGCAGGTATGTCGCGTTCAGCATCATGGACGGAGGAATATA
Organism: uncultured Clostridia bacterium; assembly: GCA_947593925.1. Classification (GTDB taxonomy): domain Bacteria; phylum Bacillota; class Clostridia; order Oscillospirales; family JAAYOS01; genus CANRIN01. The sequence continues at coordinate 116,650 of CANQDU010000004.1, read as the reverse complement.
TCTCCTCGCACGGGACGGCGGAGATGCGGCGCTCCTCCGCACGGTCGACGCGGGGCACCGCGAGGAGAACGGCGGCCTCGCGCTCGTTACAAGCATGTGGTTTGGCGAAGACTCCTCGAGGGTGATATTTGCGGGCGGCTCCTGCTTCGGCAGCGTCGGCATTGACGGAAGCGACTTTAGCTGCGCGTCGTTTGAGAACTTCGACGCGCAGGGCGCGGTGGGATACGCCGGAGGAAAGCTGTTCTTCAACGAAAACTTCTTCGTCGCATCCGGAGCGATGGCAGTAGCGGACATGAGCGATTTGTCGTACACGGTCTTCCGGCACTCCGCGCAGGAGGGCAGGGGAGACCTGTACGTCTCGCGTGACGGCGGGTATTTCATCACGACCGCCTATGACGGCGGGCTCACGGTGAGGATATACGGCGCTGAGGACGACGGCCTTCGCCTCGAGTACACCATTACCGACGACAACAGCGCCGTCTTCGGCGGCGCGCCGAATGTGGTGCTCATGGACGGCCTCAAGCTGTGCCTTGTGAAGCTCGGCGGCTATGCGGACGTCCCCGCGAAGGTCGTCGTGCTCTCGTTTGAGTGAGGCGCGGCATGGAGATAAGATTTGAAAACATCTCGAAGAGCTACCGCAGACGGTATGCTCTCCGCGACTTCTCCGCCGCGCTCGGGGACGGCGTCTGCGGACTTCTCGGGGCGAACGGCGCGGGCAAGACCACGCTTATACGCATACTCGTCGGCCTTAACCGGCCCGACTCGGGCAGGATAACCGTGGACGGAGCGGACGTGAAAACGCTCGGGCGGGAGTTCCTCGCAAAGATTGGGTACCTCCCGCAGTACCCGGAGTTCTACCGCGACTTCACCGTATCCGACTTCCTCGACTATATGTCGGCGCTGAAGGGCATACCGGCGGCGGAGGGACGGCGGCGCGCAGACGAGCTTCTTAAAATAGTGAATCTCTCGGACGCGAAGGAGAAGAAGATAGGCGCGCTGTCCGGGGGCATGCGTCAGCGCGTGGGTATAGCGCAGGCGATGCTCTCCGACCCGGCGATACTTATTCTCGACGAGCCGACGGCGGGTCTTGACCCGCAGGAGCGTATACGCTTCCGCAACCTCATATCCCGCTTCTCAAAGGACAGGACGGTACTGCTCGCGACGCACATCGTCTCAGACGTGGAGTTCATCGCAAACGAGGTCATTATCCTGAAGGAGGGGCGGCTGATATGCAAGGACAGTCCGCGCGAGCTCGAGCGCGGGTGCGCGGGGCTCGTCTGGACGGTGGCTCTGCCGGAGGACGCCGACCTCGCTCCGTTCGACCGCCGCATCATAAGCAACATGCAGCGCGGAGAGAACGGCGTCATGCTCCGCATCGTCTCGCGCGAAAGACCGCACCCCGCCGCCGTCCCGGCGGAGCCGAACCTTGAGGACGTGTTCCTTGCGCACTTCGGGGAGGCGGGACTGTGAGACTTTTCCGCTTTGAGCTCCGAAAGCTCTTTCTCCGCGCGCCGGTGTTCATAGCGCTCGCAGTGTTCACCGTCCTCGACCTCGCGAAGATCCGCGCCGTGGCGGACGACGCCTCTCTCCTGCGGACCGACGAGGTCTGGGCAAGGGTCTACCGCGAGCAGTACGGCAATTACAGCGGGGAAATGACCCTTGAGAAGATAGACACGCTGCTCGATATCTACAAGCCTCTCGAGTGGATAACAAACGACATCACCGCCACCACGCGGAGCGACGTGGAGGGAACGCTCACCGGCAACTATTACAGCGACCGCAACTTGCTCGAGCGGTACTTCGTTTCGCCGATGCGCCGATTTTACAACTATCGCGGGAACGCAGAGGAGGTCGTGCGCCTCGCGCGGGAGAACGAGGCGCTGTACGCGCGCCTCGGCTGTGGATACGAGGCGCGGATGAACGCCGCCGTCGCGCGGATATACTCGGGCCGCGCCGTCGCGGAGTTCCGCTACACCGAGGGGTACAGGCTCCTATTCACCTACGACTTCTCCGCCGTGCTCGCGCTGCTCATCCTGCTCTACGCGCTGTGTCAGACGTTCGCGCGGGACAGGGAGTGCCGCATGGACGAGCTGATGCTCGCGACGCCCGGCGGAGGCTCGTCGAGCATCCTTGCAAAGCTCAGAGCGGCGACGGTGTTCACCCTTGCGGTGCCGCTGTGGTTTTCCACCGTGGACTATCTCGGCTTCGGGCTAGTCCTTGATCTCTCGGAGGCGAACGGACTCCCCGTCTACGCGGAGGGGACGATGGCGGCGGCGTCGGTCGGGATGTCGCTTCTCGGCTTCTACACGGTGAGCGCCCTCACGCGCGCCCTCGGCTTCTGGGCGCTCGGGATGGTGTTTCTGCTCATAAGCGAAGCGGGGCGGCACGCACTCCTGCCGTTTGCCGGGGGCGCGGCTGTGTTCCTTATCTGCACGGCGGCGGGGGTGCGGTGGGGGTACTCGTCCGAAGCTTTGTTCAAGGCCGTAAACCCGTACTGCGTCATTATAAACCGCCTCCTCTTCGGCAGGACGGAGTTTATAAACGTCCTCGGCGCGCCGGTGCTCACATGGCAGGCGGCGATCGTTATGTCTGCGCTTCTCGGACTCACCGCCGCCGCGCTCGCGCTGTTCCTCGGCGGCAAGAACAACATACGGAAGGGGGTGCTCGCGTGACGCTCCTGCATTTTGAGATCCGGAAGATGCTCCGAACGAACCGAGGCGCGGTCGTGGCGGCGCTGTTCCTCGCGGCGGAAGTGCTGCTCTGCGTGCTTACCGACTTTCCCGCGAACCCGGACGCGGCGCTGTACCGCGAGCAGTATCTGCACTACCTCGAGCGGGTGGACGGCGCGTGGACGCGAGAAAAGGCGGATTTCCTCGAATGCGAGGCCGCTCGCGGCGCGGACGGGCCGTATGCCGAGGGTCTTGACGTCATCTACGAGCAGTACCGCTATGTGAACGAGGGGAGGGAGAACCGCTTCTTCCTCGACTCAAACGGCTGGGCGTCTCTCCTGCGCGACAGAGCCCTCGACCTGCCGCTCGCGGCGGCGATAATACTTCTTTCGGTGCCGGTTTACTGCGGCGAGGCGGCGAGCGGCATGGAGAGTCTCGCGCTCACCTCGCGGAACGGACGGCGGCTCTTTCTCCTTCAGAAGACGGCGCTCGCGCTCGCCGCGGCCGCCGCGCTGTCGCTCTCGACTGACCTCATCCGCCTCGCGTTCTGCGCCGCGAAGTACGACCTCCCGCACCCGGACTACCCGATGCAGAGCGTGGAGGCCTTCGGCGGCGCGGAGAAAACGCTGACGCTCGCGGGAGCGGAAGCGCTCGCGGCGGCGCTTCGGCTCCTCGGCTCGCTCGAGCTCGCGGCGGCGACGCTCTGCCTCTCGGCGTACTGCCGCAGGTTCGCGCTCGCGGCGTTCCTCTCAAGCGCCGCCGCCGTCCTGCCGTGGATAGGGCTCGGACAGGAGACACAGTACTCGCTCCCGCTCCCGTCCTCGCTGATGATGCCGGCGGGATTTCTGCGCGGCAGCGAGTACGCCGCAGACGCCGCTACGGGCGGGACCGTCGCGGTCTTCCGCGAGGTGACGGCGGCGCAGACGGCGGCGGTCTCGCTCGGCGCGGCGCTCGTTATCGCCGCCTGCCTGCTCCTGCTGAGACGGCGATACGGCGGTTTCCTCGGCGGCGGGCGAGGAACTTTTAAGAAGACCGCCGCGCTCTGCCTCGCGCTGTGTCTTCTTCTCGGCGGGTGCGAAGACGCCGCACCGGCGGAGGATGTCATATACAACAGCCGCGACAGCGCCGCCTACGAGTACGGCGGCCTCACGGTGACGTCTGAGAACGGGCGGCCGGTCGTGCTCGACGGGGACGGAAACGTCACGGCGCTTCCGCTCGACCCGCTCGCTCCGGTGGACGGCGCGGTGTACATCGAACCCTTCTTCGCCCGGGGCAGATACGTCTACTTCCGACGGGAGTTCTCGGAGTCCGTCGGCTGGAGCCTTGCGGACGACTCGGGCAAGACGTATGTCGCCTCGCTCCTGCGTGTGGATCTGGACACCTTCAGAACCGAGGTCGTCTTCGAGACGGTCACTCAGCACACGGTCTTCGGCATCGACATAGGCGGCGGAACGCCGGATCTGCTCGGCCGGTCGGACTTCATTGTGGACGACGAATATATCTACGTCCTCGGCGCGGGTGGCCGCCGCGTCGAGATAAGCACGGGGCGGGCGACCCCGCTCGATATTCCCACAAACCGCAACGTCGCCTACGACGGGCGGAGCATCTTCTACGTGGACCGCTCCGGCGTCCTCACGCGCTTTGACACCGAGTCGGGCGAGACCCGCGCCGTCTCGGATGAGACCGTGAGCGACTTCCGTCTAACCGAGAGCGGGATAGTGACGGAACCTTGACCCGCCGCCGAGAGCGGGCAAAAGGAAACGCACGGAGAGGCATGCTGCCTCTCCGTGCGTTCTTGAGTCGTCGTCGCGTCTGCACCGCCTCATTTCAGCTTTTGATGCTTTCCTGCGCCTGCTTCAGCTTGCGTTCCGCGAGGATGAGACGCACGAGGTCCCACGTCGCGACGCACGCCCAGACGACGCCGAGTATGAGCCACGGCGAGTTCTTCCAGTTGAAGACGTGCCCGAAGATGTACGCGACAAGGAGCAGTATCGCCGTGAGATATTCGAGAGCTATTTTGAGTATCTTTTTCAGCTTTGCAAACATTCCGTTCTTCCTTCCCGTGGGCGGAACGCCGTTCCGCCCGAATTGAGAGCCCCGCCGGAAGACCGCTTCCGGCGGGGCAGATGTTACAATACAAGCTCGGGAGCCGCGCTCAGTGCTCGGCCTTGACCTCGCCGAAGCCGAACTTCGGGCCGTGCTCGAGGAATATCTCCATCAGCTCGTGGTCGAAGTTCGTGTCCTGCGTGAAGGTCTTATCCATCTTCATGCAGCGCTCCTCGTCGCCGGTGCAGGGCTTCCACTCGGGAATGCCGGGGTGACCCGGGTTACCTGTGCGCGCGAAGGACATCCACGACTCGAAGATGTTCTCCTGCATCTTCTCGACGTCCTCGCCGCCGCTGCAGACCGCGACGCGCTCCGCGTTGTGGAACACGAACGGTATCTCGGAGCAGTGCCACGCGGGCTTGCCGCCGGCGTAGGGAAACTCGTATGTAAACATGTAGGAGTAGGCGGGCGCGCTCGAGACCTCCGCCTTCTTCATGACGTACTCCCACGAGCCCTTGCGGAAGAGCCCGTCGAGCTTCGCGAGATACGCGAGCTTCTTTCCGGGGAACGCCTTGCGGTAGAGCTCGACGGCTCTCTCTGCATACTCGCCGAATATCTTCTTCATGTCGGCAAGGGTGGCCTCCTCGTCGTTCTCGTGAGGGCCGGCGGGGGCAAATCCGAGGAACTCGCACATGACAGTGCCGACCATTATCGGGACGGTCTTTGCGTGCTCGGTGAAGCCGTATATCATCGGGTCGCCGACATAGTAGTCGTCCGCTATCGGCGCACAGCCGGTGTAGCCGCCCTTCGCGCGGATGGCGGGAGCCGCCTTGTTGTACGCGGCGGCGAGGTCGGCGTAGGGGATGGTCTCAAGCGGCTCGGGGTCGTTCTCGGGCAGGCCGAGCTCGCGGAGCATGGCGTTCACTATCTCGCGGCCGTTCTGCTCCTCGGTGCGCTCGCCGCCGCCGAGAAGGCTCCCGCTCGCGACGCCGCTCTGGATTATCCCGCGATGGAAAAGCCCGTCCGCCGCGGGGGTCTGGAGCAGGCAGCTGACCTTTCCGCCGCCGCCGGACTGTCCGAAGACGGTGACGTTGTCCGGGTCGCCGCCGAACTGCGCGATGTTGTCATGCACCCACTGAAGGGCCGCGACGATGTCCGCATGGCCGGCGTTGCCGGAGTTCTTGTACTTCTCGCCGAACGGGTAGAGGTCGAGGTAGCCGAGTATGTTCAGGCGGTGGTTTATCGTGACGACGACGCAGTCGCCATGGCGGCTCATGTTGTCGCCCTCATAGGCTATCTGCTCTATCGAGGAGCCCGCCGCGTATCCGCCGCCGTGCAGCCAGAAGAGGACCGGCTTCTTCGCGTCGGGGGAGAGGGACTGCGTCCAGACGTTGAGGTACTGGCAGTTTTCGTCGAGCGGCCAGTAGCGGTGCGGGACGAGCAGCTCGTTCGAGGGGTTGTCCTGACCGAGCATCGGGCTGACGTAGCCGTAGGCGAGAGCGGTCTTGACACCCTCCCACGGCTCCACCGGCGTGGGCATTTGGAAACGCTTGGCGTCGGCATACTTCACGCCGTAGAAGGCGTACATGTCATCGACCTTGAAGCCCTGGAGCAGACCGGCCTTGGTCTTTACTGTCGTCGATTCGTCGCATACAAAGGTTTTTCCCATTGCGGATGATCCTCCTCCGATAATTATTTCCTGCACCTTGCGATGCCGTAATGCTATACCGATTATACATTAGCACCGGCGTTTTTGCAAGCCGTATTTTGTCATTTTGCCGAAAAAGGACGGGACGCAAAGCGCGGCGGGCGCGATGCCGCGCCCGCCGCGCCGCAAGCACAAGGAAGAAAAACGAAGCTGTCCGGTTTGTGAGGACGGCGGGAAGACAAGTCTTCCCGCTGGATATGCTCCGCCACGCCGTTTACTTCGCGGCGTTGTAGATCTCCCGGAACTGCTTTATCGTGTCGGCAAAGTCGGCTATGGCGTCCTCGATGACGGCGGGGTCGGTGAGGTCGATGCCCGCGACCTTGAGACTGTCGAGCGGGCTCTTCGAGCCGCCGCAGCGCAGGAAGTCGAGGTAGTGCGGGATATAAGCCTCGCCCTCGCTCTCGATGCGCTTAACTATGCTCGAGGCGGCGGAGATGCAGGTCGCGTACTGGTAGACGTAGAAGAACATATAGAAGTGCGGGATGCGCATCCACTCGTAGGCGATGTCCGCGTCGCAGACGACGCCCGGCCCGAAGTAGCGCTTGACTATCTCGTAGTACTTGGTGCAGAGAAGATCCTTCGTGAGAGTCTCGCCCGCCTCACTCATGGCGTGCATGTCGCGCTCGAACTCCGCAAACATCGTCTGGCGGAAGAGAGTGCCCTTGTAGGTCTCCATTATCTGGTTGAGTATCGAAAGCTTCTCATCGTCGCTTGCCGATTCGCGGAGCTTCTTGTGGCAGAAGATGAGCTCGTTGACGGTGGAGGCGACCTCCGCGACAAAGATGGTGTACCGCGAATCCTGCGGGGTGTTGCTTATCTTCGAGAAGTAGGAATGCATCGAGTGGCCGGACTCGTGCGCGAGCGTGGACACGTCCTCAAGCGTGTCGGTGTAGTTCATAAGGATATAGGGCTGAGTGTCGTAGCTGCCGGCGCTGTAAGCGCCGCTCTGCTTACCCTTGTTGGGGTAGACGTCCACCCACTTGCGGTTCTTCAGACCGTCCTCGAGGGTGTCGTGATACTCGCTTCCGAGCACCTGCACCGCGTCGAGGACCTCCTCGACCGCCTCCTCGTAGCTGTACTTCTTCGTGCTCGAGCCGATGAGGGGGGTGTAGATGTCGTAGAGGTGGTACTTCGAGAGGCCGAGGACCTCCTTCTTGAGCTTGTAGTAGTCGTAGAGGACGGGGAGGTTCTTGTTGACCGTGTCGACGAGGTTGTTGTAGATGTCCGGCGTCACTTCGTCGTCAAAGACGGAGCACTGGAGGCTCGAGTCGTAGCCGCGAACCTTCGAGACAGTGGTGCGCTCCTTGACGTACTCGTTCATCAGCGCGGCAAAGGTGTTGCCGAACTGCTTGTAGGTCTCGTACATCTTCGTGAACGCGGCGCGGCGGACGCGGCGGTCGGGGCTCATCAGGAACGCGACGTAGTTCGCGTCGGTGAGGTGGGTCTTTTTGCCGTCCTCACCGCGGATATAGCCGAAGTCGAGGTCGGCGTTCGCAAAGACCGAGCGGATGCCGGAGTGGCCGCCCATGCCTCGGCGGAGGTTTGCGAGAAGCTTTTCGTTCTCGTCGGAGAGGGTGTACTTCTTGTAGCGGCGGCTCTCGTATATCGTCCGCTCATAGGCGCGGAGCTCGGGCTTTTCCGCGTACCACTTCTCAAGCGTCTCGTCCGGGATGGAGATGAGGGCGGGGGAGACAAAGTATTCCGCGGCGCCGGCGGCGTTCGCGAGGTTCATCATCCTGCCGGAGAGGGCGAGGAAGGTGTTGTCGCCGGTGTCAAGGTCGGAATTGAGGCTCGCGTACTCGAAGAGCTTGCTTATAAGACGGCTGAGCGCCTGCGAGTCCTCGAGCGCGGCGAGAAGTCCTTCTGCGGACTTCGTCATCGTCGCCTCATGCGCGGGGAACGCGGCTATCATCTCCTCGGCGCGGGCGTAGTCCGCGTTGAAGGCGTCCATATCGGGGTAGATCGCGGTTAGGTCCCATTTGTACTTTGCGGGTATATCGGCTCTGTTCTCGGTCATAACTAAACTCCTTTACGTTGTAATTCGGTAAAATCGTACATCTGCAACGATTGTAGCACACGGCGGCTCCGCTGTCAATCACAGGAGACGGTCGGAAAGCCATGCGGCTCTCCGACCGTCCGAAGTTCAAAGACTTATTTCGAGACGCCGCCCAGCAAAGCTTTCACGACTTCGCAAGCGACCCGAGCACCGAAAGGCTCTCCTTGGGCCGGCGCGTCTGCGTCGCGCGGTCAACGGCGATGAGGCCGAAGGTGCGCGAGAAGCCGAGCTGCCACTCGAAGTTGTCAAGCAGGCTCCAGCAGCAGTAGCCCTTCACGGGTATGCCCTCGGCGGCACATGCCGCGACGCCCGCGACAGCCTCCCGCAGGAACTCGCAGCGCCGCGCGTCGTCCGAGGTCGCGATGCCGTTCTCGGTGACTATGAGCTCGCCCCGGAAGTGCTTTGCCACGCGGCGCAGAACGCCCGCTATCGAGGCGGGGTAGTCCTCGTAGCCCATCTGGGTGAGGGGAGCGCCCTCGGCGGGTTCGAGCGCGCCGGAGGCGTCCACGCGCTTGCGGGAGTAGTTCTGGACGCCGAGGAAGTCGTCCTGCTCGATGTAGGGCAGGTAATTTCCGAAGTCCTCCTGCCAGAGACGGTTGTTCTGCTCCTCACCGCCGGGGAGCGGCTGATAGTCAAAGAGCGACAGCGTGAGCCCGCACTTTATCTCCGGGCGGACGGCCTTTATCGCGCTCACCGCCGCGCGGTGGGCGCGCATGACAAGCTCATCCTCTTCAGCCGTGCGCGGGGAGACGAAGGTGTTCACCTTCCCCGGCTCGACGCCGAATGCGGCGGCCTGCTCGACCGCGCCCGCCATTATCGCCTCCATGTCGGTGGAGATGCCGACCTGCACCGCGCCCTCGCGCGCCGAGGCCTTCATCATATCCTCCATGACCTTCTGTATCTGGAAGCCCATGTTCGCCTCGTTTATCGTGCAGACGTACTCAACGCCCTCGAGCAGCTCGCGCGCGACGTATGCGGCGTAGCGCGCGAAGAGCTCCGGCGTCCGCTCGCTCTTCCAACCGCCGTGCGTAATGAGCCACGCGGGGCTCGAGAAGTGGTGGAGCGTGACTATCGGCTTCACGCCGTGACTGCGGCAGCACTCGATGACCTTGCGGTAGTGCTCGACCTCGCTGCCGTCGAAGCGTCCCTCCTCCGGCTCGATGCGCGCCCACTCGATAGAAAAGCGGTAGGCGTTGAGACCCGCCTCCGCAAGGAGCGCTATGTCCTCGGCGTAGCGGTTATAGTGGTCTACGGCGTCTCCGCTCGGCTCGGCGTAGCTTGTGTGCGTGAGATGCTCCTCCACCCAGCAGTCGCTTTTTGTGTTGTTGCCCTCGACCTGGTGCGCCGCGGTCGCGGCGCCGATGAAAAATCCCTCCGGCAGCTTCATGAATGCTCCTCCTGTCGATTTTTATTTGCAAGGTACTGTTTACGATAATTATAACATCACCCGAGGGCAAATCACAGGACAAATTTGCCTTCGGGTGACGTTTTAATGCGGAGCTTATTATCCGAGCGTCCTCAGATGCGTCTTTGCCGCGCCGATGACGTAGAGCGAGCCGCAGATAAGCAGGATGTCGTCGCGGCCGGTGAGCGCAAGTCCGCGCTCGACCGCCGCGCCGATGTCCGGCACGACCTCGACCGAGCGGCAGTGCTCCCGCGCGACTGCGGCGGCGTCCTCCGCGTCGAGCGCGCGCCCGCTCGTCGGCGTACACGCGACGAATGCGTCCGCGCGCTTCGCTATCTCGGGGATGCAGAAATTGTAGTCCTTGTCCGCGAGCATTCCCATGACGGCGACGATCCGGTGGCCCTTCATCAGCGTGTCGATGCTCTCGGAGAGGACGCGCACGGCGTCCGGATTGTGCGCCGCGTCGATGATGGTGAGCGGGTCGCGTCGGACGGTCTCGAGCCGCCCGACCCACTTCGTCTGCTCCAGCCCGCGCACGATGTCCTCATCGGTGACGTGATACCCGGAGCGGCGGAGAACTCTCATCGCCTCAATGACGCCGACGGCGTTCTTCACCTGATGGCGGCCGGTGAGCGGGAGGTTTACTTCAAGTCCGTCGTAGCGGAAGCGGTTCGAGCCGAGCGACTCGGAGATGTACTCGATTTTTGAGGCGTCGGGAGAGATAAACTCCGCGCCGCGCTCGCGGCAGACGCTTTCGATGACGCGCCGCGCCTCGTCCGCCTGCTCGACGTAGCAGACGACGCGGCCGCCGGGCTTTATCACGCCCGCCTTCTCGTAAGCTATCTCGGTGAGGGTGTTCCCGAGCAGATGCGTGTGGTCAAAGGAAATGGGGCCGATTATCGTGACGGCGGGGGAGGAGACGACGTTCGTCGCGTCGAGCCGTCCGCCCATGCCGACCTCGAGCGAGACAAAGTCGCACCCGCTCTCCGCCCAGTACTCGAACGCCATCGCCGTGAGAAACTCGAACTCGGTGGGGTGCGTGAGGCCGCGGGACGCCATGCGGCCCACGGCGGCCTTCACGCGCTCGGTGAGCGAGACAAGCGTATCGTCCGGTATCGGCTCGCCCGAGACCTGCATCCGCTCGTTGAACCGCTCGAGGAACGGAGATATGAACGAGCCCGTCCTGTACCCCGCCGCCTCGAGCACGGAAGCGCTCATCGCGGTGGCGGAGCCCTTGCCGTTTGTACCGGCGACGTGGACGTAATTCATCTTCTTCTCGGGGTTCCCGAGCTCGCGGAGGAGATTTTCTATCCGCCGAAGACCCGGCTTTGTGTTGTATTTCTTTATCGAGTGTATATATTCAAGAGCCTTTTCGTAGTTCATGCTTTCCCGTCCTTTCGCTGAGAGGGGAGCCGCGCCGGCAGCTCCCCGATGACTGTCAGTTCTCGAGCGCCTTCAGGCTCTCCTCGAGGCGGGCGATGAGCGCGGCGGCGTTTGCGGCCTTCTCACGCTCCGCCGCGACGACGGCCTCCGGGGCCTTTGACACAAAGCCCTCGTTTGCGAGCTTCTTTTCGATGCTCTCGAGCTGCTTTTTCGCCTTTGCGAGCTCGCCGGAGAGGCGCTCGCGCTCCTTTGCTATATCGACGAGGTCGCCCGTCGGCATGAATATGTGCGCGGCGGGGGTGGCGGCCGTGGAATAGCCCTTCAGGTCGGAGGGCGCGGAGGAGGCGTACTCGATGTCGGAGGCGAAGGCGAGGCGCTTCGTGAGCGCGTCCATCTCGCGGAAGACCGCGTCGTTCTCCGCGACTATCAGCAGGTGCGCCTTGCGGCTCGGCGGGACGTTCATCTCGGCGCGGCGCGCACGGACGGCGCGTATCGCGTCCATGACGGCCTCGACCTCCGACTCGTATGCGGAGAAGTCGAGCTCCGGGCGGAACGTCGGCCAATCGGCGACTATAAGCGGCGTCTCGCGGCCGGGGAGGTACTGCCAGATCTCCTCGGTGATGTGCGGCATGAACGGGTGCAGGAGCTTCAGCGCTTCGCCGAGGACGTAGAGAAGCACGCGCTGTGCGTTCTCGCCCTCCGCCGCGTCCTCCGACTGGAGGCGCGGCTTCGTGAGCTCGATATACCAGTCGCAGAAGTCGCCCCAGACGAAGTCGTATATCTTCTGCATGGCAAGGCCGAACTCGTAGTGGTCGAGGTTGCGCGTCTCGTCGGCGGCGAGGGCGTTCAGCTTCGAGAGTATCCACTTGTCCTCCGGGCGGAGGTCGGCGGGAAGGGTCGTATCCTCGGTGTTGAGGTTCATCAGCACGAAGCGGCTCGCGTTCCAGAGCTTGTTTGCGAAGTTCCGCATGTTCGAGACCTTCTCGTCGGTAAATCGCATGTCCATTCCGGGGCCGTTGCCTATGACGAGCGACGCGCGGAGCGCGTCCGCGCCGTAGTTTGCTATGACCTCGAGCGGGTCTACGCCGTTGCCGAGCGACTTGCTCATCTTACGGCCCTGCGCGTCGCGCACGAGGCCGTGAATGGCGACTGTGTGGAACGGCTCGCGGCCGGTGTGCTCGAGCGACGAGAATATCATCCGGCTCACCCAGAAGGAGATGATGTCGTAGCCGGTGACGAGCACGTCGGTGGGGAAGAAGCGCTTAAAGTCCTCGGTATTCTCCGGCCAGCCGAGCGTGGAGAACGGCCAGAGCGCCGAGCTGAACCACGTGTCGAGCACGTCCTCGTCCTGCCGGACGGGCGCGCCGCAGTGCGGGCAGACGGTGATGTCCTCCTTAGAGACGGTGACCTCTCCGCACTCGTCGCAGTAGAACGCGGGGATGCGGTGGCCCCACCAGAGCTGACGGGAGATGCACCAGTCGTGGATGCCCTCCATCCAGTTGAGATAGGTGCGGTTGAAGCGCTTCGGGACGAACTGTATCGTGCCGTTCTCGACGGCCTCGATGGCGGGCTTCGCGAGCGGCGCCATCTTCACGAACCACTGAGCGGAGGTTATCGGCTCGACGGTGTGCCCGCAGCGGTAGCACTCGCCGACGTTGTGGACGTGCTCCTCGACCTTGACGAGATAGCCGCCGGCCTCGAGATCCGCGACTATCGCCTCGCGCGCCTCGTAGCGGTCCATGCCGTTGTACTTGCCGCCGTTGATTATGCGCGCGTCCTCGTCGAGGATCAGTATCTCCTCGAGACCATGGCGCTTGCCGACCTCGAAGTCGTTCGGGTCGTGGCAGGGAGTGATCTTTACGCAGCCGGTGCCGAAGTCCTTCTCGACGTACTCGTCCGCGATGATCGGTATCTCGCGCCCGACGAGCGGGAGAATGAGCGTCTTGCCGACGAGGTGACGGTAGCGCTCGTCGTCCGGGTGGACGGCGACGGCGCTGTCGCCGAGCATCGTCTCGGGACGGGTGGTGGCTATCGTGACGTACTCGTCCGAGCCCTTGACTGGGTAGCGGATGTGCCAGAAGTGGCCGTTCTGCTCGCTGTACTCGACCTCCGCGTCGGAGAGGGCGGTGCGGCAGTGCGGGCACCAGTTGATTATGCGGCTGCCCTTGTAGATGAGACCCTTGTTGTATAGGTTGACAAACACCTCGCGCACCGCGCGGGAAAGTCCCTCGTCCATCGTGAAGCGGACGCGCGACCAGTCACAGCTCGAGCCGAGCGCCGCGAGCTGCTCGTGGATGCGCCCCTCATAGCGGCGCTTCCAGTCCCAGACGAGGTCGATGAACTTGTCCCGCCCGTAGTCGTAGCGGGTCTTGTGCTCGTTCTCGCGGATATACTCCTCGACCTTTATCTGCGTGGCGATGCCGGCGTGGTCTGTTCCGGGCACCCACAGCGCGGCATAGCCCTGCATGCGCTTGAAGCGCACGAGGATGTCCTGCCACGTCTCGTCGAGGGCGTGACCCATGTGGAGCTGACCCGTGACGTTCGGGGGCGGTATGACGATGGTGAAGGGCTTCTTTTCGGGGTCGTCGGACGGCTTGAAGTAACCGCCGTCCCGCCACATCTTGTAGATGCGCTTTTCGACGCCCTGGGGCTCGTATGCCTTCGGGAGTTCTCGTGCCATGAATATACACCTCTTATTATGACTTTGCCTCTCCGTCCCGCACGGGAGCGGTCCCGGCAAAAAAATAGCCGCCCAAAGCACACAGCTTAGGACGGATGAACCGCGGTACCACCTAAATTCGCCGCAATATGCGGCGCACCTCACGCGGCGCAGAAACGCCGCTTCTCTGTAACGGGAGAACCCGCCGGGGCTTAGTTGCTTTCGCTTTCGGCTCCGGGGCTCGGGGGCGACCTTCCGCCGATCCTCTCGGGGCTTGCACCTTCCGCCCCGTCTCTGAAAGAGGATAACCGACGTACTCCTCCCCGTCAAAAGCCTTTTGCCTTGTTCGGTTACTAAATGTATAACACATTACGGACGGTTTGTCAAGCGGAAAATGCGTGCCGCCGAAGACCGTCACGCGAAGAGGGGAGAGCTTCCGACGCCGCGCCCGGGCGTGCGGCGCATGACGCGCCGGCGAGCGGCCTCCCAAAAATGTTTTCCTCGAGAGACGGACAAAATTTTCGGAGCTGTCCGCGATACGCGGACAGCTCTTCCCGCGCGGCGGAGCCGGTTTTGCCCGTTCTGTCCGCGAACGGCGGACAGAACGGACGCGCCCGGATGCCGGACGGCGTAAAATCCGGCTTGAAACAGATGTCAAAAAGCGGTATAATCGACCTCATAAAGAGTGATGTGGAGGAAAAATGCTTACAGGAAGCCTGAAGGAAAGATTTCTGCGCGCGCGCCGCGAGCTCATCGCCCGCGACTTCTCCGCGCTCAACGATATGCAGCTCCGCGCCGTCATGGCGACGGAGGGGCCGCTCCTCGTCCTCGCCGGGGCGGGAAGCGGCAAGACGACGGTGCTGATACAGCGCATCGCAAACCTCATAAAGTACGGCAGGGCAAGCGACTCGGACGAGATAAACGAGGTCACCGACGAGAGCGACGTCGAGTTTCTCGAGCGCTTCCTTGCCTCCCCGAACGAGGAAGAGCGCGAGGCGGCGGAGCGCCTTGCGGCGCTCGACCCCGCGTCTCCGTGGAGCATAATCGCGATAACGTTCACAAACAAGGCGGCGGGGGAGCTGAAGGAGCGCCTTTCGGCGCGCCTTGGGCCGAGGGCGGAGGACGTGTGGGCCTCCACCTTCCACTCCGCGTGCGTCCGAATACTCCGCCGCGACATTGAGAAGCTCGGCTACTCCCGCGACTTCACGATATACGACAATGCGGACAGCGAGCGTCTCCTGAAGGACATCGCCGCCGACCTCCGCCTCGACGAAAACTCCTTTGCGCCGCGCACGCTGCTCTCGAGCATCAGCCGCGCCAAGGACAAGATGATATTCCCCGGGGAATACGAGGCGGCGTTTGCGGGCGACAACGCCTACCGCGCCTCAAAGACCGCGCAGGCTTACGCCGAGTATATGCGCCGTATGAAGGCCGCAAACGCCCTCGATTTCGACGACCTCATCCTTCTCACGGTACAGCTCCTCCTCACGCATGACGACGTGCGGGAGTACTATCAGCGGAAGTTCCGCTATGTCCTCATCGACGAGTATCAGGACACGAACAATTTACAGTATTTGCTCGCGTCCACGCTCGCGGGAGGGTGGGGGAACCTCTGCGTCGTCGGGGACGACGACCAGTCGATATACCGCTTCCGGGGCGCGACGGTGGAGAACATCCTGCGCTTCGACAGTCAGAACCGGGGCACCCGCGTGATAAAGCTCGAGCAGAACTACCGCTCCACAAAGACAATTCTCGCCGCCGCGAACAGCGTCATAGAGCACAACGCCGGCAGAAAGGGCAAGGAGCTCTGGACGTCCAACGACGACGGCGGGCGCGTCGTCGTCTACACGGCGGCGGACGACAACGACGAGGCGGACTTCGTCGCGCGGCAGATACTCGCGAACGTCACCGCCGGAGGACATTTCCGCGACCACGCCGTCCTCTACCGCATGAACGCGCAGATGAACCGCGTCGAGGACGCGCTGAAGCGCAGCGGCGTCCCGTACCGCGTAATAGGCGGCACGCGGTTCTTCGACCGCGCCGAAATCAAAGATATGCTCGCCTACCTCTGGGTGATACATAACCACTCGGACGACCTGCGGCTCGGGAGGATACTCAACGTCCCCGCGCGCGGGATAGGGAACACCACGCAGGACGCGGCGGCGTACCTCGCGGCCTCCGCCGGGATACCGGTCTTCGAGGTGATAGAGAGCGCGAGCGAATATCCGACGCTCGCGCGCGCGAGCGCGAAGCTCCACGCTTTTGCGGATATGATAAACTATCTCTCGGACTTCGCGGCGTCGCACACGGTAAGCGAGCTCTACGACGAGCTTATCGAGAAGAGCGGGTACGTCCTCGCGCTCGAGGCAAAGAGCGCGAACGACCCGGACGTGAAGGTGCGCATAGAAAACGTGCTCGAACTGAAGTCGAGCATCATATCCTATGAGGACGCGGCGGAGGAGCCATCGCTCGGCGGGTTCCTCGACGAGATCTCGCTTTTCACCGACATCGAGAGATACGACGAGAGCGCCGACGCGGCGGTGCTGATGACTCTCCACTCCGCAAAGGGGCTTGAATTCCCGAATGTGTTCATAATAGGCATGGAGGAGGGAATGTTCCCCGGGATGCGTTCCGCCCTGGAGCAGGACGACCTCGAGGAGGAGCGCCGCCTCTGCTACGTCGGCATCACCCGCGCAAAGAAGCAGCTCTACATCACCTGCGCCCGGCGGAGGATGATATTCGGCAAGACGAGCTTCAACCCGCCGAGCCGGTTCGTCGCCGAGCTGCCGGAGGAGTGCGTGGAGGAGAAAAAGAGCGAGCTCCTCGAGCGCGCGTCCTCGCGCTCGCTGTCCTTCTCGTTTGATGATGACGACGGTTTCGGCGCGGCTCCGCGCCGCCGTCCTGCGGCGGGCGCCTTCAGGCAGACGCGCCCGGCCGTCGCCTCTGCGGGAAAGCCTCTGCCGAAGCTCTCGCCGGGCGACAGGGTGACGCATCAGGCGTTCGGCGCGGGCACGGTAAAGTCGGTAAAGCAGATGAGCGGAGACGCGCTCATCGAGATAGAATTCGACAGCGGCGCGACGAAGCGGCTGATGCTCAAGAGCGCTTCCGCGTTTCTTGTAAAGGGGTGAGCGGATGGAGCGGTTAAGTCCGCAGCTTGACAGGGAGGAGGTGACGCGCCTCAGCCCGCTGGCGCTCGCGCATATCGGTGACGGGGTGTACGAGCTGATGGTGCGGACGCACCTCGCGGGTCGCTTCGGCTCATCGAACGAGGACATGCACCGCCACACGCTGGAATTCGTGAGCGCGACGGCGCAGGCCGAGGCGTTTGAGAGCGTGAAGGACATGCTTCTCGAGGAGGAGGCGGAGGTGTTCCGCCGCGGGCGGAACGCCCACTCCAAGGCACCGAAGCACACATCGGTCGCGGCGTACCACGCGGCCACCGGTCTCGAGGCGCTTTTCGGCTACCTGTGGCTCTCGGGCAGGAGAGACCGCCTCGAGGAGATATTCGCGGCGATACTCGCCTCCCGCGAGGCGGACGGATGCTCCGGCAAGGAGTAAGCCTTCACAAAAAGCGAACAAACAACAAGCAAAACACTTTACACCAACGCGAAACCCGCAAAAATATACTCAAGCAAAAATTAATGGATACTAAAGCGCTGATTTATTGATTTTGCCGCCCGTGAGCAGTATTATGTGACTGTGGGGCGGCGCTCGGAGGGAAAAGTTATGCCTGCATCGAAGACTAAACCCCAAGGCCCGGCGGCGGTCGTGCGCGACTACGCCGTGATGCTCGCCGGCTCGGTGGTGTACGCCATGAGCATGGTGATGTTCCTGCGCCCGGCGGAGATACCGGTGGGCGGCCTTACCGGCCTCGCGATGATCTCTAACTTCTTCTGGGGATGGCCACTCGGCGTACAGACGATAATCCTCAACATCCCGCTCTTCCTGTGGAGCTGGCGGGAGCTCGGCAGGAGCTTCGTCATACGCTCCGGCGCGGCGATGCTGATGACGTCTATACTGATGGACGTCTTCCAGCTGTTCGTGCCCGCCTACACCGGCGACCGGCTGCTCTCCGCGCTCTTCGGCGGGGCGCTTCACGGAATAGGCATGGGGATAATCTTCTCGCGCGGCGGAACGACCGGCGGCACCGACATCATAAGCAAGATAGTGAGCCTCCGCACCGGCAGGACCGTCGGAAACATAATGCTTCTGCTGAACGGCATAATCATCTGCGCGGCGAGCTTTGCATACGCGAACGGCTCGCCGAGCATAGCGCTCGAGACCATACTTTATTCCATAGTCATGCAGACGATAGCGAGCTTTGCCATAGACACGGTGCTCGGCGGCATGGACAGCGGCAACGCGGCGTTCATCATCACCGACCGGCCGGAGGAGATATCGCAGGCGGTGTTTGCGCGCCTCGGGCGCGGCGTGACGGCGATGAACGCTGAGGGCATGTTCTCAAAGACGCCGCGCACCACGCTGCTCTGCGCGATACGCTCCCACGAGCTGCTCTCGCTCAAGCGGGTGGTGGCGGCGGCCGACCCCCATGCGTTCATGATACTCACGAATGCCCGGGAGGTCGTCGGCAACGGCTTCAACGCCATCCCGGAGCAGATACGGAGCGGCGGAAAAAACTCAAAAGACCATCAGAAAGAGGGGAAGAACAATGATCAGTGACCATATCTCGGAAATGAAGGGACTGATGGGCGCGGGACACACCGAGATCCGCGCACAGCGCAGCACGACGCGGCGCGTCGGCGTCCTCAAGGGGAACGTCGTGTCGAACGTGCGGAGCGAGACGATGGGCGTCTGCGCCCGCGTGTACCGCAGCGGCGTGTACGGCTTCGCCTCCGGCGCGGAGTACTCGCCGGAGGCCGTGCGCGACATACTCGCGGCGGCGCAGCGGAACGCGGAGTTTATGGATACCCGCGTCGGCAAGGGAAAGCCCGCCCTACCGGTGATACCCTCGCAGAAGCTCACCTTCGACCCGGGCTTCACCGACCCGGAGCAGAAGAAGTATCTCGACTTCGTGCTCGAGCTCGACGCGTACCTCGAAAAGACATATCCCGCGCTCGCGAGCCGCAGCGTGTCGGCATACGCGGACAGCATGGAGAAGCTGCTCGTGACAAACGACGGCGCGGACGGCTATTCGATGCTCCCGCGAAGCTATGTCTATGTCACCCTCACCGCCCCGACGGGCGACGGTTCCACCGTCGAGCTCTTCACCGTCTTAGGCGGGCAGGACGCGGGGTGCTTTGACAAGCGCTACACCTCGATAGAGCCGTTCAAGGCGGAAATAGACCGCCTGTACAACGACGTCATGCGCAAGGCCGAGGGCGTCTACGCCGAGGCCGGTCTGTGCGACGTCATAATCGGGCCGAACCTCGCGGGCATGATAGCGCACGAGGCGGTCGGTCACACGGTCGAGGCGGACCTCGTGCTAGGCGGCTCGGTCGCGGCGCACCTGCTCGGAAAGCCGGTCGCAAGCGAGCTCGTGACGATGGTGGACTACGCCCACACGCTCTCGAGCGGCAAGCAGGCGCCGCTTCCCGTCTACGTTGACGACGAGGGCACGCCCGCAAGCGACCAGGTGTTGATAAAGGACGGCATACTCGTCGGCTACATGAACAGCCGCGAGTCGGCTCAGCACTTCGGCATGGAGCCGCACGGCAACGCCCGCGCCTTCGCGTTCTCGGACGAGCCGCTCATCCGTATGCGGAACACCGGCATCGTCCCGGGCACCTCCAAGCTCGAGGACATGATAGCCTCTATCGAGAACGGCTACTATCTCACCGAGACCGGCAACGGTCAGGCGGACACGACGGGCGAGTTCATGTTCGGCGTGAACATGGGCTTCGAGATAAAGAACGGCAAGCTCGGCCGCGCCATACGCGACACGACCGTCTCCGGCGTGGCGTTTGAGATGCTGAAGTCGGTCACGGCTCTGTCTGACGACGACGTGTGGGTGAGCTCCGGCTTCTGCGGCAAGAAGCAGCCGATGCCGGTCGGCATGGGCGGACCGGCGCTCAAGTGCAAAATAAACATCGGCGGGCGCTGAAAGGGGAGAAGATAAAATGAACGATCGCAAATTAGCGGAATACACTCTCGAAAAGCTCGAAAAGCTCGGCGCGGACGCGGCGGCGGTCTCTGTCTCCCACAGCTCCACCGACGAGCTGAACGTTGACGGCGGCGAGTTCAGCCTCATGCGGACGCTCTTTGACACCGGCGTCTCGCTCTCCGTCATAAAGAACGGCGCTAAGGGTACCGCCGCGATAAACCAGACCTCGAAGGAGGACATCGACGCCGCGTGCGCGGCGGCCATCGCCTCCGCCGAGCACGCGAAGCCGGACGAGGCGGAGCGCATCGCTCCGTTCGAGGGGAAGGAGAAGTTCACGCAGGGCGTGCTAGTGCCGGACGTCGCGGCGCTGTACGACAGGATAGAGGAGTTCCTTCGCGACACGCGCGAGCAGTTCCCGAAAATAATGATGGAGCAGTTCATCGCGGACTACCGCCACGAGAGCGGCATCTATATGAACACGAACGGCACCGAGTTCGAGCTCGAGGAGGGATGCTACGGCCTCAGCTCGATGTTCTCCGCCCACGAGGGCGAGGCCGCAGGCTCCTTCAACGGCGCGGACGCGGCGTTTACGTCGCTCGACCGCGCGTTCATGGACATGGCGTCCCACCGCCGTCTCTTCCGCGAAAGCTCGGATTCGCTCTACCCGAAGCCGGTCGACGGTAAGTTCGAGGGAACTCTCATCGCGAGCCCCGACCTGCTCTCGAGCTTCATGTACACCGTCCTCGGCAACTTCTGCTCGAACAGTACGATAATCGACGGCACGAGCCCGTGGCTCTCGATGCTCGGTAAACAGGTCGCGTCGAAGGGCTTCACCCTCACGAGCCGCCCGCTCGACCCACAGGTCGTCTGCGGCGAGCGGTTCGCGGGCGGCTTCAAGTCGGAGAACATGACCTACATCGAGGACGGCGTCCTCAAGGGCTTCATGCTCTCGGACTACGGCGCGCGCAAGACCGGCTTCGAGCGCGCGAAGAACCTCTCCGGCAGCTTCTTTGTCGAGCCGGGCACGACCCCGCTCTCCGAGATAATAGCGGGCGTGGAGCGCGGCATAATCGTCAACCGCTTCTCCGGCGGCGAGCCCGCCCAGAACGGCGACTTCTCCGGCGTCGCGAAGAACAGCTTCCTCGTGGAAAACGGCAGGATAGTCGGCGCGGTGAGCGAGACGATGATAAACGGCAGCTTCCTCGACCTGATGAAAAATGTCCGCGCGATAAGCAGCGACACCGAATCGTCGGGCGGCGGCGTGATGCCGTGGATAGCTTTTAACGGAGTAACCATCAGCGGCAAATAAAAACTTTCGCGGGAAATCGCGCTCGCTTCGTTGCGACAAGTGTCCGCGATAGAAAGACAAATGCTTTCACATTGCAGAAGCGCGGCGCTGTCCTCGGAGGACGGACAGCGCGGCGCGTCCGTCCCGCGTTTTGCATAATTTTCGGCGCGGACTTGCAAATCCGAAGCGCGCGAGGCGGCCCCGCCGTCCGCGAAGCCGCGCGCGGAGCGGTGTTCCCGCGGCGGAGAGGCGGCGAAAGCCGCCTCTTTTTGCATCTTGCGGCGGAAATTTGTTCAACTTTATCAAAAATGTATTTTGCGGCGTGACAATCTTTGTTAATCGCGCAAATAATGTTTATATGGCGCTTTGCGTGCCGCTGTGATATAATAATTCAAACGCGGCAAAGTGGCGCGCCACTTTTCGCATCATTCTTTAGGAAAGAATGATGCGATGAACCTTCACCAAAGGCAACGTCCCGCGCCGTGAAATTTTTTTAGGAGGAGCTAAAATGAAAAAGCTCATAGCAATGCTGCTGGCATTGGTCATGTGCTTCGGACTTCTTGCGGGCTGCGGCGGCAACACCGCAACCAGCACCGAGCCCGGCACCTCGACCGAGCCCGGCGGCACCACCAGCACAGAGCCCGAGGGCAATTTTGCTTCGACGGGTGAACCCATTATCTATACATATAATGGTTACACTTCGGCACTTGCTACCAACTGGAACCCGCACACCATGGAAACAAGCGCAGATGACGACATGGCCTACCAGCTGGCTGACTCGTTTATGAGTACGGCGCTTCTCGACAGCGAAAACGGTGTCTGGCAGTGGGCGTACTACATGGCGACCTCTTATGAGGACGTCACCGCCGACCATCAGGACCTCATCACGAAGTACAACGCCGCGCTGCCCGCGGGTCAGACCCTTGAGGACACCACCGAGGGCTACGTCTTCGAGATAAAGCTCCGTGACGACCTCAAGTGGCAGGACGGCACCCCGATAAAGGCGCAGGACTTCGTCGAGTCGATGCAGCTCTGCCTTGACTCGGATATGCGCAACTACCGCGCGAACCTCTACTACACCGGTTCCACTACTCCTATTGCCGGCGCTAAGAGCTACTTCGACAGCGGCTTCTCCGGCTGGGTCGAGACCAGCGGCGTCTTCACGATGGATGACATCACCGTCACTGCCGACGGCGCCACCACGCCCGACGGCGAGCAGGTCATGATAGCCGCGAGCAAGGCGCTCGCCTGGCTCGGCGGCGACACGCTCGAGGCTTTCATCGGCCTCGGCTACCTCGATGACGACGCGGTCACCGCTCTTGTTGAGCAGGTCACGGGCGACGACCCCGAGGCCGACGATTACGGCCTTGTCCCGCTCAACGAGGCAAACCTTGCCCTCCTCCGGACCGCTATCACCGCCAATCCGGCTTGGGGTGAGACCGAGGCTGAGGCAATTAACTACTGCTATTATCAGCACACCTACCCGACCTTTGACTGGGAGAACGTCGGCTTCTTTGCCCCGGACGACACCACGCTGATGGTCGTTACCGAGGCGAAAAGCGACTTCAACGAGGTTCGCAACCAAATCAACGGCACTTGGCTCGTCTACAAGCCGCTCTATGAGGCGGGCTATGACGTGACCGGCAAGCAGAAGACCACCAACTACGGCACCTCTCTCGAGACCACGATGGCCTTCGGCCCGTACATGCTCGAGTCCTTCCAGAACGACCGCCAGATGGTCTTTGTCAAGAACCCCGAGTGGTGGGGCTGGGAACGCGACGAGAACGGCGACTTTGTCCGTGACGAGAACGGCTGCCTCGTCAGCTACACCAACTACCTTGTCGACGGCGAGAACGTGAGGCGCTTCATAGTCGATAGGGATGTCACCGACATCATGGAGGACTCCGCCGCGCATCAGGCGTTCCTGAAGGGCGAGCTTGACAGCTACGCCCCGACGGCCGATGAGCTCTCGAGCACCTACTCGACATCCGACCAGCTCCTCAAGACCGAGGATAGCTACACCATGCGCCTGTTCTTCAACACCAACCTCGACGCTCTGAAGGCAATGGACGCCTCGAAGGGCAACACCAATTCGGTCGTTATGAGCAACGAGAACTTCCGCAGGGCGTTCAGCCTCGCAATAGACCGTGACAAGTATTGCCAGGCCACCCCGGGCTACGCCCCGGCGACCTTCCTGCTGAACAACCTCTACATGTACGACGGCTGGAACGACCCGACCTCCAACTACCGCCGCAGCGATGCCGCGATGCAGGGCATCTGCCGCCTGTACGGCGTTGAGTACGGCGAGGGCACCCCGTACGCCACCCTCGAGGATGCGTACAAGTCCATCAACGGCTACAACCTCACCGAGGCGCAGGAGCTCATGAAGACCGCTTGCGACGAGCTCGTGGCTGACGGCCTCTACACCGCGGGCGAGCCGATACACATCCGCCTCGGTTGGGCGGCCGGCGCCATTGACAGCGCCGCGCAGGCTCAGGTTCGCGTGCTTCAGGACGCGCTCAATGCCGCCGTCGAGGGCTCCGGCTTCGGCACGGTCGAGCTCGAGCCGGTCGGCAATCTCACCGATCGTTATAAGGACGTTGAGAACGGCGAGTACTGCATCGGCTACGGTGCATGGGGCGGCGCTATATTCAAGCCGTTCCAGACAATGCAGTGCTACTGCGACCCGGATCAGTACGAGATCCACGAGTCGGGCTGCTGGGATCCGTCCTCCGAGACTCTGACCCTCAACATCAACGGCGAGGACGTCACGATGACTTGGCAGCAGTGGGCCAACGCCTGCTCCGGCAACGGACGGTATTATCCCGGAACGAAGGGCCCGTTTGACACCTGCCTTGAGATCACTTCTCAGCTCGAGGAGAAGTACCTTGAGAAGTACTACTGCATCCCGCTCGCGAGCAAGACGGTCTGCTCGCTTGTCGGCTATCAGTTCAGCAACTACACCACGAACTACAGCGTCTTCTACGGCTACGGCGGAACCGAGCTCATGGTACCGAACTACACCGACGCCGAGTGGGCTGAACTCTTAGCTTCTCAGGGCGGCACCCTCAATTACGAATAAGCCATAAAAAGCGCATACTTTTGCGTCACAACCTAGCGGTTGAAATCCGGCAGGGGGAGCGTGCTTCCGCTCCCCCTGCCGCTCAATTCGGCTGTCACACGAGACCTTCGGCCACGCATCACCATGACGGCCGAAAAGGAGAGATGTTATGGGAAAATATGTACTTAAACGACTCGCGCTGATGGTATTCACGCTCTTCGTCATAGTGACGATCTGCTTTATGCTGATAAGGCTGCTCCCGCGCGAGATCCCAATCGACAAGAACAAGGCGGAGATAGTCCTCGCCCGCTGGGAGGCGCTCGGCTACAACGAGCCGCTTCTCGTGCAGTACGGAATATACCTCAAGAATATTTTCACCGCGTTTGACTTCGGCAGCTCGTGGCAGATACAGTACAGCGAGCCCGCGCTTACCGTTCTTACGAGCCGTCTGCTGCCTACGGTCCTCGTAAACGTCTACTCGCTCCTGTTCGCGATACCCGTGGGCATCGGCCTCGGTATTTTCGCGGCGATTAAGAAGAACAAATGGCAGGATCAGGTGATAAGCACCGGCGTCATGATAGCCGTCTCGGTGCCGAGCTACGTCTACGCCTTCCTGCTCCAGTACATAATGTACCTCAAGCTCGGCTGGCTGCCGCTCATCGTCTCGTCCCTTGCGGACGCGGGGAACTCGTGGTTCTCGTGGACGATGCTGCGGAGCATGATAATGCCGGTGCTTGCGTTGAGCTTCGGCACGATCGCGGGACTCACGCGCTTCACCCGCGCCGAGCTTACCGAGACATTGACATCCGACTATATGCTGCTCGCACGCACCAAGGGACTCACCCGCGCACAGGCCACGACCAAGCACGCTCTCCGGAACGCGATGGTGCCGATACTGCCGATGCTGATAGGCGAGTTCGTGGGCGTTCTCGGCGGCTCGATGATAATTGAGCAGATCTTCTCGATACCCGGCGTCGGACGGCTGTACATGCAGTCGATACAGCAGCTCGACTACGACGTCTTTATGATGGACACCGTCTTCTACACATTTATCGGCCTGCTTGCCGGCATACTTGTGGATATAAGCTACGGTTTCATCGATCCCAGAATAAGGATGGGTCAGAAGAAATGACAAACAAAACTGATTACAACAACATCCCGAAGGAGCTCTTCGAGCCGGTCGAGCGCGGCGAGCGCATCACCGACAAGAAGTTCGAGGATAAGCCTATCGGCTACTTCAAGGATGCGTGGCTCCGCTTCCGCCGCAACAAGGGCTCCATCGTCGCGGCGATAATCATACTGCTTATCGTTCTCTTCTCGATAGTGGTGCCGGTAATGAACACCCGCTATGACGAGACCTTCATGGACGTCTACTACGCGAAGAAACCGCCGAGGAACTTCGCCCTGATGAACCTCGGCATCGCCAACGGCCAGACCGGGCGCACCTTCGAGGAGAAGGGTCTTGTGAAGTTCGTCGGCATCGGCGTCGGCGCGGCGGACACGGAGGGCAAGGGCGGCATATCCGTCGCCGAAGGCATGAGCAATTACTACCAGCCCATCCGCAGCATCAAGGACTCGTGGGAGATAGCCGAGATAAAGGGCGCAAAGCCGAAGGTCATGTACAACGCCTCGATAGACAACTATCTCGAGGTCGGCTTCCTCTACACGAGCCTCAAGCAGGACGAGTACCAGAGGATAGTCGATTGGCAGAACGAGACCGGCATACAGGTGCTCTATCCGCTCGTTGAGGACAACGAGTGGAACGTCGACGCGACCGACGCGAACTACTGGTACAAGTCGAACAAGGGCACGCCCATCACCACCGACGAGTGGGGCGACCTCGACAAGACCCTCAAGTACAGCGAGGATATGGTGCTCGAGGACAACTATAAGCGCGACGCCGACGGCAACCCGATATACTACGAGTACACCGGCGGCGGCAACGCCCAGACCGCGCAGTACAAGGTGCGCATACTCTACTACAACTACTACCGCTACCGCAACGGCTTCGAGCCGGAATACCTCCTCGGCACCGACAGCCAGGGCTACGACATGAGCCTGCGCCTCGCCGGGGGCATCCGCCTCAGTCTGATACTCTCGCTCTCCGTCTGCGCCATTAACTTCGTGATAGGCGCGATGTACGGCGCGGTCGAGGGTTACTACGGCGGCGCGGTGGATCTCACGCTCGAGCGTATAAGCGACATACTGAGCGGCGTGCCGTTCGTCGTCGTCGCGACGCTGTTCCAGATGCACCTCGCACAGAAGGTGGGCGCGATACCAAGCCTACTCTTCGCGTTCGTCCTGACGGGGTGGATAGGCATGGCGAGCCGCGTGAGGACGCAGTTCTATCGCTTCAAGGGACAGGAGTACGTCATCGCGGCGCGCACCCTCGGCGCGAAGGACCGCCGCATAATCTGGAAGCACATCTTCCCGAACTCGCTCGGCACGATAATCACCGGCAGCGTGCTTGCGATACCGGGCGTCATCGGCAGCGAAAGCATGCTCAGCTACCTCGGCATAGTCAAGCTCGGCAGCGCGACGACTACGTCGCTCGGCACGCTTCTTTCGGACGCCGCGAGCATCTGGACGAGCTACCCGCACCTGCTGCTCTTCCCGGCGCTGATACTGAGCCTGCTCATGATTTGCTTCAACCTGTTCGGCAACGGTCTGCGCGACGCGTTCAACCCGTCGCTGCGTGGAGTTGAGGAGTGAGACGATGGATAAGATACTTGAAGTAAAGAACCTGAAGATCTCGTTCCGCACACAGAACGGAACGCTCAAGGCCGTCCGCAACATCTCCTTCGACCTCGAACGCGGTAAGACGCTCGCGATAGTCGGCGAGTCCGGCTCGGGCAAGTCGGTGACGAGTAAGGCGATACTCGGCATCCTTGCCGGCAACTCGATAACCGAGGGCGGCGAGATACTTTTTGACGGCATGGACCTCCTCAAGATACCCGAGGACGAGATGTGCAGGATCCGCGGCGACAGAATATCCATGATATTCCAGGATCCGCTCTCCGCGCTGAACCCGGTCGTCCGGATAGGCCGCCAGATAACCGAGGCGATGCTTCTCAAGAACCGCGGCACCCGCCGCGCGGGACGCAGGGATTTCAACGACACCCTCGCGCTCCTCAAGAAGAATATGATTGACGCGAAGGCCGCCCCCGAGTCGAAGATAAACGAGATGTGCAAGACGTTTGACAACTTCTGCATCGAGGCTATCCGGCTCGAGAACAACTACGACCTCGCTCTCGGCGCCGCCGAGGGCATGGCCAAGGACATCACGGACTTCGTCTTCATGGCCGAAAACAACCAGAAGCAGAACGTGAAGGAGGAGCTTGCGGAGATCCTCAAGGAGCTGAAGGAGCTCAAGGACCCGCTCCTCACGCATAAGTACGACGAGCGCCTTGCGAAGTACCCGCCCATCATTTCCCGCTTCCGCGCGGGCTACCGCGAGGGGAAGAAGGGCGCCGTGACGCCCATAGCGAGCGACTTCCTCGACACGCTGAAGGAGCTCGGCGGCGTCCTCAAGGAGATAATCGACGAGACCCGCGTGAACTTCTTCCGCGTCGGCTACTTCAAGATGAAGAACCCGAACGAGGACCTCACGAAGTACGACGTGGCGGAGCTCAACGCGAAGGCTCTCGAGTTCCTTAATCGCGACTTCATGAACGAGTTCGTCGGCTATGCCGAGAAGGGCATCGAGTATTCGGCGACCACCGCTCTTGCCGTAAAAAAGGACGTTCTGCCGAAGCTCCGCACCGCGCGCGAGTTCTACCTCGGCGACTTCACGAAGGCCGAGGCGGAGGCCAAGGCCAAGGAGATAGCGGCGGAGGTCGAGAAGTCCATCGACCGCCTCGAGGTCAACAAGGACAGCGTCGCGTACACCTTCAAGACGGGTCTTCTGAGCGAGATAAACAAGTACTTCAATGCTCAGAAGAAGAACCCGAAGGAGGAGGCTCGCTTCGCAAAGCAGAGTGTCAAGCGCGAGAAGCTCGTCGCTAAGGGGAAGACCGTCGACTGGCAGGTCATCCCGAAAAACGTCTACGACCTCGACGAGCTCAAGCAGGACATAGTGTCAGTCTTTGACCGCATGATAGAGAACTACGAGACCCGCATAGCGGACGCCGCGAACATCGACTACCATGCGCGCGCCGTCGCGATGATAGACTTCTTCCGCGACAAGGCGAGCCAGGTCGTCTACAAGGTCACGAAGCGTATGGCTAAGGAGAAGGCGATAGAGCTGATGGAGGAGGTCGGCATACCCGAGCCGCGCACCCGCTTCCGCCAGTACCCGTTCGAGTTCTCCGGCGGCATGCGCCAGCGTATCGTCATAGCGATAGCCCTCGCCGCGGACCCCGAGATACTTATCTGCGACGAGCCGACCACCGCGCTCGACGTGACCATTCAGGCGCAGATACTCGAGCTCATCAACAACCTCAAGGATGAGCGCAAGCTCTCGGTCATATTCATCACGCACGACCTCGGCGTCGTCGCGAACATGGCGGACGATATCGCCGTCATGTACGCCGGCAAGATAGTCGAGTACGGCACGGCGGACGACATTTTCTATGAGCCGCGCCATCCGTACACTTGGGCGCTGCTCTCGTCGATGCCCGACCTTGACACCAAGGAGAAGCTCGACGCGATACCCGGCACCCCGCCGAACATGATCTATCCGCCCAAGGGCGACGCGTTCGCAGACCGCAACAAGTACGCGCTCAAGATAGACTTCGAGATGGAGCCGCCGCAGTTCCGGGTGAGCGACACGCACTGGGCCGCCACTTGGCTGCTGCATCCGGACGCGCCCAAGATCGACCCGCCCAAGGCGATAGTTGACCGTATCGAGAGAATGAAGAAGGCAGGAGGGGAGACCGCATGAACAACGTGAATAACAACGAAACACTGCTTCGTGTGGAGCACCTCTGCCAGTACTTCAAGATGGGCGACAGCGAGCTCAAGGCCGTCGATGACGTCAGCTTTGACATCAAGCGCGGCGAGGTCTTCGGACTCGTCGGCGAGTCGGGCTGCGGCAAGACCACCACGGGCCGCACGATAATCAAGGTCTACGACGCTACATCCGGCAGCGTCTACTTCAAGGGGCAGCGCATCTGCGCCGGCACCCGCTCCTACAAGGACGCGATAAAGGCCGCCCGCAAGGAGCTGTCCTCGACCACCGACCCCGCCCGCAAGGCCGAGCTTGAGAAGATCATTTCCGAGAACAACGAGGAGATAAAGAAGGCGAAGTTTGACCACAACCATTCGGACGAGGAGTACGCAAAGCATCTCGCCGAAGAGACCGCGCGCGAGTACGACGAGAAGATCGCCGCCGCCGGCGGCGACGCGGCGAAGGTCGCGTCGCTCGAGCGCGAGAAGCGCGAGCAGATCCGCGTCGCGAACAAGAGCAAGCTGATAACGAAGATACAGATGATATTCCAGGACCCGATAGCCTCGCTGAACCCGCGTATGACGGTCCGCGAGATAATCGCCGAGGGACTTATCATCAACGGCGTCCGTGACAAGGAGTATATCGACGAGAAGGTCTACGAGATACTCGAGCTCGTCGGACTTGTCCGCGAGCACGCGGGCCGCTATCCGCACGAGTTCTCCGGCGGACAGCGTCAGCGTATCGGCATCGCCCGCGCGGTCATCATGAACCCCGACCTGCTCATAGCGGACGAACCCATCTCCGCGCTCGACGTCTCTATCCAGGCGCAGGTAATAAACCTTATGAACGAGCTCCGCGACCGCCTCGGTCTTACGATACTCTTCATTGCGCACGACCTCTCGGTCGTCAAGTACTTCTCCGACCGCATCGGCGTCATGTACTTCGGCAAGATGGTGGAGCTCGCGAGCTCGGACGAGCTGTTCGCGCACCCGCTGCACCCCTACACCCGCTCGCTCCTGTCGGCGATACCGCTGCCCGACCCGCATGCGGAGAAGCGCCGCACCCGTATCACCTACAACTCGATAGCGGCGCATGACTACTCGGTTCTGAAGCCGTCCATGCGCGAAATACTCCCGGGTCACTTCGTCTACTGCAACGACCCCGAGGAGGAGCGCTACAAGAAGGAACTCGGACTGTGAGCGACAAGCTGCGAAGGAACCTCATAAAGCACGGCGTGACGGCGGTCGTCGGCGGGCTGATGGTGCTGCTGTACCTTTGGCTCAACGACTTCTCGCTCATGCACGACCCGGCGGACAGGTACAAGGCGCTCGCAAACTCCTTTACCGTCCCCGGCGTGATAATGGTCTGCGTCGGCGCGCTCATATGGCTGACAAACGAGGGGTCGCTGAGGTTCCTCGGATACGCCGCCGAGTCGATAAAGCGGATGCTGCTCCCCGGAAGGGGACTCCGCGAGCGCGAGAAGTACGGCGACTATCTCGCCCGCAAGGAGGAGAAGGGACCCGTGAAGGGTTTCAGCTTCCTCTTCTGGTGCGGACTGGGCTTTATCGCCGTCGCGGTGGTGTTCATCGTACTGTATTACTCCGTAGAGTAAAAATAGCACGGACGACACAAGGTCGTCCGTGCTATTTTTATCTCGCCGAAAATCGCTGACGCGATTTTCAGCGAGACCGCCGGACAGAGCGGAGTGTTGCCGCCGGCAGAGCTCCGCTCTGTCCGGCGGCTTCGCGGGAAATTGGTAAAGGAGCGGGCAAGGCCCGCTCCTGCGATTTCCCGCGAAACGAATATTGCCCCTCTTCCCCGAATACCGTATACGACAGGGGAGGAGTGATCCGATTGATGAACATAGCGCTCTGGCTGATACTTCACGGGTTCTACATGACGCTGAGGATAAACGGCGGCGGGACTTTCCCGAAGCCGCTCTCCGCCGAGGAGGAGCGCCGCTGCCTGGAGCTCCGCGCCGAGGGGGACAAGCACGCCCGCGACAGGCTGATAGAGCACAATCTGCGCCTCGTGGCGCACGTCATAAAGAAATACTACACCTCCGCGGCGGATCAGGAGGATCTCATCTCGATAGGTACCATCGGCCTCATAAAGGCGATAGACACCTTCGACTACACGAAGAACATCCGCCTCGCGACCTACGCCGGCCGGTGCATCGAAAACGAGATACTGATGCACTTTCGCGGCCTCCGCAAGACGGCGGGGGAGCTGTCGCTTGACGACGAGCTCGACGCCGCCGGGGACGGCGACCCGCTCGTCCTCGGCGACACCATCGCCGATACATCCGAGGAGATGATCGAGAGCATCAGCCGCGAGGAGCGGAAGGCGCGCCTGCTCGACGTCATGGAGCGCGTGCTCGAGCCGCGCGAGCATGAGATAGTGTCGCTCCGATACGGTCTCGACGGCGCGGCGCCGCTCACGCAGCGCGAAATAGCGGCGCGCTACGGCATCTCGCGGAGCTACGTTTCGCGCATAGAGAAGAAAGCGCTAGACAAGCTGCGCGGCGAGCTTATCCGGTACGAATAACCATACCTTGGAAAATCGTATCCCAAACAAGTAAAACTGGCTATTTTTCTGAGCAATGCTTGACGCTTTTTTGTGAAAGGTGTTATAATTACCATATCAGTACAAGGCAACTTGTATCGAAATAAAATGAAGGGAAGTAATCACATGAAAAAAACACTATGCTTGCTGCTCGCCGTGTTGATGCTTGCCGGACTGCTCGTCGGATGCGGCGGAGGAGAGGAAAAGACCTCTACACCGCCCAGCTCCGCTCCGACCGGAACCACGAGCACCGAGCCCACCACCGACGAGCCGAGCGACGAGCCTCCCGCTCATGAAGGAGCCGAAATAGAGCTCCCGCTGAGCGAGGACGTCATCACTCTCGACTGGTGGCATCCCGACAATTACAGCTTCGAGGGCTACAACGGTACTGCGGACAACGTCTTCTTCCAGTGGATGGAGGAGAAGACCAACGTCCACATCAACTGGCTCACGCCTCCCGTCGGCGGCGAGACCGAGAACTTCTCGACCATGCTGCTCTCCAACGACTATCCGGACTTCGTCAGCTACGTCCAGCGCTACTACACCGGCGGCGTTGACAAGGCGATAGCCGACGGATTCCTGCTCAGGCTCAATGAGCCGGCGGAGCAGTACATGCCGAACTACCTCAAGCAGGTCTACCGCAATGACGACACCTTCATGCAGTGCGTCAGCGACTCCGGTAACCTCTGGGGCGTCCACTGCATACTCGACCGTCAGCAGGGCTCGTGGATAGGCACCGGCATCCGTGCCGACTGGCTGAGCGACGCCGGCCTCACCACCGACGATGTTGCGACGATGGACGGCCTCGAGAACGCGCTTACCGTCTTCAAGGACTACACCACCGAGGGACAGGGCCCGCTCTTCCTCTCCACGGGTTCCTCGACCTATTCCGGCTCGCTCATCGGCTCCTACAACGTGACCGGCCCTCTCCAGATGCCTTTCCTCAACAAGGACGGCACGGCTGTTTACACTCCTCTTGAGCCCGGCTACAAGGAGTTCATAGGAAAGATGGCCGACTGGTATCAGAAGGGCCTCGTCAACAGGAACTACATCGCCGAGAACAACTGGGCTTCCCCGGATGACTACTGGGCAAACGGCTTCATGGGCTGCGGAGACGTCATGTACGCCTCGCTTGCGATGCTCAAGCAGATCAACGCCTCCGGCGAGTATCCGGATCCCGACTTCGAGATAGTCGCTATCCCGACCCCGAAGCTTGACGCCAGCCAGAACTGGGAGACCGACTTCCACTGCCGTGAGAGCTTCAACGTCGTCCGCGTCAACAACTCGCTCGGCGTCACCACCGCCTGCGAGCCGCTCGACATAGCGCTCAAGTATCAGGACTTCATCTGGACCGATGAGGGCATCACCGCCTCCAACTGGGGTCCGTATGTCGGCCCGGAGGGCGACACCAACTCCTCCTACTACCTCGACCCGACCGACGCCAACGGCGACGGACACGAGGAAGTCTATCAGATGTGGATGATGGACAAGTATCAGACCTGCGTGAACTTCATGAACAAGTTCGCTATCCACAACGGCCCGCAGCTCTACATCTGGGACCGTGAGTTCACCGTCCTCTCCCAGAAGGAAGTTGACGCCGCCAACACTTGGGACTCCGTCGGCAGCGACTGGCTGTGGCCGGATGGCGTCACCCTCACCGCTGAGGAAGGCAACACCGCGAGCGGTATCATGACCTCCGCGAACAGCGCGGTCGTCGAATGGGCCGCCGAGGTCATCACCGGCGAGAAGAGCGTAGATACCTACGATACCGAGCTGGTTCCGATGCTGAAGGATCAGATAGGCATCCAGACCGCCATCGACATGTATCAGGCAGCTCTGAGCCGCTACTACGGACGTCTCCAGTACATCGACGACTAATTGTCGGAACGGTTTAGTGTGAGATTTCCGCGGGGAATGACTGAATGACAAGGGGGCGGCGCGCAAGCGCCGCCCCCTTCGTATGACCGCACAAAAACACAGCCGCCTGTCGCGAGACAGGCGGCTTTTTTGCGCATCGGGAAAGCACTCACAATCAGATTTTGTATTTTAAGGCGAAAAAGTGCAGTGAAAATCTGCGAAAAACTCTACTTTTCCGCAAACTCGACCCTTACATCGTTTTGCCTAATTATATCACTTTCAAATTGAAAATGCTAGTCTTTTTTCATAAAAATTTTAGGGAATTTTCGGCCTCTTTCAGCTGTCCCGCAACCTGCCAAAAAGTAGAGTTTTTCGCAAACAGCCTGAAAGCGGCCGCTCCCGGTGCTTTGAGAGAGCGAAGCGCCGGGAGGAGTAGCTTTCTTACAGCGACTCCGTCTCCTTTCAGAGTCTGCTGGAACAACGGGAAAACGGGCTTGCCGCAGCCCGCGATTCCGTTGTCCCGGCGGAGTATGAGAGGGCGGAGGGCTGCAAAAAGCTCCCCGACAATTCTGAATGAAAGTTCGAAAGGAGAAAACAAAACAATGCGTAAGAAGGTTTTAGCACTTGTGCTGGCGCTTGTCATGGTCGTGGCAATGCTCCCGACTGTGGCTTTCGCGGCAGCAGAGGACTATTCTTACCAGACGGTGCTTGGTAGTGATGGGTACGAAATGAAGGGTGACGTCATTACCCTAACAAAAGACTATTCTGGTAGCAAGTACATCAAATTTACCGAAGGCACAAACACTATCGACCTCGCGGGCAAACATTTTGCCGTAGGTGGCATGGCGTTTCAAGTGACCGGAACCGGCACGAAACTGACCATAAAGGACTCGCAAAATACAAGTAATATAGTAAATAATAGTGTAACCCATAATAACACGAGCAACTTGATCGTAGTTGATGGGGGAGCTGAACTTACTATTGAGGGTGGTAACTTTATACAGGGTGGCGGTGCCGGTGGGTATCCGTATACCAATACAACGTGGAACACAGCTCAAGTGGCAACCATATATGTCGGAAGCGAATCGACCCTGACGATCAATGGCGAGAATGCCACCATTACGCAGGGCAAATCTAACTGCTCTGTTCTTGTTGCCGCCGACGGTTCAACGGTAAACCTCAAGAGCGGAACGATTAAGGGCGACATCTCTCGGAAAGTGGAGGAGACAGATCCAGCGGCAGATATAGTCGATGTACATGGCACCTTCAACATGGAGGGAGGCAAGATCGAGGGCATCGTTCCCGCGAATCACGCCGTAGTCTCCGTCTCCAGCACCGGCGTACTCAACGCGACGGGCGGAACTATTTCTACCACAAACGAAGATACATCACCGAAGAATGGCCCTTATGGCGTTACCGTGTGGGGCGCCGGTCAGGTCAAGGTCAGCGCAGAAGCCACGATCAAGGGCGCTGAGGCCGGTATCCAAGCCAATGGCAACGGCATGGCCGAGGGTGGTACTGTTATCGTCAGCGGCGGCACGGTCGAAGGTAGATGTGGCATTTATCCGGCCTCTCAGTCCGAGGTCAACATCGCCGGTGGCACAGTTAAGGGCGACGCTTTTGGCGTCGGCACCTTTGGTGGTGATTTCAACGGCGTCACCGTCAATGTTTCCGGCGGTAAGGTCGTCGGCAATACCGAGGGCGGTAAGACCGGCGTCGGCGTGTATCTGCCCTCCGGCAAGATGAACGTCAGCGACAAGGCTGAAATCACTGGCGCTGCCGGTATCGTTGTGCGCGGCGGAGAGCTGAACGTCACCGGCGGCACCGTCGAGGCTACCGGCACGGAAGAGGTCACCATCGGCGACGCCGGGCATGCAGTTCCTGCCGCGGGTATCACCGTTGACTACGCCGACTACACCAACCAGAAGAACGGCCAGCTGCACGTGAACATTTCCGGCGACGCAACCATCAAGGGCGCCGCTAGCGGCAAGTCTATTGTTGCCGCTGATAATGGAACAGAGATGAACACGGGTAGTGACAAGGTCGAGAACTCCCCGTTCGAGATTACCGGCGGCACCTTCAAGGCAGGCGAGACGGTGGATAACGCAAACGTCAACAAGTATCTGCCCGAAGAGTCGGAGATCGATACAATCGGCAAGGTTACGACGACGGCGGTCGAGCAGAAAGATGCCGAGGCGTCCATCACCTATAACAACACTACTACTTACTACAAGACCCTTGCACGTGCCATCAAGGCCGCCGAGGGCGGTAAGACCATCAAGCTCGAGAAGGACATCACTCTGCCGGGCACTGGCGCTGATGGAACAGGCCGCATCGTCATCACGACCGGCGTTGTCATCGACCTGAACGGCAAGACCATGACCAAGCCTGCTGCGAATGCTGCGACCAAAGCGACCGAGGGTATGCCGGACGGCATTGCCGGTATCAAGATCGACAAAAATGGCAGCCTGACCCTCAAGGGCATCGGTACAATTAAGGGCAACGGCACCCTGATCGCGACCTTTGCTGAGTCTGCCAGCCTCACCATTGAGAACAGCGTGAAGATCGAGCAGACCGGCAGCGAGGACACCAAGAACGACACGGCTGTTGCCACCAACGGCGGTACGCTCACCATCAACGGCGGCACCATCACGGCGGACGAGTCCGGCGTGGGCGTGTTCGGCACCGGCAAGCTGACCGTCAACGGCGGCGTCATCAACGCCGAGGCTTTCGGCATCGCCACCAACGGCAGCAAGACACAGGCGGGCGCCAAGATTGAGATCAAGGGCGGCACCATCACTAGCACCGGGTCCGCGGGTGTGTATCTGCCCAACGGCGAGCTCGATATGAGCGAGGGCGACATCACCGGCAAGGCCGGCATCGTGTCCCGCGGCGGTAAGCTGGACGTCACCGGCGGCAATGTCACCGCTACCGGCACCGATAAGTTGGTTGTCGGCGACGCCGAGGCTAGCAGCAAGAAAGTGGAAGTCGAGCCCGCTGCCGTGGTCGTGGATAAGTCCGGCACCGGCTATGGTAATGGATCCACCACCCTTTCCGGCGGCGAGTTCAAGGCCGAAGAGGACAAGGCCGCTGTCGTGTACAGCGAGGACGGCGAGGATAAATCGGAGATAGCAGAGACTCCGACCCTCACCGTCAAGGGCGGATATTACTCCTCCTCGCTGAAGGGGACTAAGCTGCTTGATCCGAGCCTGAACACCGAGGCCAACATCGGCGACGGCACCGAGTACGGCTACTTTACCTCCGTTGTTGAAGCTGAGCAGCAGTTGGCGGAAGACAACAAAACTGCTGAAATTAGTGTAATTGAAGGTAAGGCGGCAATCGTCGCTGCAGGCTTCCTGACTGAGGCTGACAACGATTATCTGAACGGCTTGGCTGAGACGGCCAAGGGCGCGGGAAAGACGTGGGGCGCCGACGGCATCAAGGACTGCGTTGACAACACCTTCTACGCCGCGTTCAGCGCTAAGGAAGAACCCGGAGCGGAATACGAGGTTGAGTTTGCCAAGGGCGAACAGGAGTATACCGAGACAGTTCCCGGCGTCACCGAGGGTGGCATCGTCTACTTCACACCCGGCTATCAGAATGAAAAGGGCAATATCCCGGCCACTGACTTCCAGGGCAAGTACACTGTTACTCTGACGAAGCAGAGCGAAAGCACTGCCGCCAGCACCGCCACTCTCGAGGTCTACAAGGTGACCTACACTAAGGGCGAGAAGGTAGACGGCACGGATCAGACCATCTATGTTGGTGCGGACGCTCTTGAAACCGCTCTGAACGCTCATCCCGAAGGCTTCACCCTCAAAGACGGAGCTAACTTCTGGAACGCAAACAAGACTGCAACCGCTAGCGGCGACGCCTATGCCTACACCGTGACCCTCAGCGGCTACTATGCTTCCACCAACCCGACCTACACCGTGACCGTCCCGGCGAACCCGAACGGCACCGTCTCGGTCTCGCCGAGGAGCGCGACCGCGGGCACGACGATCACCGTCACCGTCACCCCGAAGGAAGGCTACACTGTCGATACCGTCACCGCCACTCAGAACGGCACCGGCACGGCTGTGACCGTCACGAAGAACGCCGACGGAACTTACAGCTTCACGATGCCCGCCGGCGGCGCGACCGTCAAGGCCACGTTCGTCGAGGGCACGAAGCCCGCTCCGTCCGCGAAGTTCACCGACGTTGTCAAGGACGCGTGGTACGTTGACGCCATCGACTACGTCGTCGAGAAGGGCCTCATGGGCGGCACCGGCGAGACGACGTTCGCGCCGAACGATCAGACCGACCGTGCGATGCTCGTCACTATCCTCTACCGTCTCGACGGTGAGCCGGCTGTCACGAAGAGCATTCCGTTCAGCGACGTCCCGGCGGGCGAGTGGTACTCCGACGCCATCAACTGGGCGGCGGCGAACGAGATAGTCGGCGGCTACGGCGACGGAACCTTCCGTCCCGACCGCGACCTCACCCGTGAGGAAGCAGCTACGATACTCTATCGCTACGCGACATACAAGAAGTACGACGTCACGACCACCGCTGAGCTTACGGCCTACACCGACGCGGCGAGCGTCCAGAGCTACGCGACCGCCCCGATGAGCTGGGCCGTCGGAACCGAGCTCATCAACGGCACGACCGAGACGACGCTCGCACCGTCCGGCGGAGCGATTCGCGCGCAGATCGCGACGATACTCATGCGCTTCTGCGAGAATATCGTAAAGTAAGCGCACAACATAGCACATCTTGGCACAACAAAAAATGCGGCAAAGCGGGAGGGGCGAAACGCCCCTCCCGCTTTATCCTTTTTTTGCGGGGTGACGGAGCCCCGTGCGTCGCATGGGCTTGCCGCACAAGGCGGCTTGCCCGCAGACGCTCGTCACAAAACACGCACGGCGAAGGTCATCGTCACCTCCGCGCCTCCCTCGGGACGGTTCGCAAGCGCGATCCCGCCTCCGTGCTTCTCACAGAGTATCCTGCTTGTGGCGAGACCGAGACCCATGTGCCCGCCGGCCTCGTCCTCCGAGTAGTAGAGGCTGTTCTTCTTGCGGAGCATGCGCGCGGAAAAGCCCGGCCCGTCGTCCGCGACTCGTGCCGCAAGCACGCCGCTCCGAAGCTCAAACTCAAGCGTGACGCGGCTTTTGGCGTAGCGCGCCGCGTTTGAGAACACGTTCTCAAGCACGCGGTAGAAGATCTCGCGGTCGAGCATGGCGCGGCAGTCCGCCACGTCGCACCGAATATCCGTATCGAGACCCTTCGCGTCCGCTATCACTCGAACGCTCTCCGCCGCTCCGACAAGGAACTCGGAAAGCGCGGTCTCGCGTATGTCCGGCTCGATGTCCTCTATGGCGTCGAGGTCGCGGATGCAGTCGGTGTAGCGCTCCATCCGCTTCGAGGTCTCCGCGAGGACGGAAAGGGAGGAACGGAGCGCCTCCGGCGTGAGCGCGCCCGCGTCCTCGAGCGCGCGGACGTGCTCGACCGTCCCTTCCATGATGGCGATGGGGTTTCGGAGATCGTGCGCGACCGACGCCTGCATCGTCCGCCGGCCCTCGAGCGTCCGCCAGAGGCGCAGATTGTTGTCGTAGAGCGCCGCGCGCATCCGCTCGAATGAGAGACAGAGCCGCCCGAGCTCGTTCCTCGTCGGACAGGGAACCGTGAAGTCGAGATCCTGCTCGGAGATGTGCCGCGCCGCGTCGTCGAGGGCGGTGATGGCGGGCGAGAGCCTCTTGCGGTAGAAGCGGACGGCGCAGAGCAGCACCCCCGCGAGCGAATATGCCATCGGGAGCCCCACCATTGCCGCTCCCGCCGCGACATACGCGGCGCGGCGGCGCGGACCGGTGAGCCTTGCGCCGCTGTCCACGCTCTCGGCGGAGAAAGCGGCGTCCGAGACGTCGTACACGCTCTCGTTTTCGGACTTTATGAGGCGGGTGAGGCGCATTTCGCCGCCGTCTATTTCGAGCCTGCCGGAGAACTCGCGCTCCTCGCCGTCCTCCGACGTGACGCGGACGCGGAGAGTCACCTCGTTCGGGTCGGGCAGGAGCCACGCCCGGAACCGCCACAGTCCGAAGACCGTCAGCGCGGATGCCGCCGCGACCGCGAGCAGAGTCGCAAGCACGGCGGCGAAGAACTCCGACTTCAGCGACCGGGGCTTCCTTTTCATTTTATCCATCTGTATCCCATCCCCCAGACCGTCTCGATAAACTCCTCCCCGGTGGCCTCGAGGAGCTTTGCGCGTATCTTGCGGACGTGCTCCTTTATCACGCTGCTGTCGCCCTCCGCATCGAGTCCCCAGACAAGCTCGTACATCCTCTCGCGGTCGAAAATCTGGTTCTTATTGGTTATGAGGAACTCGATGATGTCAAATTCCCGCTTAGAGAAGCGTATCTCGCCGCCGTTCCAGAGCACTCTGCGGCCCGCGAGGTCAACGATGAGCCCGTGGGAGGACACGAGACTCCCGGCGCTTTTCACCCGCTCGTCCCGGCGGAGGTGCGCCGCTATCCGCGCCGAGAGCTCCTGCAGGCCGAACGGCTTTGTGATGTAGTCGTCGCCGCCGGCGCGGAAGCCGCGCACCTTGTCGGCCTCGGTTATCCGCGCGGTGAGGAAGATGATGGGGCAGCTCACAGCGTCGCGTATCATGCGGCAGAGCTCGAGACCGCCGAGCCCCGGCATGTTTATGTCGAGAAGGATGAGGTCGGGACGCAGGTTCAGACGGTCGAGCGCCTGCGCGCCGTTCTCCGCGACGGAGACGGCGTAGCCCTCGCGCTCCAGATGCTCCCGGAGGACGCGCACGAGCATCTCCTCGTCGTCCGCTATCAAAATTCTGTATGCCATAGCTTCGCCTCCTGCCTCCTGTAATTGTACGAATATAACACAAAAAAGTCAAGAAACGGTCAAATCCGCGGGCGGAGCCCGCACCCAAGTGGGCAGAGCCCACACCCATCCGGCGGGGAAGCCCCGCGACCGAGCGGGCGAAGCCCACACCCGTATAGCGGGGAAGCCCCGCGAGCATTCGCGGGGCGAGACCCGCGTCCCTGAGTGAGGCAGAGCCTCACGGGCAGTTTGCGGGGGCTGCGCCCCCGCGCCCCCATGTGGGGCTTTGCAGCCCCACACCCTTGCGTTACTTTTTGCTTGTGCAAAAAGTAACCAAAAAGCACACAAAGGGGAGAAAACCAACGGTTTTCTCCCCTTTGTACCCCTCTTTCCTTAATCGGAAGGTCTCTGCCACGCAGGACGTCCGTCCGTAGCTTAGTACAAGCGTCTCCGCTTAAACTTTTCCCTAGAACCGAAAGTTCCGTTTTCTCGGGAAAGCTTCTGCATTACGCTTATAGTGTGAGCGTAGGACCGGACTTTTTGTATCTACTACGCAGGAACTGTTCGATGTCGTCGAATGAAGAGGAAAAGTTTGATGTTCTCCCCAGAAACTCACCCGGTCGGATGACAGATTTGTTGGATACAGAGTGTGCCCTGTTATGTGGGTAATGGTGTTGTGTCTGTATTGGGAGAGGGATTTTTAAGGGAGAGGGCAAAGCCCTCTCCCTTAAGCGCGCTTTTTGATTACTTTTTGCGCGAGCAAAAAGTAGCGCAGGGGTGCGGGGCGGCACAGCCCCGCGAAGGTGTCGGTAGAGCTCTGCTCTACCTAGGGACGCGGGGACCCGCCCCGCGAATGCCCGCGGGGCTTCCCCGCTAGATGGTGCGGGGCGGCACAGCCCCGCGAAGGTGGTGGTGAGGCTGCGCCTCACACATGAAGAGGCGGCCTCCGCCCTCAGACAAGAAAAAACCTTGCGGTGCGGCAAAAAATAGTGTATACTATATGTTGTGTCAGTAGATCCTGCCCCGATCCCGGCAGTGAGCGCGCGGCGCGCGCTGTCTTCCGTGCCTCGGGGTAAAGAGAGAGGAGAAAGACTATGGATAACTTCGCAATTCTGGTGGACGCGGGAACCGATCTCCCCAGGGACTTCTACGAGCAGAACGACGTGGACTTCATCCCGATGACCTACATGATCGACGGCCAGACCTACCTTGACGACGCCGGACTGAGCGCTCCCTACGGCGAGTTCTACGCCAAGCTCCGCGCGGGTCAGGTCTCGACCACCTCCATGATAAATTCGGACACCTACGAGCAGTGGTTCCGCAAGTACCTCGAAGCGGGGCGCGACCTTCTCGTTATCACGATGTCGAGCGGAATTTCCAGCTCCTACAACGCCGCGTGCGTCGCGGCGGCGGACGCCGCGCCCGACTATCCCGACAGGAAGCTCATCGTCTGCGACGGACTTATCGCTTCGCTCGGCGGCGGACTTCTCACCCACTACGCCGTCCGTCTCCGCCGCGAGGGAAAGACCATCGAGGAGACGGCGGACTGGCTCGAACGCAACAAGAAGCACATACAGCACCTCTTCACCGTCGACGACCTGATGTTCCTCCAGCGCGGAGGGCGCGTCGGCAAGGGCACGGCCGTCCTCGGTTCGATGCTCGGCATCAAGCCTCTGCTCGACGTCGACGCGGAAGGAAAGCTCCGCGCCTGCTCGAAGAAGCGCGGACGCCGGGGCTCGCTCGACGGACTTATCGAGTGGATGGACGCCCTCAAGCTCTCGGACGAGTTCGACTGCATCGCCGTCAGCCACGGCGACTGCGAGGAGGACGCGGACTACATCATCGAAAAGCTCCGCGCAAAGTATAAGATAGGCAAGATAATCAAGAACTACATCGGGCCG
This sequence comes from uncultured Clostridia bacterium, assembly GCA_947593925.1. GTDB lineage: Bacteria > Bacillota > Clostridia > Oscillospirales > JAAYOS01 > CANRIN01. The sequence continues at coordinate 74,284 of CANQDU010000004.1, read as the reverse complement.
GTCATAGGCTCGCACTCCGGCCCCGGCACCGTCGCGCTCTTCTTCTACGGCAAGGAGCGCGTCTGAGCCGCGCCGGGCGAGCCGTCCCGCCGGGCTTCTTCTGCGGGGCGTGCCGCCAAATACGGGCGGCGCATCTCCGCGCCCGCCCGCATCTCAAATCATAAGCACAAGGGGTGAAAGGCTTGACGGAAAGCACTCCGAAGAAAAAACAGCGCAGCACCGGCGCGCGCGTCGCGCTCACGACACTGAAGGTAATAGGCAAGACCGTGAAGTGGGTCTTCGCAAGCGTCGGTACGCTGCTCATGATAGCGCTCGTCACCGGCGTGATGTTCGCGCTGATATTTGTCGTCTACTGTCAGAACTTCCTCGCGGAGGGGCAGGACATCAGCCTTGACGACTTTACGCTGAACGAGACGAGCTTCATCTACTACTACGACAAGGACACCCAGGACTGGGAGGTCATGCAGGAGCTGTTCCTCGACAACCGCGTCTGGGTGGAGTATGACGAGCTGCCGGAATACGTTTTCCAGTCGCTCGTGGCCATTGAGGACAAGCGCTACTGGCGCCACCACGGCGTAGACTGGTACCGCACCCTCGGCGCGGCGTACACCATGTTCCTGGGGGACGGGTCGAGCTTCGGCGGCTCCACGATAACGCAGCAGGTCGTCAAGAACGTGACCGGAAACAAGGAGGTCACCGTCCGACGAAAGCTCGGCGAGATATTCAGCGCCCTCGCCCTCGACAGGAAGTATTCGAAGGAGGACGTCCTTGAGGTGTACATCAACCTCGTCTGCTTCGGCCAGGGCTGTTACGGCATACAGGCCGCCGCGCAGACCTACTTCGGCAAGGACGCGAAGGATCTCACGCTCGCGGAGGCGGCGAGCATCGTCGGCATTACGAACCTGCCCACCTACTACGACCCGTATCAGAACCGCGACCACAACAAGGAACGTCAGGAGAATATCCTTTGGGTCATGAAGGAGCAGGGATATATAGACGAGGCCGAGTATCAGCGTACAAAGAACCAGCGCCTCGTCTTCAAGCGCGACCGTCCGTCCACAACTACCACGACCGACAAGACCTCGAAGGTGCAGAGCTACTTCTGCGACCAGGTCATCGAGGACGTGATAGGGGACATCATGGAGAAGCGCGGCGTAAGCTACTCCGTCGCCGAGCGTTACCTCTTCACCGGCGGCTACCAAATCTACACTACCATGGACCCGGATGTTCAGGCCGTAATAGACGAGGTCTATACCAACCCCGAGCTCTGGCCGACCCTCCGCGACGCGGACACGCTCGAGGCTCCGCCGCAGAGCGCGATAGTCGTCATGGACCCATACACCGGAAACGTGCTCGGCATGTACGGCGGCCTCGGCGAAAAGACCGTCAACCGCGCCCGCAACCGCGCGACTGCCATGACAAAGCAGCCCGGCTCCTCGATAAAGCCGATAGCGGTCTACTCCTGCGCCATCGAAGCGGGGCTCATCGACCCGTACGACGTCTTTACCGATATGCCGAAGATACTCGACGAGAACGGCAACGGCTACCCGAAGAACTACGACAACATCTATCGCGGTCAGATGACCGTGATGGACGCCGTCGGCCGCTCGAACAACACGATACCCGTCCAGCTCGTCACGACGATGGGTCCGGAGCACTGCTTCGAGTTTGCAAAGTACAAGATGGGACTCAGGACGCTCGTGGAGGGCGAGTACCGCGGCGACCAGTTCTTCACCGACCAGGTCACGCCGTCTATGGCGCTCGGCGGACTCACGGACGGCGTCACGGTGCTCGACATGGCGGCGGCGTACTCGGTCTTCCCGAACGCCGGCGTCTACAACGAGCCGCGCACCTACACCCGCGTGCTCGACGCGAACGGAGACGTCTTTATCGAGAAGGAGCAGAAGAGCACGGCGGTCATAAAGGAGAGCACCGCGTACTACATGAATAACCTCCTTACAAACGTCGTCGCGAACGGCTCGGGCGTGTACGCCCGCCTCTCAAACTCGATAGCCGCCGGCAAGACCGGCACCACCGATGACGACTTCGACCGTTGGTTCTGCGGCTACACCCCGTACTACACCTGCACGGTCTGGTACGGCTTCGACTACAATCACACGATAAATCCGACCTCCGGCACCAGCCCCGCCGTTCCGCTCTGGCAGCAGGTGATGGAGAAGCTGCACGAGAACCTCGAACCGCGCGAGTTCTTCACCCCCGCGACCGCGGAGATAGTGAAGGTCGCCTACTGCCGCGACTCGGGCATGCTTGCGACCGACGCTTGCCGCGCGGACATACGCGGCAGCCGCGTCCTCACCGGCACATTCCTCGCGGAGGACGTGCCGACCGATGTGTGCAGCATCCATAAGTTCGTGGACGTGTGCGGCGAGAGCGGCAAGATAGCCACCCCTGCCTGCCCCGAGGAGGGACGGCGTCAGGTCTCGATGATGCAGGTGAACCGCAGCTTCCCTCTGCCGAATATCCGCGTCGCGGACGAGCAGTACACCATTCGCGCCTACGGCGTGGACTACTCGCTGCCGCTCGGCTATGCTTCCGACGACGGGGAGACGACGGAGCCCTCTGCGGAGCCGGACGAAAACGTGATGTACCGCGTCGCCGTGAACGTCGCGGACCCGGCAAATGCATTCTGCACGCTGCACGTCCCCGGCGAGGAGCCGGAGGATCCGAACGACGACCCGAACGCGGGCGAATTCCCGACCGAGCCCTCCGACGCGCCGGTCTCCGGCGAGCCGGCAAGCGGCGAGCCGAGCGCGCCGCCGCCTCCGGCGAGCAGCGAGCCGTCGGACGCGCCGCCCACCGGCGAGGTCACGCCCTCAGAAGAGCCGAGTGAAGCGCCGCCGTCCGACACGCCCGCAAGCCCGGAGTTCCCGACCGAGCCGGACGACGGGTAAATAACAGACAAAGCATAAGGGACGCCCGAAAGGGCGTCCCTTTAACTGTTTTGTTGTCCGCTCACATGACTTCCTTCAGGGCGTTCAGAGCGTTGAAGACGCGCGGAAAGCCGGTGTACGGCAGCGCGTGCAGGAGCGCGGCGTAGATCTCCTCGTCGGTGTTGCCCGCCTTCCGAGCGCCGAGCGCGTGGCTCTGTATCTGCGGAGCGGAATCGCCCATGGCGGCAAACATAACCACCGTGAGCAGCTCGCGCGTCTTGCGGTCGAGGCCGCGCCGCATCATGAGGTCGCCGAAGCAAAGCTCGGTGAGGAACCTCGGTATCGCCTCCGCAAACTCCTCCGGCAGATAGGCGTACTTGCGCTTTATCCCGTCGCCGTATATCTCGCTCTGGAACGCGAGTCCCTTTTCATAGCGGTCATCCTCGCCGGTGACGGCGGCGTCCTCGAGCGGGAGGGATATGCCCGCCGCCGTGAACGCTTCGTTCATGGCGGAGATGGCGTTCAGCGTCTTCGGAAACCCCACAAACGCGGCGAGCTGATAGACCGCCTCGCGTATCTCGAGCGGCGTACAGCCGACGTTCAGCGCCGCGCCGACGTGCGCCCTGAGCTGCGGAAGCGTCTGATTGACAGCGAGGACCGTCACCGTCACCAGCTCGCGCATACGGTTGTCGAGGCTCCCCACGGCGCAGACCTCGCCGAAGATGAAACGCTGAAGTATCCGCATAAACTCGGGGTCGGTGCCCTCGTTTCCTGCCGGCTCGCCGCCGAACAGCTCGTGATACTTGTTTCTGCAAAACTCTACTCGGTCAAACTTTTCCATCATTGTCGCTCCTCTCGCATATAGACGCCGTACTGCGTTCGTTGTTGATGCAAGTATTGTAGCATATCACGGGCGCATAAGCAAGACGGCTTTCTTTGGCTGGCGGAACTCCGCGGAATTTTTCGAGGGAACCCGCAGATTGGGCTTCCTTCAAAAAAACTGTTATAAAGGTATTGACAACAAGGTTTACACGTGCTAAACTGTAGCTAGTAGGGTTTAATAATTTTAAACTCAAACCAAAACAGCGGCGCACCGCGTATCTTCGGCGGACGGCTGCGGAAAGAGGGAATGAAGTATGAACGAATACAGGCTTGGCGTGATGGAGACCAAATTTGCGGACATAATCTGGGCAAACGAGCCGGTGCCGTCCGGCACGCTCGTGAAGCTCTGCGAGCAGGAGCTTGGTTGGAAGAAATCGACCACCTACACGATGCTCCGCCGCATATGCGAGAGAGGTATCTTTATAAACGACGGCGGCGTCGTGAAAAAGCTCATGACGAAGCAGGAGCTCGCGGCGATACAGGGCGAGCAGATGGTGGAGGAGAGCTTCGGCGGGTCGCTGCCGGAGTTCGTCGCCGCGTTTTCGACGCGGCGCAAGCTCTCGCGGGACGACGTGGAGGAGCTCCGCCGCTTCATCGACGAATATGGGAAGGGAGACGGTAAGGCGTGACGTCGATATTCCTCGGCATACTCGGAATGAGCCTCGCGGCGTCGGCGGCGATACTCGCGGTGCTCGCGGCGAGGTTCCCGCTCCGCCGTGCGCCGAAGGTTTTCTCCTACGCGCTGTGGGCTGTTGTGCTGCTGCGGCTGCTGTCGCCTGTGTCGGTGAGGTCGCCGCTGTCGGTGATGAACCTGCTTCCGGGCGGGACGGAGAAGTCTGCCACGATGAACAGCACGGTTCCGACGCCGGCGCCGCAGACCGGGGCGCACATCGGAACGGGCGGCGCGCTGCCCTACGATCTGCCGTCCGCCCCGGACACGTCCGAGGCGGAGCACGACGGGAATGTGAGCGTTCCGCAGACGCCGGCGGGACAGACTCCCGCCGCCGCGACGCCGGCGGCTCCGGCGGTGCGTCCCGCGGCGCGCGACGTACTGCTTGCGGCCGCGTCGTGGGTATGGTTCGCGGGCGCGGCGGCGATGGCCGCGCGCGGCGTCCTGCGGTACGTCCGTCTGCGGCGGAGGCTCGTCGGCGCGGTGGAGGAGCAGGACGGCGTCTTCCTCGCGGACGGCGCGGACGTCCCGTTCACGCTCGGACTGATCCGCCCGCGCATATATATCCCCTCCGACCTCGGGGAGCGGGAGAAGGAGTACGTCCTCGCGCACGAGCGCTGTCACATCCGGCGGGGCGACAACCTGACGCGCGTCCTCGCATACGCGGCGCTCTGCATACACTGGTTCAACCCGCTCGTGTGGGCGGCGTTCATTCTGTCCGGGCGGGACATGGAGCTCTCCTGCGACGAGGCGGTCCTTCGCCGCGCGCCGTCCGATATCCGCGCCGAATACGCCACGTCGATACTCCGCTACTCGGGCGGGACGGGGCATGTAGCCGCGTCGCCGCTCTCGTTCGGGGAGGGCGAGCCGAAGAGCCGGATAAAGAACGTGATGAGGTTCAGAAAGCCGGCAATTTGGACGGTCATCATCGCGGGCATAGTCTGCGCCGCGACAGTCGCAATATTCGCGACCGACGCGGTTCGCGGAAGGGAAGAAGTGCCCGCCGCGACGTTCACTCATGAAGACTATGAGGCGTATCTTGAAAGCGCGGAGACCCGCTATCCGAAGTGGGCGGAGCCCGGCACAGAGATAGTCTATGACGGCGATGGGAACTATACCGTCACTCTCGGCGCGCTCCTCAGCGAGGACGCCTGCCGCGCGCGCCGGGACGAGATAGGCGAGACTCTCCTGCCGGAAAGCGACTCTTCTCTCATCCGCCCGAACACGAAGGCGGTCTACGACCGGGACGGCCTCCTGCAGAACATCTACTACGAATATCCCGAGGGTTCGGGCGAGTATGTCCTGACGCTGCCGGAGACGAGTCTTCCGGACTACGATACGGCTCTCGAAAGCTGGCGGACGCACTATCCGCAGTTTGCAGCACCGAACACCGAGCTCTACTACGGCGAGGGCGGCAGGCTTGCACGAAGCGACGTCGGGGACATGCTCTCCGAGGAGGAGTATTACGAGAGGTACGGCGCGGCAACGCTCCCGGACTCTGCGGCGTATCCCTGCACGGAAGCGGTCTACGACGAGTCGGGCGCGCTCTCAGAAGTTCGAATCTGCCTGCCGGGGACGGACGGCGTGCCCACGCCGGTAACGGCGGACGAGGTTCCGTCGCTCACGGCGCCGGACGGCTCCGACCTGTCCGTGCGCTTCGCGCAGCTATGGTACGGCGCCAACAGCGACCTCGTCTACGGCCGGACGAGCGCTGCGGATACGGACGACGAAGTATTTTTCCTCCGCTTGGGCGACAGAGTGCTCGCAACGTGGTGGGACGCGTCATTTGTCCCGGACGATATGACGGGGAAACTGCAGCCCGAGCCGTACAGTCTGCGCGCCGGGATATATGACGTATTGCCGTACTATTTCACCGAGCACGGCGCGGAGCGGGCGCTTGCAAACGACGTGTTCCTGTGGAAGGACGGGTATCCGTACCGCGAGCTCTGGGCGGATTCCGGCAGCGGCAACGTCGGCAGGGAAATCTCGCTCAATATACTCGAGTCCACGGCAAACAGCATGCTCGTGTTTGTCAGGTATCTGAGCGACCCGTGGGGGACTGCCACGGAGGCGACTTGGCCGGAAAACCATGACGACTACGAGCGCGGGGCGCTGATGCTACTGAAGCTCGTCGATGGCGAGTGGTACATAGACGACTACGAGTATATGGACGCCCTCTCAGACAGCGGGAGAAATTATGACGACGCGCTCGCCGATCTCTACCGCCCAAAGCGCGCGGAGCCGAACACCGTCGTCGTATACGACGAGATGTTGAGACCGACGGTCATCTCCGGCGGACTGCTCGACCCGGAGAGCATTGCCGACGACGATGACGTCGTGTCCTCCGGTTACATAATGAGTAACAGCATAGATTTCTATGGCGCCGACGGCAGGTTTTTGTCATATACGGCGCGGCTCGTCCCCGGCTCGCGGGACTCCTACGTCCTTGCAAATCCGAATGCCGCTTCTGAGTGGCTGCCGTATAGCGTAACAGCCGAGGACGGGACGGATCTCACATACCGGGTCGGCAATCTCTGGGCAGCGTCCGTGGCTGTCGGCAAGCAGCCCCACTACTACTATCGTGTGATGACGGGGGAGGACGGCAGACCGCTGGACCTGGACTTCGGCGCGGCGGACGGCTTCCGGCGCGTGCCCGGCACGGGCGAGCTCGTGAGTGCCGCCGAGGCGGAGAACTACCCGGGCGCTTACCCTTGCTATGCGACGCTTGAGGAGCTGGGAGCGGACATCAGGAGCCCGCTCGAGCTGTGGATGGTCATGCTGCTTGCGGGAGAAGATACCGCGCAGGAACCGGCGCTGATACTCCGCGACGGCGTGCTGTACTTCCCGATAGGCATAGAAAACGAGTACGACGAAACGGGCGGCGAGATCACCGGCGTGAAGGTGTTAGCGAGCTCGCCGACACAGATGACGCTCGAAATATCCTACCGGCGGCCGGACAGCGACAAACGGGGCACGTCCGAGATGACGATAGTCAGAGCAGAGGACGGCGTGTGGGAACTGGAGAGCATAAACAAATAGAATCTGCGGGAGCGGCGAAAGCCGCTCCCGCTGTTTTCCCCCAAAACGGTTTACAATCCTCCGATTCTGTGCTATTATTGAATAAAGTTGTAAAGCATTTCCGGCGCGTCCGCGCGCCGCAGAAACAGGAGGACCGGATATGGATCTCGAAAAAATGAAGCACAAGTATGCGTACACGCTCGCCCGCGTCGGCCTGAACGTCCAGAAGGGACAGACCGTGCTCGTCGAGGCCGCGATAGAAGGCTGGCAGTTCACGAGCATCTTCGCGGAGGAGTGCTACAAGCTCGGCGCGGGGAACGTCGTCGTGCATTACCTCGACCTGCCGAACATGAAGGTCGCGGCGCAGTACCGCTCGGACGAGGACGTCCGCCGCGTGGAGGACTGGGAGGTCGCCATGCACCAGGGCTACCTCGATAACGGCGCGTGCTACGTCCGCCTCGAGGGCGTGAACCCGAAGCTCATGGAGGGCGTCTCCGAGAAGAACTCGAGCGCGATATTCGCGCACGTGGACGCCGTCCGGAACATCATGCGCAAGGCGAGCCGCGAGAAGCACTGCCAGTGGCTCATCGCGATGATCCCCACGATAGAGTGGGCGGAGTACATCCTCGGCAAGACCGGCGAGGAGGCTCTTGACGAGCTGTGGGAGACCGTTCTGCGCCTCTGCTACATCACCGAGGACAACGACCCCGTCGCCGCGTGGGAGGAGAAGAGCCGCCGCACGTCCGCGCGCGGCAACGCCGTCGATGAGCTGAAGCTCACGAAGCTGCACTACACCGCCTCGAACGGCACCGACCTCACCGTCGGCCTCACGCCGTGGTCGCACTTCGGCTTCGGCAAGCGCGAGATGCCGAAGGACTTCATACCGTTCCACGCGAACATGCCCTCCGAGGAGATCTGCACGACGCCGAACAAGTTCGAGACGAACGGCGTGGTCTACGCCTCCCGTCCCCTCGTCCTCGGCGGCAAGAAGATAGAGAACTTCGGCTTCCGCTTCAAGGACGGCAAGGTCGTCGAAGTCCTCGCGAACGAGGGCAAGGAGATGCTCGAGGATCTGATCCATACCGACGAGAACGCCGGATACCTCGGCGAGGCGGCGCTTGTCGAGTACCACTCCCCGATAAGCATGAGCGGCCTCGTGTATTACACCACGCTCATAGACGAGAACGCGAGCTGCCACCTCGCGCTCGGACGCGGCCTCGGCGCCGGCCCTAAGGGAAGCGAGCACCTGTTTAACGACAGCACCATCCACGTCGACTTCATGATCGGCACCCCGGATATGCACATCGTCGGCACCACCGAGGACGGCAGGGAAGTGGATATATTCAAGGACGGAGACTTCGCGATATAATCGCGGGCGGAGCCCGCGACCAAGCGTGCAGAGCCCACACCCGTATAGCGGGGAAGCCCCGCGAGCATTCGCGGGGCGAGCCCCCGCGTCCCTAGGTAGAGCAGAGCTCTACCGACACCTTGCGGGGCTGTGCCGCCCCGCACCCCTGCATTACTTTTTGCTCGCGCAAAAAGTAATCAAAAAGCGCGATTAAGGGAGAGGGCTTCGCCCTCTCCCTTAAAAATCCCTCTCCCAACACAGACACAACACCATTACCCCCAGAACAGGGCGACACTTTGTTCCAAACAAAGCTGTTATCCGACCGGGTGAGTTTCCGGGGGCAGTAGATTTGCAGCAGAAGTGCAGTAGTCGGAGTTTTGACTTGCTTACGCGGGTTGCGTCTATTTGGCATTAACGGGACAAAAAGCGGGTGATTTGTCGTTGACACAATTCCTTTCGGCGGTTATACTGGACTTAAAGAGAACGGAAAGGGAGGATAAGTATGGAAAAGCTGCGCGGGGTCAACCTCGGAAACTGGCTGGTGCTTGAAAAGTGGATGACGGAGGAGCTGTTCTCGGGAACGAGCGCTGCGGACGAGACGTATCTGTGCGTGGAGCTCGGCCGCGAGCGCGCATCGGAGCGCCTCAAGGTTCACCGCGACGAGTTCATATCCGAGCGGGACTTTGAGGAAATAGCGGCGAAGGGCTTCAACGCCGTCCGCATCCCGGTACCGTTCTTCCTCTTTGAGGACGTCGGACCGTACATACACTGCTATGAGTACCTTGACCGCGCCTGCAACTGGGCGGAGAAGTTCGGGCTGAAGATACTGGTCGATCTCCACACCGCTCCCGGCGGTCACAACGGAACCGACAACTCGGGCATCTGCGGTATCTGCACGTGGTCCACAAAGCCGGAGTACGTCCGTTACACGGTGGACGTCCTCGAACGGATAGCGGAGCGCTACGGAAAGCGCGAGGCGCTGTGGGGCATCGAAGTCCTGAACGAGCCGATGTGCAGCGACACCGAGGCGGGAAAGCTCCTTAACATCAACAGCCTCGTGGAGTTCTACAAACCGGTCGATAAGGAACTCGCAAAGAAGAACGAGAGCTATACGCTCGACTTCCTGCGGTGCTTCTACCTCGACGCCTACGCCGCCATCCGCCGCCACGCGGGGCCGGAGAAATACGTCGTGTTCTCGGATGCGTTCGAGCTCGATATATGGGATGAGTTTCTTGGCTCGCTCGAGGGCGCGGTGCTGGATACGCACAACTATCTTATGACGCCGGACATGACCATTTTCCGCGAGCGGAACGCGAAGGTCTACGCGGAATATCTGCGCGGACTCGGCGAGCGCGTGAACGCCGCCGCGCGGCGTGTGCCGCTGATAGTGGGCGAGTGGAACGCACAGAACCACGCGGACGGCCTTGCGGAGATGACGAAGGCCGAGAAGGATCATCTCTACACCACCGTCGCGGACGGCTTCCAGGACAGCATGCGCGACGCGATCGGGTGGTTCTACTGGACGTGGAAGGTCATCGCGGACGGGCTCGACGCGCAGTGCGACGACGCGAGCCGATGCGTAAATCTAGGTTGGCTGAGATTCTGAAAAAACGGGGAACGGTACTCGCATACCGTTCCCCGTTTGATTTCAGGCTTGCATACTGCGCCTGTACTCCTTTGGCGTCATACCGCAGCTCCTGCGGAACACCTCCGCGAAGTAGCTCGCGCTGTTGAAGCCGCATCCGAACGCGGCCTCGGTTACGGCGCAGCCACGCGCAAGCATCGCGCGCGCCTTTTCGAGCCGGTAGCGCGTGACGTACTCGATGGGCGAGCACCCCAGCCTCCGGCGGAAGATGAGGCAGCAGCGGCTCCGGCACACGGCGCCGGCGGCGGCGATACGCCCGAGGTCAATTTTCTCCGGGTAGTGCGCCTGCACGAAGCCTATCATCGCCCGAAGCGCCGCCAGCTCCTCGCCGCCGGACGGCGGCTCCCGTCCCGACGCGCTCTCGGACACGAGGTTCATCAACTCCGCACACTTTGCAAGTATCCCGAAGACGTTTTCCTCCGAGGCAAAGCGGCAGAGCTCGTCAAAGAGCGACGCGCCATCGGACATGGCGTCAAACTTCCAGTAGTCGGCGCTGCCGTCCGCCGTGAGCTCTGCGAGCGCCTTCTCCGCCGGTGGGAGAGACGCGAATATCGACGGATGGAACAGAAAGAAGCGGTAGCGGCAGTCGTGCTTTTCGGCGGAGTAGCCGTAGTGAAGGCGGCGCGAGTTTACAAGGACGCACTCGCCCTCCTTCAGATGCACGGTCGCTCCGCCCGCAAAGCAGTCCAGCTCGCCCTCGACCGCACCGAGGAGCTCAAAGTCGTCATGCCAGTGACAGGCCGCGGCGAAGTCCCGGAATATCGAGAGAAGTCCGCCGCCAGCCCTCACCGGCATATCCGGCACGGTATACTCAAGCCGCTCGGAGAAGTCGGGGTTGAGGTCGAGCTTATGCGGTTCCTCGGACGGCGCAATGCGCTCAGTCGGGCTGTTCATCGAAGCGGCGGTCGCGCCAGTAATACTCCTTGTCGCGTTCGCTCAGCGTGCGGATGGGCTTGCAGGGGTTGCCGACCGCCACGGTGTAGTCCGGGATGTCCTTTGTGACGATGCTCCCCGCGCCGATGACGGCGTACTTGCCTATCGTGATGCCGGGCAGGACTATCACGCCCGCGCCGAGCCACGCCCCGTCGCCGATGACGATGGGGAAGGAGTACATGCTTCCGGTCGCGCGCATCTCCGGGTCCATGGGATGGCCGGTGGTGCAGAGGGTGACATTGGTGCCGAAGAGGCAGCCCTTGCCGATCGTGATGTTGTAGTCGTCGATAAGCGTGAGGCCGGAGTTGATGTAGCTCCCCTCGCCGATGGTGACGGTGCTGCCGACGGCGAGCGTGAGCGGCTGGTTTATCCAGACGCCGTCGCCGACGCTCCCGAACATCTGCTTCATCAGCCCGCGGCGCTTATCCACCTCGCTCGGCTTCGAGGTGTTGAACTCGTACATAAGGTCCTTTACGCGGGCCTGATGCGCGAGGTACTCCTCGGTATCCTGCCAGAGATACCCTCCGGCTATCCTTTTCTGCCTTTCCTGCTCGGTCATTTTGCGTTCCTCCTTTTTGAGTGATGTCCGAACGGCGAGCCGTGCGGACTTCTTTTATAAGCAGTATAGATCATAGCGGCGGTGTCCGCCGTCGGAATTGCCCGCAAAACTGTAAAAATCGTATTTTGCGTGCCGGGGACGCCGGCCGCGGAAAAGACGATCGTTATAAAAATAGTATCATATTTTTATTGCTTATGCAAGTACGGACGGATATAATGTAGGAAAAGGAGGCGGAGATATGGACGCCGCAACAGACAAAAAGGTATTTTTTCGTGACTTGAAGAAACTGATGCTTCCGATAGTGTTCCAGAACCTCATCAGCGCGGTGGTGAGCACGGCGGACGTGCTGATGCTCTCCGGCGTCAGCCGGGACGCGCTCTCGGCGTCGTCCCTCGCGGGACAGGTCACGTTCGTGCTGACGCTTTTCTACTTCGGACTCTCGACCGGCGCGTCGGTCCTCGCGGCGCAGTACCGGGGAAAGGACGACACCGCCACGATAGAGAAGGTTCAGGGACTTGCGCTGAGGTATTCCTGCGTCATCTCCGTATTGTTCTTCCTCGCGGCGCTCTGCATCCCTCAGATGCTGATGCGGATATTTACCGACGACGCGCGGCTGATAACCCTTGGTGCGGGCTACCTTCGCTGGGTGAGCGTGAGCTATCTGATGATGGGCGTGTCGCAGATGGTGCTCGCCGTCATGCGGAGCGTCGGCGAGACGAAGCTCTGCGCGCAGATCTCCGCGTCCTGCCTCATCTGCAACGTCGCGCTGAACGCCGCCGCGATATATCTTCTGTTTCCCGGAAACGAATCCGCCGCGCTCTCCGGCGTGGCGGGCGCGACGTCGCTCGCGAGGATACTTGAGACGGCGTTCTGCCTTGCCTTCGCCGCGCGGGGCAGGGGAGCGCGCCTAGACCTCCGGGCGTGCGTGTCCACCGAGAAGTGGCTCTCGAGGGACTTCCGGAAGTGTACGCTTCCCGTGCAGATGAACTATCTCATCTGGGGCGGAGCGACGGCCGCGATAGCCGCGATAATGGGTCACATCGGCTCGGACGTCGTCGCGGCGAACTCGCTCGCGAGCACGCTCCGCAGCCTCGTCATCGTCGGGTGCGGCGGACTCGGCACGGCGGGAAGCATCATGATAGGCAACGCGCTCGGTAAGGACGACCTCGAAGGAGCGCGTTGGATGGGCTCGAAGATATTCGCGTGGTCGCTTCTATTCGGCGCGGCGAGCGGGCTCGTCCTCCTCCTGCTCTACCGTCCCTGCCTCGCAGTAGCGAAGCCGGACGGGGAGGTCGCGCGGCTGTTCGGATGGATGCTCGTCGTGAACGCCGTGTACTGCATAGGAAAGTCGTTCAACTCGAGCATGGTGAGCGGCGTCTTCGCCGCCGGCGGGGACACGAGGTTCGGACTGATATGCGACGCCGCCGCGATGTGGGGAGTGGTGCTGCCGCTCGGGTTCTTCGCCGCGTTCGTGTGGAGATGGCCGCCGGTAGCCGTGTACGTCGTGCTGTGCATGGACGAGTTTGTGAAGCTGCCGTTCGTCGCGGCGCGGTTCGGAAAGTATAAGTGGCTGAAAAACCTCACGAGGACCGAAAGCGAAATGACGGCGGAGAGCTGACGGCGGAGCCTCGCGGGCGCGATGCGGCGAACTTTCGGACGATAAAAACATCCGCAGGCGCTGCCTGCGGATGTTTTTACGTTACACATAATATCTGCCGCCGGAAGTGCGGTGGATGCTGCCGGTTTCGACAAGCCGGTCGGTTATGCGCTTAAAGCCGTCCGGGTTTATAACGCCCGCTTCGGCCAGAGATTTTGCAGACTCTTCCGAGACAGCGCCGCATGCCCTGAGCTTCTTTATTATCAGATTTTTGCGCATCAATGCCATTGGCGTCATAAACGGCATAACATCTTCTCCTTTACAAAAAGCGATACCTCGCCTCAACAAACGGGACTTTACCGTATAAAACCACGCAGCGCCGCTTTGACCGGTTCAATATCTGTTACGCTGTCTGTCATTGTCTGCCGGTACAAGTGACGCTCGATCCCCAGAATATGATGCCGGTAAGGTGTTCCCTCAAACCATTTTTCAAAGCACCCTATGAAATCCGGCGATTCTTTCCTGCTTCCGTAGACGCCGATGACAAACAGCCTCTCTACAAAAGACGTATATTCGTTTTCATGGTGCATGAAAAAGTCCTGACTTCTTTCGTTAAAGCCAAAATACAGGGAGGAAGGATTTCCGCAGTACATCGGAACAAGCAGAATTACTTTTTCGTAGTCGGCAAAGCTGCTGTAAAGGCGGTAAACGTCATCGTCCCGATAGCGGCATTGTGTTTTGAAACACTCATAACCGCAATCGCTGCATCCGTGTGCGTTCAAATCCGCGTAATAAATCACTTTATCCTGCGGCGTTTTCAGATAATCAATAATCTGTGCACAATTACCGGTTTTTCTTGCCGAAAAAGAAACAAACAGCTTCATTTCATAACCTCGCTGATACTCGATTTGTGCGGCAGACATCCATTCGGTACTACTTATTCTTATCGTCATGGAAAGATTTGCTCTAAGACTATTATACTACCGGAATGTGAAGAAATCCACCGAAGGTTAAGATAATATATCAAATTTCGGACACAAAAACATCCGCAGGCATTGCCTGCGGATGTTTCGCAAACCAATGTAACTTACTTGAGCTCGACCTTGGCGCCGGCCTCTTCGAGCTTGGCCTTGATGGCCTCGGCGTCTGAATTCCCAAAAAGTCTAAAAGACTTTTTGGGAACCCTTCCGATTGAAATGCTCGGGGCGAATGAATCGCCCCTGCGCGAAGTTGTCGGCTTTGCCGACAACTTCAACCGCGCGAACAGGCGCGGTTTGCGGCTGACGCCGCAAAAAGTCCTGTGGACTTTTTGGGAACCCTTCCGATTGAAATGCTCGGGGCGAATGAATCGCCCCTACGCAAAGTTGTTTGCCTGTGGCAAACAACTTTAACCGCGCATAAGCGCGGGGCGGGGCTTCGCCCCGCCGGAAGACGCCGAGGCCATACAAAAACATCCGCAGGCAACGCCTGCGGATGTTTTACAAACCAATGTAACTTACTTGAGCTCGACCTTTGCGCCGGCCTCTTCGAGCTTGGCCTTGATGGCCTCGGCGTCTTCCTTGCTCGCGCCTTCCTTGACGGCCTTCGGAGCGTTGTCAACGACTTCCTTGGCTTCCTTCAGGCCGAGACCGGTGACCTCACGGACGACCTTGATGACGGCGATCTTGTTCGCGCCGACCTCGGCGAGAACGACGTCAAACTCGGTCTTCTCCTCGGCGGCGGGAGCGGCGGCGCCGGCGGCGGGAGCCGCGACGGCAGCGGCAGCGGCGGAAACGCCGAATACCTCTTCGAGCTCGTGAACCATATCCGACAGTTCGAGAACGGTCAGATTCTTGATTTCTTCAATGATAGCAGTTACCTTTTCGCTTGCCATTTTAATTTGCCTCCTTAAAGCAGATTGTGGTTAAATGGATAGATTTACTCCGCGGGTGCGGCCTCGGGAGCGGGTTCCTCCGCAGGCGCGGCTTCGGGCTCCTCGGCGGCTGCTGCCGGAGCGCCGCCCTTCTCGGCGGCCTGAGCCAGCACGAACGCGAGGCTGGAGATAGGCGCGAGCAAGGTGCCGAGCACCTGAGCGATGAGCGCCTCCTTGGACGGGATAGCGGCGATGGCCTTTATCTCGTCAACGTTCATGACGCGGCCTTCGACGAAGCCGCCCTTGATGGTGATGGGGCAGGTCGGATCCTTCGTCGTGAACTGATCGACTATGCGGGACGGAGCGATGGAGTCGCTCTGGCTTATCGCGATGGAAGTCGTTCCGTTCAGCAGGGGATCGAGCTCCTCATATCCGCAGCTGTTTATGGCGAAGCGGAGCAGAGTGTTCTTCACGACCGCGTAGTCAACGCCGCTTTCGCGCATCTCCTTGCGCAGCTTTGTGTCCTGCTCGACGGTGATGCCCTTGTAATCGACGATGACGGCGCTTGCCGCACCCTTCAGCTTCTCGGTAAGATCCGCGACGAGAGCCTTCTTCTGTTCAAGAACATTTGCGTTTGCCAAAATTTTCACCTCCGTGGATTAGGATACGGGGCAATGAAAACGCCCCCGTGTTCACACACAGGGGCGCAGAAATGCTTTACATTCAGGCGCTTCCTCGGCGGGACGGCCGAACCGTTTGCGACCCGAAGGTCTCCTGCTGTCTGCGGAACACTACGTTATTATAGCGCCTCAGAAGACTTATGTCAAGAGGGAAACGCCTTTTTTCGGGAAAAACTCGGTAAATCGGAGCTTACCGCACTCAGACCATCCTCGAGGAGTTGATCTTTATGCCGGGGCCCATCGTCGAGGTGACGACGCAGGAGCGGACATACTGACCCTTCGCGGCGGCGGGCTTCGCGCGGAGAATGGCGCCCATCAGAGCGTCGAAGTTCTCGGTGAGCTTCTCCGGGCCGAAGGAGACCTTGCCGATGGGGCAGTGGATGATGTTCGTCCTGTCGAGACGGTACTCTATACGGCCGGCCTTCGCCTCGGTGACGGCCTTGCCGACCTCGTTCGTGACCGTGCCGGCACGGGGGTTAGGCATGAGACCCTTCGGGCCGAGGACACGACCGAGACGGCCGACGAGACCCATCATGTTCTGGGCGGCTATGACGACGTCGAACTCGAAGAAGTTCTCCTTCTGGATGCGCTCGACGAGATCCTCCGCGCCGACTATCTCCGCTCCGGCGGCGAGAGCCTCATCGGCCTGCTCGCCCTTGGCGAAGACTGCCACGCGGACGTGACGGCCGGTGCCGTTGGGAAGGACTATCGAGCCGCGGACCTGCTGATCCGCATGACGGCTGTCAACGCCGAGGCGGACGTGCAGCTCGACGGTCTCGTCAAACTTGGCCTTTGCGGTCTTGGTGACGAGGTCGAGAGCCTCCGCGGGCTCGTATGCCGCGTTGCGGTCGTACAGCTTTACGCTGTCAACGTACTTTTTACCTTTAGACACTGTAAATATCCTCCTTTAGTGGTTCGGTCGGAAAATATTTCCTCCCACTTATCGCGCGGAACACCCGCGCGCAAAACGCTTAGTCGCCTACGAGAACGCCCATGCTGCGGGCGGTGCCGGCGATCATGCTCATAGCCGCCTCGATGGAGCCGGCGTTGAGGTCGGGCATCTTCATCTCGGCGATCTTGCGAACGTCCTCCTTCGAGATGGTGGCGACCTTCTCCTTGTTGGGGGTGCCGGACGCGGTCTCGATATTGCACGCCTTCTTGATAAGCACCGGGGCGGGCGGGGTCTTGGTGACAAAGGTAAACGAGCGGTCGGCATAGACGGTGATGATCACCGGAATGATGAGACCGACATCATTCTTGGTGCGCTCGTTGAAATCCTTGGTGAACGCGACGATGTTGACGCCGTGCTGACCGAGCGCCGGACCTACCGGGGGGGCGGGAGTCGCCTTGCCGGCGGGTATCTGGAGCTTAATGACGCCTACTACTTTCTGAGCCATTTTATAATGACCTCCTTGGTATGATGTGGTAAATGCGGAGAATTATCTCCTCCCACGAACGGGACCTGTACTTATATCGGTTCGACCTGATCGAGCTCGAGCTCGACCGGCGTGTCGCGCCCGAACATGCTTATCGTGACGCGAACCTTGTTCTTCTCCGGTGAGACCTCCTCGACGGTACCGATAAAACCGTCGAGAGAACCGTCGGTGATGCGGACGCTGTCGCCCGTATGGTAATCGACCGTGAGCTGCTTCTGCTCGACGCCGAGGGAAGCGACCTCCTCATCGGTGAGAGCGACGGGCTTTCCCCCGGGGCCGACAAAGCCGGTGACGCCGCGTATGTTGCGGACGATGTGCCAGCTGTCGTCATTCATGACCATCTTGACGAGGACGTAGCCGGGGAACATGTTGTGCTCACGCTCGACCGTCTTTGAGTTCTTTATCTCCTGAACGGTCTCGGTAGGAATGCTCACCTCCGAGATGTAGTCATGGAGCTTGCGGTTCTCAACGGTCTGGAGTATGGTAGCGGCGACCTTGCTCTCGTAACCGGAGTAGGTGTGCACGACGTACCACTTTGCTTCTTCAGCCATTTTCTTCGCTCCTTAAGCGACGCCCGCGCCGGGATTGACGAGGTTTATCAAAAGTGAAACGCCCTCGGACGCGGCAAGACTGAACAGTGCGATGACGGCTCCGACAAGAACACACACCACGATGACGACGGCGGTGTTGTTTACCGTCTGCTTGGGGGTCGGCCAGACGACCTTCTTCAGCTCGCTCTTCAGCTCGCGGAACCACTTGGCTATCCGCTTGCCGATGCGAACGAAGAAATTCGGCTTCTTCTCCTTATCCTTAGCCATCCGGTTACCTCGCTTCCCTGTGGACCGTGTGCTTGCGGCAGAAACGGCAGTACTTCTTCATTTCCAGACGGTCGGGATCGTTCTTCTTGTTCTTCATGGTGTTGTAGTTGCGCTGTTTGCACTCGGAACAGGCCAGAGTGATCTTAACGCGGTTAGCAACAGCAGCCATATTAGCGGCACCTCCTTAAAAAATTTGCCTCCCTTTGGAGCGGGGGATTTCCGCATGGAAAAAAGCCTGTCGGCAGCTTTTTTTGCACACAAAAAAAGAACCCCACACAAAGGTATGATAATCATACCACGGCGCGAGGCTCTTTGTCAAGACAAATACCGAAAAATCTTTCGATTTTTTCGCACTTTCGGCGCGGGAAACGCGCCTGCGGCGGGACTTCCGTGCCGCAAGGACCGCGGCGCGGCGTCCGCTGTCAAGCACAACTATGATACCACCGTCCGCCGCGCCTGTCAAGCGCCGACGAGTTCTATGCCGTCCGTCCCGGATATTATCGACGCGACGACCTTCACAAGCTCCTCCTCCGTGAGGCGGTTCGCCGTGACCGACACCTGCGCGCCGTCGAGCTCGAAGTCCGCGAGGTAGATGTCGTACCACCCGGAGGGCTCGTGCGTATCCGGGTCGTATGGGCCGTAGGAGAGCCGGCAGTGACCGAAGACGACCTCCGTGCCGAAGACGTCGCTTGTCTCGGTCGAGTCGGTCATGTAGACGCAGCAGCGGCCGAGACCGAGCTTCGAAGCGATTACCGTAAAGCCGCGCTTTATCGGGTCGGGATAGTCCTCGTCCCGGTAGACGAGGTACAGCTCGTCCCACACGACTTCGCCGCTCTCCCTTTTTACGGTCGCCATCAGGCCGCCGTCCGAGACGGACGCGAGGTCGTCCGGCCGCCACGCTGGCGCGAAGCTCCGTCCGAAGTATTCCTCCACGGCGGCAGAGCCCCAGCGCTCGTCGCGGTAGAGCGCGGGGGCGAAGTAGGGAGCGCTGTCGCTTACGATGCTCTCCTGCTCGTTGATGTGTATCGCACCCATGTCGAGCAGAAGCGTCTCCGGCGCGTCCGAGACCGCCGGAGCCTCGGATATCTGCGGCGCGCGGCTCGGGAGCAGGTACGGGCTTTCGACGGAACCGGGCTCGCCCGAGCCGAGCAGGACGTCCCCCTCCGATGCGCCGCGCCGCAGCGACGCGAAAAACGCCGACGCTATGAGCGCGGCGGCGAGGCACGCCGCGGCTGCGGCGCCGATGTGCCGCGGGCGGCGCTCCGGCCCCGCGCAGAACGCTGTTCTCCTGCCCTCGGAACGGGCGGACATCGCCTCCGCGACGAACCGCTCGTCTATGCCGCCGAGACTTTTCAGCAGATTTTCTCCGTTCATACGTTGAATCCCTCGCTTTCAAGATGCTTTCTGAGACGCTTCCGAAGGCGGAAAAGGGTGGTCTTTACCTTGCTCTCGCCTATGCCGAGGCGCTGAGACGCCTCGGCTATGCTGTCGGCAAACCAGTACCGCCGCAGGAAGATGACGCGCTGCTCCGCCGGAAGCTCCGCAAGGAAGCGGTTTATCGACTCCGCGAGCTCGCTTTCGTCCGCCTCGGCCCCGCTCCGGGGGTCGGGGATGCAGAGCTCCATTTCCGCCGTGAGCTCGACGAGCTCTGCCGAGCGCTTCTGCGCGGAGCGGCGCTCCAGACGCTCGAACGCGGCGCGGCGGCATATCCCCGCGAGGTACGCGCCGAGACTTGCGGGGCGCGCGGGCGGAATGGCATTCCACGCGCGGAGGAGGGTGTCGTTGAGCATCTCCTCCGCGTCCTCGCGCGAGCCGAGGAGCCGCCGCGCGAGGCGCAGCAGCGCCGCGCCGTACTTCTCGCTCGCCTCCGACAGCGCCGTCTCGTCCCGCGCGAAGAACAGACCGGTTATCCTCTCGTCGTCCAAGCTTACCGCCTCCTTTCGTTCTCACCCCGTAAGTGGGGTTTTGAAGCGCCGGGGTCGCACCCGGAGCGTAATAATTTTTTTTTGAAAAAAGAGCGGAGACCGCGCGGGTCTCCGCTCTGTATGTATGAACGGACTTACTTCTTGAGGTATCTGTCAAACCACTTCAGCATCTCGTCGAGGCGGGAAATGCGGTTCTTCGGCTTGCCGGAGCGCGAGAGCTCGTGGTTCTCGTCCTTGAAGATGCAGAGCCGCGCGTCCACGCCGTTGCGGCGTATCGCGTTGTACATCTGTATGCCCTCCGCGAACCAGCAGCGGAAGTCGTGGTCGGAGCAGATGAATATCGTCGGGGTGACGCACTTGTCCGCGTACTTCAGCGGCGAGTGCTCCCAGAACACATCCGCGCCCTGCCACGGGTCGGTCTCCATCTGGGTGAGGTTGTGGTAGTGGCCGATGTCGGTCGTGAGACATTTCGTGAAGTAGTTCGAGATGGAGCGCTGGCTTGCGGCGGCGGCGAAGCGGTTCGTGTGGCCGATTATCCAGTTCGTCATGAAGCCGCCGTAGCTACCGCCGAGGACGCCGAGCCGCTTTTCGTCAAGCTCGGGCTCGCGGGCGAGGACTTCGTCCGTGAACTCCATGACGTCGCGGTAGTCAATAGTGCCGAGCTTGCCGGTGACGTCGGCAAACTCGCTTGTCCGTCCGCTCGACCCGCGCGGGTTGCAGAAGAAGACGTAGTACCCCTGCGCCGCGTACGCCTGCATCTCGTGGTTGTAGGCGACGTTGTAGGCGGCCTTCGGTCCTCCGTGTATCTCGAGAAGGCCGGGGTACGAGCCGCCCTTCTCCCAGCCGGCGGGCTTTATGACAAAGCCCTCGATCTCCACGCCGTCCGAGTTCGTGAAGGTGAAGCGCTCGGCGGGGATTATCTCGTGCGAGGCGACATATCCGTCGTTTATCGCGCTTATCCACTCGACCGCGCCGTCCGCGACCCTTCCGAACTCCTGCATCCCGTTCGGACGGTCGCCGGTGAGGACTATCTCTCCGTCCTTTACGTCGAAGCCGGTGACGCTGCCGGGCGTCGAGAGCGAATACACTATCTCGCCCGCGCTGTTCATCGCGCCGATGCGGCTGTGGCTCCACTCGTCGTGGCAGAAGTAGAGGAGGCCGCCGTCCCGCACCGTCTGGTATATCGCGAGGTCGTGCGGGAACTTCGTCATCTTCCGAGTCGTGAGGTCGTAGCGGTAGAGGTCGGAGGCGGAGTGGCTGTCCTTGCAGGGATTTATCCCGATGAGGAGCGTGCCGTCGTCCCAGAACGCCGCCTTGTCCACGCAGGAGGTGAGCGGGTCGATGAGCGTCTCGGTCTTGCCGGAAGCTATGTCGTAGAGGAACAGTCCGCCCTGACGGCGCTTCGCGCCGATGAGCTCGGAGCCGGTAAAGGCTATCTTTGTCTTGTCCGGGGATATGTCCGCGCCGCCGGCCTCAAATAGGGGAGAGGTAAAGCGGGTGAGCTTCCCCGTCGCGCGGTCGAATATCGAGAGTGCGGGACGCTTCTTGTTCGTGACGCCCATGCCGTTTATCCAGAACGGTATCTCGTCAAAGACCTGATAACCCTTGCGCTTCGGACGCTCGTCCTCGGGCAGGGCGTGCTCGAAGGAGCGGACAAGGAACAGCCCGTCCTTTATCGGCATGAGGGAACCGGCGGTAGGAAGGTCGAAGTAGAACTCCGCCTCGCCGCCGTCCGGGAATATGCGGAAGAGATGAGTGACGGGGTCCTCCGGCTTCGCGCCCTCGCGCTTCGGCGCGCCGGGACGGCCGGACGCGAACACGACGGCGCCGGTCTCCTCCTCCCAGTACGCGAAGCGGTCGGAGCCGGAGCTTGTGAGGCGCTTCGTCTTTCCCGTCTCCTTGTCGTAGAGCCAGAGGCAGGTTTTGTAGCCGTTCTTCTCCTCGTCCGCGCGGTTCTCCGTGAAGACGGCGTAACTGCCGTCCGGCGACCACTTCGCGCCGGAGACCTGCGAGTATTCGTATATATCGGTGTATGCTACGCTCTTCTTAGTCATTTCTCCTGCGCCTCCTCGGGATGAAGATACTTTTCAAACCACTCCCGCATCTCCTCGATGCGGCTTATGCGGTTAGTCGGCTTGCCGGAGCGGGAAAGCTCGTGGTTCTCGCCCTCAAAGAGGCAGAGGCAGCTCTCGACGCCGTGGAAGCGGAGCGCCGTGAACATCTGAATGCCCTCGACCATCCAGCAGCGGAAGTCATTGTCCGAGTGTATGAAAAGCGTCGGGGTCTTCACCTTATCCGCGTACTTGAGCGGGGAGATGTCCCAGAGATAGTCCCAGTTCTCGTGGGTGGAGGTGCGGTGGTTCATGCGGGTGAAGTTGAAGCCGATGTCGCTTGTGAACTCGAAGGAGGTCCAGTTCGCTATGGAGCGCTGGCTTGCGGCGGCGGCGAAGCGGTCGGTGTGGCCGATAATCCAGTTTGTCATGTAGCCGCCGTAGCTTCCGCCGAGGACGCCGAGCCGCGCCGGGTCTATCGACTTCTCGCACGCGAGGGCGCTGTCAACAAACGCCATTATATCGTCGTAGTCGATACTGCCGTACTTGCCCCATATATCCGCGAACGCATCTCCGCGCCCGTCCGAGCCGCGCGGGTTGCAGAAGAGGACGAAGTAACCGGCGTTTGCGAAAACCTGCATCTCGTGGAAGAACGCCTCGCCGAACGCGGTGCGCGGCCCTCCGTGTATCTCGAGAAGAGCCGGGTACTTCTTTCCCGCCTCGAAGCCCACGGGGCGGAGCATCCAGCCGTCTATGACGAGCCCGTCCGCGTTCGTGAAGGGTATGTACTCCGGCGCGACGGTCTCGTACTCGTCGAGCGGCGCGGAGAAGTCGGTTATCTGCCGGCCGTCGATATACAGCTCGGGCGTGCGGACGGGGGAGAGCTCTATCGAGGCTACGCTGCCGCCGCAGATGTCAAACGAGTCTATACCGCAGCGCTCGGAGAGGACGGTCTCGATACCGCCGTCCGAAGTGACCTTCTTTAAGGAGTTCTTGTAGCGGTCGAGGCTCACGAAGTACAGATCGTCGCCCACGATTTTGGTCTTCATGCCGCCGCCGAGGCGAGCGTCGCTTCCGACGGCGCCGACCGGTACGACCGCGCCGTCTCCGAGCGGACGGAGCTCTTTTGTCGCAATGTCGAGAGTGTGGAGCGTGCCGCTCTCGGTGTCGCCGTACTTTGCACCGTCGGTGCAGGTGAGGAGGACGTCGCCGCAGTCGCGAAGCTCGGCAAAGCCGAGCTTGAGACGTCCTGGCTCGATAAGCGTCTCGGTCGACCCGGAGGCTATGCCATAGAGGTAGAGGCCTGATATCCTCATGTCGCGGACGCGACCCTGCGCCGAGCCGGTGTAGACTATCTTTCCGTTCTTCGCGGACACCGAGCGGACGTCGAAGCCCTCCGGCGTGACCTGAGTCTCTTTGCCGCTCTCGCGGTCGTAGAGGAAGAGGACGCTGTGCATACCGGCGGTGAAGCCGCTGCCGTTCGACCAGAACGGCGTGTCCTCAATGCCCCGGTAGGCGGGGGAGTTGTACTGCTCGAGCGCCTTGTCAAAGCCGTCGCTTCCCGCCTCGGGATACGCCTCGTCCGTGCGGGCGGTAAAGAGGTACAGGCTGCCCTCGACGTGGCGGAGCCCGCCTGCGGCGTGCTCGAGCGTGAACGCCTTCGTCGCCTCGCCTCCGTCGGGCGAGATCTCGTAGACGGAGGTGAACTTCTCGCCCTTGCCCGCGCGCTTCTTGTCCTCCGGCGTGCGCGAGGCGGAGAAGAGTATCTTCCCCTCCGGCGACCAGCAGAAGGAGCCGCCGTCGCCCATGGCGGTGAGCCTGCGCGGGGCGGAGCCGTTCTCGCTGAGCCAGATGTCGCTCGAGTAGCCGGTGCGCTCGCCGTTCACGTTCTTCACGACGAACGCGGTATAGCGTCCGTCCGGCGAGAAGCGCGGCTCGGAGGGGAACTTCAGCTCACAGAGAGTTTCCGCCGTTATCTTTTTCTTCATTTTCCGCATCACCCTTTCAAAACAATATGAATTTATACGTTATACGCGGCCGTTTTTCATTGCCGCGAGATAGCCTTCGAGTATCAGGCTTGCCGCCACGGCGTCCACGGTGTTCTTCCGCTTCGCGCCGTGAAAGCCCGCCTCGGAGAGGATACGGTGCGCATCGACGGTGGTGCGCCGCTCGTCCCAGAGATCGCAGCGCACGCCGGTGCGCTCCGCGAGGACGTCCCGCAGCTCGCGGCTCCGCTCGCTCCGCGCTCCGGCGGTGCCGTCCATGTTCAGAGGGTTGCCGATGACGACGCGGTCGGGGCGCTTCTCCTCGATGAGCTCCGCGAGCTTTGCTTCGGCGGCTCGCGGACCGCTCGCGCGTATAACGAGCGTTTCGCCGGTGAGCGTACCGCTCGCGTCGCTTATCGCGACGCCGGAGCGCGCGTCGCCGTAGTCGATAGCAAGAACACGCATATGTATGTACCTCTCAGCCATTCTGTATGTTTTCCGGAATATGTAAATCTCTCCGAACAGAATTAAAGCCCCATCCGAATATGAGATGGGGCATTTGTCGCGGAGGGACCGCGCGGCGGAGCCTGCGCGATGTTGTTTTCCGTACCCTGTCGTGGGGGCGCTTTAAATCCTGCACAACAAATGCAGGTGGGTCCGCTCTCACCGGATTTATCGCTTCCAACTTCCGAGATCCGCCGAAGCGGGTCGGGAGGCCTGCGAACGGCCGGTGAAGGCCGCGGTCCCGTTTCAAAGAGATGTGGGTTTAAAGAAACCCGCCACGAGCAGGGCAGAAGGGATTATCCCCTCCGCCTATATGATACCACATTCCCTCAGGATTATCAACAGAAAAATTCTGCTCCGGCGGGCGTCCGCGCCGGCGGCTTACTCCTCGTCCTCGTCGTCCGGCTGCTGGTCGAGGAATACCTCGTACACGCGCTCGAGCTCCTCCTCGTCGTCCACGCCGACGAGCTCCTCGGTGTCGTCCTCGTGTACCTCGACGCGGAGGATGGTCACCTCTATCGCCTCGCTGTCCTCGGGAAGGTCGGCCTCGCAGAACGCGAGGTAGGTCTTGCCGTCAAGCTCTATCGAGTCGAGCAGTTCGAGCTGGTACTCCTTGCCCTCGTCGTCCACAAGGGTGACGTAGTCCGGGCCGAAGCTGGTGTTGTCGTCCATTCTGACCTCCGTGCCGCCTCGCGGGCGGCAATACGCTATGTATTTCCCGGCGATGCCGGGATGACGAAACTATTATATTGCCTCGGAGGCGCGCGGTCAAGAGGAAAAATCCTCGATGAGCCGCCAGAGCGCCTCGTCGTCCGCGGCGTAGATGCCGTCCGCGAGGCGCGCGGCGTCCTCGCCGCGCAGCTTTGCGGGCAGGATGTCGAGCGGCATGAGCAGCTTGCCGTCGAGATCGTAGACGGCGGCGGAGACGCCGTCGCTCCTCACGACGTACCCCTCGGACTGCCCGGAAAAGATCTCTTCCGCCTCCGCGCTCGCAGGCGACGCGGCGAAACTCTCCGCCGCGGGCGGCTCGGTCGCAATAGCAAACGTCACCGTGGCGAGCACCAGCATGGCGCATATCGCAAAGCCGCCTATGACTTTCATTTCCTTTG
Source organism: uncultured Clostridia bacterium (assembly GCA_947593925.1). GTDB lineage: Bacteria > Bacillota > Clostridia > Oscillospirales > JAAYOS01 > CANRIN01. The sequence goes on along the minus strand of CANQDU010000004.1, from coordinate 48,381 downwards.
TCACATCGGTCACCCCCGACAGGTATTTTTGACGTATTTTTCGCTTCATATTCGCTCATGCGGTAAAAATTTCCGCAAAAGAACGGGGCGCTCTTGAAAAAACCTCCGTTTTCGGATATAATCCTCGTATGATATACACAACTTTTCGGAGGATGGCCGGCCTCCGCCGGCCGAAAAGAGGTCTGATATGGCTGTACGCAATAGCTTTTCGATGAGGAACATACTTCTCGCGCTGCTTTTCCTCGTGCTCGCGATATTCCTGCCGGGGCTTGCGGCGCGCGTGCCGGGGCTCGCGCCGGTGCTGCTCGTGATGCACATACCGGTCTATCTCTGCGGATTTGTCTGCGGCGCGCCGCTCGGGTTTGCGATAGGCATGGTCGCGCCGGTGCTCTCGTCGGTGATACTCGGCTCGCCCGCGCTCTTTCCGGAGGGCGTGGCGATGATGTTCGAGCTCGCGTTCTACGGACTGCTCGCCGGCGCGTTCTACGACACGTTCCGCCGGTCGATGGGCTCGCACCGTGTGGGCGCGAGCTACCTCGCTCTGCTCGTCGCGATGCTTGGGGGAAGGATAGCGTGGGGCGCGGCGATGCTCGTGATAGCGCTCTGCACGACGGTCACGTTCTCCTGGAGCGAATTTGTCTACGGCGCTTTCACCGGCGAGATGGCGGCGATAGTCCTGCACATCCTGATAGTGCCGGGGCTCGTCGCGCAGACAAAAAAGTAAGTCGGCGAGAAATGTGCTCGCTTCGCTGCGCACCCTTTCGCACCGAGGGCACCGGACAGAGCTTCGCTCTGCCGGTGCCTTGCGCTCCGCTACGCGCCGAGTTTTTTGCCTCCGGCAAAAAATCGACGCACGCTCCGCGAGAAGTATTTTCGGCGGCGTACACGCCGCCGCCGAAAATGATTTAACTCTATTTCGCCGCTTATGCGGCGAAACTCTGCGAGGCTTCTTTCACGCAAGCTTCACGCGAACCGGCGCGGCGCAGCCGTAGGCTGCGTTGACAGTCAGTACGTCGGCGCGGAGCGCCGACGTACTGACTGAAAGCCTCGCAGAGTTTCGCACCGTCAGGCGCGAAATAGAGTTAAATTTATTTTTTCCGACGACATGCGCGTCGGGAAAAATACCGCTCGCGGAGCGCCGCCGCCGGCAGAGCTTCGCTCTGTCCGGCGGCTTCGCGGGAAATCGAGCGGGCGCAGCCCGCCGATTTCCCGCGAACTACTTCCACTTGAACAGCAGCACTCCGCCGACCATCATCGCCGTGGCGAGGTACTTCGTCCAGCCGAAGGGCGTCTGCTCCTGCCCGAACCACCCGAATGCGTCTATTGCCGCCGCTACGAGCAGCTGTGAGATAAGAATGACCGAGATCGCGACGGTGGGGGAGAGCTCCTTTATGCCGAGCATCACCGTGACGGTGATGACTATGCCGAGCACGCCGCCGAGGCGGCTCACGAGCGTCGCCTCGCCGAAGCCGCTCCAGCCCGCGCCGCCCGAGACGTTTCCCGCGACGAGCAGCGCGATAAGCGACAGCACGAACGCCGTCCCCTGTACGAACACGTTTGACTCGAAAAGACCTATCTTCTCGGAGAGGCGGGTGTTGAACACCCCCTGAAAGCTCATCGCCGCGCCGGCGATGATGCTGAATATTATCCCCGCCATTTGTCTGTCCCTCCCGTGGCTTTATGGCGCTATTTTCCCCCGGAAATCCATGGTGTATACTCCGGAGATTTGGGGCAGACTAGCGAAAAAACCGGGGTGAGGACATGAGAGGAAAGCGGATGCTCTGCGAAAGCGCCGTGGGAGGCGTGCTGTACTTCTGCATAGAGCTTGCGTGGCGGGGGAGGTCGCATCCGGTGATGATAGTCGTCGGCTCGGCGTGCTGCTACGCGATAGCGCTGATAAACGGCGCGTTCCGGCGCGCGGGACTGCGCTTCGGACTGCGCACCCTCGCGTCGGTCGGGGCGATACTCGCGGTGGAGCTTGCGAGCGGGCTCATCATAAACGTCGCGCTCGATATGCACGTCTGGGACTACTCACGCCAGCCATTCAACGTCTGCGGGCAGATCTGCCCGCTATTCGCGCTGCTCTGGACGCCGCTCGCGGCCTGCGCCCTCTGCGCGGACGACCTTGTCTGCGGCAGAAAGCCCTTCTCGCACTGACCGCGCCCCGCCGCCTTTGTATACGATGGGACTTTACAAGCGGAAAAAATGTGTATATAATTGTTGTAACCAAACTGTGGCCGCACGGCCTCCCGCCGCGCGCCGCAGCGTGTAATCTGCAAGGGAGTCGTAAACAATGACGGTAACTCGCATAAAGGACATATTCCTCGCGCCGGAGAAGTTCGGCGGAGAGACGGTGCGCCTCGCGGGATGGGTGCGCACCGTGCGCGACAGCAAGGCGTTCGCCTTCGTCGAGCTCAACGACGGCTCGACGGTGAAATCGATACAGCTCGTTCTCGACGAAAATACCGAAAACTTCGAGATGGGACGGAAGCTCGGCGTAGGCTCGGCGATATACGCCGAGGGGACGCTCGTCCTCACCCCCGAGGCAAAACAGCCCTTCGAGCTGAAGGCCTCCTCGGTGGAGCTCGAGGGCGCGTCCACGCCTGACTATCCGCTCCAGAAGAAGCGCCACAGCCTCGAGTACCTCCGCACGATAGCGCATCTGCGCCCGCGCTCGAACACCTTCAACGCGGTGTTCCGCGTTCGCTCGGAGGCGGCGTGGGCGATACACGAATACTTCCATCAGATGGGCTTTGTCTACGCCCACACCCCGATAATCACCGGGTCGGACGCCGAGGGAGCGGGCGAGATGTTCCGCATCACGACGCTCGACGTAAACGACCCCCCGCGCCGTGAGGACGGCAGTGTGGACGACTCGAAGGATTTCTTCGGCAAGGCCACGAACCTCACCGTCTCCGGCCAGCTCGAGGCGGAGACCTTCGCCCTCGCGTTCGGACGCACCTACACCTTCGGCCCCACCTTCCGCGCCGAGAACTCGAACACCCCGCGCCACGCGGCGGAGTTCTGGATGATAGAGCCGGAGATAGCGTTTGCCGACCTGTGGGACGATATGGTGCTTGCGGAGGGACTTGTAAAGCACGTCATCGCGCACGTCCTCGAGAGCTGCCCGCACGAGATGGAGTTCTTCAACAGCTTCATTGACAAGGGGATAATCGAACGCCTTGAGAAGGTGCGCGACGCGGACTTCGCCCGTATTAGCTACACGGACGCCATAGCCGCGCTCGAGAAGGTCAACGACTCCTTCGAGTACCCAGTCCACTGGGGAAGCGATATCCAGACCGAGCACGAGCGCTACCTCACCGAGAAGGTCGTGGGCGGTCCGGTGTTCGTTTACGACTATCCCAAGGAGATAAAGGCGTTCTACATGAGAATGAACGACGACGGGAAGACCGTCGCCGCCACCGACATGCTCGTGCCCGGTATCGGCGAGCTGATAGGCGGGAGCCAGCGCGAGGAGCGGCTCGACATGCTCGAAAAGCGCATAGACGAGCTCGGGCTCAAGCGCGAGGACTACTGGTGGTATCTTGACCTCCGGCGCTTCGGCGGCACGAAGCACGCCGGTTTCGGCATAGGCTTCGAGCGGCTGATAATGTACCTCACGGGTATGGCGAATATCCGCGACGTTCTGCCCTTCCCGCGCACCACCGGCACGGCGGAGTTCTGATCGTATTTCACGCGCGGGCGCGGAAGCGCGCCCGCGCGAAGTTTCCCGTAAAAGCAGGTGCAGTCAATGAATTCCGGAAGATACAGAGGCAACGACCTCGCAAAAGTCAGACGCATGACCGGCACGGCGATACTTGCCGCCGTCGTGATAGTGGTGCAGCTCGTCTGCACGTTCATCAAGTTCGGACCGTTTTCGATAACGCTCGCGCTCACGCCGATAGTCGCGGGCGCGGCGGTGTACGGCTTCGGAGCGGGAGCGCTGCTCGGCGGTGTGCTCGGGCTCGTCGTGCTCATCACCGGCATACTCGGGCTGGACGGGGGAACGGTGCTTTTCCTCATGGGCCTCAACCCGGCGGCGACGGCGGCGATATGCGTCCTCAAGACGCTTATCGCCGGAGCGGCGTCCGCCGCGGTGTACCGGCTCATCGCCGGGAAAAGCGAGACCTTTGCGGTGCTCGCCGCCGGAGTCGTCTGCCCGGTGGTGAATACGGGGCTTTTCATCCTCGGGATGCTCGCGTTCTTCCGGGATACGCTGCTCGCATGGGGCGGAGCGTGGGCCGCGGGCGAGGGAATGGCCGAATTCAGCCTCATAAGCTACATATTCCTCGGCCTTGTGGGGACGCAGTTCCTCGTGGAGCTCGTCTCGAACATCGTCCTCTCCGGCGCGGTGACGCGCATAATACGCGCGGCGAAGCGGTGACTTTCGCCGCGCGGACGTCCCCCGAGAGGAAAAATTTTCTCACGGCGAAAAAAAGTCTTGACAACCGGGGGAAGTTTCGGTATAATAAATTTCGCTGCTCGGGAGCATAGCTCAGCTGGGAGAGCACATGCCTTACAAGCATGGGGTCACAGGTTCGAGCCCTGTTGTTCCCACCATTGTGGCCCGGTAGAACAGTTGGTTAGTTCGCCAGCCTGTCACGCTGGAGGTCGTGGGTTCGAGTCCCATCCGGGTCGCCAATTTGCCTCTGTAGCTCAGCTGGTAGAGCAGAGGACTGAAAATCCTCGTGTCGGTGGTTCGACTCCGCCCGGAGGCACCAATGGGGCGGGCGCACAGCCCGCCCCATACCTGTTTTTTACGGCGCCATAGCCAAGTGGTAAGGCAGAGGCCTGCAAAGCCTTTACCCCCAGTTCGAGTCTGGGTGGCGCCTCCATAACAGAAAAAAGCCGCGACACTGTCGCGGCTTTTTTCAAACCGTCAAATCCAAAATGACTGCGAGAGGTGAAGATGATGGACAACAAAAAGATTGCAAGAGAGATAGCCGAGGGCTCGATAGTCCTTCTGAAAAACGAGGGCGGCGTCCTGCCGCTCGCAAAGGGAACAAAGGCCGCGTTCTTCGGCAGGACGCAGACAGAGTCGATGCTCTCCGGCAACGGCTCCGGCGCGGCAAACGTCGAAAAACCGCAGGAGATAATCTCCGAGTGCCGCAAGCGCGGCATAGAGCCCGTGGAGGAGCTTGAGAGCTTCTATCGCACGAAGCTCGCGGCACAGGCGGCGGCAAAGCCCGCCTTTGACCTCGCGCAGCTGAAGCACATGGTCAACAGCGGCCTCATGTACGAGTTTTTCGGCAGGTACACCCCTCCGGCGGAGGAGCTTGCCGTGCCGGAGGAGCTTATAGCCCGCGCGTCCGCCGAGACCGATACCGCCGTGCTGATAATAGGCCGCAGCTCCGGCGGCGAGGAGTGCGACCGCCACCTCATGGGCGACTACTACCTCACCGACGAGGAGAAGACTCTTGTCGCGCAGGTCGCGGCGGCGTTTCAGAAGGTCGTTCTCGTCCTCAACGTGAACGGACTTATCGACCTCTCGTGGACCGAGGAGTATCCCTCGATAAAGAGCATCGTTTTCATCGGAATCCCGGGCGAGGAGGGACCGGCGGCGCTCGCGGAGATACTTTCCGGCGGCGTGACGCCTTCCGGAAAGCTCGCGATGTCGATAGCGCGGGACTACTCCGACTACCCCGCCGACTTCTCGTGGGACAAGGAGCATCCGGCAAAGATCCTCACCTACGCCGACTACGGTCTCGACGCCGAGGCGAACGGCAGCGTCGGCTTCGACAAGAGCCCCGTGACGGTGTACCGCGAGGACATCTACCTCGGCTACCGCTACTTTGATACCTTTGGAAAGAAGCCGCTCTATCCGTTCGGCTTCGGCATGAGCTATACGTCCTTCGAGACCGCCGTCTGCGCCGTGAAGAAGGAGCGGGACGGCTTCCGCGTCGCCGCCTCGGTGAAGAATACCGGCGGCGCCGTCGGGCGTGAGGTCGTGCAGGTCTACGTCTCGGCCGAGGGAACCGAGAGCCCGCGCGCGTATCAGGAGCTCAAGGGCTTTGTGAAGACGCGCACGCTCGCGCCGGGGGAGAGCGAGACGGCGGAGATCTTCGTGCCGTGGCGCGAGCTTGCCTGCTACCGCGAGGACGCGGCGGCGTATGTGATAGAGCGTGGAAGGTACGTCCTGCGCGTCGGGACTTCCTCCGCAGGGACAAGCCCTGCGGGGTGCATAAAGGTTGAGCGCGACATTACGGTCGAGCGGTGCGAAAACCGCCTCGGCCTTGCGGACTGCAACAAAGGGAAAATTGACTTTCTGCGTCCCGAGGAGTCGGCGCATGAGACTGAGGACTGCGAAGTGCTGTTTGAACTTTCGGCGGAGGACGTCGCGGAGTACAAGCCGGCGCCGCGCGAAACCGTCCCCGGACTTGAGCGGTTCTCGGACGAGGAGCTCGCGGCGCTCTGCGTCGGCTACGGCCCCGGAACTCCGTTCGCGGCGTTCAAGGATACCGCCGACCCGAACACGATATTCGATGCGGACGGGAACCCTCTCACGACGAACAGCCATCCCACCGGATTCAACGGCTACGTCTCGCCCGCGATAGAGGGCAAGGGCGTCCGCTCGGTGTTCTACAAGGACGGGCCCGCCGGCGTCGGCGCGGTCGCATGGCCGAGCGAGATGCTGATGGCGTGCAGCTTTGACACCGAGCTCTGCCGCCGCTTCGGAGACGCCGTCGGCGCGGAGTGCGAGGAGATGCGGGTAGACGTCTGGCTCGCGCCCGCCGTCAACCTCCAGCGCCACCCGCTCGGCGGGCGGAACTTCGAGTATTTCTCGGAGGATCCGTTCCTCGCGGGAAAGTGCGCCGCCGCCGTCGCGCGCGGCGCGCAGGAGAACCATCCGGTGCTCGTCTGCGCCAAGCACTTCGCCGTAAACGAGCAGGAGACCTACCGGCGCGGAAGCTCGCGCCTTCACTATGACGCGGTGAACTCGATACTCACCGAACGCGCCGCGCGCGAGCTCTATCTCCGTCCGTTCGAGACGCTCGTGCGCGAGGCGGGGCTCATGTGCATCATGACCTCGTTCAACAGGATAAACGGCGTGTTCGCCGGCGGGAACGCAGACCTCTGCCGCGGGATACTCCGCGACGAGTGGGGCTTCCGCGGCGCAGTCGTCACCGACTGGGGCGACATGGACGTCGTCGTGGACGGCGCGGACGCCGTCGCCGCCGGGAACGACATCGTCATGCCCGGCGGGCCTCCCGTCATAAGTCAGATACTCAAGGGACTTGAGGAGGGGAGAGTGACCCGCGCCGAGCTGTGCGAGGCGGTGTCGCACCTCACAAACCTCCTGAAGTGCTTCGGGCGGTACGACGGCTGACGCGCCGCTCCGCCGTGGATAAATTCGGATAAAACCATGATATGCCGGTACGGAGACCCGTACCGGCATATACGAAAGGAGAAAAAGATGAAGACGGTATTTCAGATAATCGTTTGCGTTGTGAGCATACTGTTTGCCGCGCTGTCGCTCGTCGCGGCGCTCAGTCAGCTGAAAAGCAGAAAGGGCATGGCGTCCGCAGTGCTGATGGCCGTCGGCTCGCTGCTGCTTATTATCGGAGCGGCATACTGCTTTGCGGGGCTGTGGTTTGACTACATTCCGGCGGCCGTTGGGTGCGCCGGCATCTGCGCCGCCGCGATATGCAACGGCCTGAAAAGCGAACAGCTCCACATCCGGCACCACGTCATACGCATTGCGCTCTCCGCCGCGCTCGTGACGGGATTGGTACTTCTCTGAGAGCACATCGGAACGGCAAATTTATCATCGGAGGAAGTACACGATGACGTCATTTCGCTTGAAAGTGATAGCGATAATCGCAATGACTCTCGACCACGCGGCTAAAATCATCGGTCAAGCGGGACTGTTGACAATATTTCCGAATGCGTCGGTGAGTGTGACTTATGACATGATACACATAATGCAGGGATTAGGCCGGCTGGCGTTCCCACTGTTTGCGTTCATGATAGCCGAGGGCTGTCGGAAGACGCACAGCATGCCGAGATATATCGGGCGTCTCGCGCTCTTCGCGCTTATTTCGGAGCCGTTCTATTATTTTGCATTTCGCATGAATATGCCTAATTTCGGACTTGACAATTTTCTGAACCTCCTCATACACCTGAATCTGACAAACGTGTTTTTCACTCTGGCGCTCGGCGCCGCCGCAATTTACATATACCAACTGCTTGAGCGCAAAAATTCCAAGAAGCTCCTGCTGCTGTTTATTCCCGCGTTCCTGGTGATACTCTACTTGGCGGGACGGACACACTGCGACTACGACATCGCCGGAGTCCTGCTTATAGTGGCGCTCTACTTTGCAGAGACGAAGAAGATGCGGGCCGTAGTCGTCGCTGTTTGGTCTGTCGGCCTCTACATACTCTATCAGGCGGATTTCGGCTTCAACTGGTCGCAGGTCTGGACATGGCCGATAGTAAACTGCATATGCGCGTCTCTGGCGGGCGCTCTTATCTGGTTCTACAACGGCGAGCGCGGCAGGCCGCTGAAGTGGTGCTTCTACATATACTATCCGGCGCACCTGCTCCTTCTTTCGCTGATAAGCGTGGGACTGAGCCGCATAAACCCGTAACCCGCGCGCTTTCCTTCGACCCGTGCGTCTCCATTCGGGGATGCGCGGGTCGATTTGCATTTTTTGGACGTTTTTCCGGAAACAGGTGTATTTTCGGGACGCAAACGTGGAAATATCTTTTCGGGAACAAAACGCCGAAACGCCGCAAAATAACGCTTAAATTCATTCATTAGAAAAAATCCGCCCCATTTTCGGCGGTATCTGTATCCGATTTTTCTTTCGGGCGGGGGAAACATAGATTTGCGCGCGCGGCCGCCTCGCGGCGGCGGGAACGCGCGTGCGATTTTTCGGAAAGGGGTGACATTTATCGGACGAAAATGGCTGAAACAGGCGCTGACTGCGCTTGTTCTCGTGTTTTTACTGAGCGCGGCAGAGGTGCTTCCGGCGGCGTCCGCCGCGTATTGCCCGCGCGAAGCGACGGCGGTTGCGGCCGGGACGCGGTACCTCGTGCCGGTCGGGCGCGCCGTGGGGATGAAGATAGTGTCCGACGGCATCCTCGTCGTGGGCATGACCGACGTGACCTGCGCCGGAACGACCGCCTCGCCCGCGCGCTCCGCCGGTCTGAAGGAGGGCGACCTGATAATTTCGGTCGAATCCCGCAAGGTCGGCAGCACTCAGGAGCTCAAGGAAGCGCTCAACGATGCGCTCACGGACAGCGGCGAGGTAAAGATAACCTACGAGCGGGACGGCAGCGAGCATATCGCGGTCCTGAAGCCGGCCCTCAGCGATGAGGACGGCACCTACAAAATAGGCGCGTGGGTGCGCGACAGCATGGCGGGCATCGGCACGCTGACCTTCTACGACCCGACGAGCGGGGTCTTCGGCGCGCTCGGACACGGGATAAACGACGTGACGACCTCCGAGCTCATGCCGGTCGCGAGCGGCACGCTCATCCGCTCGACCATATCCTCCGTGAGAAAGGGCGAGAGCGGCGCGCCGGGCGAGCTCTCCGGGAGCTTTGACCTCTCGGACGAGTTCGGCGAGCTTTACGCGAATACCGACCGCGGCGTATTCGGCCGGGCGGACGCCGAGGCGCTCGGCGTTGACGTCTCGGCGGCTCTGCCGGCGGCGCGCGCGGACGAGGTGAAGGAGGGTCCCGCCGTGATACTCTCGAACGTCTCCGGCGACAAAGTGGACGAGTACGAAATAGAGATAAAGCAGGTCTCACGGAACAGCGCGCACTCGCCGCGCGATTTGGTGATCGAGGTGACCGACGAGGAACTGTTGGCCGCGACCGGCGGCATAGTTCAGGGAATGAGCGGCAGCCCGATAATCCAGAACGGCAAGCTCGTAGGCGCGGTGACGCACGTCCTCGTCGGCGACCCGACGAGGGGATACGGCATACTGATAGAGAATATGCTGGACGCGGAATAGACGCTGACGCGTCGGCGCGAAATGTGCTCGCTTCGCTGCGCACCCTTTCGCGCCGAGACTTTCACTTGAAATTGCGCAAGCGCAATTTCAAGTGAAGCTGTCGGATAGGGCGAAGCCCTACCGACAGCGTGCGCTGCGCTACGCGCCTCGACGGCTTCGCCGTCTTCGACGCACGCTCCGCGAGAGGTGTAAATTTCGCCGTACACGCCGCCGAAATTTACGGATTGGAATCTATTTCGCCGCCTGCGGCGGCGAAACTCTGCGAGGCGATAAAGCGGGTGCGAGGTATTTTGAGACAAAACAAGCCCCGCCGGGATTTTTCCGGCGGGGCTTGACTTTTTGTGAGGATTGTGGTAAAATACAGTTACTCTTAGGAGTAACAATTTTGCGAAGGAGATATTTTCATGGCGATCATCACATGTCAGATAAGCTCGTCGGCCGCGAGCTTCGATACTATACTGCACCGCATAGAGACGGGTATCCTCGAGGGAAGCATATCCGCGTCGATGGAAGGCTCGCAGGACTTCGCTTCCGGCTCCGCGCGGTGCTCGGTGCGCGTCTTTGAGCGGTACAGCTACATCGGCGGCAACCGCCTCAGCATGAGCGTGACGCTGTTTCAGGAGGGGAACGGCCCCACGCACATCTGCGCCGTCACGAGCGGCGGCAGCCAGGCGGTGTTTTTCAAGATAAACCGCTTCGGCGAGGACGCATTCATGGAAAAGCTCGAGGAGCTGCTTGCGGAGTTCGGCGCGTGACGCAAAAAAGCTTTGTCCGCGGGTAAAACAGGACAAAAATTCCGCCCGGCATTGACAGCTTTTGAGGCATAAGGTATAATTTATACGGCACACATACAGAAAAACAGGGAGGCAGAAAATCATGCAGGCAAACCTTGAATGGCTGCGCGACGTCGGCGTGTACGAGGTCGGGCGGCTTCCCGCACACTCGGACCACATCGCGCAGGCGCCGGACGACAAGCCCGGGTACTCCTCGCTCCGTCAGAGCCTCAACGGCTCGTGGCGCTTCAGGTATTCGGAGACGCCGGAGGAGCGTCCCATGGACTTCTACGAGGAGGACTACGACAGCTCCGATTGGGACAGCATCACCGTCCCGGGACATATCCAGATGCAGGGCTACGGCGTGCCGCAGTACGTCAACACCACCTATCCGTGGGACGGACACGAGAAGCTGTTCCCGCCGGAGGTTCCGGAGCACAACCCGGTCGGCAGCTACATACTCAAATTTACCCCCGCGCGGCGCGGAATGCGCGCCCGCGTGAGCTTCCAGGGCGTGGACAACGCGTTCTTCGTTTGGCTGAACGGCGAGCTCCTCGGCTACAGCGAGGACAGCTGCACCCCCGCCGAGTTTGACGTCACCGGGCTCCTCCGCGACGGGGAGAACACCCTCGCCGTCGAGGTATACCGCTTCTCGACGGCGAGCTGGCTCGAGGACCAGGACTTCTTCCGGTTCAGCGGGATCTTCCGCGACGTGTACCTGGAGTTCCTTCCCGAGCTGCACGTCGAGGACATACACGTCATCACCGACGTTGACGACAGCTTCGAGAGCGCCGTCCTGCGCGCGAAGCTCCGCATGTCCGGCGCAGCGGAGGGCGGCAGAGTCTACGCCGCGCTCGCGGCGTCCTGCGGACGTCCCGCGGGAGAGGCGGAGGCCGCGGTCGAGGACGGCGAGTGCCGCTTCGAGATACCGGTCGAGAACGTCGAGCTGTGGAGCGCGGAGGATCCGAACCTCTATATGCTGACCCTCATCGTGTCGGACGCGAACGGCGTCACCGAAAAGGTGCGCCAGCCGGTGGGCTTCCGCCGCTTCGAGATAGTGGACAAAATAATGACCCTCAACGGCAAGCGGATAGTCTTCAACGGCACGAACCGCCACGACTTTGATGCGACCTGCGGCCGCGCCGCGACCGACGAGCACCGCCGCCGCGACCTCGTCACAATGAAGCGGAACAACATCAACGCCGTGCGCACCTCGCACTATCCCAACGGCTCCGGCCTCTACCGCATGACCGACGAGCTCGGCCTCTACGTCATCGACGAGACGAACCTCGAGACCCACGGCACATGGGGCTACCCCGTCGGTACGCAGGAGGATCGGGCGGCGAGCCTCGTGCCCGGCTCGAAGCTTGAGTGGTTACCGGCCTGTCTTGACCGCGCGCGCTCGATGTTCGAGCGGGACAAGAACCATCCGTCGGTGCTGATATGGAGCTGCGGCAACGAGAGCTTCGGCGGCGAGGTCATATATCAGATGAGCGAATACTTCCGCTCGGTAGACGCGACGCGCCTCGTCCACTACGAGGGAGTCGTCCACGACCCGGAGTGGCTCAAGACCACCGACATCTATTCGCAGATGTACGCTCACCCGGACACCGTCGTGAAGTACCTCGAGAGCGACCCGGAGCGGCCGTACATCCTCTGCGAGTACATGCACTCTATGGGTAACTCCACCGGCGGCATGAAGCACTACACCGAGCTTGCCGAGAAGTATCCGATGTATCAGGGCGGATTTATCTGGGACTTCATAGATCAGGCTGTCGTCACCGAGAGCGAGAGCGGGCGCGTCCGCCTCGGCTACGGCGGGGACAACGGCGAGCGCCCGCACGACGGAACGTTCTCCGGCAACGGCATAGTCTTTGCGGACGGCACCGAGACCCCGAAGCTTCAGGAGGTGAAGCACCTCTACGCGGGCGTGAAGATAACCCCGGACGAGCAGGGCGTCACGATAAAGAACAAAAATCTCTTCATCAATACCGACCGCTATGCCGCGAAGTGGACGCTGAAGCGGAACGGCGTCGAGGAGGCGTTCGGGTCGTTTGAGCAGAGCGTCGCGCCGGGCGGGGAGGAGTACTACCTCCTGCCGGTAACGGCGGAGGGCGAGGGAGAGTTCACCCTCGACGTGTCGCTCACGCTCCGCGCCGCTACGGCGTGGGCGGAGGCCGGATACGAGATAGCCCACGGCGAGCACGTCTGGGGAAGCTACGTCCCGGAGGAGCGCCCCGGCGAGGCAAAGGCCGTGCTCGGGCGCGAGTGGATGGGCGTGGACGTCGGCGAGGCGCACGCCATGTTCTCGATAAACGGCGGCCTCGAGGGCTTCCGCGCAAACGGACACGAATACCTCAAGGACAAGGTGCGCCCGACCTTCTGGCGCGCCATGCTCGACAACGACCTCGGCGCAAAGAACCAGATGACGCAGGCGTTCTGGCAGACGGCCACGCAGAACGGCGGCATATTCACCTTCTTTGGGAGGGGAGACACGCCCGCGTTCGACGAAAAGAACGCGGCGGTGAGCTACGGCTACACGCTCGCGATGCCGCTCCGCGCCCTCAGTGCAAAGACCCCCGAGGAGAAGATGAAGATATTGATGGAGGAGCGGATAACCGCCCGCATCGAGTACCGCGCAGAGGGCGGCAAGCTCCACTGCGCGCTGATATGGGACGGGAAGGAGGGTCTCCCCGAGATACCGAACTTCGCCCTCCGCTTCAAGCTGCCGTGCACGCTCGACCGCGTGAGGTTCTACGGCATGGGTCCGGAGGAGAACTACATCGACCGCGCGGAGGGCGCGCGCCTCGGCAGATACGAGTATGACGTATGCGACAATCTCACCCCGTACCTGCACCCGCAGGAGTGCGGCAACCGCATCGGCGTCCGCTGGGCGGAGATAACCGACGAGTCCGGCCACGGTCTGCGCTTCGAGATGGAGGACGCGCCGTTCGAGTTCGGCGCGCTGCACTACTCGAGCGAGCAGCTCGAGGCGGCGGACCACATCGACGAGCTGCCCGAGCCGGAGTACACGTTCGTGACCGTTTCCGCGCGTCAGCAGGGTGTCGGCGGGCAGGACAGCTGGATGAGCCGCCCGTTCGCGCCGTACCTTACCCCGTCGGACAAGCCGATGACGCTGAGGTTCACGGTAGAGGCGATATAAGATTTCGCGGGAAATCGCGCGGGCTTCGCCCGCTTACCAATTTCCCGCGAGAAGTTCACTTGAAATTGCGCTTGCGCAATTTCAAGTGAAACTGCCGGACAGGGCAAAGCCCTGCCGACAGCGGGCGCCGGTCTTCGTTCCTCGCGCCTGCGGCGCTTCGAAACGCGGCCGGCGAGAGGTATTTTCGGCGACGTACACGCCGCCGCCGAAAATGATTAAAATTATTCGCGCTTCGCGCGAACTCTGCGAGGCTATAAAAAGACGGTCTCCGCTACAGGCGGAGACCGTCTTTGATTTGTGCGATTTGGCGTGGAGCTATTTGGATCTTCTGCTTCTCTTGCGCTGAGAGCTGTTCGGGTTGAACACTCCGGGCTTGGATGCGGTTGCGGGCTTCCACAGGAACCCGAGCCACACCAGCACCGCTGCCATTCCCCAGAAGTAGGCGTTCATGTACGGCACCTCGAAGATATTCTCGGTAAAGCAGTGGGTGAGAACGCCGGCCATGCCCGCGAGGAGAGCGCATGTGACGGCGCTCCACGGCGTCCCCTTCGTGCGGTAGACCGCGCGGAGACCGGTGAATATCGTTGCAATCAGCAGCACGACGTAGCCCGCAAGCCCGATATATCCCATCTCGATAAGCGTCTTGAGATAGTAGTTATCCATGTAGAAGTATGCGATATCGGGGTTCGTCTGATTTTGCATCGCGACCGCGCCGCCGAAGCGCCCGAGCCCGTAGCCGAGCATCTCGTTTGCGCTCTGGAGCAGACGCATACCGTCCCTCGCGCGCCCCTCACGCCCGCCGAACTTTGTCGCGTAGGCAAAGTCCTCCGTAAACAGGAAGGTTATGCGGTTGACGACGTCCGGTATCATCACGGCAAAGCCGAGCGCGAGCGCGATAAGCGCAAACAGACGCTTGTCGCGGAGCCACGCGAACGCCGCGACCATCACGGCAAAGCCCATCCACGCGCCGCGCGAGAAGGTGAGAAGGCACGCGAGGCCGACGGCTCCGACCGCGCACCACGCCGTCACCCGTCCCGCGGGAGTCTTTGCGCGATAGGCGTAGCTTGCCGCGAGCGGCGCCGTCATCACCATGAACGAGCCCATGATGTTCGGACTGCCGATTATCGAAAATACGCGGGTGCGAACGCCGGCCTCGGCTTGCGCCGTCCAGGTCTCGGGTATCTCGACACCGACGATATATTGGAATATCCCGTGAAGCGCGGTGGCGACGCCTATCGCGGTCAGGACGAGCACAAAGGTGTCAACGTCGCCGTCCTCACGGAGTATCCGCGTGAGCACGAAGAACCACAGCATGTACTGCACGACCGCGCGGTAGCCCGCAACGGCTATCGACATGCTCTCCGCCGTCATCACCATGAGCAGCAGACCGAGACCGCAAAAAGCGAGTATCGGCGTATCGAGCGGGGTGACGCGCGGCTTTTCGTCCTCCGGAGCGCACATCCTCTGAAAGACTGCGTATGCAAAGCCGAAGGCGAGGAACGCCTCGTCCCACACGGATGCTAACGCGGCTATCGGGAGCAGTTCGCGGAGCGCCCAGTCTATCGGCAGGTAGAGCGCAAAGACCGCGACTATGAAGCGGCGCATCGTGTGCCCGAAGAGGAAGCGCCATATGACCCCGCTCCGCAGCCACGGAGCGTTCCACAGCCTGCCGACGAGACTCGCGCGCGCTGCGGAGGAGAGCACCGCGCCGAGACGGCTCAACGCCCGCGCCGCGGCGAAGTACACGCGGTAATATATCGAGCTTTTGCTTGCCGTCATATCCGCCCCGAGCACGCGGTGCGTTATGACGCGGGTGCGGGAAAATTCCCACGACCGCTTCCACGCGGCAAAGAACCGCCCGAGGAGACTGCGCCGCCAGTACGTGCCAAACGAGCTTATAAAAGCCCACAGCGCGCTCGAGCAGAGCACGGATGTTTTGTCACCCATAGCGCTCACTTATTGAGGGGGATGGTATAGACCGGCTCCTCAAGACCCGCCTCGACGAACGGAGCGGTGTCGCAGTCTATCGTCTCGATGACGCCGACTACCTCCAAGAACTGGGTCTTTAACGTGTGAGTCTTGCCCACGCGCAATTCCTGAGTGCCGACGGTGATGAAAGTGCTCGGCGGAACGAGCGCTTCGACGGTAGCCACTATATCGACGCGGCTGCCGTATGTGCTCTCGACGCTGACGCCGTCGCTGTCCCCGAAGAATGCGGTCGACGGCTCGGAATAGGCGTCGGTGATGAAAGCGCCGTCCACGACGCCGTCGTTGACGGCGAGCTGCTGTGGGAAGCCGAACTTCTCAAGCTCCTCGAAGGCCGACTCGCGTTGGTTCGAGCAGCGGACGGTGTAGGTCACTTTTATGCGGTTTGCAAGCGCCTGCTCGAGCTCGGCGGCCTCGCGGTTCTTCTCGGCAGTCTCGGCTATGCTGTCGCCGAAGAGCTTCCATGCGACAACGGCGATAACAAACAGGACGAGCAGCAGCGCAAGCAGATCGACTATGTTGATGATACCGAAGAGCTTGCCTTTTTCGTTGATGACCTTCATCTATGTTCCTCCTTGACCGATACAGCCCGGGGCTGTATAATAACAGTATCTCTATTTTATAGCAAATCACCCGTTTAGACAAGCTTTTTTTGCGGCCGCGCGGAAAGTCATGCCGGCGGCGGGACGGTATCCGTACCGCCGCGCGCCGTCCGCGCGCGTGAAAGGAAGGAACGACCGAATGAGAGTGCTGCATCTTATAGGCGGAGGCGACGTGGGCGGAGCGAAGACTCACGTTCTCAGCCTGCTCGCCGGACTGAAGGGACACGCGGAGGCGACGCTTGTGAGCTTCCGCGCGGGTCCGTTTAGTGACGAGGCGGAGGAGAAGGGGATAGACACCGTCGTCATCGAGGGCGGGATACGCCCGGCGCTTGCGGAGCTGCGCAGGCTCTACCGCGAGGGAAGGTACGACCTCGTACACTGCCACGGTGCGCGCGGGAACATGATGGGAATGCTTCTCCGCCGCTTCGAGCGGGCGACGGTAATAACGACCGTACACTCCGACCCCAAGCTCGACTACCTCGGCCGTCCCGCGGCGGCGCTCACCTTCGGGCTGATAAACCGCTTCGCGCTGAGAAGGATAGAGTACCACGTCGCGGTGAGCGACCCGGTGGCGGATATGCTGATAGAGCGCGGCTTCTCGCCCTGCGGCGTGTTTACGATGTACAACGGCGTGGACTTCGGCGACCCGGAACCCGAGAGCTTTGACCGCGCGGCGGCGCTCGAACGCTTCGGCGTCACGGCGGAGGAGGGAGACGTGATATGCGGCATAGCCGCGCGCCTCTCGCCCGTCAAGGATATACCGACGCTGCTGCGCGCCTTTGCAAAGGCTCCGGAAAACATGAAGCTCATCATCGCCGGAGACGGAGAGGACGCCGAGGCGCTGAAAGCCCTGTCCCGCGAGCTTGGCATAGACGGCCGCGTGACGTTTGCCGGCTGGGTGGACGATATGGACAGCTTCTACCGCGCCCTTGACATAAACCTCCTCACGTCGCTTTCCGAGGGCTTCCCCTACGCCATCCCCGAGGGAGCACGGCGGCACTGCGCGACGGTAGCGAGCCGCGTCGGCGGCGTGCCGTCTATAATAGACCACGGCGTGAACGGCCTGCTCTTCGAGCCGGGGGACGTCGATACGCTCGCGGCGCACCTAACGACACTCGCCCGCGACGGAGAGAAGCGCCGCTGCTTTGCGGATGCGCTCTATGCCAAGGCGAAGCGAGACTTCTCGCTCGATGCGATGATCTCACGGCAGATGGAGATATACCGCGCCGTGCTGAGACGGCGAGCCTTTACGCGCGCGGATCGGGTCGGGGTGACCGTCTGCGGCGCTTACGGGCGCGGCAACGCCGGGGATGAGGCGATACTCGAGGCGATAGTGACCGAGATGCGCTCCATAGACCCCGACCTGCGTCTGCACGTCCTGTCGCGCGACCCGAAGGCGACGCGCCTCCGCTTCCGCGTCGATTCGTCCTACACCTTCAACCTCTTCGCCATGCGGCGCGCGATGAAGCGCTCGCGGCTCTTCATAAACGGGGGAGGAAGCCTCATGCAGGACGCGACCTCCACCCGCTCGCTCATATTCTATCTGCACACGCTCCGCGTCGCCAAACGCGCCGGAGCGAAGGTGCTGATGTACGGCTGCGGCATCGGCCCGATAACGCGGGAGCGCAACCGCCGCCGCGCCGAAAGGTATATCGAAAAGTATGTGGACGCGATAACCCTCCGCGAGGACACGTCGATGGGGGAGCTGAAGCGGCTCGGCGTCTCGGGTCCGAAGATGATGCTCGCCGCCGACCCGGCGTTCACTTTAAGCCCCGCCGGTCCCGAGCTCGTAGAGAGCGCGCTGCTCGCCGCGGGAGCCCCGCCGGACGGGAAATACCTCTGCCTCGC
Organism: uncultured Clostridia bacterium; assembly: GCA_947593925.1. GTDB lineage: Bacteria > Bacillota > Clostridia > Oscillospirales > JAAYOS01 > CANRIN01. Next base: position 30,047 of record CANQDU010000004.1, on the reverse strand, counting down.
GCTCCGGCGGTGGAAGGGCTGGGAGGCAAAGCGCGCGGACATCGCGGCCGCCGCAGACTACGCCTGCGAAAAGTACGGGCTCGAAGCGGTGTTCCTGCCGATAGAGGGCAAGGACGCGGCGGCGGGGCACGAGGTCGCGCAGCTTATGCGGACACGCTCATACGAGATGAAGGCGCAGAAGAACGCGCACACGGCGATAGGCGTCCTCGGCAGGATGCAGCTCGTCGTCTCGATGCGACTGCACGGACTGATATTCGCCGCGGGACAGGGAGCGCCGGTCGTGGGACTGTCTTACGACCCGAAGGTGAGCTCGTTTATGAACTACCTCGGCGCCGACCTGTGCGCCGACATAGACGCTCTGACCGAGGAGCGGCTGAAGGAGCTCATTGACCGGGCGATGCTCGGGGGAGAGACCTTCCGCAGGAGGACCGAGGAACTGCGGGAGCTGGAGGCACGAAACGTAGAGACCGCAAGGAGGCTCCTCGGAGAGCTTCCGGGAGGAGGAGAGGTATGAAAAACCAGGTACTGTTTATGGCCACCACGCCGTGGCACGCAAATCCGACGCGCAAGCAGGAGGTCGCAAAGCGCCTTTCCGGCTGTGAGATACTTTACTTCGACCCGCCGATAACCTTTATCGCGCCGATGAAGGACAAGTCCCTCCGCCCGCGCCTGAAGGCGTGGAAGGAGGAGGGCGAGCAGGTGACAGAGAACATAGTCCGCTACTCGCTGCCGCCGGTTATGCCGTTTTACAACAAGTACCGTGTATTCAACAAAATGAGCGCGGGAAGAACAGCCCGCTTCGTGAATGAGAAGGCGAAGGAGCACGGGTTTGAAGACCCGGTGCTCTGGGTCTACCACCCGTCAAACGTGGACGCGGCGCGGAAGATAGCCCATTCAAAGCTCGTCTACGACTGCGTTGACCGTCACTCGGGATATCCCGGCATCATCGACCCGGTGCTCGTGGACGAGATGGAGAGCGAGCTTGCGCGGGAGTGCGACGCGGTGTTCGCGACGGCGCAGGGACTCTACGACACGCTTTCGCGGGTCAGCCGTCACGCCTTCTTCCTGCCGAACGGCGCGAACTTCGAGATGTTCCGCAAGGCGGCGGAGCCGCAGGAGCGACCAGAGGAGCTGAAGGATATAAAGACGCCGATAATGGGATTTGTCGGCGCGATACAGCAGTGCATCGACCGCGAGCTCGCCGCCGCCGTCGCGCGGCTCCGCCCGGACTGGACGTTCGTGTTCGTCGGCGCGCCGCTCGCGGGGGTGGACGTGTCGATGCTCGAGGCGCTGCCGAACGTCCGCCTGCTCGGCGCGAAGCCGCACGCGGAGGTGCCGAACTACATCTCGGCCTTTGACGTGTGCATGAACCTCTTTGCCGCGGGCGATTTGTCGCGGGACGTGAGCCCGCTCAAGTTTTATGAATATCTCGCCACCGGAAAGCCGGTGGTTTCCACGCCGCAGCCGCTCCAGGTGCAGGATTTTGCGGACGCCGTGTATATCGCGGACGGCGCGGAGGAGTTTGCCGCCGCGTGCGAGCGAGCTCTGCACGAGCCGGACGACTCGAAGAAGCTCCGCCGCATCGAATACGGCAGCCGGTGCTCGTGGGACAGCCGCATGAAGGAGATGCGCATGCGCCTCGGGGAGCTCGACATACTGAAATAGCGCGGCGTCGCCGCAAAATGTTGAAATTACACGCGGCGTGTGTTAAAATTAGGAGAATTGATTTTACGGAGGACGATATGAAGAGAGTTCTTGTAGTTATGGGGAGCGCTTCCGACGCGGAGGCGCTGAAGCCCTGCGCGCGTCAGCTCGAGCAGTTCGGGATACCCTACGAGGTTCGCGTCGCCTCGGCGCACCGCACGCCGGAGACGGCGGCGCGGCTCGCGGAGGAGGCTCGCGCGGACGGAGTCGGCGTGATCATCGCCGCCGCAGGCAAGGCGGCGCACCTCGCGGGCGTCATCGCGGGACACACGACTCTGCCGGTGATAGGCATACCGATGAAAAGCTCCACGCTCGACGGGCTTGACAGCCTGCTCTCGACGGTGCAGATGCCGTCCGGCGTGCCGGTGGCGACCGTCGCGATAGACGGCGCGCAGAACGCCGCGATACTCGCCGCGCAGATACTTTCCCTCGGGGACGCGGAGCTCGAAGCGAAGCTCGCCGCGTTCAAGAAGTCGCTCGCGGCGAAGACCGCCGAGGCGGACGCGAAGATAGAGCTGTAAAAGACGCATATTTCCTCGAAAAAGCAAAGAATACCGTCCGGGACGGAGAGAAAACAGGTTAGGAGAGTTTACAATGGTTCATGACAGCAGAAGCGAGGCATACGCCGCCGCCGGAGTGGACGTCACCGCGGGCTACGAGAGCGTCCGGCTGATACGAGACCATGTCGAGAGCACCCGCACACCGGGAGTCATCGGCGGGCTCGGCGGCTTCGGAGGGCTTTTCCGGCCCGACCTCGGCGGCATGGAGAGCCCGGTGTTCGTCAGCGGCACCGACGGCGTCGGCACGAAGTTAAAGATAGCCTTTGAGCTCGACCGGCACGACACGGTCGGCATAGACTGCGTGGCGATGTGCGTCAACGACATTATCTGCGCCGGCGCGAAGCCGCTCTTTTTCCTCGACTATATAGCGCAGGGGAAGCTCTTCCCCGACCGCGTCGAGCGGATAGTCGCGGGTATAGCGGAAGGGTGCCGGCAGTCCGGCTGCGCGCTCGTCGGCGGCGAGACCGCCGAGATGCCCGGCTTTTACCCGATAGAGGAGTACGACCTTGCGGGCTTCGCCGTAGGCGTCGTGGATGAGAAGAAGATGCTCGACCCCGCGAACGTGAAGCCGGGGGACGCCGTCATAGCGCTTCGGAGCGCCGGAGTCCACTCGAACGGCTTCTCGCTCGTGCGGAAGATATTTGACGGGCGGCTCCGCGAATATTCGGCTGAGCTCGGAGGAACGATAGGCGAAACGCTCCTCACCCCGACGAAGATATACGTCCCGGTGCTGTCGGTGCCGGAGGTCGCGGCGCACGTCAAATCCATATGCCACATCACCGGCGGCGGCTGGTACGAGAACATGCCGCGCATGCTGCCGGAGGGCGTCGGCCTCGTGCTCGACCCGAAGAAGATTGAACACCCCGCGATATTCGACCTCATAGAGCGCGAGGGGAAGGTGAGCCGCCGAGACATGTACAACACCTTCAACATGGGCGTCGGCCTCGCGATGACCGTGTCCCCCGAGCACGCGGACGAGGTGAAGCGCGCGCTCGAGCCGTGGGGCGCGGAGGTAATCGGCGAGTGCGCTGCAAACGGCGGCTCTGTTGATATAGCGCTATGAGCAGAGTGAAGATAGCCGTCCTCGCGAGCGGGGGCGGGACGAACCTCCAGGCGCTCATCGACGCGCGGGACGCGGGAACGCTCCGCTCGGGCGAGCTCGCGCTCGTCGTGGCGTCGAAGTCCTCCGCGTATGCGCTCGAACGCGCGCGGAGCGCCGGGATAGAGACGGTCGTAGTGCCGAGAAAGAAGTTCGGCTCGCGCGAGGAGTTCACGCACGAGATAGTGCGCGTCCTCTCCGAGCACGGCATAGGGCTCGTGATACTCGCGGGGTTTCTCTACATACTCTCGCCCGAGTTCGTCGCGAACTACAGAAACCGCGTGATAAACGTACATCCCGCGCTGATACCCGCCTTCTCCGGCGAGGGCTGCTACGGACTGCACGTACACGAAATGGCGCTCGCGCGCGGGGTGAAGGTCACGGGGGCGACGGTCCACTTCGTCAACGAGGAGACCGACGGAGGGCCGATAATCCTTCAGAAGGCGGTCGCGGTCGAGAATGGCGACACGCCGGAGACGCTCCAGCTCCGCGTCATGCAGCAGGCGGAGTGGAAGCTGCTCCCCGAGGCGGCGGAGCTCTTCTGCGCGGGACGGCTGAGGATAGAGGACGGCAGGGTGAGCATCCTGCCGGAGTGAGAACGAGCCGCGGGCGATGCTCCGCATGCGGCGGGAATAATCGAAAGTGAGTGTTGTTATGAAGGTTTTGGTGATAGGCGGCGGCGGACGCGAACACGCCATCGTCCGCAAGCTCGCGGAGAGCTCGCGCGTTGACGAACTGCTCTGCGCGCCGGGAAACGGCGGCATCGCGGCGGACGCTAAGTGCTTCCCCGAGGTGAAGGCGACCGATCTTGACGCGGTGTGCGCCCTCGTGAAGTCCGAAAAGCCGGACTTCGTGGTGGTGGCGCCGGACGATCCTCTCGCGATGGGGCTCGTAGACCGGCTCGAGGAGATGGGCGTCCGCGCGTTCGGGCCTCACGCCCGCGCGGCGGAGATAGAGGCGAGCAAGGCATTTGCAAAGGACTTCATGCGCCGCCACAACATACCCACGGCGGAGTACGAGACATTCGGCGAGCTTGAGCCGGCGCTTGAGTACATCCGAAGGAAGGGCGCGCCTATCGTCATCAAGGCGGACGGCCTCGCGCTCGGCAAGGGCGTCGTCGTGGCGGAGAGCGTCGAGGACGCGGAGAAAGCCGCGCGTGACATGCTCGAGGGTGGAGCCTTCGGAGCGGCCGGAAGGCGCATAGTCGTGGAGGAGTGCCTCACGGGTCCCGAGGTGACGGCGCTCTGCTTTGTGGACGGCACGACAGTCCGTCCGATGCCCGCCTCGCGCGACCACAAGCGCGCCTACGACAACGACGAGGGTCCGAACACCGGCGGCATGGGCGTCGTCCTGCCGGCCTCCGGCTACACTAAGGAGACGGAGCGGTGGTGCATAGAGCACATCTTCCGTCCGACGCTCGACGGCCTCCGCGAGGAGGGTCGCGAGTTCAGGGGCGTCCTCTACGGCGGCCTGATGCTCACGCCGAACGGCCCGAAGGTCATAGAGTTCAACGCGCGCTTCGGCGACCCGGAGTGCGAGACGGTGCTTCCGCTGCTCGAGACCGACATCATGGACGTATTCGACGCCTGCGTGGACGGAACGCTCGGGGCGCTCGACATAAAATGGAAGGACGAGGCGAGCTGCTGCGTCATACTCGCGAGCGGCGGCTATCCCGTAAACTATAAGAAGGGCTTCGAGATAACCGGCATCGGGGACGTCTCGGGCGCGGAGGTGTACCACTGCGGCACGGCGGTCTCGGACGGGAAGCTCGTCACGAACGGCGGCCGCGTGCTCGCCGTCGTCGCGACGGCGCCCTCGCTGCCAGAGGCGATAGAAAAGAGCTACGCGGAGGCAAAAAAGATACATTTTGAGGGCGTCCACATGCGCGGCGACATCGGAGGGAGACGGTAAAATGACGGTAGGAGCGGCGTCAATCGCCGGAATGTGGATATACATCGGCGCGGTGCTCGCGGCGATAGTCGCGGTGTTCTGGATATTCGGCCACCGCGTTGAAATGAACCTCTCCACGATGATACTCGGCGCGATAGCCTACTTCGTATTTGACACGATACTGCTCACGATGGTGTTTGACAACATCGTCGTCGGCACCTTCTCGCGCGGGCTGTATGACACCATAACGACGAACCCGAAGGTGTTTGTACCCTACTACGCGGTAACGCGCGGACTTTTCTACATGCTCGGGATGTACATCGCCACCCGAATGAGCATGCGGTCGGACACGCCCGGCGGAGGCGTGGCGATAGCGATAGGCTTCACGGCGGGCTTCGGTATAATGAACCGCAACCACGGCGTATGGACGGTGTTCCAGACGTGGAGGACGGCGCACGCCGTGAACGCACAGGGCGGCGTGGGCGCGTACCTCGCCCTGATGCGGGCGGAGGAGGCCGAGGCCGAGGACATCGAGTCGATGCGCGTCTCGCTCGACGCGCTCTGCAACACGACCGTCGGCTACTATATCGTAAACGTCGTCGAAGTTCTGCTTATCATGGGCGCGCTGTTTGCGATGGCGGTGATAATCCATCTCGCCGTGACGCGCCGCGCTCCGTACCGCTATCTCGGGCTGAGCGTGCCGCTGTACATGGTGGTGATGCTGCCGACGGCGGTGATGCTCGCGGGACTTATGCCGGGCGGGCGCGTGGTGTACGACGTCCTGCTCGCGGCCGTTTGCGGCGGAACGATAGCGCTTGCCGCCGTGCTTGCAAAGAAATACATGAAAAACCCGATGAAGTGGTGACGCGGAAGTCCCGCGCCGCCGGACGGGCATGGGCAAAATAATAACTTTAGGAGGCACAGCCGCCCCGCAGACATCTGCGGGGCGGCTTATTGTGTAATATTCGGGACACATCCGCGGCTCCTCGGAACGGACGTTCCGGCGCGCCATGCCGGCCGGAACGTCATCCGCATATTCTGACATCGGGGGAGTGTATCCCCCGCATTACTCAGGAAAGGAGACTGTGTGATGAGAGTAAGAACAGGCGTAAGGGCGCTGCTTCTGGCGGCGGTCTGCCTGAATATGACGATGTTCGATTACGGTGAGACGCCCGCGGGCGTACCGGCGTCCGAAGCAGACAGTCTCACCGAAGAGAACCCTCCGCCGGAGGAGGACGGGTACGTCCTTCGCGCCGCGGGGCAGAGGTACACTGTGCCGACAGAGGGGGAATTTGCGCTCGCGAGCTATGAGCTTGTCCCGCCCGCCGGGCAAGAGGGAGAAGTATACTACAACCTGCTCACTGTCGAGATCCCGGCGCCGTATGACGCGCTCGACGGGGAGTATGCCGAATACTCGCGCCACGAGCAGTCGGGAACGGACGTCCCGCCGGACGCCGTGTTTGTCTATGAAAAGGAAGAAACGGTCTACTTCATCTGGAGCAACCTTACCATACCGGAGGGCGGCGTGCTTACGATAACGCCGTACTTCGTGTGGGAGAGCCGGCGCACGGCGGACGAGACGACCGGAGGAAGGGGACAGGTGCGTATGGCAAAGCCGCCCTCCGCCGTGGCGGAGATTGCGGGGATGGGAACGGTAACATTTGCCGCTGCGGGAGGCGCGGAGAGGACCGCGTTCGACTTCCCGCGGCCGCGCCTCCGCGTTCTGCCTGCGGAGGGGGACGGCGTGTTCTGCGGCGACCGCGAGATAACCGCCGGAGAGAGCGCATACTTTGACGCCTATATCGAGGCGGAGGACGCGGCGGGGACCGTGCCGGATACGGCGATATACCTCTGCCTGCCGGAGACGGTGACGCCGGAGGATATCGCTATAAGCGAACGTCTCACCGGCGCGGACGGCGCTTCCGAGGAACGGGAGCTTCCGCCGGAGGACTTCAACGTCGGGTGCGAAGCGGGAGAGGGATACCGGGTGTATAAGGCGGAGTTTGCCGGGACGAGCAGCCTCGTCGGCGACTGCGGCGGGAAAAGACGCGCGCTCCGGCTCTCCTTCCGGCTCGCGACATCGCCGGATATGCCGGACACTCTGCTCTGCGCCCGCGACTTCCTGTTTGTGGACGGCGGAGCCGCGCCGGATACCGAGCCGGACGAATACGGAACGACGGACGTCCGCGACGTGGACCGCGACGGCGTCGCCGAATACCTCTTCACCGCCGCCGACACGGAGGAAAATCGGCTGAATATCCGCGAAGCTCTCCGCCTGCCGGAGGCCGAGCTGCGCGCGAGGACGGGCAGAGACGCGGAGGACGACCCGAAAGCGCCGTACTACGACTTCGCGCTTCCCGAGGGCGCGGACGAAGACCTCGCTGCGGACGGAAAGACCATGTATCTCGACGCGGACGGGGAAACGGTGGAACTGCTCCTTTCCGCGGAAAACGACGACGCCGGGACGCTCGTTTTCGGAAAGGACAGAGTCTGCTGCTATTATATTCCGATACCGGGGGAGTGGGACTGTCCCACGGAGGATCTCGGCGTAATTCGGAACAAGCTGACCTTCGAGCTCTCGCGGGAGGTGAGTATCTCCTGCGAGGGAGCGCCCTCAAGGACTGCGGAGCCGCCGTTCGAGGCGTTCTATGGCGTCCCGGAGGAGCGGAACGGCGCGGAGGAGCTGAGCTTTCTCGCGGAGGATGAACTGACGCCGGAGGATCTGCCGGATGTTCGCGCGGTACTGCTTTGTGCGGAGCCAGGAGCGGAGATCTCCCCGGGCGAGCGGATAACGGTGACGGCGGAGCTGTTGCTGCATCTTTCTGAGGAGAACAGAGCGGGGGACGTCTCCGAGTGGTACGTCTGCGGCAGAGCGGCGTCGAGGTCGGGGGAGAGCAGTATGCTTTTCACCCAGACCGTGCGCGCCGAGCTGACGGAGCCGCCGATTGAGCCGAGCGCGGAGCCGTCAACCGAGCCGAGCGCGGAACCGTCCGCCGAGCCGAGCGCGGAACCGTCCGTCGAGCCGAGTGCGGAGCCGTCCGTCGAGCCGAGTGCGGAACTGTCGGCCGAGCCGAGCGCGGAACCGTCCGCCGAGCCGAGCGCGGAGCCGTCAACCGAACCGAGCGCGGAGTCGTCCGCCGAGCCGAGCGCGGAACCGTCGGACGAACCGAGCGCGGAGCCGTCCGCCACGCCGAGTGCGGAACCGTCGGTCGAACCTAGCACGGAGCCGCCGATTGAGCCGAGCGCGGAGCCGTCCGCAGAGCGGAGCGCGGAACCGTCCGCCGCGCCGAGCGCGGAGTCGGTGCCCAAGACGGGCGACGCAAGCAGGAAATGGCTCGCGCTTCTCGCGGCGTCGCTGGCGTCGCTCGCGGCGATCGTCGCGGGAGACGTCGGGAGAAAGCGCCGGTAATATGCGCGAAAGCGATGTGAGGCGGCCGGAAGTCCGGCCGCCTCCCGCCGCGCAAATTCGGCAGCCGGTATTGAAAATCCTGCGGCGGCAGTGTATAATGTCTTGGAAGGATGCTCCAAAAAACCGAAGCCTCCGCGCGCGCCGCGAAGGCTTGAAAGGAAGACAGAAATGAAGTTCAACACAGAATGTCTCCACGCGGGCTACCGTCCCGCAAACGGGGAACCGAGGAATATTCCGATAATCCAGTCAACCACCTTCCGCTACGAGACGAGCGCGGAGATGGGTATGCTCTTCGACCTCGAGAAGGAGGGCTACTTCTACACCCGCCTGCAGAACCCCACGAGCGACGCCGTCGCGGCGCGCATCTGCGCCCTCGAGGGCGGCAGCGCGGCGATGCTGCTCTCCTCCGGCCAGGCGGCGAGCTTCTTTGCGGTGTTCAACATAGCGTCGGCGGGAGATCACGTCGTCGCGTCGTCGGCAATTTACGGCGGAACGTACAACCTCTTTGCCGTCACGATGAAGCGGATGGGCATAGACTTCACCTTTGTTGACCCGGACTGCTCGGAGGAGGAGCTCGCGGCGGCGTTCCGCCCGAACACCAAGGCGCTCTTCGGCGAGACGATAGCAAATCCCGCGCTCACCGTCCTCGACATAGAGAAGTTCGCGAAGGCCGCGCACGCGCACGGTGTTCCGCTCATCGTTGACAACACGTTTGCTACGCCCTATCTCTGCCGCCCGTTCGAGTGGGGCGCGGACATAGTCACACACTCCACGACGAAGTATCTCGACGGCCACGCCGCCGCTGTCGGCGGAGCGATAGTTGACTCCGGAAATTTCGACTGGGAGAAGTATGCGGATAAGTACCCCGGCCTCACCACGCCGGACGACAGCTACCACGGCATAACCTACACGAAGAAATTCGGCAGGGGAGGGGCGTACATCACGAAGGCCGTCGCCCAGCTCATGCGCGACTTCGGCTCCACTCCCGCGCCGATGAACGCGTTCCTGCTCGGCCTCGGCATCGAGACGCTTCCGCTCCGCATGGAGAAGCACTGCTCGAACGCCCTCGCGATAGCGGAGCACCTTGAGCGTCATCCGAAGATAACGTGGGTGCGGTACGCCGGACTTCCGGGGGACAAGTACCACACCCTCGCGGAGAAGTACCTGCCGAAGGGAGCCTGCGGCGTCGTGTCCTTCGGAGTGAAGGGCGGACGCGCGGCCGCGGAGAAGTTCATGAACGGGCTGGAGATAGCGTCGGTCGCGACGCACGTTGCGGACGCCAAGACCTGCGTGCTTCACCCGGCGTCGGCAACGCACCGCCAGATGAACGACGAGGAGCTCGCCGCCGCGGGCGTCTCGCCAGACCTCGTGCGCTTCTCGGTGGGTCTCGAGGACGTAGAGGACCTCATCGCGGACATCGACCGCGCGCTCGAGAGAGTGTAAAAAACATGCGGATGAGCGATCGCAGAACTCACCGGTGTGCTTGCATTGTGCGCGCCGGACAGCGCCTGCGATTTGCCGCAATATCCGAGACAAAGGAGCGGACGCCGAAAGGCATCCGCTCCTCTGCGTTATAGCTCGGTGCTGCGACCGTTACTTAAGACCGTTTTCGTAGGCCTCGATCATCTTCTTGAACGTGTGACCCGTGGAACCCGCGAGCTCTGGAACCCTTGAAACTACCGGGTTTGTGTCTGGTCGCTCACTGGGGGTAGTGATTTGACCCGCACGGCGCGCGAGCTTTTGGAGGAACTTTCGGGTGCTCTCGCCGGTGAGGATGCGGATGTCGAGACGCATGGAGCCGTCCTCCTCCGGGGTGACAAATATCTTGTCGATGTACCGGTCAACAAACTCCTTTGTGACTATGCCCTGCGCGGCGTCCCGGCGCGCGTCGCGGAGTACGCGGCGGATGGCGTCGATGTGCTGCCTGAACTCCTCTCTTGAGACCTGCGCCTGTTCCAACTCGAAGATCTCGCGCTCGGCCTCGCCGATCTCGCGGTCGCAGTCCTGATTCATGGAGAGAAAGTCCTTGTCGGTGATCTGTCCAGCGATGTTGTAGGTGAGCAGCTTGCCCTTCTTCTTCCGGGCGAGGTCTATTTGAACATTCAGAGCCTCGATCCGTTTCCCGACGTCATCCTCCATGGTTTGGGAGGTGTAGAGCTCCACATAGTGATTTAGATATGTCTCCGCGTCTTCCTCGGTTTCACGGAACACCTCCAGAAGCAGGGGCTTCAGCTCCTCCTCGTAGATTGCAAAGGAGGGACAGGACCCCGCTCCGTTCTTGATTTTCCCGGAGCAGACCCACTTGCTGTTCTTGCGGCCGAGACGGTCCACGCTGTCCCGCCGGTAGTAGGCGGCGCCGCAGTTGGTGCAGTAGAGCTTGCCGGTGAGGAGATTGCCGTGGTTACAGATTCCTTGCCGTGCCTTCACGTCCTCGCTGCGCTTTTGCAGTACCTTGTTTGCCCTGTCCCACAAATCCTCATCCACGATGGCGGGGACGATCTCGCCGGTCTCGTCCTTGAACATGACCCACTCCTCCGGGGGAAGGAACTTCTGCTTTTTCGTAAAGAGGTCGAGCACCTTCACCTTGTTGCCCACATAGTAGCCCTTGTACTTCGGGTTTGAGATCATTCCCGACATGGTGGTGTGGGCTATTTTCTTGTCGTTGTGGTTGCGGTAGCCCTTCTCCCAGAACAGGGTCTCGATCTGCTTCATGGAGTAATTCCCGGTGGCGTACAGACGGAACAGCTCCCGCACCATGGGAGCCTCCGCCTCGTCGATGACGAGCCGCCCGCCGTCCTTGCGGTAGCCGAAGATGCGGCTGTTTCCCAGAACCACTCCCTTTTTGATGGCCTGGGCGTGACCGAACTTCACACGGCTGGACAGCTTGCGGAGCTCATCCTGAGCAATGCCGGACATTATGGTGAGGCGAAGCTCGCTGTCCTCGTCCAATGTGTTGATGTTGTCGTTTTGGAACAGGACGCCCACCCCTGCGTTCAGCAGCTCCCGGGTGTACTGTATCGAGTCGAGAGTGTTTCGCGCGAAGCGGGTTATCTCCTTGGTGATGATGAAGTCGAATTTTCCCGCCTTGCCGTCCTCCACCATGCGGTGGAAGCTCTCGCGCTTCTTCGTGGTGGCGGCGGACAGACCCTCGTCGATGTACCCCTCAACGTAGGTCCAGCAAGGGTTCTTTCTGATGAAGTCGCTGTAATAGCTTATCTGGTTCTCGAGGGAGTTGAGCTGCTCGTCCTTCTCGCTGGACACGCGGGCGTAGAAGGTCACCCGCATGGGAAGCTCATAGACGGAGCGCATCCGAAGCTGCTGTCGGGCGGTATGGATGTCCATGGTCATTCCTCCAAAAGTTCGTTATATCATCTTTATATTTATTATAGAAAGAAGAAATAAAAATGTCAAGGCAAAGATACCCGGCTTTGCCGCCGGGCGTCTTCAGGTTCATTTCCGGCCTGCCGCGCCGGCACGCTATGTATGAGCGCAGAATCTGCGCTCTGCGGAGGAAATTATCACTCGCGATCGCTTCTTGTCTTTTTGCGTTCACGGTCGCAGTGGGTGGCAATCACGTTGCACATCCTGATGTACTCCTTTTCCGTGATCACCTTGTGCTCGTACAGATATTTGTTGTAGTAATTGAGCCAGATCTCCTCCGCCATAATGTGTCGAATCTGCTCGTTTGTCATTACGGTTCCTTTCACTGTCCGGCTTGCTGCGGCAAATGTTCCTCTTACAGGTATTATTGACATTTCTTTTCAGATTTAGCATATCCCGGCGGCAAATTTCACTCCTCTCCTTCGACCTTGCGTCCCTGTTTAAGCAGCGGCCCTGTGCCGATGTTTTCGGGGAGCTGTCGCGTCAACAGTTCGAGCGCCACCTTGTTCAAGTCGGCGAGAGCGTCGTCAAGACGCTGTGCCTGGATGCTTCCCTGCGCGCGAGCTATGGCGGCAAGCTGCCTGATGTCGTCCCCGATGCGGAAGAGGTCGTTTCTCACCTGCCAGAACTCTGGCGGCGGACTGTCGTGCGGGACCATTCCTTTTATCAGAAAGCGGATGAAGGTGGATACGGGAAGACCTGCCTTTTCGGAGCGTCGGTGCAAATAGTCGAGCTCCTTCTGAGTCAGGCGAATGTGGATGCTCTTGTCGCGTTTTCTCACTATGTCCTCCTTATCTGTTTTTGTGGTTCGTGCTTTGAAGGGGTTTCAGGGACCACCCTGAAAAATGCATTTGGGGCTACAAATGCGTTGCTTGCTATACCAGATAACGCATCTGCTGCCTCTGCGATTCTGCCGAATTTACTCCGTTCTCTTTGGGGTGCTGCCATGACCTCTGTTCGTGCTTTCTCTGCATGTATTCGTTATGGGCCGGCTGCCGTATGATTTCATGCCTGTTTCCCCGAGGATGAGAGACGAACCTTGTGAGGCGGAGCTTTGTTTTGAGGTGCGTTCATAACTTGAGTCACCACTCCTTCATTTTATTTGGCATCAAAAGTGATGCCATTCTGCTTTGCGGCAAAAAAGAAATGGCATCAAAAGTGATGCCATCTGAGACGGACATAGTTCCTGATTTGCACAGCCAAATAAGTCTTGTCCCTGCAAAACGCCGTAGCCCGCAAATGCCCCTACACCTATTAGCTTAAAAATACGGGCGATTCGGACACGAAAATTAAAATTTTTTCAAAAAAGACCTCGGGAGGCTTTTCTGCCTCCCGAGGTCTCTCGTATGTTCTATTTCTGCACGGTCATATAGGAATTGCGGGTCTTGTACGGCACAGCCGGGAGTGACGACGGACGCAGAAAATCGGAGAGGGTATAGCCGTCCTCGGTAAGCCTCCGGCGGAGATATGTAAGACTTCGTTTGATCTGATGCCTCACCGCGCCCTCGGAGACGCTTTCGCGCCGGGCGATTTCGGTAAAGCTGAGACCTTCAAAGAAGTGAAACTCCAGCCTCCGCCGCTGTACTTCGCCGAGCTCGGACATTGCCTTTTGAAATGCTCTTTCCGCTTCCAGACGAATGAACTCCCGCTCCGCCGATTCGCCCCGCATTTCAACGTGGCAGCAGAGCGGCCTGCCGTCGTCCTCGGAACCGGCACTGTCCGGGGGACGCTCCGTACCAAAGGGATAGGTGCGTACCCCGTACTGATAGTCCTGATTTTTACAGCGGACATGCTCGGCCCGCGTTTCCTTCAGACACTTCCTGACTTCCTCCGTGACTTCGACCTTTGTGTACAGGTCAAAGTGCTCGCGTATTGTCATTGCGGCGACCTCCCGATTTACGGTTTGTTATGTAAATCGGAAGTCAGGAGAACGCAGAAAACAGAACTTATGTTCTATTATACAGGGTAATTGTGGAATGTCAAGTGTCTGTTATGATTGTTTATCAGATAAAATTTTGCAACAGTCGCTGCGAAGGTGAAAATATTTTGAGACTGCCCTTGCATCTTCCTGTACCTCGGAGTATAATATAAAAGTGTGAGAAATCAACGCCAAGACATATATAAAAGTGTGATGAGGTATTTATGGAACGACTGATAATGAAAGACCTGTTGAAGTGGAAGAACTCCAAGCACCGCAAGCCCCTGATTTTGAAGGGCGTGCGGCAGGTAGGGAAGACCTGGGCGCTCCGGGAGTTCGGCCGCCGGTACTACGAGAACACCGCCTACTTCAACTTCGACGAGCACGAGGAGTACCGCCAGTTCTTCGAGACCACCAAGGACGTGGACCGCATCCTGCAGAACCTCATGCTGGCGAGCGGTCAGCGCATCCTGCCCGAAAAGACGCTTATCATCTTCGACGAGGTGCAGGACTGTCCGAACGTCATAAACTCCATGAAATATTTCTGCGAGAACGCGCCGCAGTACCACATCGCCTGCGCCGGGTCGCTGCTCGGAATAGCGCTCGCGAAGCCGTCGTCCTTTCCGGTGGGGAAGGTCAACTTCATGCAGATAGACCCCATGACCTTCACGGAATTTCTGATGGCGAACGGCGACGGGAACCTCGCGGAGTACCTGAACGGCGTGGATGTCATCGAGCCCATCCCGGACGCCTTTTTCAATCCGCTGACGGAGAAGCTCAAGATGTACTACGTCACCGGCGGAATGCCAGAGCCGGTGCTGATGTGGACTCAGGAGCGGGACGTGGAGGCTATGCAGGAGTCGCTATCCGGCATCATCGGAGCCTACGAGCGCGACTTTGCCAAGCACCCGGACGTGAAGGAATTCCCGAAAATTTCGATGATATGGAAGTCGATCCCGTCGCAGCTCGCGCGGGAAAACAAGAAGTTCATCTACAAGGTCGTCAAAGAGGGCGCGCGGGCCCGGGAGTATGAGGACGCCCTTCAATGGCTGGTGGACGCACGCTTGGTACACAAGGTCTACCGCAGCACGGCGCCTCGGCTGCCCGTGTCCGCCTACGACGACCTGTCGGCATTCAAGATTTACCTAGCGGACGTCGGACTCCTGCGCCGTCTGGCTCAGCTCGCGCCCACGGCGTTCGGAGAGGGGAACCGGCTCTTTACCGAGTTCAAGGGCGCACTCACCGAAAACTATGTGCTGCAAACGCTCGTCACGCAGTTCGAGGTCCTGCCGCGATATTGGAGTCAGAACAACCCGCCGTATGAGGTGGATTTCCTCATTCAGCGGGAGAACGATGTCTTCCCGGTGGAGGTCAAGTCCGAGTCAAACACCGCAAGCAGGAGCCTGCGGAAGTTCAAGGATCTGTTCCCGGAGGAGGTCAAGCTCCGCATCCGCTTCTCGCTGGACAACCTGAAGCTCGACGGCGACGTGCTGAACATCCCGCTGTTCATGGCGGACCAGACGGAGAGGCTTATCGGGAAGATAATCGGATGAATATTATGCCTAATCACAGACATCGTGCAACAGTTCGACTACTAATGAAGAATAATTAGCGTTTTACACCGAAAAAATGCACATAGATGCAATCAAATCGCATCGCGTCCTTATTGTCCTATATCGGGTTGATTATCAAAGAAATTGTTGATTAGATCAAAGTCTATATTTCGCATGAATTTGCGAAGAACTCTTGAGTATTTTAAGCTAGTGTGATAGAATTTAAAATAAAGCTTTTAATGATTTTTTCGACATTATAGAGTATATCCCTTGATTGTAATCAAAGAAGGTGTGGATGATATGGATATAGTCAGCGGCATCCCTCTTTGTGAGCAGCTTGGACTGACGCCAGAAAACTATGCGGATATGGCAGTGACCGCATTGCCTTTCTCTATTCGGGTGGTCCACATATTAAAGCGTAATGATATCTTCACAATATCTGATATACTGAAGCTTAAGCCGGAAACACTAATGAGGTTCAGAAGTTTTGGACGTAACTGTATGGACGATGTAGTAGGGAGGTTAAGCTCTCTTCCCAAAAATCCCTTACATAAAAGCGAACATCGCAAACTCAAGTCAAATACTAAACCACTATTAATTCTAAACTACGCTGAATCTATCGCTTTAGGAGACTTTTCTTTTGCGGAAGGTATGGAACTTTCACAGGAAGAGACTCAAGCATTATCCGAATACCGAACTGGTTATGAGATGCTGGGAGAAAACTTGGCTCTTGAATGCTGTCTTGCTCCAGAGAAAATTGCCACGGTTATCTTGATGCTTGATGATTTCTGCCGAGACACAGAAGAGCGTGCTCTGCTCAGAAATGCGATTACAGAAATTCCTCATGCTAGGCGGCACAATAAAGCTTCAAGCTATATTGTTGCTTTCACATCTGATGCTTACAAGCGGAGGGCACTTCTGTCCTTATGTCCCTCGGAAACCTGCTCGATTGATGACCTTATAAACATTTCCCTGCCCGATGATTCCCAGAAGCTTGCTCTGCTCAAAGAATTCCTCAAGTGGTGTACGTTCGACCTAGAAGCTGAAGTGAAAAAGTTCTTTCTTTCAATCTTCTCTGTCAAACGGATGGAAGACATAATTCAGATGAGGGCCAGAAAGAAAACGTTGGCGCAGGTTGGGGACGCTTTTGGAATCACTCGCGAGCGGGTACGTCAGATTGAAACAAAGGCCAGACGCGAGTTCGCACGCTATTACGGTAGTATGCGGCTGATTTCAAAGATTTCCGCAGAAAAGAACGGTGTATCCTCGGTATCCGCAAATGACATTGAAGATTACTGCAAAACAAATGTCACGGAACTGCTTTATTTCCTCCGCAACTATGAAAACACGCACTATACGTATGACGAGCAACTAGATATCTTCATCATCGGAGATGACTCGCTCCAGGAGCGTGTGCATACTACTATCGATAGGCTGCCAGACATCGTAAATGTTAATCAGCTTTCAAACGTCCTAGATGAAGCAAACGAAGATGGCGATATCCCAATGGACATTCTCCAGAGAGCTTTCCTGGAAGCTTATCGCCTGACGGGCGATGTATATCATCGCACTCGTCTGTCTCTTGCTAAGATTTATAAAGCCGTCCTGGAGAAGCATTATTCTGACGGGATTAGGGCATATGATCCTGACGAGCTTCGAGAATTCCGCAGGAAAGTTACAGATGAATTCGGCGATGTGGGTATGCCGAAAAACGACCGCGCCCTGACGGCTAGGATTGCTAGTATTTGCATCCTCTGTGGACGGGGAATGTATATGCCTAAACGGGAAAAATATATTTCCAATGACCTCGCTGACCACATTTTGCAATATATAGATGAAAGTGACCAGAAAATCTTTCTAACGAATTCCATCTATGATGTGTTTGAGCATGAGTTAAACGAAGAGGGGGTATTCAACAAGTATTATCTCCAGGGGATTTTACGTGAGCTTTGTTCAGATAAGTATTACTTTAGGCGGGACTACATCTCCAAGGATGCAGAGACTACATCCCTCTATGCTTCTGTAGTGAACTTTATCAAAAAATCTGAATACCCTGTGCAGAAGCAGCAAATCAAGAACGCATTCCCTGGAATTACGGAAATTGTTATCAACTTTTCAGTGAGTGACCCAGATGTGCTGAACTACTTTGGCGCATACCTTCATTCCAGTCGCTTGGCTATTTCAAGCAAAGAACAATGGGATTTGCGGCGCATCCTTATCGAAATTGTGTCTGACCACAAAGCACACCACGGGGCAGAGGTTTACGAGGCAATCCAACGAAAGATGCCCGCGGTGTTTTCCCGAAATGCCGCAATGTACCCGTTTAGTGCATTTAGCATTCTGGAATACCTATTCAGAGACACCTTCCAGTTTTCGAGGCCATACATAGCAGAACTAGGAGTAGAGATAGGCCGTTTCGGCGAGCGTCTGCATGACCTGATTTATAGCGGGGATGAATTTGCGATTTCTGATATAAAGGAATTCTGTAAAGAACACCGACTTCAAATTCAGAGCATGCTCGATTATGTGAATGCTTGTAACGACTGCTTCTTCTGGCGGGACAAATACACAATGGTCTCCATTGAGAGCACGGGCATCACCGAATCTATCGCACAAGAGATGGAAGAGATTGTTGCGGCGGAAGTCAGTTGCACACAGCCTATTTCGCAGATCATGTGCTGGCACCGATTGCCACGGATTGCAATGCCTTGGACCGAGTGGCTGATTTACAGTGCTCTCAACAAGTGGGGACGAATGCTGACAGTTGCAACATCCTCCAACCAACTGCGGATGGCTGTGCCTTTGATTGCTCCACAAGGTAAAATGGAAGCTGATGCGTTTAAGGAGATGCCGGTTGAGAACGTTCAGATTGATGATTTGGATAATATTGATGATCTGATTGCGGATCTCATTGAACTAGAGGGAAACAACCTATAATGCGTGGTTGTGCATGGGAGTGATATCATGAACTTCACAGATTTAGATATTAAATTGAGCTATATTAGTTTTGGAGAAGAGAACATCGCGAAGTCCTTTCTGGTGCCGGCCCTAAAACAGGCAAAGTTGTACCAACGCAGCGTCGGATTTTTCTCATCCAGCGTGCTGGCACCGATTGTTGATGGAATTGTGACAATGGCCCGGAAAGGCGGAAAAATTGAACTGGTTGCTAGCCCACAGCTCAGTGAGCAGGACGTCAGGGCAATCAACCTCGGCTATGAGCAGCGAGAGAAAATCATTAGCGCTGCATTTACCAGGGATTTCACTGCGGCGATGGAGGACTTAAATGATGAACTGCTGAAACTCCTTGTCTCCTTGATTGCTAATGGTACGCTGGATATCAAAATCGCGGTGACCAATTCTGCGGGTATGTACCACGACAAGTTCGGTATTTTGGAAGATTTCGATGGCAATGTGGTTGCATTTTTCGGCTCTGCCAACTCCAGCATCAATGGGTATCAGGATAATTATGAAAAGATTCGGGTGGCGAAAAGCTGGATAGTTCCAGAGCAAGCTAGTATTGTCGATGAGAGACGCGAGTTTGATGCCATTTGGAATGACACGAATCCTTACATCAAGGTATATGGCTATAAGGAGTCGGCAAAACAACAGATTTTGAGGATAATTGATAATCGCAAGATTAGCGGAGGAGCCGCAGAGCCTGAGCCGATAAAACTCCGAGATTACCAGGAGGAAGCTATTGCCGCATGGGTAGCAAATCAGTACCATGGATTCTACATTATGGCCACCGGTACCGGCAAGACGTGGACGGCGATTTACTCGGCAAAACGGCTGTTGGAGCATCATCCAGCTATGATTGTAATCTGCGCTCCATATAAACATTTGGTGCGACAATGGGCAGATGATATTGTAAAGACGTTCCCAACGGCGAAAATTGTGATGGTGTCCTCGGAAAATCCAACATGGGAGCAACAAATTTCGCAGGAGATCATCCGCAAGCGCTACAACCCTGAACACCAAATCATTATCATTTCCACAATTGCGTCGTTCAAGATGCCCCGTTTTATGGCAGCGATTAAGAAATCTGCGGATGAAAAGCTATTGATTGTGGATGAATCTCATCGGTTCACAGACCGCCCGGACTCCCTCAAAGACACGTTCCAGTATTTGTTAGGCCTTAGTGCCACGCCGCACAGCGGGTCATCTGCACAGAAAGGTCAGGAACTCATGGCATGGTTCGGAGGACAGGTTTTTAATTTGCCGATTGAAGTAGCTCTGGAACGCGGCTTTTTGGTTTCATATTACTACTATCCGATATTTGTGGAGGCCACTGAGGACGAAGAGGGTAAATTCAGATACCATACTCAGAAAATTTTATCCTGCTTCAAGAACAATAAATGCATTAACCCGGATCTTCTAGTGAAATCCTTACGCAATCGGCTAAGAGTCATCTCCATGGCCAAAGAAAAGCAAAATCACATTGACGAGATTGTGAATCAGATTAAAGAGCGTGACCATTTTGTTGTCTACTGCGGAGATGGCAAGCTGTATGACAACAATACTGGAGAAGAACTTCGCCATATCCAGTCTATTAAACGTGTGCTGAATGCTCATGGCTTCAAATCTAGCCAGTTCACCGCAAAAGAAAATATGGTAGACCGGATGGAATTGGTTAGCGCCTTTAACAACGGTGAAATCTCTGCTCTGGCTGCCATCCGTTGCCTGGATGAAGGTATCAATATTCCGTCTATCAAGAGCGCCCTGATTTTGTCCAGCAACGATGACTACCGAGAATTTGTTCAACGGAGGGGCAGAATTCTCCGTACATATGCTGATAAGAAATTTGCCAAGATTTACGATGTGATTGTTCTCCCCTCACAAGATATGAAAGGTTGGGCAAAAATTGAATTTCGCCGCTTTTATGAATATGCGAAATTGGCTCTGAACTGGAGCGAGCTGGAGGCTGAGTTGAAGTCCTATCTGACAAGATATGACCTATGCATCGAGGATATCGATGTTTATGATTACGAAGATGTGGAGGATACGATTGATGAATGAGTCTGAGATTATAAGCAAAATGATTGGCTTTATCGAGGAAAAAGAGCGACAGCTTCAGGTGAACAAGCTCTCGGTGGACCAATCAAGGAACGACGTGGTAAAGGCAATTTTAGATGAATTGGAGCGTGTAACTTCCGATGAAAATCAGTAAAATAGAATTTGAAAATTTCCGTAACTTTATGGAACACGGAGAGATTCGCTGCTCCACTGACGGTAAGGTTACGATTATCTACGGAAAAAATGGTGACGGCAAGACAACCCTGCACCAGCTTTTTCAGTGGATTTTCTATGGGCAAGTCCACTTTAATAAGACCACAACAGACCGCCTGTATAATCTGCAATATGAAAGTGAACGCTCCTTTGGCGATACTTTCCAGGTGATGGGTGGTATCGATTTTGAGCACGATAACGCAAAATATTCACTTCGCCGGACTTATACCTACCGAAAGGGGTTAGCCGATTCCGAGAAGATTGCAGAAGACTTTTCACTCAACAAGATGGATGAGGATTTCAACTGGCGGAGGATGGACCGTCCAAAGGAAATCATTGAGAAGCTGCTCCCCTCTGGACTTTCGGACTACTTCTTCTTCGACGGTGAGAGTATGATTGCTGATCTCCGCGTAAAGGGTAAGGACTCGGCCGGGAAACTCCGCAAGGCGCTGTATTCCATGTTTGACCTGGACGTTCTTGAAGCAGCAATCAACCACGTAGGCGAAACAAAACTGAAGACCACTGTGTTGGGCAAGCTTTATCTCAGTAAAGGTACAATTTCGAGTGGGAGCCAGATTGCGGCCATCAAGACCAACATCGAGGGTGCGCAGACACGGTTGGAGCGCCTCGGACGGGATTTAGAATCTGAACAAAAACGGAAAGCGGAATGTCAAAATGTTCTTGTGTCTGTATCTGAACAAATTGGTGGATTTAAGTCCAAGGCAGATTATGAAAGGCAGCGGAAGACCCTAAAGGCCCAACGCGATGTGTTTTTAAAGAATGCTACCGATGCCCAAGCCCACTTTGGAGATCAAATTTCCGAGATGTTTCCACAGCTTCTTATTTCCAAGGCTGTGCAGGACGCAAAACAAAAAATTCACTTGAGAATTGAAAAGAATCGTTTGCCAAGTGGAATCTCGAAGAAATTGATTGCTTACCTCACAGACTCGACCACAACGCATTGCATCTGTGGCAATCCGTTGTGCGATGCAGAGCGGCAGCATATCAGTGCTTATCTCGATATGATGCCTCCGCGCTCCTACACCAGCCTGTACCAAGATTTTTCAAAAACTGCAAAAATGTGGGGGCGGGGATACGACAAGAGCGGAATTGAGGATAGCATCATGACGGTGCTTGCGAATAACGAACAGGCCGAGAAGTGTGATGAGCAAATCCACGAGTTAGATGAAGCTGAGAAGAAGAGTCCCGACATTGAAGATTTGATTGTGGCGAGGCAGAAAGCAGAGCAGGAAATTTCCGAACTCGATACTCACATTGGAGAGATTGGCACGAACCAGAGAAAGCTTGAGATCTACCTCAAAAAGCAGATGCGCGACTTCGATGACGCCACAGAAGAGAACAAAGCCACCGAGAAAGTGAATCGCAAGATTAGAATTATGGAGGAGGTTGCCGCATACTTCCGTAAGAAGCTGGACGATGAGTCTGTTTCCTACAGCCACCGTCTGGAGGAGAACATTCAAAGCCTAATTGACAGTATGTTAACCAGCCGTAGAAAAGTGACTGTCAGTCCTGAGTTTGCGGTGCGGGTAACAGACAGTTTCAACGATGAATCCAAGTCCGAGGGGCAGTTCGCCGTGGTGTCTTTTGCGTATATTGGTGGCATTCTGAAAATGCTTCGAAGCGAGAAGCACCTCGCCTCGAAGGAGTACCCCCTTGTGTTGGATGGTCCATTCTCTAAACTCGACCCAGACCAACGGCAAAATGTAGTGAATATGATTCCAGAGTTTGCCCCACAGGTAATCCTGTTTTCCAAGGATGATTTGCATGAGGTATTTTCGGAGGAAAACATTGGTAGAGTGTGGACAATTGTGAGCAACGATGAGAAGAATATCGCCAGGATTGAGGAGGGGCATTTATGGAATTAACAACTGATGTTAGCTTAAGAGGCACTGCATGGAACCGAGCGATTGACACTCTGGCTACGATTTTTAAGACTCGGACCAACTATTCCATATATATGTTGGCTCTGACGATTGGGGTGATGTATGACCGAAGGATAGAAAAGCCGGAGGAGAATGGAGAGGATATTAGAAGTGTCCCCCGTAATGTACTTCAAAATAATGACAACGGTAAACTGGACTTTATCTTCCAAGCTGCTATCC
Source organism: uncultured Clostridia bacterium (assembly GCA_947593925.1). Classification (GTDB taxonomy): domain Bacteria; phylum Bacillota; class Clostridia; order Oscillospirales; family JAAYOS01; genus CANRIN01. Next base: position 7,184 of record CANQDU010000004.1, on the reverse strand, counting down.
TGTCAACCACCACGGAGCAGTTCTCTGAGGAGGAACGGCTGGATTTGGCCTTTGGCGAAAAAACAGAGTTTAGGAAGATGGACTTCTTGACGCAATTTGCGAACTTTGGGGTTGTAAAGCTAGTTGAATTGATTGGAGATTCGACCGTAGAAACGATGGACAACATCAAAAACTTTCTAGTGCAAACTGTGGAGGGCAGAAATTTGGATATCGATGCATTGCCTGATGACTTGTTACTGGACGAGGATAGTTAAGGCGTTTTGTATATGAAACTGTGCAAGGAGATATTACAATGACAATTGTAGAAGCAATCAAAGTTGTACTTAATGGATCGCCCGGCATGACTTCTCAAGAAATATACAATGAAATTGTGCAGCGAAAGCTATACTCATTCGGCGCGGCAAATCCGGCTGCTGTTGTAAATGGTGAAATTAGGAGAAGATGCTTCGGATTAGATTTTCCTACTGCATATCCTGTTAAAGTATTTGAAACAGCGGGATTTTCTGGCAAAAAATTAAAATTCAAGCTTCTATCAATGAAAGCAGAACCACCAACAGTAATCTCGCGAAAAAATCATGGTGAACAATTGCCGGAAGAAGTGATTAACAACGCCATAAAAGATCATTTGTCTTCACTTAAGCAAGATATTTTTAACAGGATATTTAATAATGCACCAGATTTCTTTGAGCATCTTGTTGTTGATCTGCTTCTTAAAATGGGCTATGGTTATGATGAAACCTCTGGGATTGTTACAGGCAAACCTCACGATGGAGGAATTGATGGAATTATTAGCGAGGATAGGCTAGCTTTAGGGCTAATTTATATCCAGGCAAAACGGAATTCCAGAGACAATAAAGTTGGTCGTAAAGAAATCCAAGCGTTTATTGGAGCCATGCAACACATTCAAAAAGGCGTTTTTATTACTACGTCATCCTTTACCAAGGAAGCAAGCGATTTTGTGTCAAAGCAACAACAAAAAAGAATTAAGTTAATTGATGGAGACGCATTGGCTGCATTGTTGGTAAAATATGAAGTAGGGCTGAAAAGCGTTAGTACCTTTTCTCTATATAAAATTGACTCGGATTATTATGGAGACCAGTAACTTTTTTGACAATTGCGCTCTCGCAACTTGACGTTGTTGTAAAGGCGTGATATACTTAAGTATGTTCTTAAGTATATCACGCCTTTTTAGGGGGTACAGTATGAACTTCTCATATCACTTTCCCGCAGTACGGGGAATCCAGGCAGGCCGTGAGTATTTCATATCTATGGTGCCGTTGAAACTCTTACCACGGCTATTTCCCTCTGATACTGAGTTCATTCTTCCAGAGTACCGAGCGCAACGGAGAATTAATGAGGCCAGAATCCCTGAAATTAAGCGATATATCATTGATAATCGGGATTCCTATGTGTTTTCGGCGTTGGCTGCTTCAATTGACGGTGAGTTCAAATTCACCCCTTTTATGGATACTGATGTGGGATTATTTGAGGTGGACATGGAGGCCGTTTTCCTGATTAATGATGGTCAGCATAGAAAGGCTGCCATTGAAGCTGCCATGGAGGAGGATCCTTCGCTTGGCAAGGAGACTATCTCTATCGTGTTCTACAGCGACAATGGCCTTGCGCGTAGCCAGCAGATGTTTACTGATTTAAATAAACATGCTGTGAAGACATCCAACTCTTTAGCCACTCTCTATGACGCTCGTGATCAGATTGCTGTGGCCACTAAGAATATCATCGATGACATTCTTTTTTTCAAGAGATACACAGATAAAGAGCGAGATATCCTTGGCAAGAACTCGTCTAATGTGTTTACAATCAATATGATCTATAAGGCGAATCAAAAGATCTTGCATGGAGATTCCTGCTCCAACGAAGACGTGGAATTTTTGTTGACATTCTGGAGACTGGTGTCTGATAACATTGTGGAATGGCAAGAAGTATTGAACAAAACTCTCCCTAAAAAAGCTCTGCGTGAAAACTATATCATAGCTCTGGCTGTGACAATCAACGCATTTGGACGGTTGGGACGGTGCTTCTACGATGATCGCTCCCTCAAGATGAAAGATTACTTAATCCACCTACGTGAAATTGATTGGCTACGTTCAAACGAGGAATGGGTAGGACGGACAATCCGCGAAAACGGCAAGGTGCTGAATAGTGAGGATTCTATTGCGCTGACCTGTGCTTCAATTAAGCGGCAGATTGGACTGCCCCTTAGTAAAGAAGAGCAGCAGAGAGAAAAGCAACTGATAGAGAGGCGATAAACATGGGATACACAGGTGAATTTGAGGTCTTTGAAAATATCATACAAGAAATGTCGCTCGTATATCAGCATGATCAGCGCCCGTGGATGATTGGCTTTAGCGGAGGTAAGGACTCGACTCTCCTCTGCTGTCTTGTGGTGGAGATGCTTCAACGGCTCTCCCCAGACAAGAGAACAAAGACCGTGTATATCGTAACATCCGACACAATGGTAGAAAACCCGATTGTTCGGGAATATATGCACAGAATCTCCAATCTAATCGGCAAAAACGGCAAGGAACTACGAATCCAATCCGATATAATCTATCCAAAGGTGGAAGATACCTTTTGGTGCAAGGTAATCGGACTAGGGTATCCCACACCGGAACCTCCAGGGTTCCGGTGGTGTACGGATCGGCTGAAAATTCATCCAATGAATGCCTATACCTATGAGACCATCAGGAACAATGGCGAGGTAATACTACTACTAGGTGTCCGCAAGGCGGAAAGCACCTATAGGGCTAACAATATCCGTGCACGTGAAATCGAGGGAAAACTCTTGGTTCCTCACAATGACATCAAAAACGCCTACGTCTACAATCCGTTGACCGAGATTCCAAATGAGAAGGTCTGGAAATTCTTGCTGAAGGGTGATGGCCTGTCTCCTTGGGGATCGGATAACAAATACCTTTACTCACTGTATCAGGGAGAAAACTTGGGTGAAGAGCAGAGTGTAATCGGAGAGATAGATAAAGAAAAAATACCAGTGACGGGCAATTCTCGCTTTGGGTGTTGGATCTGCACAATGGTGAAAGAAGATAAATCCCTCCAAGCCTTTATCGACAGGGGCGAAACTTGGTTGGTACCACTTCGTAATTTTAGAAACTGGCTGATGAACCTTCGCTCTGACCCAAATGCGCGAGAGTATAAGCGGCGAAACGGTAGTGTGTACCGGAAACAAGATGGAACGATTGGACAGGGACCATTCACAATGGAAACACGTAAGGAGATGTTAAGACGGCTTCTGAAGTTGGAGGAAGAAACGGGCTTCTCCTTGATTACGATGGATGAGCTGAAACAGATTGACCTATTATGGGATAATGAGGGCGATTTATCCCGGCGGTCTTTAGTCGAGATATATTCTTCAGTTAAGGGAAAACAACTTCCGTGGGATGAATATAAACTTCCTGTGTTCCCGGATGATATCATTGCTGAGATTCGGCGGCTCTGTGAAGAAAATGGCGTAGAATTTGAGTTGATAGCAAAGTTGATTATTGAGATTGAGGCAAACAAGAATTATACTAACGCTTCTATGATTCCTAAAGCTTTTGACCGTGTAATCAACCAGGGCTGGCTTCACTTCGAGAGCATCGAGAAGGGACTGCAAAATGAAGATTAACAGCATAGAATTATACAATTTCGGCTCCTATGAGGGAGAAGCACACTTTAATACCTGTGTAACAAATAAGCGGAGTATTATCCTAGTCGGCGGGAAAAACGGTGCAGGAAAAACTACGCTTTTTACAGCAATGCGAGTTTGCCTCTATGGATACATCAGCATGGGTTACAAGAGCCCAAATTCGTATTATAAGAGGGCCATCACAAAACTTATCAACAACAATGCAAAAATGACCCGTCCCACGGATGCATATGTCCAGATGGAGATCCAACTCAGCAATGGTAGGGGAGTGGACATCTATCGGTTGCATCGTTCCTGGGTACTGTCTGACTCTCTAGCCGAATTTTATAGAGTAGAGAAAAATGATAGGACGCTCTCCGAGAACGAAGTGGCAGACTTTGAAAAGTATATGTTGTCCTTAATCACCCCGGAGCTTTTTAATCTGTATTTTTTCGATGGGGAGAAAATATCAGACTTTTTTTTGAACGAAGGAAGCAACGAGAGGATTAAAGAGGCGTTCCTGACCCTTTGTGGTTATGATACGTTTGATATTATGCGGCGAAATTTCAAACGGGTAAAGGGCAGTGAACAAAAAACATCGGTTGTTTTGGATGAGTATTTGGCGGCTAAGGATGCCGCCGATGCAGCTCGACATGCTCTCCAGGATTTGACGAATCGGCTGAATGTATGTATCGATGATATTGGAACTTGTGAGGCAGATATTACCATTTTAGAAAAAGACTATACCCAGAAGGGCGGCATCACTGAAGATGAATGGAACAAGAAGCTGACGATTCTCAAGGAAGAAGAAAAGAAACGGGACAACTGGAACATCCTGCTCCGAAAATGGGCAAACGATTTAATTCCTTTTTTAATGATTCGAGACCAGGTGCAAAAGCTAAAAAGCCAAATTGAACGTGAGAATAATAGTCTGAAATATCGTAATTTTTGCGAAGTTCTGGGCACCCCTGATGTCGCCAAGTTGATTGAAGCAGATATTACGGGTATCAAGCAGCAGGCGTTCATTCTGTTTGGAAACGAGGCAGAGCAAATTCTCGACCTGTCTTTTGAACAGAGTGCCTCACTCCTCGCCCAAGTAAAGCAAATCCTAGACTTTGATGTGGAGAAAGTTGCAAAGTGTAAGCGGGCAATCAAGGACTCAATTGCATTGTCTGGACGGACCAGGAAAGAGCTAGAGACTAGCAATGTGGTTACTGTGCAAGAGTACATGCGCCGGAGAGCAGAACTATTTGAAAAGAAAAGTCGGCTTTTGACTAATCGAGTGGTTTTAGAGCAGGCGACAAATGCTCAGGCCGAAGCTGTAAAGCAGTGTGATGCCCAGCTAGCGCAAGCACAAGCAAGGCTGGTGATAGATTTGAAAAAGGCGTCTATCAGCGACATCTCTGCTAGGGCGATTGTGATGCTGGACAAGCTCAAAGATGTCCTTTATCGAAGGCAAATCGAAAAAGTAGAGGACTGCTTTAGAACAGAGATTCGCAAGTTGATGCGAAAGACACACTTCATTGACGATATCCATATTGATGACGATTTCAACATTCATATTTATAGGACAGAGGTGTTTGATTCAGCAAAACTAGCGAAGTCTATAATGGCAGCTCCTGTGGACCAGGTGCTTGAAGTGATTGGAGAAGCTAGTATGCGAGAGTTACAACATCTTGCCCAAACAGATAAGATTTCAGAGATTATTGCATACTGCAAGGCGCGACGGGAGGACCCAATAATGCTGCCGGTTGAGATTGATAAAACTTCCCTATCCAACGGCGAAAAACAGATTTTCATTATGGCGCTTTACCATTCCCTCGTTCAGCTCTGCAATTACGAGATTCCATTTGTGATTGATACACCTTTTGCGCGGATCGACACAGAGCATCGCAGAAACATCTCACTTCACTTTTTCTGCGGACTCAAGGGGCAAGTGTTCATTCTCTCCACCAACGAGGAAATAGACTCAGATCACGTTGCCATTATGAAAGATCACATTGCAGCCACTTATATGCTTGAGAACAGCGGCCACCAAAAGACAAAGGTGCTGACAGATGCTTATTTTGAGGTATAGATATGGTATTCAAGATTAGGACTTCTAAGAAAACAATGAATATTTTTGAAGAGATTGCGGCCAGTACAAACTACCCGCCGTTTATCCTTTCTAAACTTTCTATCTCTATGTCTGTTAAGAGCGGAGAGCCACTAACTGCAAATGATTTCAATACAGACAGCTTTGGGGTAGAGCTCAACCGGCAGACAATCACGGGCGAATGGGATGATCTTTACAAAGGGCTCATTGAGATGTTTGAGGGGAAGCACATAAGCGATGATGACTACTTCCAGAAGTATCTCAAGGCACATCTAGATCGCGGGGCGAAGCTGATTTACAGTGAGTTTAAGTACAATGGAGACTTTTTGCTTGCACTCCTAGACTCTAAGACTGGGTTATAGGCAAGTTCTTATATTAGCCGAGCATTATCTAAATATATATCAACAGAAGGTAGGGGTGTGTATCCAACAATGAGCGAAAAAATCGATACTACTATCATTGAAATGAGCGCCGTGGGCAAGTTGCAAGAAGCATTGCTTAGCACGGGAATGATTATTCCGCATATTCCAACAGCAAATACAGTACCCTCTTGGGATGGAGAAATTCTCTTATATAAATCAAGAGATGATTTAAGTAAAGGCAACATATCAGGGAAAATACCTGTGCAAGTAAAAGGAACGATGGTAACAAGGCTTGAAAAGAAAAAGGCAGTATTTCAAGCCGATGTTAGAGACTTGCAGAATTATTTAAACGACAATGGAGTAATGTTCTTTTTGATTCAGCTCAAAGACTTTGACACATTTAAAATTTATTATGCGTCATTACTCCCATTTGACCTAAAAAGGCTATTGGATCAAGCGAAAGGTCAAAAGACAAAACAAATCACTTTGGATGAGTTTCCCTACAAATATAGGGATGGGATAGTTCGCGTTGTGTCAGATTTTATAATCAATAAAAACAAGAGAGCGCAACTTCTGCCCAATGTTCGGTCTCTAGTAGATCTTGAAAACTCGAAAATTGAGGTGGAAAAACTGGAACTATCTGTTCCTTGTTTTGGAATAAAAACTGAGGATGAAATGTTTTCTGAAATGCTTGCCCGCCCTCTATATGTATACGCAAAACCACAAAATATTGAGGCGTCCTTTGTGGTTGATAGAGTTCGAGCTGAAAAGGTCGTTATTCAGAAAAAGACCCCGGTTATAGTAGATGGAGAGATTTTGTTCGATAAAATTGAAGAAATACGACAAAACGGAAAAGAAAAACAGCTCAAAGTCGGTAATGATATTACCATCCTTCTTAATGAGCAAAAATGGACAATCAATTATTCGTTTCAAGGGTCGTTGCATGAACAAATTCTTGAAACGAAGATGCTCTTAGCTCTGGCTAAAGGACAAGAGGCTAGAATTGGAAATTGTCGATTTACAATATAAGTGCAACAGGAAGAAAAGGGGGTGACTCATGAGGGGAAAGCTTCTATAATGGAAT
>CANQDU010000003.1 GCA_947593925.1 uncultured Clostridia bacterium | reverse complement strand
GCAAAGCCCTCTCCCTTAAGCGCGCTTTTTGATTACTTTTTGCGCGAGCAAAAAGTAATGCAGGGGTGCGGGGCGGCACAGCCCCGCCAGGGGTGCGGGGGCAGCGCCCCCGTAAGGTGTCGGTAGAGCTCTGCTCTACCAAGGACGCGGGGCTTGCCCCGCAATGCCCTCGGAACCGCCAGGTTCCGCATAAACCCTCGAAGTTTTACTTCGTAAGGGGGTGCAAGGATTACAGCGCCTTCACTATCTCTTCCGTGTCGGAAGCGATGACGAACTCCTCGTCGGTCGGGATGACGAGCACCTTGACGCGCGAACCCTCGCCGGTGACGTCCACCGTGCCGCGGGTGTTGTTTTTCGCGTCGTCTATCTTCACGCCCATGAACTCGAGACCCTTCACAGAGTCGGCGCGGATACCGGCGTTGTTCTCGCCGACGCCCGCCGTGAACACCACGACGTCCAGCCCGCCCATCGCGGCGGCGTAGGAGCCGATGAACTTGCGTATGGAGTAGGTGAAGCAGCTGAGGGCGAGCTTTGCGCGCGCGTTGCCGGCGTCCCGCGCGGCGAAGAGGTCGCGGAAGTCGCTCGAAACGCCGCTGACGCCGAGCATGCCGCTCTTCTTGTTGAGGATGTTCAGCATCTCGCTTATGTCCGAAATGCCCTCGTTCTTCATGACGAACTCAAGTATCGCGGGGTCAAGGTTGCCGGAGCGGGTGCCCATCGGCAGGCCCTCGAGCGGGGTGAGACCCATCGAGGTATCGACGCACTTGCCGCCGTCCACGGCGGCTATCGACGAGCCGTTGCCGAGGTGGCAGGTGACTATCTTGAGATCCTTGATGTCACGGCCGAGGAACTCCGCCGCCTTCGCGGAGACGTAGCGGTGGGAGGTGCCGTGGAAGCCGTAGCGGCGGATCTGATATTTCTCGTAGTACTCGTAGGGGATGGCGTACATATATGCGTAGTCCGGCATGGTCTGGTGGAACGCGGTGTCAAAGACGGCGACCTGCGGAATGTCACCCATAGCCTCCTCGCAGGCGAGGATGCCGGTGAGATTTGCGGGATTGTGGAGCGGGCCGAGCGGGATGCAGCGCTTTATCGCTTCCTTAACTTCGGGAGTGACGAGCACCGAGCCGCTGAACTCCGCGCCGCCGTGCAGGACGCGGTGGCCGACGGCGTCTATCTCGCTCATCGAGCCGATGACGGCGGTGTCGCCGGTCGTCATGAGCTCTATGACGCGGCGGATACCGTCCGCATGAGAATCCATCTTGTAGTCCTCTTCAAAGGTGTCGCGGCCGGCGGGGGTGTGCTTGACGTGGCCGCCGGGTATGCCGATGCGCTCGCAGAGACCCTTCGCGAGGACGCTTCCGTCCGCCGTGTCGAAGAGCTGATACTTGAGCGAGGAGCTGCCGGCGTTGATGACAAGTATTTTCAAGTTAGAGACTCCCTTTCCCCGGAGCTTGCGCTCCGCAATATAATGTGATAAGATAATTCCAAACCGTGCGGTTCATAACAGTTATTTTACTACAAACCGTGCGGCTTTGCAACTCCAAATTGCCGGTTTATTCCCGATAAGGGGGTTTTTATATGAGAGCGGCGGGCATAGTCGCGGAGTACAACCCGTTCCACACGGGGCACCTTTTCCACATAGAGAGCACGCGGCGCGCGCTCGGCGGAGACGCGGCGATAGTCGCGGTGATGAGCGGCAGCTTCGTACAGCGGGGCGAGTTCGCGGTCTTTGACAAGTTCAGCCGCGCGGAGGCGGCGGTGTCCGCGCCCGGCGGAGCCGACCTCGTCATAGAGCTTCCGGCGGCGTACGCGATAAGCTCGGCGGAGCGGTTCGCGACGGCGGGCTTGGAGCTCATCGACGCCACAGGCGTCTGCGATACCGTGAGCTTCGGCAGCGAGTGCGGCGACGTCGCGGCGCTCCGCCGCGCGGCGCACGCGATGAACGCCGAGGCGTTCAGCCGCCGAGTCGGCGAGCTGATGGACTCGGGGGAGAGCTACGCGGCGGTGCGCCAGCGCGCGGCGGACGAGCTGCTCGGCGCGGACGCCGCGCTCCTTCGCGGGCCGAACAACAATCTTGCAATAGAGTACCTGCGCGCGATAGAGCGCGGAGGGTACAAGCTCGACGCCTGCACCGTCCGCCGCGAGGGCGCGGAGCACGACAGCTCCTACGCGGAGGGGAGCAACGCCTCCGCCGCGTACATCCGCGAGCTGATGCGCTCCGGCGCGGCATACTCCGCCATGAAGTACATCCCGGACGGCGCGGCGGAGGTGTTCATCCGCGAGATGGCGCGCGGCGCGGGCCCGGTCGTCGCGGCCATGGCGGACGCGATAATGATGAGCGCGCTCCGCCGCCTCACCGCCGCCGACTACGCAAAGATCAGCGACGTGAGCGAGGGACTGGAGAACCGTCTCGAGCGCGCCGTCGCGTCCGCACGGACGGTGGCGGAGGCGGCGATGAACGCCAAGACCAAGCGCTACGCCCTCGCGCGGATACGCCGGATACTCCTCGCGGCGTTTCTCGGTATAGACGCGGAGCTGACCTCGCTCAGGCCGCAGTACCTCCGCGTCCTCGCCGCAAACGCGCGTGGGCGTGAGCTGCTGCGCGAGATGAAGACGAGGGCACGGCTGCCGGTCATAACAAAGAGCGCGGAGATAAACTCACTCGGAGAGGATGCGCGGCGGATCTTCCGCGCGGAGGTGCTCGCGGGCGACCTGTACGCGCTCGCACGCCCGTCCGCCGAGCTGCACACCGCGCGGGAGGATCTCACCCGCTCGCCGGTAATGACTAAGTAGTCCCCGCATATAATAGGCGGGGAGGCGATGGCATGAACTGCAAGGTGGCTGACCTGCGCTGCAAGGAAGTAATAAACGTGCGCGACGGCGCGCGGCTCGGATATATCATGGACGTGCTCGTCGATACCGAGTGCGGCCGCGTCGTGGCGGTGACGGTTCCGGGCGGCGGGTTCTCGCTCTTCGGCGGGGACGAGTACGTCATCCCGTGGGAGTCCATCTGCCGCATCGGGGACGACATCGTCCTCGTAGACTTCGACTTCAAGCCCAAGCCGCCGAAGGAGAAAAAGCGGCTGTTCTGATATTTCCGCGCCGGTTCGCGCGGTTGAAGTTGCTTGCCACAGGCAAGCAACTTCGCGCAGGCGGAATTCATTTCCGCCGAGCATTTAAATTGAAAGGGCTCCCAAAAAGTCCGCAGGACTTTTTGGGAAAGCTTCAAACCCAAGCCGCCGAAGGAGAAGAAAAGACTGTTCTAAGGCTTCCGCGCCGGTTCGCGCGGTTGAAGTTGCTTGCCACAGGCAAGCAACTTCGCGCAGGCGGAATTCATTTCCGCCGAGCATTTAAATTGAAAGGGCTCCCAAAAAGTCCGCAGGACTTTTTGGGAAAGCTTCAAACCCAAGCCGCCGAAGGAGAAGAAGCGGCTGTTCTGACAGCTTTACAATGTCGGGACGAAGGCGCGAAGCGCCGACGTCCCGACCAAAGCCTCGCAGAGTTTCGCCGCCGCAGGCGGCGAAAAAAGGTCAAATCCGTTTTTTCCGGCGGCGTGTACAATGCGCCCTCGAACCTATACCGCATCCGACCATCTACCGGGCGCATCAGACCTCGGCGCTTCGCGCCGACGTCCCTACTTTCTGCTAATGGAAGGAAAACTCCTCTCGCGGAGCGTGCGTCGATTTTCCGCCGAAGGCGGAAACCGCGCCGGTTCGCGCGGTTGAAGTTGGCGGCTTTGCCGCCAACTTCGCGCAGGCGGAATTCATTTCCGCCGAGCATTTAAATTGAAAGGACTCCCAAACGATCCGAAGGAGCGTTTGGGAATGCTCCGCCCTGTCCGACAGCTTCGCGGGAAAAAGTTTGCGGGCGCAGCCCGCAAACTTTTTCCCGCGAAATTATAAATTTCTCTTGCAATTCCCGTAAAAATGTGTTATCCTACATAAGCGCGACAAAGTCGCGCAAGTCCGCACGCGCTCGTGGGCGTAAGGTCCGCAGGAAAGCGGTTGGCCGCCCTGATGGCGGGCGCGGAGGAAAAACCTTAAGGAGGAAATCAGAATGGCAATCGTATCCATGAAGCAGCTTCTGGAGGCAGGCGTCCACTTCGGACACCAGACCCGCCGCTGGAACCCGAAGATGGCTCCGTACATCTTCACCGAGCGCAACGGTATCTACATCATCGACCTTCAGAAGACCGTCAAGAAGCTCGAGGAGGCGTACTACTTTGTGCGCGACCTCGCCGCGGAGGGTGAGTCCATCCTCTTTGTCGGCACCAAGAAGCAGGCGCAGGAGGCCATCCGCGAGGAGGCTAGCCGCGTCGGCATGTACTACGTCAACGCCCGTTGGCTCGGCGGTATGCTCACCAACTTCAAAACCATGCGTCAGCGCATCGCCCGTCTCAACCAGCTCAAAAAGATGCAGGAGGACGGCACGTTCGACATGCTCCCCAAGAAGGAAGTCGCGGGTCTCCAGCTCGAGATAGAGAAGCTCGAGCGTTACCTCGGCGGCGTCAAGGATATGTCTAAGCTCCCCGGCGCGCTGTTCATCGTCGATCCGCGCAAGGAGCGCAACGCCATCGCCGAAGCGAAGAAGCTCGGCATCCCGGTCGTCGCCATAGTCGACACCAACTGCGACCCGGACGAGATCGACTACGTCATCCCCGGCAATGACGACGCTATCCGCGCCATCAAGCTCATCAGCCAGACCATGGCCAACGCCGTCCAGGAGGGACGTCAGGGCGAGGAGGTCACTCTTGACGAGAACGCCCCCGCCGATGAGACCGAGACCGAGGAAGCAGCCGAGTAATCCCGCAACAATAACTAATTCTGGAGGAATTGAAATATGGCATTTACAGCCGCTGATGTTAAGAAGCTCCGTGAGATGACCGGCGTCGGCATGATGGACTGCAAGAAGGCGCTCACCGAGTCGAACGGCGATATGGACGCCGCGATAGTTTATCTCCGCGAGAAGGGCCTCGCCGCCGCCGAGAAGAAGGCCGGCCGCGTCGCCGCCGAGGGCATGGTGCTTGCCGAGACTTATCCGAACGGCGTCGCCGTCGCGGTCGAGGTCAACAGCGAGACCGACTTCGTCGCAAAGAACGAGGAGTTCAAGAAGTTCGTCGCGAACGTCGCGAAGGTCGTCGCGGAGAAGAACCCCGCCGACGTCGATGCGCTCATGAATATGGACTATCCCGAGGGCGGCACCGTTGCCGACGCGCAGCGCGACAAGGTCCTCGTCATAGGCGAGAATATCAAGGTCCGCCGCTTCGTGCGCTATGAGGGCGGCGTCACCGTTCCGTATATCCACGCGGGCGGCAAGGTCGGCGTTCTCGTCGGCATGGAGCTCGAGGGCGTCGCCCCCGAGGCCGTCACCGAGCTCGGGCGTGACATCGCCATGCAGGCGTGCGCGATGAGCCCGAAGTTCCTGCGCAAGGAGGACGTCGATGAGGAGACCCTCCGTCAGGAGCGCGAGATCCTGCTCGCTCAGGCGAAGAACGAGAACGAGCAGTCCGCCAAGCCGAAGCCGGACGCCATCATCGAGAAGATGGTAGACGGACGTATGAACAAGTACTACAGCGAATACTGCCTGCTCGAGCAGGCCTTCGTCAAGGACGACAAGCAGACCGTCGCGCAGCACGTCGCGCAGGTCGCAAAGGAGCTCGGCGGCAAGATAACCGTCACCCGCTTCGTGCGTATGGAGCGCGGCGAGGGCATCGAGAAGCGCGAGGACAACCTTGCCGAGGAAGTCGCCAAGATGGTCGGCGGCAAGTAAGCGAAAACTTATAAAAAGGGATGCTGTCACTAGACAGCATCCTTTTTTTCGCGAAAAAAGCCGGAGCTTTCCGGCAAAAGCGAGACCCGCCTGCGAGAGACAGGCGGGTTTGATAATTTTTGGGCTGAAAAAATCTGCAAAAAACTCTACTTTTCCGCAAACTCGACCCTTACATCGTTTTGCCTAATTATATCACCATTAAATTGAAAATGCTAGTCCTTTTTCATAAAAATTTTCGGGAATTTTCGGTCTCTTTCAGCCGTCCCGTGATTTGCCAAAAAGTAGAGTTTTTCGCAAACGCCGTGAAAGCGGCTGCTCCCGGCGCTTCGGGGCAAGGCGAAGCGTCGGGAGGAGGAGCTTTCTTACGGCTTCTCCGTCTCCTTTCAGAGTCTGCTTGGACAACGGTGTCTCCGGCTTGCCGCAGCCTGCGGCGCCGTTGTCCGGGCGGAGCAAGAGAGGGGGCGGGCAGCCGCGAAAAAGTCCCCCGCAAAATAACAATAACTTTACTTGAAAGGAGTAAAAATAGCAATGAGCAAGAAAGTTTTATCCCTTGTGCTGGCGCTCTGCATGGTGCTGACGCTGCTGCCGACAACCGCGTTCGCGGCGAGTGCGGAAAAGAAGTACCTTACGACTCTTGATGAGCTTCAGGACGCATTTGGCGAAAGTGCGCAAAATGTCGCGGTCAACGGTTCTGGCAATGATGGAAAAACTGCTCCGTTTACAGTAACCATCACCGGCAAAGTGAGCTATCCGCAAGATGGGGATAGTCTGAGGATTGCCACCGAAGTAACATTGAATTTACAGACAGGCGCCGAGTTAGATTTGGGCGAAAAACTCTTGATTGTTGATAAAAAGACTGAGAGTGGGGAAAGCACTGGCAATTTAATCATTACTGGCAGCGGAACTATCAGCAGTACTGCAGATAAAGTTGTGCAGGCTCAGAACGGTGCAACTCTAACTATCCAAGGCGGTACGATTACCGCTATAAATGGTAGTCAGGGTTCTGTTGTTGCAATAGGACAAGGCACAACGCTCAACATCACTGGCGGCACAATAACCAGCAAGGGTAAGCCGGCAGTGAATATCCAAGATGCTGCTACCGGTACGATTACCGGCGGTACAATTTCGAAAACTAGCAGCGGTGATAATGACAAATATCCTGCAGTTCAGGTTGGTTTCGGCAAAGACACAAGTAAGACGACTGCCACTATTAGTGGAACCGTTAACATTAGCGGCTCGGTAGCAGTGTATGGTAAAAGCGACCTGACGGTCAAGGAAAACGCTGTTATTAACAACCCTAATGGTTTTGCCCTTTCAACCAACGGAAGTGCTCAGAACACTGATAATTATAGCGGCGAAGTTAATATAACCGTTGAGGGCGGCACTATCACCGGCACTGACAGTACCTGCGGCATCTATCTGCCCGCCGGAAAGTTGACCGTCAAAGACGACGCAAAAATCAGCGGTGGCGCTGGTATTGTTGTCCGCGGAGGCGAACTGACGGTCGCTGGCGGCACTATAACCGCCACCGCCACCGGTACTGTCACCGTAGGTGATGCTATACAGAATGGCGAGAGGTACCCTGTTCCCGCAGCCGGTATTACGCTGGATAAGAACACAGGCTACACAGGCGCGACTAAGGTAACTGTTCCCGAAGGTTCTACCACCGTTGTCACCGGCAACCCCGCTGTTGCATACAGCGAGATGGGTGATACCAGCAAGACACCTACCGGCGACAATACAATAAAGATTTCCGGCGGCAAGTTCATGGACGGCGACGACCCGGCTGACATCTCGGCTTATCTCGCCGATGGTCTTACTATCGATGCGGACGGCAAGGTCATCTCCGACGAAGGTATTTTGGAGACCGGTCTGGCTCCCACTGGGGATCACAGCAAGACCGACCCGATCACCGCGCCGGTTACAAACGGTAAGGTTGTAACTGCGGTAGACCCGGCCACCAACACTTACGATGTTAAGGTCACTGCCGATGAGGTCAAGTACCATCTGAACGGTGCGACGACCGGCGTAGGCGGCTACTGGATCGGCTTCTATGTCGCGGCTCCTGAGACTGCGGAAAAAGTGACTGCCACATGGGCAGGTGCTGATGTTACAGACGCTGCGCTTGAAGAGAACGTTGACGGTAATAACGCTAAGGGCATTGCCTTCTACTACGATTTGGCTTCTGTAAAGGAGGATATCATCAACCTCACCTTTAAGGCCGAAAATGGCAAGGTAGTCGATACCGCCACCATCAACGTTGACCTCACCGGCGCGAAGATAGACGCCATGGACTTCTCCGAGGTCGGCTTCACGTATAACAAGGATGAGAACATCGTGACTGACTGCGTTGCCGAGACCATGTATTGGAGTTTCCCGACAACGAAGGATGTCAGCACGGGCAAGTATGTTGTCATCGTGTCCGGCCCCAACGGATATTGGGATTTCTTTGCAACTCCCACTAACGGTCAGTACCACACTCAGGCGTTCAGCTTCCTGAATGGTAATCAGACGAAGCCGGGTACCGGTATGGATCTTGGCACTTACACCATTCAGCTGTACACCTATACCGGCAGCCGTATTACCGGTTCTGATGATGTTAAGTGCGACGAGACGACCGGCGCTCCGACTCTTGCCGATCATGAGTTCGAGGCCATCGGCACCACCAAGACCGTCTCCGTCACCGACACCATCACCGATGTCAAGGTGAAGGAGGTCAAGGCTAGCGAGACGGCGACCAAGGCCGTTGTCACCGCCGAGGCGACGGTGAACGACCACACCATCACCGTCACCGGCAGCGCAACCGGCCTTGCCGCGAACGAGACGATCGAGGTCACTCTGACCCTCGGCAACGCCATCGACGACACCGCCGGCGAGGTTAAGGTTTCCATCGACAAGGACAACAAGGTCACCGTCAAGGAACTCAACGGCACAGAGGTTAAGAACGGCGACGCCACCTTCAAGCTGTTGAAGCAGGGCGAGGCCTTCACCGTTGTGTCTGAAATTACGGTTGTCAACGCTACTGTTGTCCCCGGCGATACGAATGTAAAGAATGACCCTAAAGAGACGGGCATTCAGGAGGCAGATGCGACTACGATTGCCAATGCAACCCAGCCTGCGACTGGTGATACTACGCTCAACGATGTAGCCACCGAGGCTGTTACTGGCAATGTGAGCGACATTAACCCGGAGACAGCGGCGGAGCAGCTTACCACTGCGGGTAGCGGTAGCACTGTTGATGCAGAGAGTGTCAAGTTCTTCGTACAGCCGCATCTGACGCTTGAGATCAATAGCTATGACACGGATAGCAAGACTCTCTCCGTGGACATCAGCGCGGTCTACGATTTGGTTGCTACGACTGAAGGTAGCACTGAAAATCTTAACTTTGAACAAGGCAGTGCGAACGCTGTCAAGATCAAGGAGAATCAGCCTCTTACGGTAAGCGAGCCCATCAAGCTGACCGTTGGCGTGCCTGATGGATTTGTTGACAGTGTTGGCAATACCAGCGTTTACGTCCTGCATGAGAAGAATGGCAACCACTACCACAAGTCTGAGACTATCTCGAGTTCTAGTGATACAATTACCTTCACATCTGACGACGGTCTGAGCCCGTTCACCATCAGCCTGGATGCGAAGCCTGCAGCCAGCGTCGCCGATAGCACCGGTACTACCACCTATTACGAGACGCTTCAGGAGGCCGTGAACGCTGTCCCGAATGGCGGAACGGTCAAGATCGAAAGCTCCGAGGAAATCAAGGATGACGTGTACGTCAGCCGCGTTGTGACCTTCACCCTCACCGATACCGACAGCAAGTTCACGGGCAAGATTGAGGCCGGCACCGGCTACAATGTGAGCGAAGTCAAAAACAGCGACGGAAGCAAGACCTACACCGTAACCTACACCGGCAGCGGCGTCAACCCGACCTACACCGTGACCGTCCCGGCAAACCCGAACGGCACCGTCACCGTCTCGCCGAGGAGCGCGACCGCGGGCACGACGATAACCGTCACCGTCACGCCGAAGGAGGGTTACTCGGTTGACACCGTCACCGCCACCCAGAACGGCACCGGCACGGCTGTCACCGTCACGAAGAACGCCGACGGAACCTACAGCTTCACGATGCCCGCCGGCGGCGCGACCGTCAAGGCCACGTTCGTCGAGGGCACGAAGCCCGCTCCGTCCGCGAAGTTCACCGACGTTGTCAAGGACGCGTGGTACGTTGACGCCATCGACTACGTCGTCGAGAAGGGCCTCATGGGCGGCACCGGCGAGACAACGTTCGCGCCGAACGATCAGACCGACCGTGCGATGCTCGTCACTATCCTCTACCGTCTCGACGGTGAGCCCGCTGTCACGAAGGACATTCCGTTCAGCGACGTCCTGGCGGGCAAGTGGTACAGCGACGCGATCAACTGGGCTGCGGCGAACGAGATAGTCGGCGGCTACGGCGACGGAACCTTCCGTCCGGAGCGCGACCTCACCCGTGAGGAAGCCGCGACTATCCTGTATCGTTACGCGACCTACAAGAAGTACGACGTCACGACCACCGCTGAGCTTACGGCTTACACCGACGCGGCGAGCGTCCAGAGCTACGCGACCGCCCCGATGAGCTGGGCCGTCGGAACCGAGCTCATCAACGGCACGACCGAGACGACGCTCGCACCGTCCGGCGGAGCGATTCGCGCGCAGATCGCGACGATACTCATGCGCTTCTGCGAGAACATCGTAAAGTAAGCGCACAACATAGCACATCTTGGCACAACAAAAAATGCGGCAAAGCGGGAGGGGCGAAAGCCCCTCCCGCTTTATCCTTTTTTTGCGGGGTGACGGAGAATAAAGAGAGCCGCCTGTCCTGCGACAGGCGGCTCCCGGCCTTGCATAGATGTTTTAGGCGCGGACCAGCGCCGTTTGCGAGAGCGCTAAACGCTCAGAGGAGCGTTTGCGACGACCCGCGTATACTGAGCTCCGGGCGCAGACGAAGCTGCATAGACTCGGCGACCTCCAAACGTCCGCTCATCAGTCCGTCGAGCATGAAGAGCGACGCGCCCGCTATCGCCTCGAGCGGCTGGCGCGTTGCGGTTATCCCGGCGCGCTCGAGCGCGGGCGAGTCTCCGAAGGACGCGAGCGCGACATTTCCCGGGACATCCAACCCGTCCTCGCGGAGCAGGCGCAGAAGCTCCGCAAGCTCGTCCATCGGCTCGGGATATATGAGCGCGTCCCACTCGCGCCCGGCGTCCCGCCGGAGCCGCGAGAGGAACCCGTCCGCGCCGCCGGGAAAATCGCGCCGGTAGGAGACGGCAGGGGAGAGCCCCGCCTCGGCGAGCGCCGCGCGGTATCCCTGCATGCGCTCGACAACGTGCGGCCGCGAGCTTATCCCGCCGTTCAGGAGCACCGTCGCGACGCGCGTTTTGCCGGAGTCGGTGAGGTGCTTTGTGAGCCGGTAGCCCATGGCGACGTCGTCCACCATCACCGAGACCTCGCGCTCGACGTCGTTGTAGTTGCGGCACTCCACCACCGGCACGCGCGCGCGCAGCTTCTCGAGCTCGGCGCGGCTTATCACGCCGTCGATGAGCAGGACGCCGTCAAAGTCGCCGTCAAAGGCGACGTCGTCCGCGCGGAGCGACGCGGAGGACACCATTTTGTAGAGCGGGGAGAGATTGTAGCCCTCCGCCGCCTTCATTATCGGCTCGACGAGCGCGTGGCCGGACGGAACGCACGCCACGAGTATGCGCTTGCGGAGAAATTCCGGGTCAACGCTCCGCCCGAGCTTGCTTGCCGCGCGGAGGACGGCGGCGCGCGTCGCTTCCGCGACGTACCCGCGTCCGTTCAGCACGCGCGACACCGTCGCTATAGACACGCCGGCTTCTTTTGCGATGTCTTCGATAGTTGTCATAGTCGGTCACACCTGTGAAAAAAGTTTTCATACCACGGTTAAATCATAACACGACGCGGAGGACTCTGTCAACAAAAATATTTTTCCAGGTATCGCGATTTTCTGTTGACAGGCGGGTGTCGGGAGTGCTACAATGTATGTAATGAGAACGTCAGCAATATGACGTAATTTTTACACAAGGGAGGAGCAACTTCTATGGACGAAACATCCAAGCTCATTCACGAGAGCCATGCGGGAGGCATGGACGCGCCCGCCATATCGCTTTCGAGCGAGCCGGTGTACAACATCGACGATGTGGACGGCAAGTCCTACATGATGGACCACCGCATGAGCGGCTGCCTCGGGCTTGTAGCCCTCAGACCGCTCGCGGAGGACGCCGGCGGGCGCTTCTATGTTGACGGCGAGTATATCGGCGCGCCGGTCGTCGGCGGCGAGATGTTCGGCACCACGATGCTCGGCGTCTTCGTGCGGAGCCGCTTTACGGAGTACGACCGTGACTACACCGTCCGCCTCGAGGGCATGAAGGCGGCAGACGGAAGCGAGATACCTCCGTTCGAGGCGACGGTCCACACGCTCCCGAAGGTCGAGCCGGGCGAGGTGTACCCCGAGCACGATCCGCTCGTCCTTCAGGCTGCGCGCGAGGGCGCGGTTCTTCTGAAAAACGACGGCGTGCTCCCGCTCCCGATGGGAAGCGCGCTCAATGCGTTCGGCAGCGGCGTCGCGACCTACCGCCTCGGCTGCGTCGGCGCGGGCAAGATAAATCCCCGCTACGGGATACGCTTTATTGAGGGCATTGAGAAGTACTCGTCCCTCAAGCTCAACCGCGAGCTTGCGGACTTCTACCGCGGCGAGCGCGACGTCCTCCCGTCGGAGGACGCCGTGGAGCGCGCGAGAGCCGCGAGCGGCACGGCGGTGTTCGTGATAAGCCGTCCCACCGGCGAGAGCGAGGACACCGCGCTCAAACCCGGCGAGTATTACCTTTCCGACGACGAGCGGGCGTTGATGAAGGCGCTCCGTGCGAAGTTCGAGAAGCTCGTCGTCGTGCTGAACACGGGCTATCCCATAGAGATGGGCTGGACGGACGCGGCGGACGCGATACTCTGGACCGGCCTCAACGGCATGGCGGGCGGACGCGCCCTCGCCGAGATACTCGACGGCACGGTGTCGCCCTCCGGACGTCTGCCGGACACGTGGGCGGTCGATTACCGCGACATACCGTCCTCCGAGAACTACAACCTCGCCGTCGGCGCGACGCCCAAGGGCCCGCAGATGGGCTTCGGCGCGGAGCGCGACTTCAACGTCACGGTCTACGAGGAGGGTCTGTACGTCGGCTACCGCTACTTCGAGACCTTCGGGAAGCGCGTCGCGTTCCCGTTCGGCCACGGACTGAGCTATACGACATTCAAGCGCGAGTGCGTGCGGTTTGCAAGCTGCGGCGCGGAGGTCGAGATGGACGTCCGCGTGACGAACACCGGCGCGCGCCCGGGCAAGGAGAGCGTCCTGCTCTTCGCGGAGCTGCCGCAGGGAAAGCTCGAGCAGCCGAGCCGCCGCCTCGTTGACTTCGCAAAGACCGACACCCTCGCGCCGGGAGCCTGCGAGACGCTTCACCTGAGAGTGACGGCGCGCGGCTTCGACTCCTACGACGAGGAGACCGCGAGCTGGATAGTCGAGCCGGGCACGGTGAAGCTGTACCTCGGCGGCTCGGTGGCGGAGGCCGCCGAGGCCGCGTCCTTTGACGTGCCGGAGACGATAGTCGTCTCGAAGGTGACAAACCGCGTCACGCCGCCGATAGAGGTGCATGAGCTGAGCCGCCGCGACCCGGAGGGGACGTACCCGAAGGGACAGCACAGCGCCGTCGTGAAGTCGAAGGAGCTTCCGTACCGCCGCGAGCGTGAGCGCACGCCGGAGGCTCGCCCGGTCAGGGGAGAGAAGCCGGAGGGCGTTATCACCTATCCGATGCTCGTGAAGGACCCGTCGCTCCTTGACAGCTTCGTCCTCCAGATGAGCGACTACGAGCTCTGCCGCGCCTCCGCCGGCGGGCGCGTCGGCTGGGGCTACGGAGAGAGCGGCTTTGCCGGCGTGCTCTACGCCGAGGGCGCGCTCGAGAAGTACGAACTGCCGAAGGAGTACTACTTCTCGGACGGCAACAACGGCCTCAACATGAACGACGCGAACATCGGCTTCCCGGTCTCGAACGTCGTCTGCGCCACCTTCAACGAGCGACTCTCCTACGAGGAGGGACGCGCGATAGCGGAGGAGGCGATAGGTATGGCGCTTCCGTGCATCCTCGCGCCGGCGGCGAATATCCACCGCAACCCGCTCTGCGGACGCCACAGCGAGTATTTCTCGGAGGACCCCGTCCTCGCGGGACGCATGGCGGCGCAAGAGGGACGCGGACTCCAGTCCTGCGGAGTGGCGTGCAGCTTCAAGCATTTCTTTGCAAACAACGCCGAGTATCTGCGAAACACCAATCACGCGATAATGACCGAGCGCACCGCCCGCGAGATCTATCTCAGGGTGTTCGAGGAGGCGCTTCAGGTCTACATGCCGGACACGATCATGACCGGCTACAATGCCGTAAACGGCGTCTGGTGCGCCGAGGACGAGGAGCTGCTCGAGGGCATCCTCCGCGAGGAGTGGGGCTTTGAGGGCTACGTCATGAGCGACTGGGGCGGCACGAGCGGCTGCGCCGGCGGCGCGCCCGCGCAGGCGGGTCTCTCTTGGGTGGCGCCGGGAAGCATGGACGACCGCGAGGTCACGCCCATCCTCGACGCGCTGAACGACGGACGCCTCGACCGCGAACGCCTCCGCGCGAACGTCCGCGACATGCTCCGCATCGTCATCAAGTACGCGAGGTAGAATAGCGGGAATATGACCGCACTCCCCGCGCGGAACCGTGTACACGGCTCCGTGCGGGGAGCTTTTTCTGCTTCTGCGCCGATTTTCTGTCCGATTTTACGCCGGAATGTGATTGCCTTTCGACGCGGCTGATGATAAAATCAAAGCAGATATATACTGCCTGCGCAAACACTCACAACAGAGATAAGGAGGAAAAGATGAGAGTTCTGTTTATCGACATAGACACTCTGCGCCCCGACCACATGTCCTGCTACGGCTACGCGCGGCGCACCACGCCTAATATCGACCGCGTGTGCCGTGAGGGCGTCCGCTTCGACCGCTGCTATTGCAGCGACGCGCCCTGCCTCCCGTCCCGCGCCGCGCTCGTGAGCGGGATGTTCGGGATACGCAGCGGAGTCGTCGGTCACGGCGGCACGGCGGCGGACCGCCGCCTCACCGGCCGCGACAGAGACTTCAAGGACTACGTGGACCTTAACAACTTCCACAACATTTTCCGCAGAGCCGGGATGTACGCCGCCTCGATAAGCACGTTTGCCGAGCGGCACTCCGCGTGGTGGTTCAACGCGGGCTTCCACGAGTGCATAAACGTCGGCGGAAGCGGCCTCGAGTCGGGGGAGAAGGTGCTTCCCGAGGCGCTCGGGTGGCTAGAGCGGAACCGCGGGCGCGAGAACTGGTTTTTGCACGTTCACTTCTGGGACCCGCACACGCCTTACCGCGCGCCGGAGGACTTCGGAGATCCGTTTGCGGGTGACCCTCTGCCCGAATGGATAACCGAGGAGGTCTTCGAGCGGCACCGCGCGCACGTCGGCCCACACTCGGTAAACGAGCTCGACATGTACGACGACGCGGAGATACCCGGCTGCCCGCGAATGCCGGGGAGCGCCTCGGACATGGCGGGCCTCCGCCGGATAATCGACGGATACGACTGCGGCATAAGCTACGCGGATAAGCTCGTGGGCGAGATATTCGACCTGCTCCGCAGTCAGGGGATATATGACGACACAGCGATAATCGTCACCTCCGACCACGGCGAGAGCATGGGCGAGCTCGGCGTCTACTGCGAGCACGGATTTGCGGACGAGGCGACCTGCCACATCCCGCTCATCGTCAAGTGGCCGGGCGGCGCGAGCGGCGCCGTCGCGGGAGGGCTTCACTACAACCTCGACCTTCTGCCCACCGTCGCCGACCTCCTCGGGGTGGAGCGATGCGGCAACTGGGACGGCGTCGGCTTCGCGGACGCCGTGACGAGCGGTAAGGACGCGGGGCGCGAGAGCCTCGTCATCAGCCAGATGGCGCACGTCTGTCAGCGCTCGGCGCGGTTCGGGGACTGGCTCTACGTCCGCACCTACCACGACGGCTTCCATCTCTTTGACGGCGAGATGCTCTACAACCTCTCAGACGACCCGCACGAGCAGTACGACCTCAAGGAGGAGCACCCGGAGCTCTGCGCCGCCGGCGCGAAGATAATCCTCGACTGGCAGGACGAGCAGATGGCAAAACAGCCGGGCGTGCCCGACCCGATGTGGACGGTGCTCGCGGAGGGCGGCCCGTACCACGCTTCGGACAAGCTGCTCCCGCCGTATCTCCGCCGTCTCGAGGAGACCGGACGGAAGGCGGGCGCGGAGCGCCTCCGCGCGCGGCACTGCCGCAGGTCATAGACATGCCGTCTCTCAACCTGCTTATAAAGCCCGCCTCCGGCGGCTGCAACATGCGGTGCCGGTATTGCTTCTACCACGACGAGCAGATGAACCGCGACACCTTCTCCTACGGGCAGATGTCGGAGGAGACGCTTGAGATACTCGCCGAGAAGGCGCTCCGGTACGCGACGCGGGACTGCACCTTCGGCTTTCAGGGAGGGGAGCCTACGCTTCGCGGGCTGGACTTCTTCCGCAAGGCGGTGGAGCTTCAGAAGAAGTACAACGTCCGGGGCGTGCATATATCGAACGCCATCCAGACAAACGGTCTCCTCATCGACGACGAGTGGGCGGAGTTCCTGCGCGAGAACCGCTTTCTCGTGGGTCTGTCGCTCGACGGCTCGAAGGACGTCCACGACCTCAACCGCATCGACTCCGAGGGGAGGGGGACGTACTCCCGCGTCCTGCACGCGGCGCAGCTGCTCACGGCGCACAGGGTCGATTTCAACGTGCTCACCGTCGTCACCGGCAGGACGGCGGACTCGATAACGAAGATATACAACTTCTTCCGGCGGTCCGGCCTGCTCTATCAGCAGTACATACCCTGCCTCGACCCGCTGGGGGAGGTGCGCGGCTTATCGCCGTATTCACTCACGCCGGAGAAGTACGCAAAGTTTCTGAAAACGCTGTTCGACCTCTGGTATCGGGACATAAAAGCGAGGAATTTCATCTACATACGGTACTTTGAGAACCTCGTGGGGATGCTGATGGGCCGCGCGCCCGAGACCTGCACACTCTGGGGACACTGCGCCGTGCAGAACGTCGTGGAGTCGGACGGGTCGGTGTACCCATGCGATTTCTACTGTCTGGACGAGTGGCGGATGGGAAATATTCGAGAGGACGACTTTGATACGCTTCGCACTTCGGACGCGGCGAAGCGCTTCCTTGAGGAGTCGGCGGCGGAGGGGGAGGAGTGTGCGTCCTGCCCGTACTTCGCGGTCTGCCGCGGCGGCTGCCGCCGCGACTGCGAGCCGCTCGCGCCCGGCGCGGCGCGGAGGAACTACTTCTGCCCGGCGTTTCGGGAGTTCTTCGACTACGCCATGCCGAGGCTGAAAGAGCTTGCGCGGCGCTGATCACTATCTGCGGGGCAACGCCCCGCAGATTTTATTTGCACGGCGGCGATTTGTGTGCTAAAATAGCACGGGTGTTTCGCGTGCCCCGGCGGCGGATGCTCCGCGCGGGCGTTGGTCGCACGTACACGCCCGGACTCACGGCGCGAAAGCGCCGAAAACCACGGCAAACGGAAAATACACGGAGGACACATGCTTAAACGATTTATAAGTTACTACAAGCCGCACATGAAGCTCTTCACGCTCGATATGCTCGCGTCGCTCCTCATCTCGGTGATAGGTATGCTCTATCCCATAATGACGCGCACGATGCTCAACGACCTCATTCCGAACAGGAACTACCGGCTTATCGTGATATTCGGCGTCGGACTGCTCGCGGTGTACGTCATACGGATGCTGCTCCGCTACTTCGTGCAGTATTGGGGCCACGTCGTCGGCGTGAGGATGCAGGCGGAGATGCGCTCGGATATGTTCCGCAAGCTCGAGACGCTGCCATACTCCTACTACGACAACAACGAGACCGGCAAGATAATGAGCCGCATGACAAACGACCTCATGGACATATCCGAGCTCGCGCACCATGGCCCGGAGAACTTCTTCATCTGCACGATAACCATTGTCGGCTCGTTTGTGTACCTCTGCATGATAGACGTCGTGCTGACGCTTATAATATTCGCGTGCGTGCCGCTGCTCGTCGCGGTGTCGCTCGTGCTGAACAAGAGGATGAACGCGGTCTTTATGGAGAGCCGGAAGAGCATCGCCGTGGTCAACGCCGCGCTAGAGAGCTCCATCTCCGGCATCCGCGTGACGAAGGCGTTCACGAACTCCGCCGTAGAGAGCGAGAAGTTCGAGGTCGGCAACTCGATGTATGTCGAGGCGCGCCGCAAGAGCTACAAGGTGATGGCGCAGTTCCACTCCTCCACGTCGTTCATAACCGACGTTTTCAACGTCGTGGTGCTCATCGCGGGCGGACTTTTCCTCTACGCCGGCAGAATAAACTTTGCGGACTACTCGACCTTCATCGTCTCGATCAACCTCTTTATCAGCCCGGTGATGACGCTCATATCCTTTGTGGAGCAGTTCCAGAACGGCGTCACGGGCTTCCAGCGCTTCCTTGAGATAATGGACGAGGAGCCGGAGCAGGAACGGCCGGACGCGAAGGAGCTTCGGGACGTGCGCGGGGACATACGCTTCGACAACGTATCCTTCTCCTACGACGGGAACGGCGAGGTCGTCCACAACATCACGCTCGACGTGAAGCGCGGGCAGAAGGTCGCGCTCGTGGGTCCCTCCGGCGGCGGAAAGACTACGCTCTGCCACCTCATTCCGCGCTTCTACCGCAGGGACGAGGGGAGCCTCACGATAGACGGAACGGACATCGACGACGTGACGCTCGACTCGCTCCGCCGCAACATCGGCATAGTCCAGCAGGACGTGTTCCTCTTCGACGGCACGATAGCCGAGAACATCATGTACGGACGTCCGTCCGCCACGCGCGAGGAGATGCTCGAGGCCGCGCGGCGCGCGAACATCGACGAATATGTCGCGACCCTGCCGGACGGCTATGAGACGAGGATAGGCGAGCGCGGCGTGAAGCTCTCCGGCGGGCAGAAGCAGCGGCTGTCGATTGCGCGGGTGTTCCTCAAGAACCCGGCGATACTCATTCTTGACGAGGCGACGAGCGCGCTCGACAACACCACCGAGATACTTATCCAGCAGGCGCTCGACGAGCTGTGCGAGGGACGCACGACGCTCGTCGTAGCGCACCGCCTCTCGACCGTCAAGAACGCCGATCGTATAGTCGTCGTCGAGGGCGGACGGATAACCGAGGAGGGCACGCACGCGGAGCTGATGGAGCGCGGCGGTACATACGCGAAGCTCTACAGCCTCCAGTTCCGCACGGAGGACATGGCGCGGCTCTGACCCGCCCCGACAGAAGCAAAAAAGCAGGTTCCCGATTTTTCGAGAACCTGCTTTGATTTACAAATAAACTTCGCTAAAATTCGTCGCTTTACTCGCGATTTGCCGCGACGCTTTCAAAGCGTACGAGCTTTGTGCGGTCGAGCGCGAACATTATCGCGGGTACGAGTATGAGATGGAGGATTATGCCGGGGACGGCGTTAATAAACGCGCCCGCCATAAATGCCTGCCAGGTGAAGGCGTTCCCGCCGATACCGAGAAGTATCACCTGCGCGACGCCCCAGACCGCGCGTCCCGCGAGCATCGCGCCCACGAGCGCTATGTACACCGCGAGCATTCCGCGGCGGTGCAGAAGGCGGTATATGAGGCCGCTCGCGAGTCCGTAGGTAAGGAGCTCGAACGACATCGCGAGCGCCGTCGGGTAGAGCGGCGGCATCCCGAGGATGAGCGAGCGGCTGAGCGGAAGGAGAAATCCTACGACCGCGCCGTAGGGCCACCCGCATATCAGTCCGCAGAGAAAGACAGGAATGTGCATCGGCGAGAGCATCGCCCCTATCTGCGGGATATGTCCCGTGAGGAAGGGAAGAACAAAGCCGATAGCGATAAACATGGCCGAAAGGGTCAGATTTTTGACATAGCTGCGCATTTTTGCACCTCAAATATGTAGTAGTTTGACCGTCTTGGACGGCGCAGCAGTGTCTTGGACATCAGCTTGGATAAGTTGGAGCGAACTCTAAGTTTTTCACCTCTGAATATCGGATTTTGCCCGCCTTGGGCGGGCAAAAGTTATCATATCATACTTTTTGCGGGCTGTCAACAATGTGCCGTGCGGAACCAATACCGCGCCCGACTGTAAACGCCGCCAAAGGCGGCGTCCGCGCCTGTTCGCGCGGTTAAATTCGGCGTGTAGCGCCGAATTTGCGCAGGCGGAATTCATTTCCGCCGAGCATTTCAATCGGAAGGGCTCCCAAACGCTCCAACGGAGCGTTTGGGAATTGCGTAGCGGAGTGTTGCCGCCGGCAGAGCTTCGCTCTGTCCGGCGGCTTCGCGGGAAATTGGTAAAGGAGCGGGCGGTCGTCAGACCGCCCGCTCCTGCGATTTCCCGCGACTTTTTATATGTTGCTTGCCACCTCATACGCATCCCATATGGCGTACATGATGTTCGCGACGCGGTTCGCGTCGCCTATCCGATATATCTCCGCGACCTTGTCCTGGAGCGCGTCATACAGCGAATTCTCGCTCCGGTAGCCGATGCAGAGTATCACCGAGTCGGCATCGATGTGCGTCTTCTCGCCGTCCTTCGTGACGGAAGCGCCATCTGCGTCGACGCCGGAGAGCGTTGCGCCGCAGACAGTCTCTATCCCGCTGAAGGGTATCAGCGCCTCGAGCATTTCGCTGTTCGCGTGGCAGAGGGGGCCGTTGACCGCGAGGAGCTTCGGCAGCGCCTCGACTATCGTCACCGCGACGCCCTTCTTCTTCAGCCACAGCGCGGTCTCACACCCGACAAGTCCACCTCCGACGATGACCGTCTTCTTTCCCGGGTCGGCCTTGCCGAGAAGCACGTCCTCCGCCGTGAGGACATGTCCGCCCTCGAGCGGGAGAGTCTTAGGACGCGAACCGGTCGCGAGAACGAGCGCGTCAAACTTCTCCGCGAGGATGTCCTTCGCGCTCATGCGGGTGTTGAGCCGCACCTCGACGCCGCGCTCCGCGAGCTCGTGCGCAAACCACTTTGCGAGCGCGCGGTCGTCCTCCTTGAAGTCGGGCGTGCCGCCGGGGATGAGGTTGCCGCCGAGGACGCTTCCCGCCTCGCAGAGCACCGGAGTGTGCCCGCGCTCGGCGAGGACGAGCGCCGCCTCGCAGCCGGCGGGACCTCCGCCGACGACGAGGACCTTCTTCGGCTTTGCTGCGGGGGTGAGGCGCGCCGCACGCTCGCGGCAGCACGCTGGGTTGACGGCGCAGTTCAGCGCGGAGAACTCCTGTATCCTTCCCATGCAGCCCTCGTGGCAGGAGAGGCAGGGGCGTATCGACTCCACACGCCCCGCGCGGAGCTTGTTCACATAGTCCGGGTCGGCGAGGAGCGGACGCCCGAGCGACACTATGTCGCACGCGCCGTCCGTGACGGCACGCGCCGCCATGTCCGGGTCGTCCATACGTCCCGCGCATATCACCGGGACGGAGACGGCGTCACGCACGAGCTTTGCATACTCGATGTAGAGACCCTTCTTCTGATACATCGGGGGATGGCTCCACCACCACGCGTCGTAACTGCCGACATCGACGTCGAGACAGTCGTAGCCGTACTCCGTGAGGAGCTTCGCCGCCTCGACACCCTCCGGCAGGTCGCGGCCCTTCTCCTCGAACTCCTCGCCCGGCAGAGCGCCCTTGCGCCAGTCCTTGATGAAGCTTTTCGGGCTGTAGCGGAGGGCGACGGGGAAGTCCTCCCCGCAGCGGCGCTTTATCTCCTCTACGACCTCGCGCGCGAAGCGCAGACGGTTCTCGAGGCTGCCGCCGTACTCGTCCGTGCGGTAGTTGAAGAAGGATATGGCGAACTGGTCGAGCAGGTACCCCTCGTGGACGGCGTGTATCTCCACGCCGTCAAAGCCGGCGCGCTTGGCGTTATACGCGCCGTCCCCGAAGCTCTTCACGATGGTGTGAATCTCGTCCTTTGTGAGCTCGCGGCAGACCTTGTCGAGCCACCGATGCATTATCGGCGACGGAGCGACCGGAGGATATTCGCCGAGGTTTGTGGGTATAGTCACCCGTCCGAATCCGGCGGACATCTGGAGCCACACCTTTGAGCCGTAAGCGTGGATGCGCTCGGTCATCTCGCGCGCGGTGCGGACAAACTGGATGGAGTTGTAGGTGGGGCTCGGGCAGTTCGGCATACCGTGCTCCTCGACGACGTTATCTACAAACGTCACGCCGGTGATGATGAGCCCGGTGCCGCCCTTCGCGCGCTCGGTGTAGTAGTCGATGCCGCGCTGGTTGAAGCCGCCGTCCGCGTCCCCAAGCCCGAGCGGACCCATCGGAGCCATAGCGAAGCGGTTCTTCATCGTCATTTTTCCGACACTTGTTTCCTCAAACAGTATCCTGTGTTCGGCTTTCATGCTTTCACCTCTCCCTGTTTTGCGGGACGGCGGATCCGCCGTCCCGCCCGTTTACACCATTTTACCAAATATATCTGACTGGCGCAAGAGCAACCGCCGCAAAACGAACGGACGGCGCTTAATTCCCGGACTTCGCGCCGCAGACTCCCGTCGGGCGCGCGGACGGCGACCACGGATAAAGCGGAGCCGCCTGTCTCGTG
This sequence comes from uncultured Clostridia bacterium, assembly GCA_947593925.1. Lineage (GTDB taxonomy): Bacteria > Bacillota > Clostridia > Oscillospirales > JAAYOS01 > CANRIN01. Next base: position 220,843 of record CANQDU010000003.1, on the reverse strand, counting down.
ACAGGCGGCTCTGAAAGTTTTACGGAAGAGAAGGTCATGCGCGCTCCGCGAAGTAGTGTCTCCTGCCGCTTGCGAGCGCTTTCGACTCGGTGATGCGAACGGTTCCCGCCGGCGTGAGACTCTCGGTAGTGTCGCCCAGAAGAAGCTCGACCTCGCCCACCTCGACTATCCAGCGGAGACGGCTGTCGAGGAACGCGGTCTCGTCGGCGTAGAAGTTAAAGCAGACCTCGCGGCTCTCGCCGGGGGCGAGCTCGACCCTCGCAAACCCCGCGAGCTCCTTGTTCGGCCGCACGACGCTCGCGGCCTTGTCGCGGAACCAGAGCTCGACGATGTCCGCGCCCGCCATATGGCCGGTGTTTTTCACGGTGCAGGAGACCGTGACCCTGCCGTCCGGCGGCATCTCGCCGGAGGAGACGCGCAGGTCGGATATTTCGAACGTCGTGTAGGAGAGACCGTGACCGAACGGCCAGAGCGGGAAGCCGGGCTCGTCCACATACCCCTGTGTGATATTGTTATTGCTCTGACCGCGTCCGAGGACGCCGCTTCCGCGGTTCTGCTCGGCATATATCGGCACCTGACCCGAGTGGCGGACGGCCGTCGCCGGGAGCCGCCCCGAGGGGTTGGACTTCCCGAAAAGCGTATCCGCTACGGCCTCCGCGCCCATCTGTCCGGGGTGCCACGCCTCGAGTATGGCGGCGGCGTGCTCCGCGGCGTAGACGCTCGAGAGCGGCCTGCCGTCCATGTGTACGACGACGAGCGGCGTGCCGGTCTCCGCAAGTGCGTGCAGAAGCTGTTCCTGACATCCCGGCAGGCCGATGTGGCTCGCGTCCACGTTCTCGCCCATCGTGCAGCCGTCGGCGGAGCCGTTCCGCCCGCCGCAGATGTAGAGCGTGACCTCGCTCTCCGCCGCCGCGCGGATGGCCTCTCCAAAGCCGCTGTCGTCGGTCTCAAGGTTCCCGCACCCACGGGCGTAGACTATTTCCGTGCCGGACGGCGCGGCGCTCCTTACCGCTTCCAGAACGGTTTTCACGCCCTTGTAATCGCGGCGGATGAGGTCATTTACTTCGGGAAGCGACGAGATCATGTTCTTGAGGGCTGCCATCTGCTCGTCGTCCCCTCCGACGCCCTCGAGACCCATATTCTCGCTGATGCCGAGGAAGATGTCGCGCATACTCTCGTAGAAGGCGGGATAGGTGTACCCGCCGAAGAGCGCCCGCACGTTGTCGGCGTTGGGACCGACAACGGCGATACGCTTCTTGTCCCGCAGCGGGAGTATCCCGCGCTCGTTTTTCAGGAGCGTCATGCTCTCACGCGCGAGGCGGAGCGACGTTGCTGTGTGCGCCTCCGAGCCGCAGAGCGACTTTGCCGCCTCGAGGTCGGCGTAAGGCTTTTCAAACAGTCCGAGCTTGAATTTGAGCGTGAGGTGGCGGCGGAGGGCGGTATCAATGGTTTCCATGGGAATTTCTCCCGCCTCCGCGCGGCGGATGAACTCGTCGTCAAGGCAGATGCGGCGCGGCGTCTCGACGTCGAGACCTGCCGACAGCGCCATCGCCCCGGCGGACGGATAGTCCTCCGCGATGTGGTAGACGTCGAAGAGCTTGTCTATCGAGCCGTAGTCGGCAACGACGCACCCGTCAAACCCGAGCTCGCCGCGCAGAAGCTCCGTCAGATACTTCTTCGTGCCGGTGACCGGCTCTCCGTCCACCGCGAGGTAGCAGTTCATCACGCCCTGAAGGCCGGCGTTGTCAATGGCGGCGGCAAACGGCTTTGCGTACACCTCGCGAAGCTCGCGCGGGCCGATGTGCGCACCCGCCATGTTTATGCCGCCCTCGCTTGCAGCGTAGCCGAGGAAGTGCTTGGCGCAGGAGGCCATTCCGTCCTCGCCGAGTCCTCCCTGTATGCCGCTTATGTATGCGCTTCCCATGGCGGCGGCAAGCGTCGGACTTTCGCCGTAGGTCTCGCCCTGACGGCCCCAGCGCGGGTCGCGCGAGATGTCGAGCACCGGCGCGAGCGCGAGCTTCTGCCCGCAGGCCGTCATCTCGCGGCGTATCTCGGAGGTCATCTTGTGGACGAGCGCGTCGTCAAAGGACGCCGCGAGGCCGAGAGGAATGGGGTACACCGTCGCGCCGGTGAGGGCGCCGCCGTTCAGCGTCTCCACATGGAAGAGGGCGGGGATGCCGAGGCGCGTGTTTTCGACGAGGTGCTTCTGCACGCGGTTGACAAGCTCAATGTTCTGCTCTATCGTCTGCGAGCCGTGGCTCATGGCGACCTGCCCGATGCCGTCCCCGAGCTCGGAGAAGTCGAGCATGCCTCCGAAGGCGTAGACGCAGGTGAGCTGCATGACCTTCTCGCGGACGGTCATACGGCCTATGAGGTCGTCCACTCGTTCGGCTATCGGCCGTGACGGGTCTCTGTACTTTTCCATAGTGTCTTCTCCTTTCGTTTCGGTGTTCCGGGTTCTTAGTTCATACCATAAATATACACCGTATAATATCCGTAAGCAACAACAAAAACCCGGACAAGTGTGGAAATAAAGAGGCGAACGGCACCCTCGTTTTCCGCACAAATCGAAAAAGATATGGACATTTTGAAACCAAGTGCTATAATAGAGCGTGGATTTTCCGAAAAGGTATAACTGTATCCGTAAAGATATATGACAGAGCCCGCTCGTGCGGGCGGAAAGAGAAGGGGATCATGCAGGTAATACTTGTCGGGTGCGGCAAGGTCGGCACCGCGCTCGCGGCGCAGCTTACCGACGAAGGGCACCGCGTTACCGTCATAGACACCAGCGCGGACAAAATAGAGCGGATAAGCGAAGAACTCGACGTTATGGGCATCGTCGGCAACGGATGCTCGATAAACACGCTGATGGAGGCGGCGGTGGACCGCGCCGACGTTTTCATATCGGTCACCGGCTCGGATGAGCTGAACCTCCTCAGCTGTATGTTCGCGCGGAAGTCCGGGCACTGCTACGCGATAGCGCGCGTGCGCGACCCGCTTTACAGCCGCGAGCTCGACTTCATCAAGCAGCAGCTCGGCATAGCCACGATAATCAACCCGGAGCTTGCGGCGGCGCAGGAGATCTCGCGCCTGCTCCGTTTCCCGGCGGCAAGTAAGATAGACAGCTTTGCGGACGACAAGGTGCGCCTTATCAAGTTCCGCGTCACTCACGGTCAGGGACTCGAGGGACTGCGCCTGCGCGAGGTCTCGAAGAAGTTCGGCTCGGACGCGCTGTTCTGCGCCGTCGAGCGCGAGACCGGCGTAGTCATCCCGGACGGCGAATTTCTGCTGAGAGTGGGCGACCTTGTCACGATACTCTGCCAGAGCGGAAAGGCGGGAGGCTTCTTCGGGAAGCTCGGCATGCCGACGCACGCCGTCCGCAGCGCGCTCATAGTCGGCGGCGGCACGATAGGCTACTACCTCGCAAAGGATCTTCTCGACCACGACATCCGCGTGCGGATAGTGGAGAGCGACTTCCGCCGCTGCGAGCGGCTCTCTGAGCTCCTGCCGAAGGCGACGATACTGCACGGAGACGGCACCGACAGGAAGTTTCTCATAGAGGCGGGGCTTCCGCAGACCGACTCCTTTGTGGCGCTTACAAATATCGACGAGGAGAACATACTGCTCGCGTTCTTTGCGGGGAAGCTCGGCCTCACGAAGGTCGTCTCGAAGGTCAACAGGCTCGAATTTGACGACCTGCTCGACGGCATGGATATAGACAGCGTCGTATATCCAAAGTACCTCGTGTGCGACTACATCGTGCAGGCTGTCCGCGCCCTCCAGAACCGGGCCGGGAACAACGTCAAGACGCTCTACCGGATACTCGACAATCGCGTCGAGGCGCTCGAGTTCAACGTGGAGGGAGAGTCCGCCGTCACCGGCGTGCCGCTCTCCGAGCTGAAGCTGAAGCCAAATCTCCGTATATGCAGTATCATCAGGGGCGGAAAGGTGACGATCCCGTTCGGCCGCGACGTCATAAAGCCGGGGGATACGGTCATAGTCGTCACCCTCGAGCAGGGAATGCAGGACATAAGCGGTATTCTTGCCAGATAACAGAGGGGTCTTAATGAACTTTTCGATGATAATTTTCATACTGGGACGGCTGCTTCTGACGCTGGCGGTGCTGCTGCTCCTGCCGCTCGCGACGGCGCTCATCTACCGCGAGGGGTGCGCCGTGGCGATAGGCGTCACTATCGCCGTCTGCGCCGCCGCGGGATTTCTGCTCTCGCGGCGCAAGCCGCAAAACCGCGTGCTCCAGCTCCGCGACGGATTTACCATCACCGCGCTCGCGTGGATAATGATAAGCGTGGTGGGCTCGCTCCCGTTCCTCATATCCGGTGAGATAGCAAACCCGGTGGACGCGATATTCGAGACTGTGTCCGGCTTCACCACAACCGGCGCGAGCATACTTTACGACGTTGAGGCGATGAGCCACGGCCTGCTGTTCTGGCGGAGCTTCACGCACTGGATAGGCGGCATGGGCGTGCTCGTGTTCCTGCTCTCGATAACGTCGCTCTCCGGCGGCTCGCACGTCAACCTCATGAAGGCGGAGAGCCCCGGCCCGCAGGTGGAAAAGCTCGCGCCGACGGTGCAGTCCACGGCAAAGATACTCTACGGGATATACATCTTCCTCACCGTCCTCGAGATAGCCTTCCTGCTCGTGGGTGGGATGCCCGCGTTCGACGCCGTGACGATATCCTTCGGAACGGCGGGCACCGGCGGCTTCGGCGTTCGGAACGACAGCATAGCGAGCTATTCGCCATACATCCAGACCGTCGTCACGGTGTTCATGATAATGTTCGGCATAAACTTCAACTTCTACTTCCTCCTGCTCATGCGGAAGTTCCGCAGGGCGGTCATGATGGAGGAGGTGCGGGTGTACGCCGGCATCATCCTCACGGCGATAGTCGTCATCACGATAAACATACGCGGGCTCTACGAGCACATCTCCACGGCTCTGCTCCACGCCTCCTTCCAGGTGGGCTCGATAATCACGACCACAGGCTTCACCACGACAAACTACGATCTCTGGCCGGAGGCGAGCAAGGCGATACTCGTGCTGCTGATGTTTATAGGCGCCTGCGCCGGAAGCACCGGCGGCGGCGTGAAGGTGTCCCGCTGCATCATCCTTTTCAAGACGATGCGAAAGGAGCTCCGCCGCCTCCTGCACCCGATGAGCGTCAAGAAGATAGCTCTCGACGGAAAGTCGATAGCGCACGAGGTCGTGCGCTCGACGAACGTCTTCATGTTCTCGTATATACTGATATTTGTTGTGTCGGTGCTCGTCATATCCTTTGACGGGTTCGACTTTACCTCGAACTTCACCGCCGTCGCGGCGACGCTCAACAACATCGGCCCCGGCCTCGGCGCGGTCGGCCCCGCGCAGAACTTCGCGGGGTACTCGGCGCTCTCGAAGCTCGTGCTGATATTCGACATGCTCGCGGGACGCCTCGAGCTCTTCCCGCTCCTGCTGCTCTTCACAAAGGAAAACTGGCAGAAATTCTGAGATAAACCGGAAGCCCCGCGCTTCCGGTTTTTTTGCCGCAAAACGATTGCCACGATTTGACATACGGCCCGCGGTCGGGTATAATATCATTATACCGTGACCCGCGTAGGTGCGCGGAAACCGAGGCGGCGCTTCGCCGCCGAAAAAGGAAAGAGAGGGATCTGATTGTACCGCTATGACCGGAAGGGTCCGAAGCGCGGCGTGGCGCTTTACAGCTACTCGGCGGAGTTCGGACTTACCAAGAACCTCGAAGACTGTTTCGAGGACGTGTGCGACATGGGCGCGCACGGCATCGAGATCCTCGCGAATACCCACATCGAGAACTACCCCTACCCGACCGACGAGTGGGTGGACAGGTGGTTCCGCCTCTGCGACAAGTATGAGATAGTCCCGGTCGAGTACGGCCATTGGATAGACAGCCACGTCCTCGGCGGGCGCGAGCTCACGACGGAGGAGAGCGTGGAGATGCTCTGCCGCGACCTGCGCCTTGCGCACCGCCTCGGCTTTACCGTCATGCGGACGAAGATGCCTGTCATAAACGGCGCGCTCGAGCCGGTGGAGAACTGGCGCGAGATAATCTCCGCCGCGCTCCCGCTCGCGGAGGAGCTCGGCATAGTGATGTGCCCCGAGATACACACCCCCTCGAACCTCAGGGGAAAGATGGTATCGGAGTACGTCGACTTCATCAACAAGACCGGTACGAAGAACTTCGGCCTCAACATCGACTTCAGCGTGTTCCGCAGCCGCTTCGGCGAGGGAGAGTGGGTAGACCCGCAGTACAAGGCAAACGAGCCGGAGGACATCATCCCTCTGCTACCGTACATCTACTGCTGCCACGCGAAGTTCATACACATGTCGGACGACTTCGAGGAGACGACGATACCCTATCCCGAGATAGTGAAGATACTTCAGGATCACGGCTGGGACGGGTACCTGCTCAGCGAGTACGAGGGCGCGGACAAGTACGACCCCGGTTACGAGGTCGGCGCGACCCTCAGAAAGCAGCACATCATGCTGAAGCGGCTCATCGGTGACTAGGAGGAGAGTATGGAAAGAGAAGTTATTCAGTCGGTAGGCTTCCGCAACATAAAGGAGAACGGCGAGATAACCGGGTTCCAATTCAAGGTGCGCCTTCCGTACTACCGCGGCGTGTACCTCAGTCAGCTCCGTCCCGGAACGCTCTTTGTGGACGGGGAGAGGATAGAGAAGGAGAACATCGTGTGGTGCCTCGGCGGAGAAGACTACACGAACGAGGAGATGGCCGTCGACTTCAGGACGCACTGGACGCCCACCGAGCTCGCCGTCCTCAAGGTGAAGAAGCCGGGCGGACTTTCACAGGGGTACCATCACCTCAAGTACGGCTACTGCTTCACCTCGAGCTATATGCCGCCGATGATGCAGGAGTCGCTCGACCCGGACAAGGAGAACTTCGTCATCCTGCCGGAGTTCGGTCACCATGTCAACGAGCGGACGCTCATCATAGTGTAGAAGCGAAATGCGCGGGGAACGTCTTCCCCGCGCATTTTTGTATGCGCGGATATTGAGCGCCAGCGCGGCGAGTGATATAATTAGGTCAAGTAAGATACGGGTCGTGTGCCCGAAGAATTTTCCGGCGGAATGACCGCCGACAAGGAGGTTTTATTGATGAGCAGAGGTTACTACACTCTTACGCGCGTTACCGATTACGGGCCGTATGTGACGAAGGTGATACTGCCGGTCCCCGGCAGCGTGAAGGTGGAGGAGACGTCGCCGGAGAAGTTCTCAGTCTACGTCGAGCGGATGGACGAGAAGGGCGACGCGCTCCTGCTGCCGAAGAGCTGGATGGCGCGGGACGACAGAGAACCGAGTCGGGGCTACATCCCCGTCCTCACGGCGTATCCGTCGGACATCGAAGGAAACAAAAAGGACGCCGGTGAGTTCGTCGCGCTCGAGACGGCCTACGGCCCGATGGCACAGCTCTCGAGCCGCATATCCGCGCCGAACGGCCTCAACGTCTACGTGAAGATGCGCTACACCGTCACGCAGACGGCAAAGCTCGAGTCGGACGCCGGAACGCTCGGCGGGCTCCGCTGGGACTATCCCCTCGGCGACTCCTGCCCGGACGCGGAGGGCTTCCTCAATTCGACCTCGTCCTACGAGCCCGAGCCGCTGAACTACGGCTATTTCGTGCCGCAGACGCCGGGGGAGAAGCACCCCCTCATCGTCTGGCTCCACGGCGCGGGCGAGGGCGGCGTAGACGCGACGATAGCCTACACCGCAAACAAGGTGACGGCGTTCGCCGGCGAGAAGATACAGAAGTTCTTCGGCGGCGCTTACATTCTCGTGCCGCAGACGAAGACCTTCTGGATGAACGACGGATCCGGGCAGTACGGACAGTCGGGAAAGAGCATGTATGTCGAAGCGCTGAAGGCGTGCATAGACGAGTTCGTCGAGAAGAACCCGGCCATAGACCGCCGCCGCATATACATCGGCGGAGACAGCAACGGCGGCTTTATGACGATGCGGATGATCCTCGACTATCCCGACTTCTTTGCCGCCGCCTTCCCGGTCTGCGAAGCGCTCTACGACGGAACGATAACAGACGAGGCGCTCGCAAAGATAGCGCATCTTCCCATCTGGTTCACCCACGCGAAGAACGACCCCGTCGTGAAGCCGGAGACGACCGTCGAGGCGACATACAAGCGCCTCGTCGCCGCCGGTGCGAAGAACGTACACTTCACCTTCTGGCCGAAGATAGAGGACATACACGAGGGATTTAAGGGGCCGGACGGCAAGCCGTTCGAGTACCTCGGCCACTTCGCGTGGATACCGGTGTTCAACGACGACTGCCGTCTGGACTACGACGGGCGTCCGGTCACGGTGAACGGAAAAGAAGTGAGCCTTCTCGAATGGCTCTCGATGCAGAAAAAATAATCGCTTTCCACGGAGGAGAAACGGATGAGACAGACACACATTTCGGCGTACCGCCCGGCGGGGTTTGCGGAGAAGTACCAGAGGCTCGTGGCGGACACCGTCATACCCTACCAGTATGACATACTCCGCGACGCCGTTCCCGGCGCGGAGGAGAGCCACGCGATAAAGAACTTCATCAACGCCGGGCGTGCGCTCCGCGGCGAGGACACGGGCGACGGCTTCCGCGGCATGGTCTTTCAGGACAGCGACGCCGCGAAGTGGCTCGAGGCGGCGGCGTACTCGCTCGCGGTATTTCCGTCGGACGAGCTCGAGCGCGAGGCGGACGAGCTTATCGACGTCATAGCGGCGGCGCAGGACGAGGACGGATACCTCGACACGCGCTTCACGATAAACGACCGCGAGAAGCGCTGGACCGACCTCCTTGAGGCGCACGAGCTCTACTGCATGGGGCACATGATGGAGGCCGCCGCCGCGTATTTCGAGGCGACTGGCAAGCGGAAGCTCCTCGACGTCATGACAAAGTGCGCCATGCACATCTACCGGCACTTTGTCGAGGAGGGGCGCGACGGATACTCCGGCCACCCGGAGGTAGAGCTCGCGCTCGTGCGGATGTACCGCGCGACGGGGGAGAGAAAGCTCCTCGAGCTAGCGAAGCACTTTATCGACGCGCGCGGGCGCGAGCCGTACTACTTCGAGCGCGAGGCACGGGAGCGCGATTGGGAGGTCTGGGGCAACGACGCCGCCGACCGCGAGTACCAGCAGTCCCACGCGCCGGTGCGCGAACAGCGTGACGCCGTGGGTCACGCCGTCCGCGCGATGTACCTCTACAGCGGCATGGCGGACGTCGCCGCCGAGACCGGCGACGCGGAGCTTTCCGCCGCCTGCCGCCGCCTCTGGGAGAGCGTCACACAAAAGAGGATGTACGTCACCGGCGGCGTCGGCTCGACCGTCCACGGAGAGGCGTTCACCGTTGACTACGATCTCCCCGGCGACACCGCTTACGCGGAGACCTGCGCCTCGGTGGGCCTCATCTTCTTTGCCATGCGGATGCTCGAGCGCGACCACGACGGAGAGTATGCCGACGTGATGGAGCGCGCCTTCTACAACACCGTCCTTGCGGGGATGTCGCTTGACGGAAGGCGGTTCTTCTATGTCAACCCGCTCGAGTGCGTGCCGGGAATAAGCGGCGAGGCCGCGACCGAGCGCCACGTCCTCTGCGAGCGGCCGGGCTGGTTTCCCTGCGCGTGCTGTCCGCCGAACGCGGCGCGGCTGATAGCGTCGCTCGGAAAGTACGCCTACGGCGAGACGCACGACACCGCGTTCTGTAATATGTTCCTCGCGGGCGAGGCAGAGTTTGCAAACGGCGTATCGCTCGAGTGTTCGACAGGATACCCCTACGGCTTCGAGGTGCGCTACGACGTCCGCAGCGGCGGCAGGATAGCGGTAAGGATACCCGGCTGGAGCCGGAATAAGTTCATGGTGGAGCTCAACGGACAGGAGTTCGTCTGTGAGCCGGAGAAGGGTTACGTCTACATAGACGCGGAGGACGGCGACCGCATAACCGTCACGCTCGACGATGCTCCGAGGTACGTCTACGCTTCGCCGAAGGTCCCGGCGCTCTCGGGGAAGGCCGCCGTCGAGCGCGGACCGCTCGTCTACTGCTTCGAGGGAGCGGACAACGGCGGCGACGTGCTGTCGCTCTCGCTCCGTCGCGGGGGACGCCTCCGCGCGGAGAAATTCGACCCGAATATGCTCGGCGGCACGGCGGCAATATCCGCCGAGGCGCTCCGCACGGAGGACGCCGGCGCGCTCTACACCTCGGAGGAGCCGGAAAGGACGCCGGTGACGGCGCGCGCCGTGCCGTATTACACATGGGCAAACCGCGGCATGAACCAGATGCGCGTCTGGATGCCGGCGGAGTGAGATAAACCGAAGTTCTTAACTCATGGGAGGTGCAAAAGATGAATTATCCGTTCAGAGACACCGCGCTCAGCCGCGAGGAGAGGGTGCGCGACCTTGTGGCGCGTCTCACCCTCGACGAAAAGGTGAACATGCTCTCGACGTGGCAGCATGCCGTGCCGCGCCTCGGCGTCGGCGAGTGGCACATCGGGGGAGAGGTCGCGCGCGGCTACGTCTCGCGCGACCCGAAGCTCACCACGACCGTCCTGCCCCAGCCTATAGGAATGGCGGGAATGTTCGACCCGGAGCTTATGAAGAAGCTCGGGCGGATAGCCGGCGTTGAGGCGCGCATCATCCATGCGCGCGACCCGCGCGGTCACCTCATGCTCTGGGGACCGACGGTGGACGCCTGCCGCGACCCGCGCTGGGGCCGCAACGAGGAGAGCTACGGCGAGGACCCGTTCCTCACCGGCGAGATGACAAAGGCATACACGAAGGGTATGGCCTTCCCGGAGGGCGCGGAGGAGCGCAAAGACTTCGGCGCCGTCCGCATGACCATCCCCACGCTCAAGCACTTCTACGCAAACAACAACGAGCGCGAGCGGCTGTCGAGCAATTCCAACATCGACCCGCGCACAAAGAACGAATACTATCACGAGTTCTTCCGCCGCGCCATAGAGGAGGGCGGCGCTGACTCCATGATGGCCTGCTACAACGAGCTGAACGGCGTGCCGGGGATGCTGAACCCGGACATACGGAACGTCGTGAAGGACAAGTGGGGGCTCGGCTTTGTCGTCACCGACGGCGGCGACTTTACACAGACGGTGGACAGCCACCACTATACTAAGTCGCACGCGGAGACGCTTGCGCTCGCGCTGAAGGCCGGCACCGATATCATGACAGACAACGGCGAGGTCGTGCGCGAGGCGGCATACGAGGCGCTCGCGCGGGGACTGATACTCGAGGAGGACATCGACCGCGCACTCATGTGCAGCCTCTCCGCGCGGTTCGCGCTCGGTGAGTTCGACCCGCCGGAGAGCGTGCCGTTTGCCTCGCCCGACCCGTCGCTCCTCGACGGCGCGGAGCACCGCCGGGTAAACCACCGCGCGGCGCTCGAACAGTTCGTGCTGCTGAAAAACGACGGCATGCTCCCGCTGAAGCCCGGCGTGAAGATAGCCGTCCTCGGCGACGTCGCCGGGACAAACTACATGGACTGGTACACCGGCTTCTCGAGCTACGACGTGACGATAGTCGAGGGACTGAAGGAGCGCTTCGGCGCGGAAAATGTCATCTTTGACGACTGCCACGACCACGTCGCCATACGCAGCCGTCTCACCGGGCGTCTGCTCCGCGCGGACGCGGAGGGCAATATCACGGCGGACGGGGAAAGCGCGGACACGTCCAGCACGTTTATCAAGGCCGACTGGGGCGGAGAAGTGACCTACACCGTGAAGGCAAGCGGGAAGTTCTTTACCACCGAGACCATGCGCGCCGACTCGGACACCGCCTACCGCTGGTTCAACCGCGAGATACTCCGTCCGAAGGACTGCGAGGGCGGCAAGCGCTATGTCACCTACTTCGAGGACACCGTCCTCGGCGTGGACGGGAACGGCGCGCTCACGCAGGTACCGGCGTCGAAGAACCCGTCGCCCGCGACGATCTTTGACGAGGAGACAGTCTCCTCCGGCATCGAGCGCGGAAAGAAGCTAGCGGCCGAGGCGGACATTGTGATAGCCTGCGTCGGCAACCAGCCGATGATCGTGGCGCGCGAGTGCTTCGACCGCACGACGCTCAGCCTCCCGCCGCACGAGAGCGGGCTTGTCCGCGCGGCGGCGGAAGCAAATCGGAATATCCTGCTTGCCGTCGTGTCGAGCTACCCCTACGCCGTACAGGCGGAGGAGGCCGCCGCCCGCGCCGCGCTCTATACGACGCATGCCGGCCCGGAGCTCGGACGGGCATTCGCGGAGGTCGTGCTCGGAGAGTTCGATCCCGCGGGACGGCTCGCCCAGACATGGTACGTAAGCGAGGACGAGCTTCCGTCGATAAACGACTATGACATCATAACGAACGGCGTCACCTACCTCTACTACGAGGGCCGGCCGCTGTACCCGTTCGGCTACGGACTCAGCTACACGCGCTTCGAGTATTCAAACCTCGCGCTCGAGCGGACAGAGGGCGGCACGAAGGTGTCCTTTGACGTGAAGAACACGGGCGGCGCGGACGGCGCCGAGGTGCCGCAGGTGTACTTCCGCGCGGTGAGCCCGCGCGTGAAGCGCCCGAGGCGTCAGCTCTGCGCTTTTGAGCGCGTGGAGATAATGCAGGGAGAGACCGCGCACATCGAAAAGCTCGTGCCGGATAAGGAGCTGCGGTTCTATGATGTCACGCGGGACGTGTTCTGCGTGGAGAGCGGAGAATACGAATTCATGGTCGGAGCGTCGAGCGAGGACATACGCCTTCGCGGCACGGTGAAGGTCGAGGGAGAGGTAATACCTCCGCGTGACCTCGGCCGCGCGACGCCCGCCGTCAATTTCGACTCGAAGGAGGGAAGCGAGATACGCTTCTCGCGGTCGCTCGGAGGGAACTACATGCACGGCGGTACACTCACATTCCGGGATGCGGAGCTGCGCGGAGAGACTTCTGTTGAGCTGCACTGCTCCACACAGGGCAAGAGCGAGACGGTGAGGATATTCGCCCTCGGCCGGGAGATAGGCGGCGGGACGGTGCCCGCGACCTCCGGCGAGGATGGGTTCACCGCGGCGACGGTCCCGGTGGAGGCGGTAAGCGGCAGGGGAGACGTCAGTATAGTGCTCGGAGACAGCGTCAATCTCGTTGAGTTTAAATTCGCGTGAGCGGGCGTCACGGGTGGCTCTGTCGAAATGTTACAAAATTGTTACAAATTCGTAAATTCTCCAAATGCCTATTTAACATTCCGGGTGGGTGTGGTAAAATCAATACGGCAGAATATGTCTTATAAAGAGCGATGGAGCGGTTATGGAACTGATTCGTGAGGCGCTTTCAAACGTCATAAACTACCTCCAGCTCATAAGCTGGACGGACGTGGTGGACGTTCTTGTGATGACGTTTGTCATCTACAAGCTGCTGGTCCTGATACGCAAGACGCCGGCGGCGCAGATACTCAAGGGTATCGCGCTGCTTGTCGTGATGCTCGCCATAGCCGCGCTCCTCGAGCTTGACGTGCTGACCTTCATCCTCTCGAACACCCTCCAGCTCGGAATAATAGCGCTGCTCGTGCTCTTCCAGCCGGAGCTCCGCAAGATGCTCGAGACGGTCGGCAGCAGCAAGCTCTCAAACCTCTTTTCAAAGAACGACGAGCGCGTCGCGCGGGACACCGAGGCCGTCATTGCCCAGGTCGTCAGCGCCTGCAACACGCTTTCACAGCAGAAGATAGGCGTGCTGATAGTCTTCGAGCGCTCGATGCTGCTCGAGGACGTGATAAAGACCGGCACCGTGGTGGACGCCGCCGTGTCGAGCATGCTCATAAAGAACATCTTCTTCCCGAAGGCCGCGCTGCATGACGGCGCGGTGATAATTCGGGACGACCGCCTCTGCGCGGCGGGATGTATGCTTCCGCTCACCACGAACAACAACCTCAGTCCCGACCTCGGTATGCGCCACCGCGCGGGCGTCGGCATGAGCGAGGTGAGCGACGCCGTCGTGGTAATAGTCAGCGAGGAGACCGGCGCCATATCCGTGGCGACGGGCGGCATGCTCAAGCGCCACCTGAATACCGAGACGCTGGCGGCACTGCTCCGCCGCGAGCTCATCCCGAGCGAGCCGGAGGCTCCGCAGAAGGGCGTCAAGAAAGTGATGCAGCAGATAAAGGGGAAGAAAAATGGCAGGGAGAACTAGAATCCTCTATATTTTGATCGCTTTTGTCGCCTCCGTGCTGCTGTGGATATACGTCGTCGGCGTGGAAAACCCGCAGAAGGAGGACGTCATAAGCGGCGTTCCGGTCACGTTTATCGGCGCGGATGAGATCTATGAGGACTACGACCTCATGATGACCTCCGAGAAGCACGCCACCGTGGACCTGACTGTGATGGGCAGCATACGGGACATTGCGGAGCTGAACACCCACAAGGAGTCGATAACGGTCGAGGCGGACATCAGCCGCTACAACAGCGCCGGAACAAAGCAGGTAAGCTACACCGTCACCATTCCCGACGAGGATGTGACGCTGCTCGACCAGTCCCCGTACTACCTCAACGTCACGCTTGAGAACGTGATAACCACCGCCGTGGAGGTGCGCCTCCGCAACGACGGAAGCGTTTCCGAGGGCTTCATCACAAAGACGCCCGTGATAGAGCCCGCGTCGATACTCGTCACCGGGCCGCGCGAGCTCGTGAGCAGCATCGGCTATGCCGAAGCGGTCTGGACGAGGCAGAATGTTGACAGCACCATCACCGCGGACGTCGCCTATTCGCTCTATACCGACGACGGGGGGCTTGTTGAGTCCGAGGAGCTGAACGTCAATTACGAGACGGTCAGCGTGACAATGCCCGTCCAGAAGATGAAGACCCTGCCGCTCTCGATAAGGATAGTGGGCGGCGCGGGCGCCGTCGAGACGGACGCGAAGTGGACGATAGAGCCCGCAGAGATAGAGGTCGCGGGCGAGCCCTCGATAGTGGACGCGCTCAACTCGGTCGATGTCGGCTCCATAGACCTTGCGGACGTGCTCGGCACGGCGGAGTTCACCTTCCCGATAAGCCTGCCGAACGGCGTGGAGAGCCTCTCCGGCGAGGAGGAGTGCAGCGTCTCGGTGACTCTTGAGGGACTTTCGGTGAAGTCGGTAGTCTGTGACAACATCGTCGCGATAAACCAGCCGGAGGGTCTCGCCGTAAAGGTCATAACGAACGAGCGGAGCATCACCCTGCGCGGCAAGGCTGAGGATCTTGACGGGATAGAGCCTATCAACCTGCGGGTCGTGGCCGACCTGCGCGGCACAGGCATAACCGAGAGCGGACGCTACACCGTCGATGCGGACGTCTATGTGGACGGCTTCCCGGACGTCGGAGTGCTCGGCGAGTACAACGTCTCGGTGGAGCTTGTGCCGGAGGACGAGGCGGGCGAGTGACCCCGCCGAGCCTCATGATGAACAAACTGTAAATTTTTCGTTTAAGCACCCCAAAAGCTTGCGCTTTGGGGTGCTTTTGTAGTAAAATATAAGATGAGGCTATTATGGACTCGTTATTTTCCGTGCGCCGGGCAGGATGCGCGGCTTCTTCGGAGCGGGAGGTTCGGGATGTTCGGGTATGTGCGTCCGCTGAAGGGAGAGCTGAAGGTCTCCGAGTTCGAGCGGTTCCGAGCGGTCTACTGCGGGCTCTGCCATATGCTGAGCCGACGGTACGGCTTCGGCGCGCGGTTCCTGCTGAGTTACGACCTCGCGTTCTACGCCGCAGTTGCGGACGGGCTGGACGGCTCCGCCGCGCCGGAGTTCCGGCGCTGTGCCGCGAGCCCCTTCCGAAAGAAGTGCATCCTCTGCAAGGGGAACGGTATGGAGCTTGCCGCCGACCTCACCGTGCTTCTCGGATATAAGAAGCTTGACGACGAGGTGCGGGACTCCGGGTTTTTCCGAGGTCTCGGCTCGCGTTTCCTGCGCCTGCTCCTCACGCCGTACTACCGGAAGGCGAGGCGCTTCCGCCCCGAGCTCGGTCTGAAGGTGGACGAAGCGCTCGCGGCGCTCGAAAAGCTCGAGGTCGAGCGGTGCGCTTCGATAGACTACCCCGCGGATGCGTTCGCGCGGATACTCTCCGCCGCGGGCGAGGAGCTTGCGGGCGAGCGGACGGCGCGGATGTTCTACCACATCGGCAGATGGATATACATCGTCGATGCTTGCGACGACCTCGGGGAGGATATCGCCGCGCGCCGATACAACCCCGTGGCGGAACGCTTCGGCCTCACCGGTCCGCCGGACGAGGAGACGAGGGCGCACCTCGAGGGCACGCTCGCGTTCTCGCTCGACGCCGCCTGGGAGGCTGCGCGGGAGCTGGAGCTCGGACGCGAGGCGGCGCTCGTTGAGAACACGCTTCGTCTCGGCCTCTACGCCGTGACGGACGAAGTTCTCGCGGGCAGATGGAAGGCAAAGAAGTCCAAAAGGACTTTATAGGTTGGATTAAGGAGCTGTTGAGATGAACGACCCCTATAAGATACTGGGAGTGGACCCCTCGGCCTCGGACGAGGAGGTCAAGCGGGCGTACCGCGATCTCGCCCGCAAGTATCATCCGGACAACTATGCCGACAATCCCCTCGGCGACCTCGCCGAGGAGAAGATGAAGCAGATAAACGAGGCGTATGACGAGATAACAAAGATGCGCCAGAACGGGACCTCCTACGGCGGAGGCGGCTCGTCCTCTCCGAACTACGGCGGGGGCGGCGGATACGGCGCGCAGAGCAGCGTCTACACCCGCGTACGCCAGTATATACAGGCGGGGAACCTCTCGCAGGCGGAGGTGCTGCTGAACTCCGTTCCGGACAGGAACGCGGAGTGGTACTTCCTCTACGGCATAGTCTGCCGCCAGAAGGGAATGTATGACGAGGCGATGCGCAACATCGCCACGGCCGTCAACATGGACCCGAACAACATGGAATACCGTCAGGCGCTCGCGATGCTCCAGCGCGGCGGCGGTATGTACCGGGGCACGACCGCCGCCGGCGGCGGACTCACCGGGTGCGGCCTCTGCGGAGACCTGCTCTGCGCGGACACCTGCTGTGAGTGCATGGGCGGCGACCTCATCCGCTGCTGCTAGTATGGCGGGGGAGAAGAAAAACGTGTTTTCCGCGCGGGACGCGGCGCTCTGCGCCGTGCTCGCGGCGCTCGGAACGGTGCTGATGTACCTCGCGGGGACGGTGCCGACGGCGCGGCTCGCGCTCGTCGCCGCCGCGGGACTTCTCCCGGCGGCGGCAGTGCTGACGGCGGGACTTCCCGCCGGGTTTGCCGTGTATGCGGTGACGGCGGCGCTCTCGCTGCTGCTCGTGCCGTCGAAGGGCGCGGCGCTGGTGTACGCGGCGGTCTTCGGGCACTACCCGATGATAAAGAGCCTCGCGGAGCGCCTGCGCGCAAAACCGCTCGAGTGGGCGGTAAAGCTCGCGGTGTTCAACGCGCTTCTCACGGTGCTCCTGCTTGCGGCAAGGGCGGTGCTTTTCGACTTCCTTGCCGTCGATTGGGCGGTATGGACGGTGTACCTCGCGGGAAACGCCGCGTTCGTGATATACGATATAGGCTTTTCGGGGCTCATCGCGTTGTTTATATCCAAATTCGGAAAGTATATAAAGAGGAGAGGATAGGCTATGATAAGGAGCATGACCGGCTACGGACGCGGGACGGCGAGCGCCGCGGGGTGCGACATAACCGTCGAGATGCGCTCCGTCAACCACCGCTACTTCGACTGCAACGTGCGCCTCCCGCGCGTTTACGTCTACATGGAGGACGCGATAAAGAGCCGCCTCGCGCAGAACGTGTCGCGCGGCAAGACGGATGTGTTCGTCACCGTCGAAAAACAGCCGGGCTCCGCGCCTGAGATAAAGGTGAACGCGGCGGCGGCCGAGAAGTACATGCAGGCGCTGGACGAGCTGAAGCGGATGGCGGCGAAGCCTCTGCCGGGCTTCGCGGTAAACCTCGACCTCGTGGCGTTCTCGCGCCTCGAGGGCGTGCTTTCGGTCGAGGCGGACGAGCCGGACGGGGACGAGCTGATGGCGGGCGTCCTCGCGGCGCTCGACGCGGCGGAGGAGAGCTTCCTTTCGATGAGCCGCGCGGAGGGCGAGCGCCTCACGCAGGACATTCTCTCGCGCGCGGACACGATAGAGCGGACGGTCGGACGCATAGAGGAGCGCTCGAAGGAGTGCGTCGCGGGATACTTTGACAAATTGCTCGCGCGGCTTCACGACACGCTCGAAAAGCTCGGCGCGAGCGCGGACGAGGGGCGGATAGTCACCGAGGCGGCGATATACGCCGACAAGGTCGCCGTCGATGAGGAGACGGTGCGCCTCCGTAGTCACATAGCGGAGCTCCGCAAGCTGCTCACGGAGGGCGGCGCTGTCGGACGGAAGCTCGACTTCCTCATTCAGGAGTTTAACCGCGAGGCGAACACGATAGGCTCGAAGGCAAACGACCTCGACATCGCGCGCGAAGTCGTAGCGTTGAAAAGCGAGATTGAGAAGATACGCGAGCAGGTACAGAACATAGAGTAAAAAATGCGCTTTGAGCGTGTTTTGCAAAAGAAAGGTAGTTCATCGGATGAAGCTCATAAACATAGGTTTCGGGAACATGGTCTCGGCGGCGCGGCTCGTGGCGATAGTGAGCCCGGATTCCGCGCCGATAAAGCGGATGGTTCAGGACGCGCGGGAGCGCGGCATGCTTATCGACGCGACCTACGGCCGCAAGAGCCGCGCGGTTCTCATCACCGACTCGGATCACATCGTCCTTTCCGCGATACAGCCGGAGACGATAGCCGGCCGCGTCACGAGCGGCGGAGACGAGGAGGACGAGGAGGATGAGTGAACGGAAGGGCACCCTCTACGTCGTCTCCGCGCCGAGCGGGACGGGAAAGGACACCGTCGTGCGCGAGCTGCTGCGCCTGCATCCCGAGACGGCGTTCTCGGTCTCCGCGACGACCCGCGCTCCGCGCGAGGGAGAGACGGAGGGGGTGGACTACTACTTCGTCACGCGGGAGCGCTTCGCCGAAATGATAGAGCGCGGGGAGTTCCTGGAGTACGCGGAGTACACCACGGCGTCCTACGGTACGCCGGCGGCGGCGGTAGACGCCGCTCTCGCCGCCGGGCGGGACATGATACTTGTCATCGAGATAAACGGCGCGAACAACGTAAAACGGAAGCGCCCGGACGCGGTACTGGTGTTCCTCGTGCCGCCGAGCTTTGAGGAGCTGGAGCGCCGCCTTCGCGGGCGGGGCACCGAGACGGAGGAGCAGATAGCGGCGCGCATGGAGAAGGCTCGCGCCGAGATACTTCACATGGACGAGTACGACTACATAGTTAAAAACGATACCGTGCCCCATGCGGTAAGCGACATAGAAAGTATAATGGCCGCCGAGAGGCTCAAAGCGGCAAAGTGCATCGAATCAGTCAAAGGAGGACTCGGAATATGATGCTCTATCCCACTATCACGGACCTTTTGAAGAAGGTAGACAACCGCTATATGCTCGTCAACCTCACCGCGCGCCGCGCGCGTGAGATAGCCGGACGGGCCGACGAGGCGGGCGAGAAGCTTGAGGAGAAGCCGGTCAAGATGGCTATCAACGACATAAACGAGGGACGTACCCGCGGCACTCTGCGCGACGGCTTCCAGAGCGCGGCCAAGGAATAACGGTGTACGAGGAGACCGTCCGGGCGGCGAAGGTCGCGGTCAGCGCCGCGGCGTACGCCGCCGATCACACATACACATACCTGATACCCGCGTCACTTGAGCAGCAGATAGCCGTAGGGACGCGGGTACTCGTGCCGTTCGGAACGCGCAACCGCCGTACCGAGGCGATGGTGCTCGACATCACCGACGACGTGGGGGAACGGAAGCTCAAGCCCGTACTCCACGTGCTCGACCGCGAGCCGGTGTTCACGCCGGAGCTTATCCGCCTTGCGCTCGCACTCCGCGACAGGTGCTTCTGCACATACTACGACGCGGTGAAGGCCATGCTTCCGAGCGGTATATGGTACTCCGTGGACGACGAGTACCGCCTCGCGCCGGAGATGAGCCGCGACGCGGCGCTCGCACTCGCGGAAAGCGACGCGGAGCGCGCGGCGATAGAACTTGCGGCGGAGGGCGTCAGCGTCGCGAAGGGCGAGCGGGCGGCGGGAGGCAAAAACTTCGACGCGCTCGTGAGCCGCGGCGTGATAGTCCGCGAGACTGCGGCGAGCCGCGTTGTCGGCGACAAGACGGTGAGGATATTCAGCCTCGCTGTCACCGACGAGGAGGCGCGGCGCTACATCGCGCGCAACGGAGACAAATACCCCTACCGCCGCGACGTGCTGAACTTCCTGCGCGACACGGGCGAGGCCGCCCTCGGCGAGATAACCTACTTCACCGGCGCGACAAAGCAGCAGGTGACCGGCATGAAGAAGAGCGGGCTCATCGCGGAGAAGCGTCTTCCGACCTACCGCCGTCCGGAGCTTGAGCAGGTGGAGCCGTCCGGCCCCGCCGAACTCAATGAGGAGCAGCAGGCGGCGCTCGACCGCCTCGCGGCGCTCGCGGACGGCGGGAAGCCCGCCGCCGCGCTGCTGTACGGCGTCACCGGTTCGGGAAAGACGCTTGTGTACATCGAGCTTGCGGCAAAGGTCATAGAGAGCGGGCGCGGCGCGATGATTCTCGCGCCGGAGATAGCTCTTACGCCGCAGCTCATGCGCCTCTTCCGCGCACGCTTCGGAGACAGGGTGGCGATACTCCACTCGGCGCTCACCGTCGGCGAGCGCGCGGACGAGTGGAAGCGCATCCGCGCGGGCGAGGCGGACGTCGTGCTCGGCACACGTTCGGCGGTGTTCGCGCCTATCTCAAACCTCGGCCTCATCGTCATAGACGAGGAGCAGGAGAGAAGCTACAAGTCGGAGAGCACGCCGCGCTACCACGCGCGCGACGTCGCGCGGAGGCGCGCCGCGAGCGCGTCCGCGCTCCTTGTGCTCGGCAGCGCGACGCCGTCGGTGGAGAGCTACGAGCGCGCGAGGAGCGGCATATACGAGCTCGTCACGCTGAAGGAGCGGTACGCCTCGCGTCCGCTTCCCTCGGTCGAGATAGTCGATATGCGGGAGGAGCTGCGGCGGGCGAACCCCGGCATGATAAGCGCAGCGCTCCGACACGCGATAGAGGAGCGGATGGCGAAGGAGCGGCAGTCGATACTCTTCCTCAACCGCCGGGGCGCGGCGCGGCGCGTGATATGTGCCGAGTGCGGGTACACCCCCGAGTGCCCCAACTGCTCGTCCGCCTACACCTACCACTCCGCGAACGGCCGCCTGATGTGCCACTACTGCGGCTCGAGCGAGCCGAAGCCGGAGCGCTGCCCCGAGTGCGGCGGCGAGCTGAAGCTCGTCGGCGCGGGAACTCAGCGGGTCGAGCGGGAGCTCATAGACCTCATCCCCGGCGTGCGGGTGCTCCGTATGGACTCGGACACCACCTCCGCGCGCCACTCGCACGAGGAGATACTTTCGAAGTTCCGCGCGGGCGAGGCGGACGTGCTGCTCGGTACGCAGATGATAGCGAAGGGACTCGACTTCCCGAAGGTAACGCTCGTCGGCGTCCTCAATGCGGACAGCGCGCTCTACGCGGACGACTTCCGCGCAAACGAGCGGACGTTTTCGATAATAACGCAGGTCGTCGGCAGAGCCGGACGGGGCGAGGACGGCGGCCACGCGATACTTCAGACCTTCACGCCCTCGAGCCCACTGCTGCTCGCGGCGGCGGAGCAGAACTACGAGGGGTTCTTCTCGGAGGAGATAGCGCTGAGAAAGCGGCTCGGCTACCCGCCGTTCTGCGACCTCATCTCGGTGGAGGTGAGCGCGCTAGACGAGTCGCTCGCGCTCGACGGAGCGATGCGCATGCGCGACCTCCTGCGCGAGCTCATTTCGGAGCACTCGCCGGACACGAAGGTCCTCGGGCCGACGCAGGCGGCGGTGTTCCGCATGGCGGGGCGCTACCGCTACAGGATGACGCTCATGGGAAAGGCGGACAGGACGCTGCGGCTCGTCATTACCCACGCGATACGGCTGTTCCGCGCGTCCGAAAGAAAGGGGTGCGCGGTATTCGCAGACATAAATCCCAACGATATCTGATACACAGAGAAAGGGGCAGAAAGAAAATGGCACTGCGCAAGATAGTTGAGGACGGGGATCCCGTTCTCCGCAAGCGTTCAAGAGAGGTGACGGTCTTTGACCGCCGCCTGCACGAGCTGATAGACGATATGCGCGAGACGCTTATCGACGCGGAGGGACTTGGCCTCGCCGCGCCGCAGGTAGGCGTGCTCCGCCGCGTCGTGCTCGTCATAGACGCGGACGACAACATAATCGAGCTCGTCAACCCCGAGATAATCGCGGCGGACGGGAAGAATGAAGGCGCGGAGGGCTGCCTGAGCTTCCCTGGCAGATGGGGACTTGTCGAGCGGCCGATGAACGTCACCGTCCGCGCGCAGGATAGGAACGGCAAGCCGTTTGAGGTGAGCGGCACGGGCCTCACCGCCCGCGCGTTCTGCCACGAGACCGACCATCTCGACGGCGTCTGCTTTGTAGACAAGGTCAAGCGCCACCTCACCACAGAAGAGGTCATGCGTATGCGCGAGGAGGAGCCGCGCTGATGAGGATACTCTTTATGGGTACGCCGGAGATAGCGGCGGAGTGTCTGCGCGCGCTTCTCGACGCGGGCATGGACGTCCGCGCGGTGTTTACCCAGCCGGACAAGCCGCAGGGGAGAAAGATGCGCCTCACGCCGCCGCCGGTAAAGACGCTCGCGCTCGAGCGCGGCGTTGAGGTCTTCCAGCCGACCCGCCTGAAGAAGTGCGGCGACCTGCTCCGTGAGATAGACCCCGAGCTCATCGTCGTTGCGGCCTACGGCAGGATACTCCCGAAGGAGGTCCTCGACTACCCGAGGTACGGCGCCGTCAACATGCATGCATCGCTCCTGCCGCGCTGGCGCGGAGCCGCGCCGATACAGCGCGCCATAGAGGCGGGGGACACGCTCGGCGGCGTCACGACGATGTACATGTCGGAGGGGCTTGACACCGGGGATATGATCTTCCGCGAGGAGACCCCGATAAGCCCGGACGACACCGGCGGCACTCTCCGAGACCGCTACGCGAAGATGGGCGGCGAGCTGCTGATAAAGACTATACGCGCCATCGAGGACGGCACGGCGCCGCGCGCGCCTCAGCCGGAGGAGGGCGCGGTCTACGCCGCGCAGATAATGCGGGAGGACTGCCGCGTGGACTTCGCGCGCCCCGCGCGCGAGGTGCGCGACCTCATACGCGCCATGAACCCCGACCCCGGAGCATTCACAATATATTCCGGCGCGCCGATGAAGCTCTACGCCGCCTCGCTCGGACATACTGAGGGAGAGCCGGGCACGGTCGTCTCGACGCGGGAGGGAATAGAGGTTGCATGCGCGGAGGGCTCGGTCGTCCTCACCGACATAGCCGCCGCCGGCGGCAAGCGGATGAGCGCGAAGGCGTGGCTCAACGGCCACCGCATCGAGCCCGGGACGAAGCTCGGCGAATAAATCGGGTTTTCCCCGAAAAGGAGGTCGGAGGGGAGTCCCCTCCGGGTAAGCTATGCCGTTCGGATATTACTATATCGACATCTACTATATCATCCTTGTGGTCCCGGCGCTTATCATATCGCTGATATGCCAGATGCGCGTCAAGAGCACGTTCAGGAAGTATTCTCAGACGCCGGTGCGCCGCGCCATGGACGGCGCTTCCGCCGCCGAGCGCGTTCTGAGGTACAACAACGTCTACGGAGTGCGGGTGGAGCGCGTCGCGGGCGAGCTCACCGACCACTATGACCCGAGGACGAACGTGATACGCCTGTCGGACGGGGTGTACTCCGCTCCGACGGTCGCGGCGGTCGGCGTCGCGGCGCACGAGGCGGGTCACGCCGCGCAGTATTCCTCGGGATATTTCCCGATAAAGGTGCGCGCGGCGATAATCCCGATAACGCAGATAGGCTCGTCGCTCGCGATACCGCTCGTCATACTCGGACTGATATACTCCTTCCCCGCGCTCGCGACGGCGGGGATACTCTGCTTCTCGCTCTCGGTCGTCTTCCAGCTCGTGACGCTGCCGGTGGAGTTCAACGCGTCCCGCCGCGCCATGGAGACGCTTCGTTCGAGCGGGATGCTCGACGAGGAGGAGCTTCGCGGCGCACGTAAGGTTCTCACCGCCGCCGCTTTAACCTACGTCGCGGCGCTCGCGGTGAGCCTCGCGCAGCTTCTGCGGCTCGTCGCCATCACGTCGAACAGAAACAGGAGAAGCTGATGGGCAGCAGCGCAAGGGAGACGGCGCTCCGGGAGCTCGTCCGTTGGGACGGCACACACGAGTGGGACGCCGCGCACTTCTCGGAGGCGATACGCGCGGCGGCGTTGGACAAGCGGGACGCGGCGCTCGCGACCTTCCTCGCGGGCGGCGTGGTGCAGAACCGCATACTGCTCGACTACCGCCTCGAAAAGCTCTCGAAGATACCGCTCGGGAAGCTCGAGCGGCGCGTCCTCGCGGCGCTTCGCCTCGGCGCGTTCCAGCTGTTCTTCGCGGACGGCATACCCGCCCACGCCGCCGTCGGCGAGACGGTGGCGCTCATGCGCGGGCACGACCGCCGCTCTGCGGGGTACGTCAACGCGGTGCTCCGCGCGGCGAGCCGCATCGAGCGCCCGCTCGACGTGGAGGAGACCGACCCCGTCCGTCGGCTCTCGATACGCTGGTCGCACCCGGAGTGGATGGTGCGCGAGCTCGTCGCGCTCCGCGGTTTTGAGAAGGCGGAGGAGGAGCTTATCTCCGACAACACCGCGCCCGCAGTCACACTCAGGACGAACACCGCAAGAATAACGAGGGACGCGCTCATCGCGCGCCTCCGCGAGGAGGACGCGGACGCCGCTCCCGGCGCGCTCGACTGTTCGATAGATATGACCGGCTCAGGGGACATATCGCGCCTTCCGAGCTTTCGTGAGGGACTTTTCTGGGTGCAGGACGTGAGCAGTCAGCTTGCGGGGGAAGCGCTCTGCGTGAAGGAAGGCATGAGCGTCCTCGACCTCTGCTCCGCGCCCGGCGGCAAGAGCTTCGGCGCGGCCGTGCGGGGAGGACGGGTCACCGCGAGCGACATATCCGAGGCGAAGATGAAGCTCGTCGCGGACGGCGCGCGTCGGCTCGGCTTTGACATAGAGACGCGCTCGGGGGACGCGAGAGACGTCCCGCCGGAGTGGGTCGGAGCCTTCGACCGCGTTATCTGCGACGTGCCCTGCTCCGGCCTCGGGATAATCCGCAAGAAGCCGGACATACGCTATAAGACCCCCGAGGACGTCGCGGAGCTGCCGCGTTTGCAGCGGGAAATACTCGCTTCGGCGGCAAAATGCGTAAAAAAAGGCGGAAGGCTCGTATACAGCACATGTACATGGCGCAAGGAAGAAAATGACAGCATAGTAGACGATTTTCTTGCAAACAATCCGAATTTCGAAACAAAAAGTTTCGTATTTCCCGGCGGTATGGGAGATTTCCCGGACGGCCGGGCGTCGCTTTGGAGCGAAAAAGGCACAAGAGACGGATTTTTTATTTGCGTTTTGGGTGAAAAAGATGTATGATATAAGGAGTATGGACCGCACCGAGCTCGCCGAACTCATGCAGTCGCTCGGCGAGCCGCGCTTCCGCGCGGATCAGCTCTGGCGTTGGACGGCGGGCGGAGCACGCAGCTTTGAGGAGATGACAAACCTCCCCGCGCCGCTCCGTGAGAAGCTTTCGGGCTGCTGCCGGCTCTTCCCGCCGGAGGTGCTTGCAAAGCAAACTTCGCGGGACGGGACGGTGAAGCTCCTTTGGGGACTTCACGACGGGGCGAGCGTCGAGAGCGTCGTCATGCGGTACAGACACGGCAGCACCGTCTGCATATCCACGCAGGTGGGATGCAGGATGGGGTGCGCTTTCTGCGCCTCCACACGCGGCGGGCGCGTGCGCGACCTCACGCCGGGCGAGATGCTTGACGAGGTGCAGTACAGCGAACGCGAGAGCGGCGAGAAGATATCGAACATCGTTCTGATGGGGATAGGCGAACCGCTCGATAATTTTGAAAACGTCATAAAGTTCCTTCGCCTCGTCGGCGCGGAGAAGGGCGCGGGGATAGGAATGCGGCACATCTCGCTTTCCACCTGCGGCCCGGAGGGAGGCATAGAGCGCCTCGCGGAGCTCGACCTTCAGCTGACGCTGTCTGTCTCACTCCACGCCCCGGACGACGAGACGCGCTCGCGCCTAATGCCGGTGAACCGCACCGGCGGAGGCGTGAAGGAGCTCATCCGCAGGTGCGCGGAGTACCGCAAAAAGACCGGCCGGCGCGTAAGCTACGAATACCTGCTCGCGGACGGCGTGAACGACTCGGACAGGCAGGCGGAGGAGCTTGCGTCGCTCCTTGCTGGAAGCGACGGGCACGTCAACCTGATACCGCTCAACCACGTGGACGGCTCCATGCTCGAGCCGAGCCCGCCGGAGCGGGTGGCGCGCTTCAAGTCGATACTCGAGCGGCGCGGCGTGAACGTCACCGTCCGCAGGAAGATGGGCGCGGACATAGACGCCGCATGCGGACAGCTCCGCCGCCGCAGGAGTGCGGAGGAGCGGACTGAAGGATAGAAAAGACTACGCGGAAGGGAGGTGTTTCCCGTGCGGGCATGGGGGAAAACCGACATAGGAAAAGTACGAACGGAAAATCAGGACACATACTTCATCGAACTGGACGCACAGGGGAACACTGTCTGCGTGGTCTGTGACGGTATGGGCGGTGCGAAGGGCGGCGCGGTGGCGAGCGCCATCGCGGCGAGCTCCTTTGCCGAGGAGGTGCGCTCGCGCCTGCCCGGCGGCGAGAGAGACGCGGAGTTTCTCAAGGCGCTCGCGCGGGACGCTTGCGAGCGCGCGAACAGCGACGTTTACGAGCGCAGCCTCGCCTCGCCGGAGTACAGCGGAATGGGCACCACGCTTGTCGCGGCCGTCGCCTCCGGGCGGCGGATGGTGATAACGAACATCGGCGACAGCAGAGCTTACCTCATCACGAGCGGAGGGATCGAGCGCCTGACTCGCGACCACTCGCTTGTCGAGGATATGATGATACAGGGGGACATCACTGCGGAACAGGCGCGGCGTCACCCATCGAGGAACCTGATAACCCGCGCGGTCGGTGTGGACAAGGAGACCGAGTGCGACGTGTATTACAGGGAAATGAACCCCGGCGAGCACATACTGCTCTGCTCGGACGGGCTCACGAATATGGTCGAAGAACAGGAGATGCTTTACGAGGTACTGCACGGCGGAGACAAGAGCCTCGCGTGCGAGCGCCTTGTGGAAATCGCAAACTCGCGCGGCGGGAGAGACAACATAACCGTCGTACTGCTCGAGATCTAGCGGAGGTTTTTGTTTATGGACGCAAAGGACAGCTACATCGGCTTGATGCTCGATAACCGCTACGAGATAGTGGAGAAGGTCGGGGAAGGCGGAATGGCCGTCGTCTACAAGGCGAGGGACCACCGCCTCGGGCGCTTTGTAGCCATAAAGATACTGCGGCCCGAGTACGCGCGGGACGAGGAGTTCCGCCGCCGCTTCCACGCGGAGAGTCAGGCGGTGGCGATGCTCAGCCACCCGAACATCGTCGCGGTCTATGACGTCAACCGCTCGCAGGGTATCGAATATCTCGTCATGGAGCTGATAGACGGCATAACCCTCAAGCACTACATGAGCCTGAAGGACCGTCTCAACTGGCGGGAGGCGCTGCACTTCACGACCCAGATAGTGCGGGCACTCAGCCACGCCCATTCGCGGGGGATAATCCACCGCGACATAAAGCCGCACAACATCATGGTCCTGCGGGACGGCAGCGTGAAGGTCGCGGACTTCGGCATAGCTCGCTTTGCCTCCGCGCAGAGCACGCTCACGCAGGAGGCGCTCGGCTCGGTGCACTACATCTCGCCGGAGCAGGCGAAGGGCGGCGCGTGCGACGCGCGGAGCGACCTCTACTCGGTGGGCGTAGTGCTCTACGAGATGCTGACGGGTCGTCTCCCGTTCGAGGGGGACAGCGCCGTCGCCATAGCCATACAGCACATCAACTCGATGCCGCTCGACCCGCGCGAGATAGACGAGTCGATACCGGTCGGCCTCGAGGAGATAACGATGCACGCGATGTGCCCCGATATCGAGCGCCGCTACCAGTCCGCAGACGAGATGTATCAGGACCTCGAACAGTTCCGCAAGGATCCGAACACCGTCTTCGGATATATCGACAGCGCGGACGAGCCTACGCGAAAGATACCCGCCGTGAGCGACGCGCAGCCGCATCAGACCTCCCAGCAGCAGAAGGCGGCGGTCCGCACCGCAAAGCCCGAAGTGAAGAAGAAAAAGAAGAAGGAACCGCGCGGCAGGAGCCGCTTCGGCATCGTCGCGATGATATTCGCGGTACTGCTCGTGCTCGCGCTCGTCGCGGTGATGATACGCTTCCTGTGGCAGGTCGTAGACCCGCTGATAAACCCGGAGAATACCAAGGTGAGCGTGCCCGACTTTGTCGAGATGGGCTTGCTCTATGACGACGTAATGGAGCAGTACGACGTCTCGAACGGCGGCGACTTCACCATCGTCGAATCGACGACGGTGGAGTATGCCGACGAGCCTGCGGGCACCGTCCTCAAGCAGAGCCCGAGCGCGGGGCGGAGCGTCGAGCCCGGAGCCACGGTGACGCTCACCGTGAGCCGCGGGCCGCGCACCATCGAGCTTCCCGACCTCTCGGACTACGAGTACCGTGACGCCGAAAACGAGATACGCCGCCTCGACCTCAACGTCGGCGAGACGCAGTACGAGTTCAGCGAGACCGTCCTTCAGAACGACGTCATACGCACCGATCCCCCGGCGTTCAGCTCGCTCGGCGAGGGGGAGACGGTGACGCTGTATGTCTCCCTCGGCCCGGAGACCGAGCAGTCGGTCATGCCGGATCTCGTCGGCAGGACCGAGCAGGACGCGATATCCGCGATAGAGGCGCTCGGCCTCACCTATGGCGGCACCCGCACGCAGGAGAGCGACAAGCCCGCGGGCGAGGTCGTAAACCAGAGCATCCCGGCCGGTATGGATGTGGACAAGGGCACTCAGGTCGTGCTCTACGTCTCGAACGGCGCGTTCTACGTCGATCCCAGCGCGGAGGTTTCGGAGGAGCCCTCCGAGGAGCCGTCCGTCGAGCCGTCCGCTCCCGTTTCCACAGAGCCGAGCACCGAGCCTTCCGCTCCGGCGTCCTCCGAGCCGGTTTCGAGCGAACCGAGCGACGTTCCGGCGGGACCCGCCTCGAGCGAGCCCACGCCGTCCACAGAGCCCTCGACCGCCCCGACTCCCGCGACGTCGAGCCGCATGCTCAGCATAACGCTCCCGCAGGACGGGCGCGAGACCGTCAAGGTAACGATATACGTCGGCGGCGTCTCCGTCCACAACGCGACGGTGAATACAGCCGAAATGGTGTACACCGTCGCCATATCCGGCACCGGCACCCAGCAGGTCGAGATATACTTTGACGACGTTCTTCACGACAGCTACTCCGTGACCTTCGGCAGATAAGATGACAGAGACCGGAAGGATATACAAGGGCATAGGCGGATTTTATTATGTAAAGACCGAGCGCGGCATTCTGGAATGCCGCGCTCGCGGACGTTTTCGCAGAGACGGCATAACCCCTATGATAGGTGACATGGCGCGCGTCGAGACCCACGAGGACGGGCTTGCGTATGTGGTGGAGCTGCTTCCGCGCTCCTCCGCGTTCGAGCGTCCGCCGGTGGCAAACCTCGACACGCTAGCGATAGTCGCGTCCGCCGCGCCGCCGGTGACGCCGCTGCCGCTCATCGACCGCATGACGGTCGTCGCGCGCAGGAAGGGCGTCACGCCGGTGGTGGTGTTCAACAAGTGCGACCTCCGCCGCGCGGAGGACGAGGCTGAGATCTACCGCCGCAGCGGTATAGAGACGCACATCGTCTCCGCCGCGACCGGCGAGGGGACGGATGAGCTCCTTCGCGCGCTCCGGGGAAGGTTCTGCGCGTTCGCGGGGGTGAGCGGTGTGGGAAAGAGCAGCCTCCTCAACCGAATACTTCCCGCCGCGCGCGCCGAGACCGGCGCGATAAACGAGCGCATAGGCAGAGGGCGGCACACCACGCGCCACGTCGAGCTGTTCGACCTCGACGGCGCGACCGTCGCCGACACCCCCGGATTTTCCTCATTTGACGACGGCGAGGAGACGCACATCCCGCCGGAGGAGCTTGAGGACTGCTTTCCGGAGTTCGCGCCATACCTCGGAAAGTGCCGTTTCCACGGCTGCGCGCACGGCAGCGACCGGGGCTGCGCCGTCCGGGAGGCGGTCGAGGCGGGGGAGATACCCGCGAGCCGCTACGAAAGCTACCTCCGCATCTACGCGGAGGCAAAGGAATATGACCCCTACCGCGCAAAGGACAGGGCGCGGCGCTGAGTACACGGAATACATGCGGGACGCCGTCCCGCCAGCATAATCACAGAATGAATGGAGGAACAGTATGAAGCTCACCCGTCTCAAGACAAACAGGATAACAAACCCGCTCGGCTTCCGACTCGGACGTCCGCGCCTCTCGTGGGTCGTGGAGGACACGCCCTCGAAGCGGCAGGCGTCCGCGTGCGTGGATGTGGCTCTCGACGAGGATTTCGGCAACGTCGTCTATTCGAGCGGCGAGCGCGCGGATATCGACTCGCTCTCCTTTGAGCCGGAGCTCGCGCTCGAGCCGCGCACCCGCTACTACTGGCGCGTGAAGGTCACGGGCGACGGGGGCGACAGCGCCTCCGCCTCCGCGTGGTTCGAGACCGGCAAGATGAGTGAGCCGTGGACGGCTCCGTGGATAGCCGCCGACCTCGGCGAGGGCGAGCCGCCCTATCTTCGCGGCACGTTCGAACTGCGCGGCGCGCCGGTGCGCGCCCGCGCCTACGTCTCGGGCATCGGTCTCTACGAGTTTGAGATAAACGGCGCGCGCGTCGGAGACGAATACCTCACCCCCGGATACAACGCCTACGACAGGTGGATACAGTACCAGACCTACGACATAACGAAGCTCGTCATGCCGGGTAAGAACGCCGCCCTCGCCATGCTCGGACAGGGCTGGGCGGGGCGTCTCGGCTTCAATGCGGACACTCCGCACTACTACACAAAGGAGCTCGCCTTCACCTGCGAGCTGCACGTCGATTACGAGGACGGCTCGCACGAGGTCTTCACCACCGGCGAGGACTGGAGAAGCACACGGTCGCCGGTAGTCTCCGCGAGCATATACGACGGCGAGGTGTACGACGCGCGCGCGGCGCTTCCCGGCGCCTCCGGCGCAAATTATGACGACTCAGCGTGGGGCGGCGTACACACAGTGACGCTCGGCCTCGGCGAGCTCGAGGAGCGTCTGAGCCTACCGGTAAAGATAAAGCGCGTGATAAGCCCCGTCGAGGTCATACACACCCCGAAGGGCGAGACGGTGCTCGACATGGGGCAGAACATGGTGGGCTTTTTGAAGTTCGCCGCGCCGTCCGAGACCGGCAGAGTTGTGACGTTCAGCTTCGGTGAGATACTTCAGGACGGCTGCTTCTACCGCGACAATCTCCGCACGGCGAAGGCGGAGTATACCTACATCTCGGACGGACGGCCTGTCGAGGCGCGGCCGCACTTCACATTCTACGGCTTCCGCTACGTCAAGGTCGAGGGCTGGGACGGCGAGCCCGCCTGCGACGACTTCGCGGGCTGCGTCCTCTACTCGGATATCGAGGAGACGGGACGCATCGAGACCTCGAACCCCGACCTCAACCGCCTCTTCCTCAACGCGCTCTGGGGTCAGCGCGGAAACTTCGTGGACGTGCCGACCGACTGCCCTCAGCGCGACGAGCGCATGGGCTGGACGGGCGACACTCAGGTGTTCAGCGGCACCGCCTGCATGAACGCCGACTGCGACGCTTTCTATATGAAGGTCATGCGCGACATGTGGGCGGAGCAGGAGAAGAACGGCGGAAGCGTTCCGCACGTCGTGCCGGACGTCATCGGGCAGTTCGGCCCCGGCGCGGCGTCCGGGTCGGTCGCGTGGGGGGACGCCGCGACGGTCGTGCCGTGGAACGTCTACCTGCACTACGGCGACCGCCGAGTCCTCGAGGACTGCTACCGCAATATGAAGGCGTGGGTCGAGTGGATACGCCGCGAGGACGGGAACAGCGGCGACACGCGCCTCTGGCACACCGGCTTCCACTTCGGCGACTGGCTCTCGCTCGACAACTACACAATGCCGCAGGCGCCCATCGGCGCGACCGACAACACCTTCCTCTGCTCCGCGTACTACCGCTACTCCGCGCAGCTCACGGCCAAGGCCGCGCGCGTCCTCGGAAAGACCGACGAGGCGGAGGAGCACGAAAAGCTCGCGGACGAGATACTCGCCGCGATACGCGCGGAGTATTTCACGCCTACGGGACGTCTTGCGCTTACTACGCAGACCGCATACGTCGTCGCCGTCTTCCTCGGCATATCCCCCGATCCGAAAAAAACGGTCGAGGAGCTCACCGTGGCGCTCCTGAAGAACAATATCCACCTCACCACCGGCTTTATCGGAACGCCTTGGCTCTGCCGCGCCCTCTCGATGGCGGGCGCGAGCGGATATGCCTACCGGCTCCTCCTCAACGACGACTATCCGTCCTGGCTCTACGAGGTGAAGATGGGCGCGACGACCGTCTGGGAGCGCTGGAACTCCGTCATGCCGGACGGGTACATCTCGGACACCGGCATGAACTCCCTCAACCACTACGCATACGGTTCGATAGTCGAGTGGATGTACCGCAACATGTGCGGCATAAACCCGGACGAGAACGCGCCCGGCTACCGGCATTTCGCGATAGCCCCCGAACCAAGCGACGCGCTCGGCTGGGCTCGCGCCGAGCTGGATACGGCTATGGGCCGCGTCATGAGCGAGTGGCGGCTTGAGGACGGCGTCCTCACCGTGAAGGCGGCGGTGCCGTTCGGATCGACGGCGACGCTCGTTCTCCCCGCCTGCTCCGCGTCGGTGATAGAGGGCGCGAAGAAGTCCGGGGAGAACGCCGTGCTCGAGCTCGAGCCCGGCGAGTACGAGTACCGCTACACGCCGGTGCACGGCTTCCCCGTGGCGGAGATGCCGAAATTCACGTTCTGAGCGCGGCTTTGCAAACCGTGCGTTATGCTTCCGTCCGGCCCATTGCGGGTCGGGCGGAATTTTTTTGCCGTCACACCCCGGCGGGCGCCGAATACTCTGTAACGAGGGATAGCGCCCGCGCATGTCTGCGTCCGGCGCGCCCAATAAATGAGCGGAGGACAGAAGACTATGAGAAAGCTGTTTCGCGCGGCAGCGGCGGCGCTTGCCGCCCTTGCCGCGCTTGCGGGCGCGGGATGCTCGCCGGGCGGCGCCCGCGCGGGGGAGGATACTCCTGCGGCGGGGGACGGACTGCGCGTCGTCGCGACGACCACGATGCTCGGCGACCTCGCCTCGGTGCTCGGAGGGGAGTACATATCGGCAGAGACTCTGATGGGCGAGGGCGTGGACCCGCACACCTATCAGGCGAGCGCAGGCGACCTTCGCCGCCTGCGCTCCGCCGACATGATACTCGTAAACGGCCTCGGCCTTGAGGGGAGGATGAGCGACGTCTTTCGGGGTCTCGAGGGGGAGAAGACGGTCGTCGCCGCGGGCGACGCGATAGGGGAGGACAGTCTGAGATACATCGGCGGCTTGCCCGACCCGCATATCTGGTTCAGCGTGCCGCTGTGGAAGGAGGCGGCGGAGCACGTCTCCTCCGAGCTTGCATCTCTCGACCCGGAGAACGCCGAGGGGTATGCGGCGCTCCTCGAGGACTACCTTTCGGAGATCGACGAGCTGGACGGCTATATCCGCGAGAGGACGGCGGAGCTCCCGCCGGAGCGCCGCGTGCTCGTCACGGCGCACGACGCCTTCGGGTACTTCGGCGCGGAGTACGGCTTCGAGGTGCGCGGCATACAGGGAATGAACACCTCCGCCGAGGCCGGCACGGCGGAAATATCCGCGCTCGCGGATATGATAGCGGAGCGCGGAGTGCGGGCGGTGTTCGTCGAGACGAGCGTGCCGCAGAAGAGCGCCGAGGCGCTTATCGCGGCGGTGCGCTCGCGCGGCGGAACGCTCGAAATAGGCGGCTCGCTCTACTCCGACTCGCTCGGCGACGGCGAGGACGCGGCCTACAGTTCGGCGTTCCGAAAAAACATCGACACGATAGTTTCCGCGCTTTCGGGAGAGGGGGCGGCGGAATGAACGCTGCGGCGGAGGTGCGCCACCTCACGGTGAGCTACGGTGAGAAGCCGGTTCTCGTGGACGTGAGCCTCACGATACCGCGCGGCAGCTTTGCCGCGATAGTCGGCCCGAACGGCGCGGGCAAGACGACGCTGATGAAGACGATGCTCGGCCTTGTGAAGCCGCTCGCGGGCGAGGTCAGGATACCCGCGCGGGGACGGCGCGGCGCGGTCGGCTACGTTCCGCAGAGCGAGAGCATCGACCGCGACTTTCCGATAAGCGCATACGAGGTCGCGCTGATGGGGCGGTACGCCTCGCTCGGATGGTTCCGCCGTCCGGGGAAGGCGGATAAGTCGGCGGCGGAGGAGTGCCTGCGGCGCGTGGGTATGGAGAAGTTTGCCTCGCGGCAGATAGGCGAGCTCTCCGGCGGTCAGCAGCAGAGGGTGTTCCTCGCGCGGGCGCTCGCGCAGGACGCGGAGATCTACTTCCTCGACGAACCGCTCAAAGGCGTGGACGCCGTGAGCGAGCGCGCAATAATATCCATCCTGCGCGGACTGTGCGCGGAGGGAAAGACCGTCGTCATGGTCCACCACGACCTCCGAACCGTGCGGGACTACTTCGACTGGGTGAGCATCATAAACCTCGGCGTGGTGGCCTCCGGCGCGGTGGAGGACGTCTTCTGCGAGAGAAATATCGACCGCGCATACAGCCGCCGCGCGGCGGAGGCGGCGGTATGACGGCGGCGCTCGGATCGATGCCGCGCCTCGCCGCGGGGACACTTGCGGCTCTGCTCTCGGACTACACCTTCCGCACCGTCGCGCTCGGCGCGGCCATAATAGGACTGATGAGCGGCGTCGTGGGCTGCTTTTCGGTACTGCGGCGCGAGGCGCTGCTTGCGGACGGCGCCTCGCACGCGGCGCTCCCCGGCGTCGTCGCGGCGTACCTCATCACCGGGAGCAAAGACGCCGCCGTGCTGCTCGCGGGGGCGGCGGCGAGCGCCGTCCTCGCCGCCGCCGCGACCGTGCTCACCGCGCGCAGGACGCGGATAAAGTTTGAAAGCGCGCTCGCCGTCGCGATGAGCGTGTTCTTCGGGCTTGGGCTCGCGCTGATGAGCTATGCGCAGCGCCTCCCCGGGGCGTCGAAGGCGGGTCTAGCGCGCTTCATCTACGGCGAGGCGAGCTCGATAGTCATGCGGGACGTGTGCGCCTCGGCGGCGCTCGCGCTGATGCTTACGGCGCTCGTGTGCGTGTTCTTTCGGCAGTTCAAGCTCGCCGCGTTCGACCCGGAGTACGCCGCGAGCGCCGGCCTCCGCTCCGGCGCGGCGGGCGGCGCGCTCACGGCGATGACCGTCGCCGTGACGGTGCTCGGCATACAGGCTGTCGGCGCGGTGCTGATGAGCGCGCTGCTCATAGCGCCCGCGGTCGCGGCGCGGCAGTGGACGCGGAGCCTCGCGGGAATGACCGCGCTCGCGGCGGTGTTCGGCGCGGTGAGCGGCGTCGCGGGGACGGCGTACAGCTCGCTCCGCGACGGCGTCCCGACCGGCCCCGCCATAGTCGTGACGGCGAGCGTCATCGCGGGGGTGAGCCTCCTCGCCGCGCCGGGGCGGGGGATAGCGGCAAAGCTCGTCCGGCGGAGGCGTCTCCGCCGCCGGGTGCTCGCGGCGAACGTGAGCGCTCCCGAAGGATTTGACAGGACGCCGCCGGACGCGAGCACCACTACGGAGCAGAGTGCGCGCCCCGCCGCTCCGCCGGACGGAGAGGGAAGTCCCAACGCTCCACAGAACGAGCGGATAATCCCCGCCGCTCCGCCTGACGGAGAGAAACACGCCGCCGCGTCCGCGCCGGACGAGGACGGGAAAGGAGGCGGGAGCGATGCCGGCGGAGCTTGAAATAGGACTTATCGCGGTGATGACGGCGGCGTCCTGCGCGGTGTGCGGCTCGCTGCTGCTCGTGCGCGGCATGACGATGACGGCGGACGCCGTGAGCCACACCATTCTTCTCGGGGTAGTGCTCGCATACTTCGCGGCGGGCGGGCTCGACTCGCCGCTGCTTTTCCTCGGCGCGGCCGCCGTCGGACTTGTGACGGTCGCCCTCGGAGAAATGCTCGTAAAGAGCCGCCTCGTGAGCGAGGATTCGGCGGTCGGCGTGGTCTTCCCACTCCTGTTTGCGCTTGCGGTGATACTCATAACGCGGTATGCGTCCTCCGTGCATCTCGACACCGACACGGTGCTCCTCGGCGAGCTGGCGTTCGCGCCCTTCGAGCGGATGACGCTCTTCGGCGCGGATATCGGCGCGAAGGGGATATACACGTCCGCCGGACTGCTCGCGCTCGACCTTCTGTTCGCCGTCGCTCTTTTCAAGGAGCTGAAGACCGTCTCATTTGACAGGACGGCGGCGCTCGTGATGGGATTTTCGCCCGCGCTTCTGCACTATCTTATGATGGCGCTCGTCTCGCTCACGGCGGTGGGATCGTTTGACACGGTGGGGTCGGTGCTCGTCGTGGCGTTCATGGCGGCGCCCGCCGCGACGGCGTATCTCCTTGCGGAGAGCTTCGGGAAGATGCTCGCGGCGGCGGTGACCGCGGCGGCGGCAAGCGCCATCATCGGCGTCCGCGCGGCGCTCGCGCTCGACGTGTCGTTCGCGGGGGCGATGGCGACGGCGGCGGGACTGGTGTTCCTCGCGGCTCTGATCGCCGCGCCGAAGCGCGGACTCGTCGGCGCGTACCTCCGCCGCCGCGCGGGCAAGCGCCGGCGGTGACACCGGCTCGGGTGTGCCGGCAGGGTTTCGATGGCCGGCCGCATGCTCTCGCCTCCCTCCGCGCTTGAAACGCGCGGAGGAGCGGAGTATAATAGTAGAAAAAGAGCAAAGGGAGGCATCTGCATGGACGCGCGCGAGACCTTGCGGAACTGGATAGCGGAAAGCGGCAGGATAGTTTTCTTCGGAGGGGCGGGAGTGTCCACCGAGAGCGGACTGAAGGACTTCCGCTCGGCGGACGGCATCTACTCTGAGAAGCGCCTCTATCCGCCCGAGACGATACTGAGCCACAGCTTCTTCATGTCGCACACGGAGGAGTTTTTCGAGTTCTACCGGGATAAGCTGCTCGTGCCGGGGATACTCCCGAACCGCGCGCACATCCGCCTCGCGGAGCTCGAGCGGGAGGGGAAGCTCTCCGCCGTGATAACACAGAACATCGACGGACTGCACCAGGCGGCGGGCTCGAAGAACGTCCTCGAGCTGCACGGCTCTGTCCACCGCAACCACTGCATGAGGTGCGGGAAGTTCTACGACGCGGAGTATATCGCGGCGACGGAGGGCGTGCCGCACTGCGAGTGCGGCGGGGTGATAAAGCCGGACGTCGTGCTCTACGACGAGTCGCTCGACTCGGACGTGATAGACGCCTCGGCGCGGGCGCTTCGCCGCGCCGACCTCGTGATAGTCGCGGGCACGTCGCTCACGGTCTATCCCGCGGCGGCGTTCCTCGAGTTCTATCCGGGTGACCGGCTCGTCATAATTAATCGCGACCCGACCCCGCGCGACGGCCGCGCGAACCTCGTCATACACGGACTCGTCGGAGAAGTGCTCGACGCGGCACGCTGAAGCGCCGCGCGTCGCAGCAAATCTGCGGGCGAGCCCACACCCATCTAGCGGGGAAGCCCCGCGAGCATTCGCGGGGCAACGCCCGCGTCCCGTCAGTGGGCGGAGCCCGCGACCTCTTTACTGATACGAAGTAAAACTTCGAGGTTTTATACGGAACCTAGCGGTTCCGACACCTTCGCGGGGCTGTGCCGCCCCGCACCCCTGCGATACTTTTTGCTCGCGCAAAAAGTATCCAAAAAGCGCGATTAAGGGAGAGGGCTCCGCCCTCTCCCTTAATAAACCCTCTCCTGAATACAGACACAACACCATTACCCCCAGAACAGGACGACGCTCTGTTTCAGACAAATCTGTCGTCCGACCGGGTGAGTTTCTGGGGAGAGTAATATAAGAAGTCTTTTCCAATAAGGATGGATGTTTGCCAAAGTATGGAAACACGGTGCCGACTTGGAGTAAGGTCAGGCCTTCAACATGCCATATTGTTAAAAAATTAACGATTAGATGTTTGTGAAAAACAGAAAAAGTGTCGGTTTGGCGAAAATTCCGCTGTACATTCGGAACGGCGGGTGATATAATTGTCGTAGTCAAGCAGTTTGTTAAATTTTTATCAATCTGACCCGGCCGCGTGTGCGGCAGAAAGAGTGATCCGAATGAAAGGAAAGAAGACATACCCGGTGGTAGACACGCCCGAGCGCCTTGCCGAAGCCATTGCCTCGGTGCGCGCGGCACAGCGCGAGTACGCCTCCTACACCCAGGAGCAGGTGGATAAGATCTTCCTTGCCGCCGCTACCGCCGCGAACCGCGCCCGCATCCCGCTTGCGAAGATGGCGGTGGAGGAGACCGGCATGGGCGTAATGGAGGACAAGGTGATAAAGAACCACTTTGCCGCCGAATACATCTACAACAGATACCGCCACGAGAAGACCTGCGGAGTGATCGAGCGGGACGAGGCGTACGGCATCACCCGTTACGCAGAGCCTATCGGCGTCGTTGCGGCGGTCATACCCACCACGAACCCGACCTCGACGGCGATATTCAAGTCGCTCCTCGCGCTCAAGACCCGCAACGGGATAATCTTCAGCCCGCACCCCCGCGCGCGGAAGTGCACCATCGCCGCGGCGAAGGTCGTGCTCGAGGCGGCGGTCGCCGCCGGCGCGCCGGAGGGGATAATCGGCTGGATAGACATACCCACCCTCGAGATGACCCAGACCGTCATGCGCGAGGCGGACATCATCCTCGCCACCGGCGGCCCCGGCATGGTCAAGAGCGCCTACTCGTCCGGCAAGCCGGCGGTGGGCGTCGGCGCGGGCAACGTCCCCGCCGTCATAGACGCGAGCGCGGACGTCCGCCTTGCGGTGAACTCGATAATCCACTCGAAGACCTTCGACAACGGAATGATCTGTGCCTCCGAGCAGTCGGCCATAGTCGCAAATGAAATTTATGACGATGTGAAGCGCGAGTTTGCCGCGCGCGGCTGCTACTTCCTCGAGAAGGACGAGCTCGAGAAGGTCAGAAAGACGATAGTCATAAACGGCGCCGTGAACTCGAAGATAGTCGGCCGCCGCGCGCCGGAGATAGCGGCGCTCGCGGGCGTCGAGGTCCCGGAGAACACGAAGATACTGATAGGCGAGGTCGAGGACGTGTCGATGCGCGAGGAGTTCGCGCACGAGAAGCTCTCTCCGGTGCTCGCAATGTACCGCGCGAAGGACTTTGACGACGCATGCGCGAAGGCCGAGCGCCTCGTCGAGGACGGCGGCTACGGCCACACCGCCTCGCTCTACGTCGATACGCAGAACCGCCGCGACCTCGTGGAGCTCTACGCCTCGCGGATGAAGACCTGCCGCGTCGTCGTGAACACTCCGTCCTCGCACGGCGGCATAGGCGACCTCTACAACTTCAAGCTCACCCCGTCGCTCACGCTCGGCTGCGGCTCGTGGGGCGGCAACTCGGTGAGCGAAAACGTCGGCGCCAAGCACCTGCTGAACATCAAGACCGTCGCCGAAAGGAGAGAGAATATGCTCTGGTTCCGCACGCCCCAGAAGGTCTACCTCAAGCCGCACTGCCTGCCGGTCGCGCTCGACGAGCTCCGCGACATGGGCAAGAAGCGCGCCTTCATCGTCACCGACAGCTTCCTCTTCAAAAACGGCTACACCAAGGCCATCACCGACAAGCTCGACGAGATGGGCATCGTCCACACCACCTTCTTCGAGGTGGAGAGCGACCCGTCGCTCGCGAGCGCGAAGAAGGGCGCGGCGGTGCTCAACGCCTTCGAGCCGGACTGCATCATCGCCGTCGGCGGCGGCTCCGCGATGGACGCGGGCAAGATAATGTGGGTGCTCTACGAGCATCCCGAGGCGGACTTCATGGATATGGCTATGCGCTTTGTGGATATCCGCAAGCGCGTCTACAAGTTCCCGAAGATGGGCGAAAAGGCGTATTTCATAGCGATACCGACCTCCGCCGGCACCGGCTCGGAGGTGACGCCCTTTGCCGTCATCACCGACGAGACGACCGGCGTGAAGTACCCGCTCGCGGACTACGAGCTCCTGCCGAACATGGCGATAGTTGACGCGGACATGATGATGACCATGCCGCGCGGACTCACCTCCGCCTCCGGCATAGACGCCATGACCCACGCGCTCGAGGCATACGCCTCGATGATGGCGACCGACTACACCGACGGCATAGCCCTCAAGGCGATAAAGACGATATTCGACTACCTGCCGCGCGCCTACAATAACGGCGCCTCCGACCCGGAGGCGCGCGCGAAGATGGCGGATGCGTCCACGATGGCGGGTATGGCGTTCGCGAACGCCTTCCTCGGCGTCTGCCACTCGATGGCGCACAAGCTCGGCGCGTTCCACCACATAGCCCACGGCATCGCGAACGCCCTGATGATAAGCCACGTCCTCCGCTTCAACGCGGAGGAGGTCCCGCCGAAGATGGGTACCTTCCCGCAGTACGCCTATCCGCACACCAAGGCGCGGTACGCGGAGATAGCTCAGTTCCTCGGCATCGCGGGCAAGGACGATGACGAGAGCCTCGAAAACCTCATCGCAAAGATCGAGGAGCTGAAGGCCGCGATAGGCATAAAGAAGACGATACGCGAGTACGGTATCGACGAGAAGGACTTCCTTGACAGGCTCGACGAGATGTGCGAGCAGGCGTTTGACGACCAGTGCACCGGCGCGAACCCGCGCTATCCGCTCATAAGCGAGATAAAGCAGATGTATCTCGCGGCATACTACGGGGAGGAGGAAGCAAAATGAAGCTCGACAATCTTATTTACAGCGACGGCAGAAAGAGCATCTATCAGGAGGACGGCAAGAAGATAAAGGTCTTTGACGAGAGCTACGCCAAGTCGGACGTTCTCAATGAGGCGCTGAACCACGCCCGTATCGAGGAGGCGGGGCTGCGCGTCCCGAAGCTCCTCGAGGTCGCCAACATTGACGGCAAGTGGGCGATAGTCATGGAGTATGTCGCGGGCAAAACCCTCGCCGAGCTCATGCAGGAGAACCCCGAGAAGACCGACGCCTACCTCGAGCGGCTTGTTGACACACAGCTTGAGATACAGTCGCACAGCTGCCGTCTCCTCACCCGCCACAAGGACAAGATGCGCCGCAAGATAGCCGAGACGAACTTCGACGCGGAGCTCCGCTACGACCTCAACGTCCGCCTCGACGGTATGCCGAGCCATCGCGAGGTCCTGCACGGCGACTTCAACCCCTCGAACGTCATAATCAGCGACAAGGACGGCGAGGCGTACATCATCGACTGGGCGCACGTCACACAGGGGGACGGCGCGGCGGACGCCGCCCGCACCTACCTTCTGTTCTGGCTTGCGGGCGACATACAGAACGCCGAGAAGTATCTCGACATCTTCTGCCGCAAGAGCGACATGCCGCGCGAGAACATCCAGAAGTGGCTGCCGATAGTCGCCGCCTCGCAGACGGTCAAGGGCAAGCCGGAGGAGCGGGAGTTCCTGCTCGGCTGGGTCAACGTCACGGACTACATGTGAGTATGAGTGTGACCGTCTGCATCGGGAGCTCCTGCCACCTGAAGGGCGCCGCGGGAGTGCTCGAGGAGCTGCAATATCTGATACGCGAAAACGGCCTTGAGGACAGGGTGCGCGTCTCCGCCGCCTTCTGCATAGGAAGCTGTACCGCCGGCGTGAACGTCACGGTGGACGGAGAGGTCCACTCGGTGGAGCGGCACGAGGTAAAGAGCTTCTTCGAGAGGGAAATTTTGGCAAAGCTCGCGGCATAGAGAATAAGAGAGACAAAGCCGGGAGGATATTTCCTCCCGGCTTTTTGCGCGCGCGGCGAAATAAAATAGGAAATAGTTGACATATTATTTCACTTATTATATAATTATTTTAGCACAAATTTTACATTAGAAAGCAGCTCAGACGGAACCTTGAGAGGGGGCGGAAGTATGAAGAAGATACTTATTTCCGTTGTTATCGTGTTTGCGATGCTGCTCTGTTCGTGCGACGCCGGTGCGGACGGAAACGCAAGTCCAGACATTCTTCAAAGCGAAGCGCCCGGTTCGAGCGCGTCCACTATACCTGTATCCGATGAGCCGGAGCTTCCTTCCCCAAGCGAAACGCCGGATGTGAGCGCGTCGCCCGTGTCCGATGAGCCGCTTCCGTACAGTCCCAAGGACTACAACCTGACCGTGCTCGATATTGACGGGAATGACATAACAGCCCGTATTGTCGAGCTGTGGTACAATGTCAATTCGATGTACAACGAGGACTTGGCCGGTCCTTTGGAACTCGGAGAGTACAATTCGACGATGCATCCTTTCACTTTGGACGACGGTACGGTGCAGGGGGCGGGTTTCGAAGAGATCTTAAACTTTGACGAAGCGGTAAGCGAGTGCTTTACCGAAGAAGGCGCGGAACAATTCACGGCGGCGGTCACGGAAAACCACTTTATTGAAGAATACGACGGCAAAATATGGCGGAAATCCCCGTGGAGAACGGGCTGGACTCCGGCGCTGAACATACCCTCCGCGAAAACGGCGGACACGGAAAAGGACACGATACGTCTGCAAATCGAGGTCCGGACGCCTCCCGACTTCTTCTCAAGCTACGTTGACTTCACGGTGAAATGTGTGGACGGAGTTTGGCTCGTAGACAGCTATGTGTACCCATGGGACATAGACCCGACAGGCGGGAGAGGCTGGGACAACTGAAAGTTGTCGCAGCGAATCGCGATATGATAAGGAGCGCGGCATCGTACATGCCGCGCTCCTTCTTTGTTTCCGCCACAATGAACGCTTCCATTTTCCCCG
This sequence comes from uncultured Clostridia bacterium, assembly GCA_947593925.1. Classification (GTDB taxonomy): domain Bacteria; phylum Bacillota; class Clostridia; order Oscillospirales; family JAAYOS01; genus CANRIN01. The sequence goes on along the minus strand of CANQDU010000003.1, from coordinate 177,651 downwards.
AAAGCGTGATATAATAATCGACATAATAACAGCAAACGTGCCGCGCGGCCGCACACGAGCCGCCGCGCGGCGGGAGGGAGAAAACGTATGAAGGGACTTTGCTACACGGGCGAGCCGAGGCCGGTATTCCGTACCGACCTGCCGGTGCCCGAGCCGGGGGAGCGCGAGAGCCTGATAAAGATACGGCTCGCGGCGATATGCTCCACCGACCGCGAGGTGCTCGCGGGCTACAAGCCGGACTTCCGGGGCGTGATGGGTCACGAGTTTGTAGGTACGGTCGAGCGCTCGCCGGACGCGTCGCTTGTCGGCGCGCGCGTCGTCGGCGAGCTGAACGCCGGGTGCGGGGAGTGCATCTACTGCCGCACCGGCAGGGAGGGGCACTGCATCCACCGCCGCGTGATAGGGCTTGCGGACAAGGACGGCTGCTTTGCGGAGTATATGACGCTCCGCACCGACCTCCTCCACCGCATCCCGGACGGACTGCCGGACGAGGTCGCGGTGTTCTGCGAACCTCTCGCGGCGGCGCTCGAGATCCCGGACAAGGTACACGTCCGCCCGAGCGAGCCCGCCGCCGTCGTCGGCGACGGACGCCTCGCTCTTATGATAGCGCAGGTGCTCGCGCTCACCGGCGCGGAGGTCGTCGTCGCGGGAAAGCACCCCGAAAAGCTCGAACACTTCCGTCCGTTCGCGCGGACGGAGCTCCGCGAGGACGAGACCTTCGAGCTCGTCGTGGACGCTTCCGGCTCGCCCTCCGGCTTCGAGACGGCGAGGCGGCTTGTGCGGCACCGGGGAACGCTCGTCCTCAAGAGCACGTTCGCGGAGAAGATGCCGATGAACCTCGCGGACTTCGTCGTGAACGAGGTGACGCTCGTCGGCAGCCGCTGCGGCCCGTTTGAGCCGGCTCTGCGCCTGCTCGAAAGGAGACTTGTTACACTTCCGCCGATAGAGCTCTATCCCCTGGAGGAGTACGAGGCGGCGTTCGGATCGAGGGCTTTCAAGAGCGGCTTCAAATTCTGAAAAAACCGAAAAACACACTTATATAAAGGAGGACAAATATGGACATCAGAAGCGTCACACACGTGAAAAACGTCTACCCGAGCGCGGGTGGAGCCACGGTCACGATAATCGACCAGACGCTACTTCCGAACGAGGTGAAGTACATCGAGCTCGCGAGCGCCGAGGCGCTCTACGAGGCGATAAAGCTCCTGCGCGTGCGCGGGGCTCCGGCGATAGGTATCTGCGCGGGCTTCGGCATGGCGGCGCTCGCGCGCGGGATAGACGCGGACGGAGAGGACTTTGTCCGCGAGTTCGAGAGGCTGGCGGACTACCTCAACTCCTCGCGCCCGACGGCGGTGAACCTCTCCTGGGCGCTGAAGCGCATGTGCGGAGTGGCGCGCGCCGTGAGCGCGCTTCCGCGCGCGGAGCGCATCGCCGCGCTCGACCGTGAGGCACAGACCATACAGGACGAGGACATCGACATGTGCCGCCGCATCTCCGAATACGGACTTTCGCTGCTGCATGACGGCGCGGGCGTCCTCACCCACTGCAACGCGGGCCCGCTCGCGACCTCGCGCTACGGCACGGCGCTCGGCCCGCTCTTCCTCGGGCGCGAGCGCGGGATGAACTTCCGCGTCTTCTCGGACGAGACCCGTCCGTTGCTTCAGGGCGCGCGCCTCACGAGCTACGAGCTGCACGCCGCCGGGATAGACGTCACGCTGATATGCGACAACATGGCGTCCATAGTCATGAAGAACGGTTGGATAGATGCGTGTCTCGTCGGCTGCGACCGCATCGCCGCCAACGGCGACGCCGCAAACAAGATAGGCACCTCCGGCGTCGCGATACTCGCAAAGCACTACGGCATACCGTTCTACGTCCTCGGACCGACCTCCACTATCGACATGGACTGCCCCACGGGGGACGACATAGAGATTGAGCTCCGCGACCCGGAGGAGATAGCTGAGAAGTTCTACGCGAAGCGGATGGCTCCGGAGGGCGTGAAGTGCTACAACCCTGCCTTCGACGTGACCGACCACAGCCTCATCACCGGCATCGTCACCGAGCATGGGGTGCTGCGCCCGCCGTTCGACGTCTCTCTCCGTGGTCTTTTTAACCAAAAAAGGTGACGACGAACTGTGCGGATTGTTGAACTTGTCGCCTTGAAATGATTATTGCGCGGTGCTATAATGACAGTGAAAACGGTGTCGGATCGTGTTTTAAGTGCGTTTCGTACCGTTATGCCTAAATTTTATGGGAGGAATATCAAAATGAAGAAAGTGCTTGCACTTACCCTCGCGCTCGTCATGTGCTTCGGGCTCGTCGCCTGCGGCGGCGGTTCGACCACAAGCGAAGAGCCGAGCGGAGACCCCAGCACGCTCAAGATAGCCATCGTCACCAGCCCGAGCGGCGTTGACGACGGCTCCTTCAACGAGGATAACTACAACGGCATCCTCGCGTTCATCGCTAATCATCCCGGCGCCACCGTCACCCCGGTCAACGAGCCGACCGGCGAGGCTACCGCCTCCGTCCAGGCCGTCGCGGACTGCTTTGCCGACTATGACGTAATCGTCACCCCGGGCTTCCAGTTCGCCGGCATCGGCACTCTGGCTCAGGAGAACCCGGACAAGAAGTTCATCCTTGTGGACAGCTTCCCGTCCGACGCCGAGGGCAACGAGATAACGGTTGACAACATCTACGCCATGCAGTTTGCCGAGCAGGAGAGCGGCTTCTTTGCCGGCATCTCCGCCGCCATGGAGACCCAGACCGGCAAGGTCGCGGTCGTCAACGGCGTCGCGTTCCCGTCGAACGTCAACTATCAGTACGGCTTTGAGTCCGGCGTCTACTACGCCAACAAGAACCTCGGCACCTCCGCGACGATAGTCGAGCTCCCGTCCTACGCGGGCACCGACGTCACCGGCGCGAACGTCGGCGGCAACTATGTCGGCGACTTCAACGACGAGGCCACCGGCAAGGTCGTCGGCGAGGCGCTCATCGCCGAGGGCTGCGACATAATCTTCGTCGCCGCGGGCAACTCCGGCAACGGCGTATTCACCGCCGCCAAGGAGAACGGCAGCGTCAAGGTCATCGGCTGCGACGTTGACCAGTACAACGACGGCGCCAACGGCGACTCGAACATCATCCTCACCTCTGTTCTCAAGAACATGAAGCAGGAGGTCGAGCGTCAGCTCAACGCCATCGAGGACGGCACCTTCAAGGGCGGCAACTACACCCTCCATGCCGACACCGACTCCACCGGCTATGTCTCCGCCGACGGCCGTCAGCAGCTCAGCGAGGCTACCCTCAGCGCCCTCACCGACGCATATGCGAAAGTCAAGAGCGGCGAGATAGTCCCTGCCGCGAACTTCAACGGCGTCACGCCCGAGAGCTTCCAGTAAGAGTAATTCCGGCTTTTGCCGGAGCGCCGGACGGGGCCGCATCTGCGGCCCCGTCTTTTGTTAGGACGTTTTTTTGCGCGAGCCGCATTGAATAAAGCCTCGCAGAGTTTCGCCGCGTAAGCGGCGAAATAGAGTCAAATTGTTTTTTCCGACGGCGTGTACGTCGGAAAAAACACTTCTCGCGGAGCGTGCGTCGATTTTCCGCCGAAGGCGGAAAACTCGGCGCGTAGCGCAGCGCATGCCGCCGGCAAGGCTTCGCCTTGTCCGGCGGTCTCGCGGAAAACAGTTCGCGGGCGAAGCCCACGAACTGTTTTCCGCGACGCATAAGCGGCATCTCTTGTATTTCCTCCCGGGATGGTATATAATAGAGACCTGCACCAAAGACATACGATTGGGGGTAGGCAGATTGAACATCGAGCTTACACAGAAGCAGTTCCGGCTGCTCCTCGACATGGTCTACATCGGCAACTGGGTACTGAACAGTGCGCGCGGAGAGGACCGCATCACGGCTTATGACGACATCGAGAGCAGGATGTTCTTTGAGGCCATGCGCGCCGGTATGCCCGAGCTCGCGGAGTTCCGCGACGGGACGATACAGGCGAGCCGCGCGTTCGTAGAGGGCGGCATCCACGAGGCTATAATGGACTATGAGGACGCCATGTTCTTCGACATCCTCGCCGAGGAGCTGAGCCGCAGGGATATGCAGGCGGAGGGTCTCCGCGCCGAGGAAGGTGAGGAGATGGAGCGCCGCATAGCCGAGTACACGGCTGAGTTCGAGCAGAGCGGCGTGGATCACGTCCACGTTGACCTCTAGGAGACACGCCGAAGCTAACCGAATATACGGCAGAACAGAGCCGCCATGCAGAAACCGGTGACGTCCGCGACGAGCGCCGCCGGGAGAGCGTGGCGGCTCTTTGTTACCCCCGCACCGCCGAAGTAGACGGCGATGACGTAGAATGTCGTCTCGGTCGAGCCGAGCATCACCGCCGCCGTGCGTCCCGTAAGTGAGTCCACACCTGCGGCGCGGATGATGTCCGCGCCGAGCGCGAGCGCGCCCGACCCGCTGAACGGACGTATCAGCGCGAGCGGCACGCACTCGGCGGGTATCCCGACGGCCTCCGCCGCCGGACGCAGCAGACCGGTGAGGAGGTCGAGCGCTCCGCTCGCGCGGAACATATATATCGCAGTGAACAGCACGACGAGCGCGGGAACGATCCCCGCCGCCGTCCGGAGACCCTCCTTCGCCCCGTCGGTGAGCGCCGCGAACAGCTCCACGCGCCGCACGAGCGCCGCCGCGCCGACAAGCGCGAGTATGCCGGGGAGAAGGGCGTTCATCAGCGCGCTCACGGTGAAGTCTCTCCCGTGCCGCGAGCCGTAGCTTCCGATGTGCGACGCGCGTGCCGCGCGGAGTGCGTACCGCGCCGACTCCGTGCGGGGCGGGGAAGGACGGCGCCTCCGCCGCGCCGAGATGCCGCCGCGCTGTTGACGTGCGCCGCGCCGGAAGGTTTACTTTCGCGCTCGGCCGGACGTGCCGCGCCGCCGTCCGAGGCATCTGAGCCTGCCGCGCCGGAGTAGCCGCCGCACTTGGAGGAGCCCGCTCCCGCCGAGCTCCTTCCGCGCCGGCGCGGGGATGGTTCACCGCCGTCCCGAGTTTCTTCGCCCCGCCGCCGTCCGATGCGGCGGAAGAGCCGGTCCGCCGCGAGTCCCGCCGCGAGCGCTATGGCGCTCGAACACCACACGGCGGGGAGAATGTCAAACGGCGACTTCGCGCCGAGCGACGCACGCAGCGCCGCTATCGTCGCCGGCACGAGCTGGAGCGACGCCGTGTTCATCACGACAAAGGTGCAGAGCGAGTCGGTGGCGCGCTCGCCGCGCGCCATCAGCGACGCGGCGCGGATGCCGAGCGGCGTCGCGGCGTTGCCGAGCCCGAGGAGGTTTGCGGAGAGGTTAGCGGAGACCGCGCCGAGCGCCTCGTCGTCCGAGCGGATGTCCGGCAGGAGGCGTCCGAGCAGCGGACGCGCCGCGCGGGCGAGCGCGCGGTCGAGCCCGGCGCGCCGCATGACCTCCAGCACGCCGTTCCAGAGGCAGAGCGTTCCGGCAAGGGAAATGGCGAGCTCGACCGCGGTCTTCGCGCCGTCGAGCGCGGCGGCGCTTACGTCGCCGAGACGCCCGTTCGCCGCGCCGAATACGACGGAACAGACAATAAGCAGGAGCCAAACCGTATCAATCACCAAATTTTACCACCTCAAACGAAAGGAATACAAAATTTTCATGCATTTTTTGCCGAAAAATGAAAAAAGTTGTTGACAACTCAAATTGCGAACAATATAATGTAAACGTACGGTTGTTTTCGACAAGTTATTTACCATGTACCGGCATTAACACTAAGGAGCTATGCGGAATGAAGACTACCGGAATTGTCAGGAAAGTAGATGAGCTCGGGCGGGTCGTGCTGCCGATCGAGCTGCGCCGAACGCTGGAGATAGCGGAGAAGGACCCGCTTGAAATCTATGTGGACGGTGAAAACATTATTCTGCGGAAGCACAGCGACCGCTGTGTGTTCTGCGGGGCGGACAGCTCGCTTACCGAGTTTAAAGGCAAGCTTGTCTGCAAGTCCTGCCTGGAGGAGCTTGCAAAATAGCTCTTCGAAAAACGGACGAAAAGCATGGCGCGAACGAGTACCCGCGTTCGCACTGTGATTTGTACCCGTTTTTATGGGTGTCCAGCCATGGAACAAAAAACCGGCAAGGCCGTATCGGCCTTGCCGGTTTTTTGCGCTTTCGCGCCAAAAGGACGGGAGAAACCGAAAAAGCGGAGCCGTAAGGCTCCGCTTTCCGTTACTGAGGTTTGATTTACGGGATGAGGTTTATCGCGAGCGTGAGGATGATGAAGAGTATAGCCACCCAGGTCGTCATCTTGGCGAGGCGCGCATCCCACGTCTTAGCCTGGTTCTTGGCAAGGAAGGTATCCGCAACGCCGGAAATAGCGCCGCTGAGGCCGGAGCGCTTACCGCTCTGGAGAAGGACGACCGCGATAAGGAACAGGCTCGCGAGCACCTGAATGATCGTAAAAACGAGTTTCAAAACAAACGCCTCCAAATATTATTCTATTCCGCAGTAGCTAATAGTATACCACAAGCGGCGCGGCATTTCAAGAGATTTTTTTGCCGCGGTGCAAATTATTTCTTTATCAGCTCGCCGGTGGCAAGCGCACGAAGGTACGCGTTGATAAATCCGTCGAGGTCGCCGTCCATGACGGCGTTGATGTTGCCGTTCTCGAAGTTCGTGCGGTGGTCCTTCGCGAGGGTGTAGGGCATAAAGACGTAGGAGCGGATCTGGCTGCCCCACTCTATCTTCATCTGGACGCCCTTGATGTCGTCAATGCGGTCGAGGTGCTCGCGCTCCTTTATCTCGGCGAGCTTCGCGCGGAGCATGCGCATGGCATACTCGCGGTTCTGGTGCTGGCTGCGCTCGGTCTGACAGCTCACGACCACGCCGGAGGGGATGTGCGTAATGCGTATCGCGCTCTCGGTCTTGTTGATGTGCTGACCGCCCGCGCCGGAGGAACGGTAGGTATCGACCTTCAGATCCTCGTCGCGTATCTCTATCTCCTCGTTGTCGTCTATCTCGGGCATGACCTCGAGCGCGGCAAAGGAGGTATGGCGGCGTCCCGCCGCGTCGAACGGGCTCACGCGCACGAGGCGGTGGACGCCGTTCTCGCCCTTGAGGTAGCCGTAGGCGTTCTCGCCCTCTATCGAGATGGTCGCGCTCTTGAGGCCGGCCTCGTCTCCGTCGAGGTAATCAAGCGTCGTACACTTGTAGCCGTGGCGCTCGGCCCAGCGGGTGTACATGCGGAAGAGCATCTGCGCCCAGTCCTGCGCCTCGGTGCCGCCCGCGCCGGCGTGGAAGGTGAGAATGGCGTTGTTGTGGTCATACTCGCCGTTGAGGAGGGTCGAGAGCGTCGCCTCCTCGAGATCCTTCTCGAGCGCGGCGTACTGCTCGCGAAGCTCGTCAATGAGGCTGTCGTCATCCATCTCGACGGCGAGCTCGCAGAGCGTCACCGCGTCGTCGTGCATGCTCTGAAGCTTATTGTAGCCCGCTATCTTGTCGCGGAGCTGCTTTGTGCGCTGGAGGACCTTCTGCGAGCGCTCGATGTCGTTCCAGAAGCCGTCCGACGCCGCAAGCTCCTCGAGCTCCGAAAGCTCCTTCTTTGCCGCGTCCAGCCCGAGAGCCTTCCCGAGCTCATCGAGACGCGGCGCGAGAGCCGCGAGCTTCTGCTTATATTCGTCAAATTCTATCAGCAAGAGAGTTCCATCCTTTCAAATGTTCGGCATACGTTGTCGTATTCTCTTTGTGCCGGCTCAAATCTTCATAAAACGAAGTCTCCTTATCGGTTCCATAGCCTTTTAAGTATAACTGAAACGCGCCGCCTTGTAAAGAAAAATTTTGCGTTTGTTCATAAATTCAACTTTAATTCGGCGTATGGGTGTGCTATACTATACACTGTATTGCCATGTGCGGTGCGCAGGGCAGAAAGGAGCGTTGCCCAATGGGTATCTTTACTAAAATATTCGGCTCGCAGAACGACCGCGAGCTTAAAAAGCTTTATCCGATAGTTGACGCGATTGAGGCGCTCGAACCCGAGTACATGAAGCTCACGGACGAACAGCTCTCCGGCAAGACGAAGGAATTCAAGGAGCGCCTCGCAAACGGCGAGACGCTTGACGACCTGCTCGTCGAGGCGTTCGCGACCGTGCGCGAGGCGAGCCGCCGCGTGCTCGGAAAGCGGCAGTTCCGCGTCCAGCTGCTCGGCGGAATTGTCCTGCATCAGGGACGCATCGCCGAGATGAAGACCGGCGAGGGCAAGACCTACATCGCGCCGCTCGCGGCGTATCTGAACGCGCTCGAGGGCAAGGGCGTCCACGTCGTCACCGTCAACGACTACCTCGCGAAGTACCAGGGCGAGATGCTCGAAAAGCTCTACCGCTTCCTCGGAATGTCGCTCGGCCTCGTCATTCACGACATCGACCCGGACAAGCGCAAGCCCAGCTACGACGCGGACATCACCTACGGCACGAACAACGAGTTCGGCTTTGACTATCTCCGCGACAACATGGCCATCTACAAGGAGAACATGGTCCAGCGCGGCCACCACTTCGCAATCGTGGACGAGGTGGACTCGATACTCATAGACGAGGCGCGCACCCCGCTCATTATCTCGGGACAGGGGGACGAGTCCACCGACCTCTACGCTCAGGCGGACTCGTTTGCAAAGCGCCTCACCTGCGTCCGCATAAAGGAGCAGGACAGCAAGACCTTTGCCGACGAAGACCTCGGCGGCGACTACATCGTAGACGAGAAGGCGAGGACGGTCACGCTCACCGAAACGGGCGCACGGAAGGCGGAGCGCTTCTTCGGCCTCGAGAACCTGTCCGACCCGGAGAACTCCACAATCGCGCACCACATCAATCAGGCCATACGCGCAAACGGCCTCATGAAGCGCGACGTGGACTACGTCGTAAAGGACGGCGAGGTCATCATAGTCGATGAGTTCACCGGCCGCATGATGTTCGGGCGGCGCTATTCGGACGGACTGCATCAGGCGATAGAGGCGAAGGAGGGCGTGAAGGTCGAGCGCGAGAGCAAGACGCTCGCTACGATAACCTTCCAGAACTTCTTCCGCATGTATGACAAGCTCTCCGGCATGACCGGCACCGCCAAGACAGAGGAGGAGGAGTTCGGCGAGATATACAAGCTCGACATCGTCGAGGTACCCACCAACAAGCCGATGATACGCGAGGACCTGCCGGACGTCGTCTACCGCACGCAGGCGGCGAAGCTCCGCGCCATCGTAGAGCAGATAAAGGAGTGCCACGCGAAGGGACAGCCGGTGCTCGTCGGCACCGTCTCGATAGAGAAGAGCGAGGAGCTGAGCTCGATGCTGAAGCGCACCGGCATCAAGCACAACGTCCTCAACGCGAAGTATCACGACAAGGAAGCGGACATCATCGCGCAGGCGGGAAAGTTCGGCGCGGTGACGATAGCGACGAACATGGCGGGCCGCGGTACCGACATCATCCTCGGCGGAAACGCCGAGTACATGGCGCGCCACGAGCTCCGCAAGCAGGGATATTCCGACGAGGCCGTCGCCGAGGCGGACGGCCACGGAGCCACCGACAACGAGGAGATACTCGAGGCGCGCGAGAAATTCACCGAGCTTGTAAGCCGCTTTGAGGAGGAGATAAAGGACGAGGCGGAGAAGGTCCGCGAGGCGGGAGGACTCTTCGTCATCGGCACCGAGCGCCACGAGGCGCGGCGCATAGACAACCAGCTCCGCGGACGTTCAGGACGTCAGGGCGACCCGGGCAGCAGCCGGTTCTACATCTCCCTCGAGGACGATCTGATGCGCCTCTTCGGCTCCGAGCGGATAGATATGATGATGAGCCGCATGGGCGTGGACGACGATACGCCGCTCGACCAGAAGATGTTGAGCGGCGCGATAGAGTCCGCGCAGAAGCGCATCGAGAGCCGCCACTATCAGACGCGCCGCAACGTCCTCGAGTACGACGACGTCATGAACCAGCAGCGCGAGATGATCTACAAGCAGCGCTACGAGGTGCTCGACGGCCACGACCTCAAGAAGTCCATCCTGTCAATGCTCGACTCGAGCATAGAAGCGTCGGTCGCCGCCACCGTCGGCGACGAGAAGGCGCCGGAGGCGTATCAGGTCGAGGAGCTTGCCGTCAAGTACGAGCAGATATTCCTCGAGAAGGGCGAGCTGAAGTTTGAGGGGCAGAGCAAGAGCGAGCTTGAGGAATTCCTCAAGCGGCGCGGCCACGAGGCGTACGAGCGCCGCGAGGCGGAGATCGGCTCCGAGAATATGCGCGAGCTCGAACGTGTAATACTCCTCCGCACGGTCGATAACCGCTGGATGGACCACATCGACGCGATGCAGGAGCTCCGTCAGGGCATCGGCCTCCGCGCGTACGCGCAGGTAGACCCGAAGAACGAGTACAAGCGCGAGGGCATGGATATGTTCGACGAGATGATAGCCTCGATACGCGAGGACACGCCGAAGTATATCCTCACCGTTCGCATCACGCGCGAACAGCCTAAGCGCCAGGCGGTGGCAAAGCCCACCGAGGCATCCCACGGGAACTTCCCCTCGACGGCGAAGGCGGCAAAGACCGTCACCCGCGCGCCGGTGCGCGTCGGCAAGAAGATAGGCCCGAACGAGCCCTGTCCTTGCGGAAGCGGCCTCAAGTACAAGAAGTGCCACGGCAGATACCCGAACGGCGCTCCGTCCGTGCAGAACGCCGGAAAAGACGCGGACTGATGGCGCTCCGTATGATACAGGAGCGGGGTCTTACCCTGCTCGTAAGCGACAAGCTGCGGGAAGCCGGCGCGCGCCACGCATTTACGACGCGGCGCGGCGGCGTGAGCGGGGGAGAATACTCCTCGCTCAATCTCCGCATATCCTGCGGAGACGACCCGGAAAACGTGTATAAAAACTACGACCTCCTTGCGGAGGCCGTAGGCTTTTCGTGCGAAAACGTAGTCATGAGCCGTCAGGTACACTCGTCGAGCGTCCGCCGCGCGGACGCGGGGGAGGGGCTTTTCCGCCCCGACCGCCCGGACGCGGACGGAGTCATAAGCGACCGCGCGTCCCTCGCGCTGATGGTATTCGTCGCGGACTGCACGCCGGTGCTGATATTCGACCCGGTGAGCGGCGCGGCCGCCGCCGTCCACGCGGGATGGCGCGGCACCGCCGCGGGGATAGCGGGACGCGCCGTCGAACGGCTCGCGGAGGAGTACGGCGCGGAACCGCGCCGCCTCGTCGCGGCGATAGGGCCGCACATCTCGCGCGACCGCTTCGAGACCGGCCCGGAGGTCGCGGAGGCGATGACGCGCCGCTTCGGAGACGCCGCCGCGCCGCTATGCCCTAAGCGCGGGGAGAAGTTCTTCCCCGACCTCGGGATGCTGAACTTTACCGAGCTCGTGCGCGCGGGACTGCGCGCGGAAAACATAGACCTCGACACGCACTGCACGCTCTGCGAGCCGGAGTATTTCTTCTCCCACCGCCGCACCGGCGACCGGCGCGGCGTTCAGGGCGCGGTGATAATGCCGGGGAGGGCGGAACGATGAGGCGCGCCGTGTCGCTGCTGCTCGCGCTCGCCGTCCTTATGGCGTGCGCGGGGTGCGAGGGCGGTGAGGACATAACCGACACCCTCGTCGAGGTCACGCCGGAGGAGCCGTCCCCGTCCGCGGGGATAGTCCTGCCGGGCGGCCCCGCGTCGGTGGAGGCCTTCGGCGTGGCGTACAGCTCCACCGCGTCTCTTAATCCGATAACCGGCACCAACCGCCTGAACCTTGAACTCGCCCCGCTGATGTACGAGGGACTTTTCGAGGTCACGCCGGACTACGAGGCGGAGCCTGTTCTCTGCGAGGAAATATCGCACGAGGGCGAGGTGTGGACAGTGACGCTCCAAAGCGGCGTCACGATGAGCGACGGCGAACCGCTCACCGCCGCCGACGTCGTCTACTCCCTCGAGCTCGCGCGGAACACCGATTTGTACGCGGCGCGCCTGCGTCCCGTGCGCTCGGTCATGACGATAGACGACAGGACGCTTTCCATCGCGACAAACGGCGAATACGGGCGGCTCGAGCTGCTGCTTGACACGCCGGTGATACGAGCCGGCAGCGCGGAGGATGCCGCGCCGCCCGGCACCGGACTCTACACCTTCGTCAAAACCGAGGACGGCGGGTACCTCCGCGTCTCCGACTCGCGGCGCGGGGAGGCGAGCCTCCAGCGCATCGAGCTTGTGGACATCCCGGAGGGCGAGCTGATGGTATCGAGCTTCGAGCAGGGGACGGTCAGCGCCGCCTCGAGCGACCCGACCGCCACCGACAACCTCGACTACGGCGGCAACTTCGAGGAGTGGAGCCGCTTCACGCCGAATATGCTCTACCTGTGCTTCAACGGCGGCAGGCTGTCCGCGCCGGTTCGCGCGGCGCTCGCCGGGGCGGTGAACCGCCCGGAGATCGCCGCCGCCGACCTCGCGGGCGCGGCAGACGCCACCGACCTTCCCGCGAGCCCCGCGTCCGCATTGGGCGCGGACGCGGATGCCGCGCCGCGCTTTGCAGAGGCCGCGTCCGCGCTCGAAGCGCTCGGCGCGGAGCCGGACGACGAGGGCTTCCTCATGCTCGGCAGGAGCCGGGTAGCGCTCACGCTCATAGCGCCGGAGGAAAATCCGTTCAAAGCGGCGGCTGCGCGGCGCATCTCCGAGGACTGGCGTCAGCTCGGCATTGACGTCACGCTCGAGCTCATGGGCTTTGACGACTACGCGGCGGCGCTCGCGCGCGGCAGCTTCGACGTCGCGCTCTGCGAGACGCAGCTCACAGCCGACTTCTCGCTTGACTCGATACTCGGCGCGGGAGGCGCGCTGAACTTCTGCGGCGCGCCGGACGAGGAGCTTTCCGAGCTGCTCGCGGCGTTCCGCGCGGCGGACGCGGACGGGATAACAGGCGCTGCGGAAAACCTCTACGGATACATTTCGCGGAACGCGCCGATAGCGCCGCTCGCGTTTGAGCGGCACCTGCTGATAGCGCGGCGCGGCGCCGTAAGCGCCGCCGACCCCGCGCCGCATAACCTGTACCGAGGGGTAGAAAACTGGTAAAACAAGTCGGCGCGAAATGTGCTCGCTTACGCTGCGCACCCTTTCGCAATTCCCAAACGCTCCGTTGGAGCGTTTGGGAACCCTTCCGATTGAAATGCTCGCCCCGAATGAATCGGGGCTCCGCGAAGTTGCTTGCCTGTGGCAAGCAACTTCAACCGCGCGAACCGGCGCGGAAGCGTGCACAAGAGGCAATAAAGTATGCTGAAGCGCATTTCAAAGCAAAAAACCGCCCCGACCTTTAAGGTCGGGGCGGTTTGCGTATCCTGCGTACAATCTGCCGGTCACTCGTCAAACCGAAGGTTCAGCGTTACGGAGCATTTCTCACCGGTGCCGTCCTCGTTCTCGGTCAAGGCAAGCGTCAGACGGTACTCGGCGCCGTACTCCCAATACAGGAGACTTACTGCCAGCGGGCGCACATAGTAGTCGCGCTTTTCCTCCGAGGAGCGCCTGAAGTTGTTTTCGCTAAAACCGTATGCTATAACAACCGTGTCGTCCGAAACGTATTCGCCGGAATCCGTGCGCCGCATTATCCCGCTCCCGTCTTCTTGAAGGTAGCCGAAGCCTATACGCCAGTTGGTCAGCACCATGTCCAGTTCTGCGCATGTGCCGTAGTGTGCAGATGTGTCCTGCATTGTAAAGCTGCCGACTCTCGGTTTTGCGGAAAACAGACTGCGCCCCGGGACGTCGTATTCAAACGAGGCTTCGTAGAGTCCTTCACCGCTCGAACCGGCCGAACGCATATCCTCGGAAGATGAGGGAATATAATCCCTGAAACAGAACGTAATCCTGTACCTGCCCGGTTCGTCAATGTTCAAAGGGATGTTGTAGGGCAGCATCTCTTCGGTTGAGGAAAAAGCCCAAGTAACATAGTTTGCTCTGCCGATGAGATATCCTCCCCACATCGGCATAGACCCGTTTTCGCACGCACACCATTTTCCGTTTTCATATCTCTCGGTAAAATACGAGTCGTGTTCCGGGTCACCGGTCCACTCACCGTGTGTATACAAACTCGACCCGAATGTGTAGCACCTCTCATCTGTCGATTTGAACGTTATCCCCATTGAGGTGTATTCGCCGCGCGAAAAAGTCTCCGTACACGCCGCCTCGATGCGCTCGGCATCCTTGCCGGAGAGCTCGAACGGCTGCGGCGTGGTAAAGGCGTATATTCGGTCCTCGTCCTCCTCGATAATAAACGAAACATCTCCGGGAAGCGGCCGCAGAAAGCAGAACGCAACAGCGCCAACAATGGCTATGGCCAGAATAACAGCGACCGAACGTTTCATATTGCTATGACCTCCTTCCGGCTTTGCCGACGGGCGGGTTTGCGTCATACCGAATCGCGGTGATGCTGTTCGCTGTCCGTTTTGTGCGACTTCTCCGTTTTACTCCGAGACGTGGCCGGAGCTGATGCCCTGCGACTCCTCGCCGAGCGGGAGCCAGTCGAGCGCGTCCTTGATGTGCGTGTCCCAGAACAGCCAGTCGTGGACGCCAGGGGCGGGGAGCCACGTCACGTCGTAGCCGAGCTCCTTGAGCTCGCCCGCGAACGCCTCGTTGACGCCGAAAAGTCCGTCCTCGGTGCCGCAGCTCATGAAGAACCTCGGCTTCTCCGTGCCGGACGCGGCGACGCGGCGCGCCATCTCGTGGTAGTCCTTATTGCTGCCCTTGACGGCTTCTAGGTTGCCGAACGCCGCCTCGTAGTAGGCGCGGTCGGTGAAAATGAGGTCGGTGTTCTCGGTGTACTGCGTGAGCCCGTCGGTGATGAGCGCACTGGAGAGGGCGCAGACCGCGCCGAAGGTCTCGGGCGCGTTGAGGGCGTTGATTATCGAGCCGTAGCCGCCCATCGAGAGGCCGCCGATGAAGGTGTCCTCGCGCTTGTGCGAGAGCGGGAAGCTCTTGCGGGTGAACTCGACGAGCTCCTGCGAGATGAACTTGCCGTACTTCGCGTCGGCGGGGACGCCGTCAACGTAGAAGTGATTGTCGCCGCTCGGCATGACGACCGCGAGGTCCTTCGCCGCCGCCCACTGCTCGATGCGGGTGCCGGTCACCCAGTCTATGTAGCTGCCGAATATTCCGTGCAGCAGGTAGAGGGTCTTGAAGGGCTTCTGCTCGGTCTTGGGCGCGCCGAAGGTCATCTTGTCGGTCGGGAGCACCACCTGTATCGGGACGGTGCGCATGAGAGAGGTGGACATGAAACTGCATTGAATGAGCGCCATAGTATATGCCTCCTGTTGAGTGATTTTCCGCGCCGTGCGGGTTCATTTTATATAATTATATCACCTTTTGCGTGCGGAAGCAACACCGGGCACAAAACAGAAAAGACCGTCCGCCGTCAGCGGCAGACCTCCGCGCCACCCCATTCGACCGCGACGAAGCCCTCGCGCGCGGGCGCGTCGAGCGTCTGCGGCGCTATCTCGACCTCGTCCTGCGCGGGATACCACGCCATGAACACGCGTATCAGCGTGTCCGGGGCGGGGGAGATGTCGAGCGCGGCGGCGTCGGTATACGTGTCGGTCTGGAAGGAGACAACGTTGTACGCGCTCCCCTCCATCCGTGGCAGCCAGTAGACGATGAACTCGTTTGCCTCGCGGCGGCTGAGACCGAGCGACGCCAGCGCGTCCTCGAGGAACGCCGCCGTATCCTCTCCCGGAACGCAGAAGCCCTCCGAGAAGTCAAATTCGGCGTTCGTGTCCGCCTCCCAGTAGAGACAGCTGTACTCCGTGCCGTCGGCGTCGGTGAGGGTGCCGTCCGGCTCGGCCGTGACGCGCCATCCGTCGCCGTACTCGGGGTAGGAGCAGGTGAGAGCGCCGTCGAGCGTGAGCGCGACCGAGACGTCCGTCGTCTCCTCGGGGTAGAGGTAGAGGACGGGCTTTTCGGCGCGTGCGCCTCCGCCGAAGAGATCGTCCAGCCAACTGCGGAGCTCGCCGCAGGACGAGAGCGAACACGCGGCAAGCGCCGCGCAGAGCAGAACGGAGACAAATCGTTTCATGGGGGAGACCTCCTTGTTTATTCGGATATACAAATTAGACGGCGGGACGCGCGAAAAGTTCCGTGCGTTGCACCGCGCGGAACTCCGGCGCGGAAAATTCCGCGCCGCGCGCGGTATGCGCTTGACAAATCGCCGCCCATTGGTTAAAATAAGGAGTGCCCGAAGCCCGCCGCTCATCGGCGAGGGACTCGGGCGCGACGCGCCCTCGTAGCTCAGCAGGATAGAGCATTTGCCTCCTAAGAAACAGCTTGGCCGCTTCCCGGAAAGCTCCGAACCCACGAAAAATTGAATATGCCCTCGTAGCTCAGCAGGATAGAGCATTCGCCTCCTAAGCGAAGGGTCGGACGTTCGAATCGTCTCGAGGGTGCCAGAAATCCCGGATATTTGCATAATATCCGGGATTTTCGTAACTATATTTGCTAATTACTTTAGCATACATAGTCATGTCCGTCCTGTTTTGCGCCGCAGGCATTCTCTTTATGGCCGAGCCCGGAATCTCAATGGAAATTATCGGCGTTTGTATCGGCGTCGCAATGATCCTTTTCGGCATTGTCAAGCTGATCGGCTATTTTCAAAGGATCTATTCCGATTGGCGTTCCAGTTTGATCTGGAATTCGGGATATTGATGATCATACTCGGCGTGATCGTCCTTTTTAACCCGAAAAACCTGATGGTATTTATCTGCATTGCTCTTGGGATTTCCATTCTGCTCGACGGCCTGTTCAAAATCCGAATTGCCATGGATTCCAGACAGTTTGGAATTAAAAGCTGGTGGCTGATCCTGTCTCTGGCAATCGTTACCAGAGTGATTGGTGTTTTCCTGATTTTTGAATCGGTCATCGGATCGCATGTTCTGTCGGTTCTATTGGGGCTCACACTTCTATCGGAGGGCATTTTGAACCTGTATACGGCGATCAGTACCGTTTTGATCGTCAAAAATCAAGCGCCGGATGTCATTGAAGTGGAAGCATTTGAAATCGACGGAAAGGAAAGGTATGGACTTACAACCAGACTCCGCTCGACAATAGATGTGTCTCACCGCTATAAGAGCTTTGCGGGAGCAAGCGAGGATATGGACGGTCAGGTGAAATTCATCTATCGGACAGATGCGGTTGAGTAAATGCCCTTCCTTGCCGGACGCCTTAAAGTGCGCGCCATCATGGCATACCATGACGGGCAACCGTTCAAAAATCCCCATCTGACACACTTAAGATTATGTGTCAGATGGGGATCATTTGCACCCAAAACCATCAGCCGACAGTTGTTAAATTCAATTAGTTCCTTATCACTATCAAACCAGCGGACCGGGCTAACGGCTTTATAAGCTCCCTTACGCGGGAGAAGCGTCATCTATTGCCCGGCATTCGTGTCAGCCCAGGTGCCAGATGTCCCTGTTGTACTCCTCGATGGTACGGTCGGAAGAGAAAAAGCCGGCCTTGGCGACGTTTATCAGCGACATGCGGGCCCAGCGGGCGGGATCCGTGGCGTAGTCCTGCATGGCCTGGGTCTTGCGGACGACGTAGGCGTTGAAGTCGGGGAAGGTTTGGAACCAGTCGCTGTCGATCAGCTGTGTGCTGAGCCTGCACAGACTCTCTCCGCTGCCGGCGCTGAGCATCTCCCCGCCGGTCAGGAAGTCCACGGCGCGGCGGATGTTGAAGTCGCTGTCATACCAATCCTTCGCGCGGTATGTGCCCCCGGCGTAGGAGGTGATAACCTGGTCGCTGCTCCGGCCGAAAATGTAGATGTTTTTCTCCCCTACGCGCTCGGCGATCTCCACGTTGGCGCCGTCCATGGTGCCCAGAGTCACAGCCCCGTTGAGCATGAACTTCATGTTGCCGGTGCCGGACGCCTCCTTGGAGGCCAGGCTGATCTGCTCGGACAGGTCGCAGGCGGGAATGACCTTCTCGGCGGCGGTCACGTTGTAGTTCTCCACAAAGACGATCTGCATCCATTTGGACGCCTGAGCGTCCGCGGCGATCACCTTTGACAGCGCGATAAGGGCGTGAATGATGTCCTTGGCGGTGGTGTAGGCCGGGGCCGCCTTGGCTCCGAAAACGCTCACCAGCGGAACGGAGGGCAGATGGCCGGACTTGATCTCAAGATACTGATGGATCAGGAACAGCAGGTTGAGCTGCTGGCGCTTGTACTCATGAAGGCGCTTGGACTGGATCGAGAACATGGCGTCGGGGTTTATCCGCACCCCCTGTTTTTCGTAGAGCCAGTCGGCCAGGGCGCGCTTGTTGTCCCGCTTGATGGCAGAAAATTTGGCCAGGACCGCGTCGTTGTCCGCATAGTCCATGAGCTTTTCCAGTTCGTTGGCGTCCTTCTTGAACCCGCCGCCGATAAGTGACTCGATCTGAGAGGCCAGAGCCGGGTTGCACTCCAAAAGCCAGCGGCGGAAGGTGATGCCGTTCGTCTTGTTGTTGAACTTCTCCGGGTAGAGGCGGTAGAAGTTGGAAAGCTCGCTGTCCTTGAGGATCTGGGTGTGGAGCGCGGCGACGCCGTTGGTGGAGTGCGTGAAGTGGATGTCCATATTTGCCATGTGGACGAGGCCCGCGTCGTCGATGATGTAAGTGGAGCTGTCCTGCGTGCGTGTACGGGCCAGCCGATCCAGCTTTTCAATGATGGGCATGAGCTGGGGAACGATGAGCTCAAGGTCGGCCCGGGGCCACTTTTCCAGCGCCTCGGCGAGAATGGTGTGGTTGGTGTAAGCACATGTCTCGGTGACGATCTCCACGGCCTTGTCAAAGTCCACGCCGTGCTCGCCGAGCAGGCGGATCAGCTCGGGGATGACCATGCTGGGGTGGGTGTCGTTGATCTGAATGGCCGCGTATTTGGCAAGATCATCGTATTTGCAGCCCCGCGCCGCGCACTCAGCCAGTATGAGCTGCGCCCCGGCGGAGACCATCAGATACTGCTGGTAGACGCGGAGAAGCTTTCCGGCGTGGTCGGAATCGTCGGGGTAGAGGAACAGGGTCAGGTTCTTTTCAATGTCGGTCTTGTCAAAGTCGATGCCCTGGCCGATGATGCTCTCGTCGATGGTGTCAAGGTCGAAGAGGTTCAGGGTGTTGGTGCGGCCGTTGTAGCCGGTCACCGCGAGCCTGTAAAGCCGCGCGTTGTAGGTCTTGCCCGCCAGCACCACAGGATAGACGGTGTCGGTGCGCTGGGCCCAGCCGGTGTCGGTGAGCCACATGTCCGGATGCTCCTTCTGGAAGCCGTCCTTCAGATCCTGACGGAACAGGCCGCAGTGGTAGCGAAGGCCGATGCCGTCGCCGGGCAGGTCGAGCGTCGCCAGGCTGTCCAAAAAGCAGGCGGCGAGACGTCCGAGGCCGCCGTTGCCGAGGCTGGGCTCGTTTTCCAGCTCCTCAAGCTCGGCAAGATCCTTGCCCGCCGCACTGAGCGCGCCGCGGACTTCGTCATAGAGGCCAAGGTTGATCAGGTTGTTGGAGAGCAGCTTTCCGATCAGGAACTCAGCGGAGATGTAATAGAGCTTCCTGCCCTTCACCGGGGCGGCCTTTTTGTCGCTGTATTCCTGGGTAAGCTTTAAAAGGGCCTGGTACAATTCCTCGTTTGAGGCTTCACGCAGAGACTTGCCGCAAAGCCGGGTCAAACGGTCTTCTACCGATGTATTCATTGGTGTCCCTCCAGAAAGACTTTTTGAGTTGTAAGCGTCTAACACGGCTTACATAGATATATTACCGCTTTTTTGACAGTATCTCTTGCGAAATGACACCAAATTATGATATTATACTATCATCACAGGGCATTGGAGGGAACATTTATGCCGGAGGGCGTCCAGGAGACAAAACAGCACGGCACCCCGCTGTTTCACTTCAACATTTATCCTTGCACCATCCCAAAAGATTTCCCCACCGTCCCGCTCCACTGGCACAGGAGCATGGAGATCGTCTACATCAAAAAGGGCCTGGGCGCGGTGCAGTACGGGCTTGAAAGCCGCACGGCCGCCGTGGGGGATATCCTCATCGTGCCGCCGGGAACGCTCCACGCGCTCTTTGAGATCCCAGGCTCCAGTATGGAATACGAGAACATCATCTTTGACGTGGACCTTCTGGGCGGCGGGCCAACGGACGTGTGCGATCAGGAGTACCTGGTCCCGCTGACGGCGGGGCGGCTCCTGGGCCCAATCTACCTGAGGTCGGAGGACAAGGCGTACACGGACATACGCGCCTGCCTTCAGGACGCGGAGTCGCTGTGCCGTTTTCGCCGCCGCGGGTACGAGCTGGGGGTGAAGGCGGCGATGATGAGGCTCTTGTACCTGCTTATGCTCCATTACCCCCAGCCGCCGGAGGTGGAGACGCCGGACACGGAGCGTTTGAAAAAGGTGGTCGCCCTCATCGAGGAGAGATACGCCGAGCCGCTGACGGTGGCCTCCGTGGCGCAGGAATGCGGTTACAGCTCCAGCCATTTCATGCGCTGGTTCAAGCAGATGACAGGTTCGAGCTTCGCCGCGTACCTGATCGGCCGCCGCCTGACATTCGCGGCGGAGGCGCTGTGCGAGTCGGACGGCAAGATCCTCTCCATCGCCCAAAGCGTGGGCTTTTACAACCTGTCCAACTTCAACAGGCAGTTCAAGGCCAGGTACCGTATGACGCCCAGGGAGTACCGCACGGCCTCCAAGCCGCAGAGCGGCGGGGAAGGGGAGCAAGACAGGTATGCGTGTTAGTCGGCTCATTGCAGCTCATCTTGTTCTTGAGTACCCGTGCCGCTGCCGCTGCTATCTCATGCTTGATTATCGGGTTCGGTGTTATCCGCGCAGCCGTTGAGGATTTTCTTAGAGACGAGGCAGCGTATCGCGTTCTGCATTTCCGCACTCTATCAATTTTCCGATCTATGCTCCGCCGTCCTTTGTATGTAACTCTCCAACTCTCCTCCGAGCACGAGCTGTGCGTACTCCAACGGCTTATTGTAGACCAACCAATCCAATTCCCTCCGCTGATACAGATTATCGGCCACCTCGTTCTCAGCGCCAACGGTATCAATGGCGATACTGCTGCCGTCTGAAAACAGCAGCTCCACGCAGACAGTATCCATGTTAAACGCGCAATATATGAGATTCTTCATCACTTTTCCTCCTATACCGTAAGAAATGCTATGTATTTCACAACCACCGAATGCCCCGCCGCAGTGCGATCTCTCCTCCTGAAACTCGTGCTTCGCATGGGCGTCACGTTCTTGACCATCTGGCCGCCGATGGAGCCGGCCTGGCGGGCGGTGATGTCGCCGTTGTAGCCGTCCTTGAGGTTGACGCCCATCTCGTTCGCGGCCTCCATCTTGAAGCGGTTCATAGCCTCGCGGGCCTCGGAAACCATGATCTGATTGTTGCTGCGAGCCATATCTTTTTCTCCCCTTTCGTGTGTTCGACGGTTCGCGGAATAGCTAACGCTTTGAAAGTGTCGTGCGGACCGTTCGAGCATATTTTTTGCGGGGAAGCGTCTAATATGCCGTGAAAATACTGCTTTTTCGCGCAAAATTTTGCATATGAAAAAGCTCGGCCTGCGATTGCGTACAAGCTGAGCAAAAAAACATGCCTTCGTATAGGACGGCTTGCAAAAAGGTGTACTTTCCCGCAAATGGAGATATGCTGAAAATTGACTATATTATAGCACGCCACCAAAAGGCTTTCAATACTTGATGCACAAATAATTTGAGCATTTTTTACTGTAAGCAGGACTTTCCTATTTCTGTGAAAAAGTACAGACATTTATACCCCCTATGCATTTTGAAAGCAGTAAGCGTGCAGAATTTGCGCAGGGAAAGCTGCAAGCATATGCCAATACATATATTGTAAACGACGACACAAAGGAAACGATCACGATCAATTCGGACGGGGCTGTCGTGCTTCACATCGGAGAAAATGACTACACCCCTCTTTATTACAACTTAGATAAAACATGGCTTACAAAGCCTGCTGACGCGACCGTGACCTCTGTTGTCTTCTCCGCGCCGAATTGGTTCGGCGCGGCAAAGCAAAAGCCCGTGGAGACCGACCGGGCAA
Organism: uncultured Clostridia bacterium; assembly: GCA_947593925.1. GTDB lineage: Bacteria > Bacillota > Clostridia > Oscillospirales > JAAYOS01 > CANRIN01. Next base: position 155,578 of record CANQDU010000003.1, on the reverse strand, counting down.
CGGTCGAAATGAGCTGGAGCGCGGCAGAAGAGCAGTTTACCGTCACAACCGCCGTCACCTGCTATAAGCCGGAGAGCGAAGAAGTTTCCCGCGCTTACAGCGCAACGACCGCATACTACCTGGAGAAATATATCGACGAGGCCCAGAAGTACATGACCCAGTATGTGAAGGGCACGTACACCCTCAACGACGGCTCCGGGTGGAAAATCAGGGTAGACAATGACGGTAATTTCTTCGTCACGTTCGGCGGCGAGGAGTACAAGGTGACAAATCCCGCCCCCGTATTCGTGTTTGACAAAGATTATACGGACCCAGAGAGTTCAAAAGGCGAATACGGCAATAAAGGCAGATACCTCTCTACCGTCACAGTCCCCGTAAATGGTTGGTTCGCCGATGAGGCCTGCACACAGGAGGCGATCGTCAAGCTGACATGGAACGGCAAGGTCAAAAATCCCATGGACGACCACCAGTTCAACTTGAATGATCCTATCGCGATATACCGCAAAAACGACGATGGAACGGTCGAGTGCAAGTATTTGACCGGCACATTCTATTCCGACGAGGACAGGAAACTCGGCGAAGAATTCCTCAAGAGCCTCGACATTGCCGGCACGTACCAGCCCACCGAGGCGGAGGGGAAGTGGTGGATCGTGATAGATGAAAACGGCAAGGTCACGGTCCACGCCACCGATTCCCAGAATAACGAGCATACTATCTCGGACGTCGCCATGGATCTGACGATGGACAAGAAGAAAGACAAGTTAACTTTCGGCACGATCACAGCCGTGACCGACATCAAAGTCGTCATCCCCCAATGGCGCACCGCGCAGACGAATGATACCCTTGCCAACATCATGCAGTGCGCGGAGACAACATTTACATTCGTAAGAGTCGACAACGGTTTTGACAACGGTTCTTCCTATTTCACGCCGAGTAATACGTACATATATGCCGACGCTAAAACGGATGGGACCCCTTGGGAAGTGGTGTCCAAAAGCAGCCAGCCAAATTACAACAAGACCCTTATTACCAAGAACTATGTTAACGACCGAGCCTACAGCGAAGCGAACAAGGCTGCGGCAAAGGAATATTTCGCGAAGTATGCGGGTACCTACTATATAGACGACCCCGATTTGGATTATATGATCACCGTCACCGAGGAGGGCCAGATCTTCTGGGGCGACCTCACTTCCGTTACGGAACCCCTGCCCGCGGACGTGGCCTTCGACGCCATACATGACGCGAACGGGGACGGCAAGGTGAACCCTGACGAGACGACGCCCGTCCCCGGGACGATCAGCGTATGGTTAAACGGATATACCACCGGGAAAGTCAGCACCAGCAGCACCAAAGACTATTATACCGACGGCACCCAGAGAGCCGATTTCACATGGAACGATACGGCTGAAGAAAATGGAACGCCGGATACCGCACACGTCTTTAAGAGCAGTAAAAGTGCAAAGGGGTATAAAGGCGGCTCGACCAGCCAGACGAGCTTCGCCGTGGACAAATCCTACGCCCCCGCAGAAAAAGGCAGTGGCGAAAGCGAAGGAGAGCCGTTCACGAAAGACGGCACCTACGAGACTACTGACGGAGAGTACAAGATCGTTGTCGCAACGGACAGCAGCGGCAAAACTACTTATAACTTCTATCGACCTGATCGGCGGGGAGTACCATATCCCCTCAAGCTGGTCGGCTCGGGCGATAAGGCATACCTGCGCGGTAAAATAGGCCAGATGAAGAAGGCTGATGTGTACATCGTGGTCACAAAGATCCCTGACGATGGCTATGAGAACTTCCTGTTCACCGCCTATGAGGTGACGTACAATGATCTTGATGGTAAACAGACTACTTCGGCAAGCGCTCCTACCGTTACTCTCCCCGCGATGACCCGGTTTACGGATTACGGTGAGGTGACAACAGGCGAAGGGCCTTTCATCGTCGCCCACGAGGGCGAGTCAATGGCAGATGGCACCCGCTACAGCCGTCTCTCGCTGGCTCTCCACAACGTGCGGGACGGCGACACCATCTACCTGGAGGAGGATATCAGTGCGACTTGTTCCGCTACAAGTCTCTAAGACGAAAAAGCGGCGCTGAGCACAGCTCAACGAACTGATAATCCGAGGAGTGGAATGAAAGGAGTAACGCCCTGAAACGCTCCCCCTGAGACTCCGACTGGCGGTGTAAGCGGAAACGCTGACCGTCAGAAGCTCGGCGAAGTCGGCAGAGAGTGGCCGTGCCCACGCAACACGAAAGCGTCCCGGAGGCGGGATGTGCCACCTATATGCCGGGGGTCTATAAAATAGTCATGGTTAGAATGTCCCCAAAAAGGACTGACGAATCCGCGAAGGTACGGGTCGAGAGACGTGTCTGGTAGAAATGCCAAATTGCAAACGCAGTTGGTGTGGTTTAGTAAACATGACCTGAATGAAAAACCATATAGTGTTACAGGCACTATCCAGCCAACCGGCTTAAAGCGGAAACCTAAAACTATATATGTACAGATAGGATTATCGGAACAAGGAAAGGTATCGGGTTCTCTAATAAGAGAATAAGCAGGCGAAGAACAATAAGCTGCTGAACCGGTGCCGAAAAGCAGAGGTCGAACCGGAGAAGGCCCTGTAATGGGACTGAAGGAATGGCCTCAAGTCGTGCAAGGTAAACAAATCGAAGTCATACAGGTCTTTTACCAAGAGATTACGAGTATGAAAAGAAACCTTACACCTCCTAGGTGTACTGCTCTTGGACATCTTAACAGATGGTAGAAGTTATAGATAGAGAAAAGCCTTACACGATGGAACGCGGAGTGCGGTGAAAATCGCACGCTCCGTGTGAAGTGGGGGAAAAGCCGGAGATAACATCAAACGCTTACCTATCGCTATAGATCGCCTTTGAGGCGATGCTGCCGGACAGGGTCGGGAACGTGACTATCGACGGGCAAAACCACACCATCACCCGCGATCGTGTTCGGCTACGGCAACGGCAGGTTCGGCCCGGATGACGCCGTCACCCGCGAGCAGATGGCGGCGATACTTTATCGCTACGCCGGATACAAGGGTTATGACGTGACAAAGCTTTCCGACCTTGCCGGTTACGCCGACGCCGGCGCGGTGAGCGGCTGGGCGCTTCCCGCCGTGAAATGGGCTGTTGGCGAGGGCGTCGTCGAGGGCACGGACGCCGCGACGCTCAGCCCCTACGGAGACTCGACCCGCGCGCAGGTCGCGACGATCTTCATGCACTTCCGCAGGAAATTCGTGTTGTGAGGCGGAGCCTCACCGGCAGATGTGGGGCATGCCGCCACACTCCGCTAGCGGGGCAGACCCCGCAGGCATCTGCGGGGCGAGCCCCGCGTCCCTGGTAGAGCGGAGCTCTACCGACACCTTGCGGGGGCGCTGCCCCCGCACCCCCATGTGGGGCTTTGCAGCCCCGCGCTGTTTCGTAAAGAAAATGTTGGGCATTGTCCGCGAAGCGGACAATGCTGGTGCGTGCTGTAGAATGTATCTATGCGGAAAAGGTTCGAGCACGCACTCGTTACATTTTTGCTTGTGCAAAAAGTAACCAAAAAGCACACAAAGGGGAGAAAACCAACGGTTTTCTCCCCTTTGTACCCCTCTTTCCTTAATCGGAAAGTCTCTGCGACGCGGGACACCCGTGCGTAGCTTAGTACAGATGTCCCCGCTCAAACTTTCCATTAGAACCGAAAGTTTCGTTTTCTCGGGATAGCTTCTGCATTACGCTTATAGTTGGAGCGTAGGACCGAATTTTTATTTCTGCTACGCGGGAACTGTTCGATGTTGTCGAATTGAGTGGGAAAGTTTGATGTTCTCCCCGGAAACCACCCGAGAGAATATTCCCGGCAATTTTATCATTTATTATAGCATATCGTTCCGCGATATGCTATAATACATTACAAGCGTGGCAAATATGCTTTTGCCGGGAAGGAAAACTTACGGGGAGGAATGGTATATGAAAAAACGTCTGTTTGTTCTGCTGCTGGCGGCTGTCATGCTTGCCGGCATGCTGCCGGTGTCCGCTGCCGCGGCGGACGGCCCGACGGCTTCCGTCGTGATGAGTTTCCTGCTCGGGCATACCCTGCGGGTGAGCTCCGTCGGCCGGTACGCAAACTGGGCCGGCGTCTCGAACGTATCGCAGTTTGTGGACGAGAAGGGACGCTTCTGCTGCGCCGCGGACGGCGAGGACAGCATCACGGTGATCCGCACCGACCACGGCAAGGTCGTAAGCACCGTCTCTATCCCGAAGACCCACGAAAGATTTGGCGGCGCGGTATGTGACGACAGCGGAAATCTCTACCTCGTCTTCGGCGATGACAACTATGCCGAGGATACCTCCAAGTCCACCGTTTACGTCTGCAAATACGACGCGAACGGAAAGCTCCTCGCCACGGTCGGCGGAAACGGCAGCGAGGGTATGTCCTCCGGCGGCTCATCGTATTACACCAAGGTTCCGTTTGGCGACGGGAACTGCGACGTGGCGATAAACGGCGGCCGTCTCGTCGTGAACTATGCCCGGGAAATGTACAACGGCCACCAGGCGAACGCTTTGTTCGTGGTGGACCTTGCGACGATGACGGCCGCCCGTGGGATAATCAGCTATAATTCCCACTCCTTTGACCAGCGTGTCTCGCCCTACGGAGAGACGGGCTTCCTGCTCGAAAGCCAGGGCGACTGCTATCCGAGAGCCTTCGCCGCCGCCGTCACCAACGCGTCGAAGACACTCAACGAGATGGAGACCTTCCGCTTCTGGGTCGAGGAGGGGACGTGGGACGACTACGATATGATCCGTCTGAACACCACCCGCTCCCGCCTCGGAAACATACTCGAGACGTCGTCCGGCGCGATGCTCGTCGCGGCTTCCGTGCGGTCGCTCGACGAAAAGGCACAGTCGGAGCCGTATGACCTGTTCGTGCAGGTGTTCGACCCGATGGGAAAGGCGTCCGACCCCGGCGCCTACGTCACCTCCGGCGTTCGCAGCGGCAAGTCGGGTCAGAATGGCGATAAAAGCGTCACCGATTACGGCGTTTCGTGGCTCACGGACTTCGGCGCTTCCGGCAAAACCGTGGCGGAGGTGCAGGCGGTCTCTATAGACAAAAACACCGTCGCGGTCCTCTATGAGCTGAACCTGAACGGCGTGTACGACTCCACGTGGTACATGCTCCTGAACGGAGACGGTTCGGTCCGTCAGCCGGCGACGAGCATCGGAGACGTGCGCCTGAACAGGGACGAGGATCCAGTATACGCGGATGGCGCCGTCCAGTGGGTGACAAACGCTGCCGGAGGCTCCGAGGAGCTTCGGGTCAACGCTCTCTTCCCGGCGGTGCGCATCGACGGGAGCGAGAAGGATTTCCCCGCATGGACGGATAATCAGATGACGGACGTCACTGAAAAGGACTATTTCTTCACGCCGGTCGTCTGGGCGCTGCGCGGCGGCGTCACAAACGGCGTGACCCCCAATACGTTCGACCCGGCGGGCACCTGCACGCGCGCGCAGGCGGTCACGTTCCTGTGGAGAGCCGCGGGCTCGCCGAAGCCGTCCTCCTCGAACAACCCATTTACCGACGTGAAGGAAGGGACTTACTACCATGACGCGGTGCTGTGGGCCGTGGAGCGCGGCATAACGAACGGAACGACCCCCACGTTGTTCGACCCCGACGGTCTTTGCAGACAGTGTCAGATACTTACCTTCCTTTACCGCGCAAAGGGCGAGCCGTCCATCAGCGGCGCGAGCTATTCGGACGCATATTACGGCAACGCCGTCGCGTGGGCGTTCGAGAACGGCTTGACGGACGGGGCGATAACCGGCGATTTCGTCCCCGACGCCTACTGCACCCGCGCGCAGATAGTGACGTTTATGTACCGGGATGCGGTAAAGTAGGGGAGGCTCCCGTCCGCAAAAAAGCCGCCTGTCGCGAGACAGGCGGCTTTTTTGCGATCGGAAAAGCACCAACAATCAAATTTTGTATTTTGAGCGAAAAAAGCGGGGCGAAGGTCTGCCAAATACTCTACTTTTTCGCTGACGCGAGCGTTACATCGTTTTGCCTAATTATAGCACTGTCATTCGGAAAATGCTAGTCCTTTTTCATAAAAATTTCGGTAAATTTTAGGGTCGGAAAAGCCTATCCAAAATTTGCGAAAAAGTAGAGGTTTTTGCAAAAGGACTTTTTCGCCGCCGGACGGCGTTTGCTCCCTTTTCTCCGCCTAGCGGGGAGGAAAGGGAGGAGACGCTTACCCAACGGGCGTTTCCGTCTCCTTTCAGAGTCTGCTCGGGCAGCGGGAAGGCGGTTGCCGCGCCGATTATCCCGTTGCTCGGGCGGAAAGTAAAAGCAGACGGACGCTTGCGGGAAAGTTCTCCAAAATCTATTCCAACATAAAAGTTGAAAGGAGTACGAGTAAAATGAGTAAGAAAGTACTGGCACTTGTGTTGGCACTGGTCATGGTTATCGCCATGCTCCCGACGGTGGCGTTTGCCGCTGACTTTGCCGACACGAAAGGTCACTGGGCCGAGGCTCAGATCGACCGTTGGACCGACGCGGGCGTCGTCGGAGGCGACGGCACGGGCTTCAACCCGAACGGCAACATGACCCGCGCAGAGGCCGCGAAGACCTTCGCAAGCCTGCTCAAGCTGACGAAGAAGGCTCCGCTGACCGCCTACACCGACGTTCCGACCGAGACATGGAAGGTCGATGCGCTGGCTATGGCAGTCGAGAAGGGCATCATCAACGGTATGTCCGCTACGACTCTCGTCCCGGACGGCACGCTCACCCGTGAGCAGATGTTCGTCATGATCGGCCGCGCGCTCGGCGTCCAGCCGGTCCAGACCGCGACCAAGACCTTCGCGGACGGCGCTCAGACCTCGCCTTGGGCCGAGGGCTACATCAACGCGCTTGCTAACATGGGCGTCATCCACGGCGTCGGCGAAAACAAGCTCAATCCGACCGGCGACATCAACCGCGCGAGCGTGATGACCGCTCTTGACAACCTCATCGGCGGCTACGCGAACGAGGACGGCCAGACCGTCGAGATAGTCGAGGGTAAGATCACCCTCATCGTGGCTGATGACGTCAAGGTCACCGGCACCGCCGACCCGGATGTGCCGATAGTCGTCGCGGGCGCTGCGAAGACCGTTGACCTCGAGGGCGTCACCGTCACCGGCGAAGAGGCTCCCGTGGTTCAGGTCCAGGTTTCCGACGTCAAGGTCGAGAACGCGCCCACCGGCACGAGCGTCACCGCGTCTGAGGGCGCCACCGGCGTCACCGCGAACGGCGCGGCCGTTGAGGCCGGCGGCGAGGCCGTCGAGGCTCCCGCTCCCGAGACCGAGACTCAGACCGGGACTCAGACTCAGACCCCGACTCCGGTACCGCAGCAGCCGCAGACTACCACCTATAAGGTGACAATTGAAAACAACGTTTCGGGTGCCAATGTCACGGTTGAACCTGGTGAGGATGTGGAACCCGGGAAGACGGTTACGATCACTGTGACCGGCGTTGCGGCCGACGAGCCTATTAATGTGACGGCTACAAGGGCGAACGGCTCGGTCGCTGATTTTAAAGAAACGACTCAGAACAGTCAGGGAACTGGCGGCAGCGGTGGTTCTCAGGGACCCACGACTCAGGGACCCACCACACAGGGACCCACTACGCAGGGACCCACGACTCAGGGACCCACTACGCAGGGACCCACTAGCGGCAAGCCCGGCACTCAGGGCAACGGACGCTCTTGGACCTTCACCATGCCTGCTGCGGACGTGACCGTTACAGTCTCTCCCGCTAGCACGGATGTCGGCTGATCGTTTTTAGCACAAAACCCAGTAAACACCATGAACCGGACATCGGAATACAATCCGGTGTCCGGTTTTCTTTAACAATTTTGAACAATTTTACATACATGGAGGATCTACAACACATGAAACGGAGAATTGTTGCGGCGGCGCTTGTTGTGTCTATGATCTTCGGTATCCTGCCGATAACGGCATCGGCAGCGGCGTCGGTAAGTGAAAGTAAACAGTCGGAATATAATACCATTTCGGAAAAGAAGTACGAAATTGCACCGGGTATTACGGAATACGAGATTTACAAGAATACCGATGAAATGGACACTCAGCAGGCGGCTCACGCCATGGTGATCAGCGCGGAAAGCCTGCAAAGCGGTAATTCTCAGGTCCGCGTGGGCTATAACGACTACAACCTGGATAACATTCAAAGCGGCAACGGCTGGGGCATGAAGCGGACCACCGAGCAGGCCCAGGCCATGGAGACTTCGGAGCAAGTGAACGTGGTCGGCGCGGTGAACGGCGACTTCTTCAATATGTCCAACGGCCAACCCACCGGCGCATTCGTGCTGAACGGCAAAATCATCCAGCAAAAAGATTCCTTCGGCGTGGTGTTCTGGGTGGGTAAGGACAAAACGCCCCATATCACAGCTTACAGCGCAGTCGACTGGAACAATGTACAGGAAGCCTTGGGCGGAAACGCCTGGCTCGTGCAGGATGGACAGGTGAAGGTTCAGGGCGGCGACACCACCAAGAACCCCCGCACCGCCGTCGGCATCACGGAGGGCGGCGACGTCGTCCTCTACATGGTCAACGGTCGTCAGGCTCCGTTCTCCGACGGCATGACCATGCTGGAATTGGCAAGAGAGATGGCCGACCTGGGCTGCTATGTGGCCATGAACCTGGACGGCGGCGGCTCCTCTACCTTCGCCACCCAGCGGGCCGGCGATAAGAACGAAAACGGCAACAATGCCGGCCTTACCGTCCGCTGCCGCCCCTCCGACGGCTACGAGCGCACGGTGTCCAGCACCCTGATGGTAGTCTCCAAGGTGCAGAGAGACGGCAACTTCAAGACCGCATCCATCTCCCCCTATGAGGAGGTCTATACCCCCGGCAGCACTATCAAGTTCACCGCCACCGGCGCGGACGCAGGCGGCGGCCCGGCGACTGTGCCTACCGACGCCGTGTGGTCTGTCACCGAGGGCGGGAATCTCGGCAGCATCAACGAGAGCACGGGCGAGTTTACCGCCAAGGCGGACGCGGTGGGCAAGGTCACCGTTGCCCTCTCTTACGACGGAAAAGTGGTCGGCACCTCCGACATCGAGCTCTGGTGGCCGGATAAGCTCGGATTCACCAACACCAGCGTCTCGCTCGACTTCGGCGAGACGAGCGATTTGAGCTTCTATCCCACCTATCAGGGCCGCGAGGTGAACTATAAGGATGGGGACTTTGAGTGGAAACTTCTTGATACCGACGACCTCACATATAAGCATACTGTTTTAATCGAAGCGAAAGAACAGACAGATTCCAATGTCTTTGTTAATAACCTGGTTGACGTCCGCTATTCCTTAACCGGTCACCTTGGTGTAGAGCAAACCATTGACTGGAACGGGGCGTATGGCTCATTCCTCAAATATCGAACTGTTTATTCTGAAATAAATGATGGACGTACGATCGCCACAAAAGATGATGGAACGATTGAAGTGACGACCAAGGTCCACAACACCAAAAGAATAGAATATAGTAGCGCCAGTGATACTACAGGTACGGAACGACCGGTTCAAGAGGATAAGACTCTTACATTCTCTGTAGGTCAGATAGTTGATAATAAATTGGTTGCTGACAAGGACAACTCCCTTCGCGGCGTTATCCAGGTTTCGCTTGCAAACAAACCGAGCGTGAATGGAAACATCAACGTTATCATCGGCATGGAGCCCTACGTCCTGATGGACTTTGAGAACCATGGGGATACTCCCGCTAAAGATTATTGGACCCTCCACCTCGGTTCGCATAAGGACGGCAATCCAACTGTTGAATTGCCTAGTGGCAACCCCCTAAATGGTGCTCTTTCTATCGATGAGATGCAAGCGTCCCTGCTTTGGATGCGTGATACTCTTGGCGCCGGAGTAAGATGGCCAACTATTCAGGGTGATGGCTACGAGAATGGACTTGTCAGCGCTGATGAAGATAAAAACGTCCGTTTTGGCGACTACGCTTTCCGTTGCGCGTGGGATTTTAGCAGCATTAGCGGGAACAAAGTTGCAGCCGCAGAGCTTGGCCCGTCTTCGATCATTTTGGTCAACGCGGTGCAGCCCACCAAGTTCGGTATGTGGATATATGTTCCCGAAGAATTAAAGGGAGATACATCTGTCATTAAGTCTATCCTTGTCGGCGGAGCATACGTGACCGATAAGGAGTCCGGCGGCTACCGCGAGCTAAAAGAGGACGGCACGCTACCATTCACCGCAAACAAGAATGTCACCGGCACCACTACATATGTCCAATATTACAGCTATGATGCCAACGGCAAGATGACCGGTGAGACTCTTGGCGATTGGGCCGGTAAGGGTTGGATTTGGGTCGAGGCGGATGTCTCCACACTTCAATTCCCCATAGGAATACAGCGCGGGTACACAGTTCGTATCACCTCCGCGCAGAATAAGACCAAGGGGGAGGGTTATATTTTAGTCGATAACTTCCAACTCATTTACGGCACCAACACCAACGACACCAATAACCCTGTCATTGAAAGTGTGACTGCGAACGGCACTGTGCTGGAACCGAACAGCACCGCTGTCCTCGACCGCAGCGACCTCTCGGTTGCCGTTACCTACAACGACAGCGCACAGACTGATAAGTATGCTTCCGGCATTGATACCAATACCACGAAGGTATACCTTGACGGCGTTGACATCTCGAACGAAGTGCTTGACGGCGCAGCTTATGCTGCCGCAGATGGTCTGGTCAACGGCGAGCATACCATCAAGGTGCGCGTCAAGGATACATACGGTAACGAGACCGTTCAGAACTATTCCTTTACCATTGCCAACTCCGACGGTGAAGACGCTCATTTGAAGGTCGTTGGCAGTGAGAAAGCGCCAATCGGAAAAACTTACAAAGTCAGTGTCCTTAATGACGGCGGCGAGCTTGTGCAGAAGGCTACGGTCGTTCTGCAAGTACCGGCTTCTTATGCCAAAACAACCGCATATGCGGTCAAGGCCGGTGCCGGTTACACAGTTGAGAGTTCGCTCGACGCGCAGGAACGCCAAATCACACTGAACATCACAAAGCAAGTCTCCGCCATCGCTTTTGCCTCGGCATATGAGACGATGGTCGACGTCGAGTTCAATATCCCCGTTGACGCCATGGAGGGAGATACGTTCAGCTTTTCCGTCCCCGCTGCCAACTACTCCGGCGGTGACGGAAAGAGTGTGACCTTCTCTCAGAAGCAGGAAACAACGGCGCTTTCCGCCGACTATCACATCAGTGTTGACAGGGCAATCCTGAATCTGGACAGCACCATCACGGTCACGGATGAGGCGGGAAATAAAGTGGCGAACGCCAAGATCTGGTTCACCGGCGGGAGCGATATAGGCACCACGACAGAAGACGGCACGCTGATGTATAAGTTTACAGCGGGCGGCCGCCAGGTCATCTACGCCACGACCGAGAACGGCGGCCGCTCCTGGAACACCCCGGTGGTGGTGAACGCGCCGAGCACAGAACCCACCGCCGCCTATCGAATCCAGAACAACGCCGTCGGCAACGGCGCGACGAGCCGCACCTTTACCTGGCTCTCGCTGATCGGAGGCACCGAAACGGCTGAAACCAAGCTGCGCTATGCCATGGAACAGAACGGTTTGGAAAGCGGCACCGTTGTGGAGGGCACTAACAAGCTCATCTGCTTCACCGAGACGAACAGCGGTACCGCTTACCGCCTCAACACCGTAACACTCACGGGACTGACCCCGAATACCACCTACTGGTATCAGGTGCAGAAGGGCGAAGACCAGTGGACAGAGGCGCTGTCCTTCACCACCGCCTCCGACCAGAAGGACGGCACGACCAGCTTCTTCGTCTTTGGCGACATTCAGACCAATGACACCGCGAATCTGGCCAAGGCCGTCGAAGCGGTCAGCGGTAAGCAGACCACTGCAAACCTGCCCAAATACAGCTTCGGCATCCAGACCGGCGACGCCATCGATCAGGTCAACCAGTTCACCTATTGGCAGCCCTTCTTCACGGTGATGAACGCCGCGAATTTCGGCAGCATCGACGTGCTTCACACCATGGGCAACCACGAGTACTACGGCGACAACGAAGGCGAGATCGCGGGCAGCATCTTCGCGCTGCCCGAGACGGCGCAGGGCAGTTGGTACTCCGTGGAGTACGGCAGCGTCTACGCCGCCGTGGTCAACAACGGTGGGAACAGGCTCGCCGCGTTGGAGGCGATTGTTGCTGACGCCGCAAAGAGTGCGTGCGCCTGGAAGATACTCGTCTTACACGAGCCCATCTACGGCACCACCGATAATATGGACGACGTGACCCGTCTGAATTACACCTCTCTCATTGAGGAGGCCGGATTCAGCGTAGTGTTCAGCGGCGACGACCACTCCTACGCCCGGACCTATCCCATGCAGGGGGGCGAGAAGCTGGACAAAGACAGCTCCGACGGCGTGGTGTACTACATCTCCGGCGACCTGAGCAACAAAAACAACGAGTACCATGAGTACGACCACTTTGCCGAAGCCATGCCTCACAGCGACATTCCCGGCGGTAAGGCCGGCTACGGCAACCTGTTCCTGTCCGTCACAGCGGATGAGAACGAGATGAAGATTTCCGCCTACAAGGTTCCGAGCTTTGAACTGGTAGAAACCTACACCCGCACCCGCAGCAACTGCCAGAAGGGCAACCACACCTACGACAGCAACAGCAAGTATGACATGAATAGCGGCGAGCTGCTCTGCTCCGTCTGCGGCAAGGCTCCGCAGACGCCGGACGCTGATGCGCAGGGCCTTTATGCGACCACGGACGGAAAGTTTGTCGTGCTTGCGCAGGGTGCTGTCAAGAAGAACAGCTTTACGATGGTGGGCACGGACATGTATCATTCCTGTGCGGACGGCTATGCCCACAAGGCCATTGTCCACGATCCCCGCACCTGCACCACCGGCGGTTACATCACCTATGAGTGCCCCGAGTGCAAGGCGACGGAGCAGGCCACGACCTACGCGATGCCGACTGGACATAGGTGGGATGACAGCCACATCTGTACGGAGTGCCATACAAAGGGCAAGAGCATCGAGGACGAAGGGGTCATCGTGAACTTTGGCACCGTGTCGAATCCGCGCACGTCCGACACGACCCCCAGTTACGTACTTGTTTCCGGAGGAGTGCGGCCCAGCACGTTCGTCTCTGTGGACGGCGGCAAAACGGCGCTCACATATTCCAACGACGACACCCTGATCAACGGCAGGATCCGCGACATCTACATTTCGTGGCTCAGAAACAATGAGGTAGGCGAGGCGACCGTAAGATTTGAGGGACGCGGAGACTACTATGGCACGCGGGAGCTCAAATATATCATCCTTCCGGGGACGGTAGAGAATCTCAGAGCCACCACGATAGGAAGCGACACGGTAAAGCTCAAGTGGAATAAAGTGCTCGGCGCGCAGTACGTTGAGATCTATCTGTGCGACAAGGCCGGGAACATCCTTGATAAAACGCCGGTCGCTAAAGTAGAAGGTAAGAATACCTGCACACTAAAGGGACTTTCGTACGACACCGAGTACTGCTTCAAGGCAGCCGCGAGAGCGGTGGTCAACGGCACGACCTACAACAGCGCGTACTGGTCCAACATACTGAGCGTCACCACTCTGGGAGACCCCGCGCTCGACAGCCGCAACTTTATCACCGGCGGCACTGTCACGAACAACGGGATGAAATTTACCGGGGAAAATATCGACGGAACCTGGTACTATTTCCTGCCCTCCTCCGCGGACCTTACAAAGGTGAGCCTTGACATCACGGTAAAAAACAGCACCGGTGAGAATGTCATCGTCTCCGGCCCGGGGGGCAGCCAGACGCTCACCGGCAGCAGCGGTACCGTGGATCTTACGGCGCTCACCGCCGGGAACGACAGCAGCTATTCCGTTTCCTTGCAGTACGGCGAGACCCGCTCCAAGATCCCGGTGGTCATTATGAAGTCCGCCAACATCCCTGCGATGTTCCTCACCAGCAAGGTTCAGGGTCAGGACAGGAGCTATGTTGACGCCAGCAAGTCTAACTCCACCACTGCCGACATGAAGCTCGTGGGAGCCGACGGCAAGGAGATCTACAACGGCGAGCTCACTCAGCTCAAGGCGCGGGGCAATTCCACCTTCACCTACGCGGAAAACAAATCCTACCAGATCAAGCTCGGCACTCCGTCCGACCTGCTCGGAACGCAGGAGGCGGTGCAGACATGGGTGCTTTTGGCGGGCTATTCCGACGCCACCAAGATCCACGACAAGCTGTTCAAGGACCTTGCCTCCGAGCTCGGAATGCCCTATGTGGCAAGCAGCAACTGGGTGGATCTGTACTATGACGGCGAGTACCGCGGAACTTACCTGCTCAGTGAGAAAAACTCCGTCTCCTCCATCGGTGTGGCTATTACCGACATGGAATCCGCCTACAAGGCCCTTAATGAGGACTACGGTATCGATCCCGTAGTCCAAACCGGGACAAACTCCTACGGTCAGGAGTACTTCTATACCTATGGGCTTACGGAGTCGGAAAATATCACGGGCGGATATCTCATCGAGATCAACAACGACGGCATTGACGAGGCCAGCGGCTTCAAGACCGCCAAGGGCAGGACCATCAATGTCAAGAGCCCCGAGTATGCCGGACAGGAGGCCATGAAGTATATCAGCGAGTATTACCAGGAGTTTGAGGATGCCGTCTACGCAGTCGATGAAAACGGTAATTACACCGGATACAACGCTAAGACCGAGAAGTACTACTACGACTATGTGGATCTGAACTCGCTTGTACAGGTGTTTCTGCTTCAGGAGCTTGCGCTCAATCCGGACGGCTTCCGTTCGTCGGTGTACTTCTACAAGGATGCGGATGGCATCATGTATGCCGGACCTATCTGGGATCATGATCTCGTGTTCGGTACCGGATGGGAAAAGTATATCTCCAGCGATATCGTAGACTATCATTATCTTGAGGACGCGCTTATTAAGATACCGAGCTTCAAGCAGGCTTTGGAGAAGTATTACAAGGAGACCTTTGCACCTGCCGCCAAAGCGCTGCTTTCGACGGATGGAATGGTCAACGCTTATCTTGATGTTATTCATGAAAGTGTAAACATGAATAATATGCTGTGGCCGCTTGTCAAGGTCTCTAACCCCTCGCACGCGGAGCACCTCTGGCCGGACGGTACGACGTATGACGATGTCACGAACACCATGAAGGCATGGATACGTGCCAGACTCAACGTTATGGACGGGCTTTACATGGAAACCCCCAACGTTCCTGGTACCCCAAGCATCCCCAATACCACCGGCGGCGGTGCGGGCGGTGGCAACGTGCCGCAAACGAGCCCCGACGGTCCTAAGACGACAACGACTACCGATGCGAATGGAACCGTCACTGAAAAGACCGAGTATACAGACGGCACCGTGACCGAGAAGGTCACCCAGACCGACGGCTCTGTCACCGAACGCGCGACGACCCCGGACGGCGTCGTCGGCCAGAAGAACACCGACGCGGAGGGCAAGGTAACATCCGCCGAGGTAGTCATTCCTAAGGAAGCCGAGAAGCAGGACGTCGTGACCGCGCCGGTAGAGGTTCCGGCGGCGAAGACCGCCGAGGAAGCGCCGGAGATCAGCGTCCGCACCGAATCGACCGAGAGCAAGAAGGTCGAAATTCCCGTGACCGAGTTCGGACCCGGAACGGTCGCGGTCATCGTCCATGAGGATGGCACTGAGGAGGTCGTGCGCGACTGCACCATCGGCGAGAACGGCGTCGTGCTGAACGTCGAGGGAGACGTGACGCTCAAGATCGTGGACAAGGACGAGACGTTTGCGGACGTTGAGGACGCGAACCACTGGGCGTCCAACGCGGTCGAGTTTGTGGCGGCGCGTGAGCTGTTCAAGGGAACCGCCGAGAATAAGTTCACGCCGAACGGCAGTATGACTCGCGGTATGATGGTGACTGTTCTGTACCGCCTCGCATACGAGCCGGAGACCACTGCGGAAGGATTTACGGACGTCCCGTCCGGGAAGTACTACTCGGACGCGGTAGCATGGGCTGCGGAGAACGGCGTCGTCAACGGATACGCCGACAACACGTTCGCGCCGGACGACAACGTGAGCCGCGAGCAGCTCGTGACGATCCTGCACCGCTACGCGCAGAAGAAGGGTTATGCGACTGAGACGAGCGGAACGCTCGCGAACTTCGCGGACGCGAAGTCGGTGAGCAGCTGGGCGGCGGACGCTATGAGCTGGGCCGTAGAGCTTGGCCTCGTGAACGGCACGGACTCGACACACATTTCGCCCGCGAAGAGCGCCACCCGCGCCGAGGTCGCGACCATCCTCATGCGCTTCTGCGAGAAGGTAGTGAAGTAAGCGAACGGGAAAGCGCGAGACAAGCACAAATCAATCGGCGCGATACAAACCGCAATAAATCAGCGCAAAACAGCACGAAAGGGAGGGGCTGACGCCCCTCCCTTTTTGCAAAAGAAACCCGCCCGCGCCAGAACGTTCGGGCGCGGGCGGTTCCGCGTTCGCAGCAAACCTGCGATTATAATATCCTCTTCGGTACGAAGTTCAGATGGTCGGCGGAGAGCAGGCGGTACTCGACGCCGTTATGCTCACCCTCGAAGGCGCGCGTCCGCGCGCCGCCGTGCAGGTGCCCGTAGTAGCAGCGCTCCGCGCCGTACTTCTCGATGAGCGAGGTCATCTCCTCGCACACGCGCCCCTTGAGGATCGGCGGATAGTGGAGAAACACGAATATCCGCTCCGCGCCGCCGTCCCGCGCGGCCTTCAGCGAGGTCTCGAGGCGGATGAGCTCGCGGTTGAAGACCTTCTCGTCCCCGGCGTCCGAAAAGGTGTCCGCAAAGAACCAGCCTCGGGTGCCGCAGAGGGCGGTATTGCCGTAGAAGTGGCAGTTGTTGTGCAGAAGACCGATGTCCCAGCCGTTTTTCTCAAAGAAGCGGAGCATTTTCGAGGCGGTCGTCCACCAGTAATCGTGATTGCCCTTGAGAATGAGCTTGTGACCGGGAAGCTCCGCGATAAAGGAAAAGTCCTCCTTTGAGTCCTCGAGGTGCATCGCCCAGGAGAGATCGCCGAGGAGCACGACCGTATCGTCCTCACTCACCGCGCGGAAGCCCGCGCGCAGCTTGTCCACATATCCGCTCCACGCGCCGCCGAAAACGTCCATCGGCTTGTCTCCGCCGAGGGACAGGTGCAGGTCTCCGATGGCAAAAAGTGACATAAAAACCTCCGATACAGCGAATAAGCGGCGCGCTTAGCGCGAAAAATAAAGCGTCGGCAACGACAGATTTCAGAAAAGGAGCGACCGAGATGGATAACAACACCTACGGCAAGGACCATGACGTTCTGCCCGGCGTTCAGTGCAGTGTCGAGAGCTGCATATACCACTGCTGTGACAACTGCTGTGCGGCGCCCGGGATAAACGTCCGTCAGGAAGCGACGAACTGCTCCTGCTCGAGCGAGACGCTTTGCTCGACCTTCGAGCCGCACCCGTAACGGCGTGCGCCGCGCCGTCCCGCGGGAGACCGTCGGGGCGGCTACATATTACCTGCCTTCCGCAAAGTCCATGACCTTTGTCGCCATCTCGGACGGCGGACAGACCTCGCGGAAGCGCTCGGAGCAGCTTCCCAGCGCTTCGAGCTGCGGCGGGGGAGTGACGCCGGTGACGTCGCGTAGACGTCCGATGAGCTCCACACCCGCGCCGTCCGGCGTGTCATTGCCGAGCGCTTTCAGCACGGCTCCGCAGAACTTGTACGGGCTCGCGGTGCTGACGACGAGCGTCGTGCGGCCGCGTCCCTCTGAGGAGAGGTATTCGCGGCGGACGTGCTCCGCAACGGCGGTGTGCGGGTCGATGAGGTATCCGTGCTCGCGCCAAACGTCCCGGATAGTGTCGAGCGTCTCGCCGTCGCGGCAGAAGCCGGAGAAGAACAGACGGCCTATCTCGTCCCTTATTGTGTCCGGAACGGCGTAGAAGCCCTCGTCCGAAAGCCGCGACATGAGCGCCGCGACGAGCGCCGCGTCTCCGCTGACTTCGTACAGCAGCCGCTCGAGGTTGGAGGAGACGAGTATATCCATCGACGGCGACACCGTCATGTGGAAGTCTCTGCGCCGGTCGTACACGCCGGTGCGAATAAAGTCTGTGAGGACGTTGTTCGCGTTCGACGCGCAGACGAGGCGGCCTATCGGCACGCCCATCCGCTTTGCGTAGTAGGCGGCGAGAATGTTGCCGAAGTTGCCGGTGGGGACGCAGACGTCGAGCTTGTCTCCGAATTTCACCGCGCCGGAGGCGGCGCAGTCGAGGTATGCCGAGACGTAGTAGGCTATCTGCGGCAGGAGCCGTCCCCAGTTTATCGAGTTTGCGGAGGAGAAGCGCCAGCCGCGCCCGAGCGCGGCACGGGCGAGAGCCGCGTCGGAGAGGATGCGCTTCACGCCGGACTGCGCGTCGTCAAAGTTCCCGCGCACCGCCATGACGCGGACGTTCTCGCCCTGCTGCGTCGTCATCTGGAGCTTCTGTATCTCGCTCACGCCGCCGAGCGGGTAGAAGACCATTATCTTCGTGTTCTTCACGTCGCGGAAGCCCTCGAGCGCCGCCTTGCCGGTGTCGCCCGAGGTCGCCGTGAGGATAAGCGCGCCCTCGCTTCCGCCGCACTTCTCAAGCGAGGCGGAGAGCAGGCGCGGCAGCATTTGCAGCGCCATGTCCTTGAAGGCGCAGGTGGGACCGTGCCAGAGCTCGAGATAGAGCCCGCCGCGCTCGACAGTCGGCGCGGGCGCGCCGCCGAAGCGCGCTTCGCCGTAAGCCTCCCGGCAGAAGCCCTCGAGCTCGTCCGAAGAGAACTCGTCAAGAAAGAGCTTCATCACCCGCGCGGCGCGCTCGGGGTAGGAGAGGGGCATGAGCGAGCGCAGGTCTTCACTCGAAAGCGATGGCAGTTCGCACGGGACGAACAGTCCGCCGTCCGGCGCGAGACCGCGCACGATAGCCTCGGACGCGGTAAATTCCCGCGTACCGCCGCGCGTGGATCTGTACTTCATAAGATGACCTCCGAAGGGTTTGAAAAAACCGAAATTCGGGACTCAGAACGCGTCCCTGATATGTATTATTTCCTCGCGCTCAAGCGAGCTCCGAGGGGGATAGACCTCTATGACGTCGAAGCGCGCGGGACTCTCGTCTCCACGCTCCTGGAGCCACATCTCCGCCGTGCGGCGGAGGCGGAGCTGCTTGCGCTCGTCCACGAACTCGCGTGCCTCCGCAAACTTCGCGTTCGAGCGCAGCTTGACCTCGACGAATACGACGGTGCCGCCGTCCCGCATGATAAGATCGACCTCGCCGTATTGCGAGCGCGCACGGCGCTCGAGAGGGACGTAGCCCAGTTTTTCAAGGTAGGCAAGCGCGTCGTCCTCTCCTATCTCACCGCTCGTCCTCCGCTTTGAGGCGGTCTTGGCGAAATGCTTCTGAAGAAAGCTCATGCGGTGGATGGGGGAGGGGCCGAGCTCATCTATCGCGGCAAAGTGCGCATTGGAGCCGTAGCCCTTGTGTTTTGCAAAGCCGTAGCCGGGATACTTCGCGTCAAGCTTCACCATAAGGCGGTCTCGCGTGACCTTCGCGAGTATCGAGGCGGCGGCTATCGACGCGCACTTCGCGTCTCCGCCGACTACGCAGACCGACGGGAGCGGGAAGTCCCGCTGACGGTTGCCGTCTATCAGCGCGCCGTCCGGCGAGACGGCGTCCTTCACCTCGGCGATGGCGCGGCGCATCGCGCCCATCGTCGCCGAGAGTATGTCGGTGGACTCAATTTCATCCACGTCCGCGAACTGTATCGAGTACGCGCGCGCCTTTGCGACTATCTCATCGTAGAGGCGTTCGCGCTTCTTCGGGGAGAGCTTCTTTGAATCGTCAAGACCCTCTATCCGCTCGTCCGAGAGCACGACCGCCGCGGCGCATACAGGCCCCGCGAGGGGACCGCGCCCGGCCTCATCGACGCCGCAGAACGTGGAAAAGCCGTGCTTTGCGGCGAGCTCCTTTTCAAAGGCGTAGTTGTCCATACTTCCTCCGTTATCCGGCAGCTTCCGGGAGCTCGAGGGTTATCCTGCCTATCTTGCAGGAGCGGAACTCGTCGAGAAGGATGCGGCTCGTGCGGAGCGTGTCCACCTCGCCGCCGGAGACTATGCAGCCGCGTCTGCGGCCTATCTGCTCCAGAAGCTCCGCGCCGAGGGTCGTCCCTCCGCCGGGAAGCTCGAAGGCGTTCTCCCGCGCCGCGTCTATATCGACCGAGTAGCGCGCCCTGAGCGCCTCCGGCGCGATGTCCGCAAGGCACGCCGCGAGGCGTGCCGCAAGTCCCTCAACGTCGAGCACGTCGTCCTTTATCGCGCCGGTGAAGGCGAGGTTCAGCCCGACCTCGTAGTCGTCAAACTTCGGCCAGAGGATGCCGGGAGTGTCAAGCAGTTCGAGCCCGCTGCTCAGATAGAACCACTGCTCGCGGCGGGTGACGCCGGGGCGGTTCTCGGTCTGCGCGCGAGCCGAGCCCGCGAGCCGGTTTATAAGCGAGCTCTTGCCGACGTTCGGAACGCCCGCTATCATCACGCGGACGCCTCCGCTGCGGCCGGCGCGCTCGAGCTTCTCGAGCCGCTCGCTTCCCGCGCGGCGGACGGCGGGCGCGAAGGAGGAAAGTCCCGCCCCGCTCCGCGCGTCGGTCCTTATGACCTCGCACTCCGCCGAGAGCGCCGCCGCCCACCGGTCGGTGGCGGCGGGGTCGGCCTGGTCCGCGCGGTTGAGTATGATGACGCGCGGCTTGCCGCGCACAAGCTCCGCAAGGTCGGGGTTGCGGCTCGAGCGCGGGATCCGCGCGTCGAGCAGCTCGCACACGACGTCAACGCGGCCGAGAGCTTCGGCGAGCTGCCGCCGCGTCCGCGCCATGTGTCCCGGGTACCACTGTATCCTGAGTTCGTCCATCAAAGTCCTCCGAAATGCTCCACCGGCAGCAGACGCCAGTACGCCTTGCCGATTATCTGCCGCTCATCCACCATTCCGACGATGCTCGAGCGGCTGTCCGAGGAGTGGTTGCGGTTGTCGCCCATGACGAACACGCACCCGTCCGGGACGATAACGTCCACCGAAGGCGTCATGTCGTAGCTCTTGAGGGTGGGCTCGGCGGTATAGTCCTCGTCGAGCGGGACGCCGTTGACGTATACCTTGCCCTCGTCCGGCTCGACGCGCACTGTCTCACCCTCGACCGCTATGACGCGCTTTATGAGCGGGGATTCGAAGCTCTCCGCGTGGAGCACGACTATGTCGCCGTGCTTCGGCGTGTAGAACAGGCCGGAGATGATGACGCGGTCGCCGTTGGTGAGTGTGGGATTCATCGAGTCGCCGTCCACACCGATTATCCTCGCAAAGAACGTGAAGAGCACGACGATTATGGATATCGACACCGCGAGCGCCTGCGCCCACTCGAAGAGCGTCTGCCCGGGACGGCGGGACTTCTTTTCGGACTTGCCCGCCGCGTCCGTGCCGTTCTCCTCGCCGTCGGACTCGGAAGCTTCCGCCTCACCGGGCGTCTCAGAGCTTTCCGCCGCCTCTGCGGACTCCGCCTCGTCTGCGGCTTGGAGCTCCGCTTCGTCGGCGGTATCCTCGGGTGACGGCGTTTCACCTGCGTCCGGGTTACCGGGCGCAGGTGCAACGGCGGCGTCGGTCTCGGACGTTGTCCCGCCGGCGACCTCTGCCCCGGACGGCGCTTCGGAGCGAAGCTCCGCTCCGCCGGACGGCGCCGTGTCCTCGGCGGGGTCGGGGAGGGCGGCTCCGCCATCCTCCCGAGCGAATTCGGGTTCGATGTATTTGTTCTCGTCCATATCTTCGGCCTCCCTGTGTGGGGTTGAAAGGAAAAGTTTAAAGCAAATATTGTCAAAAGTCTCGCAGAGTTCGCCGCGTAAGCGGAGAAATAGAGTCAAATCCGTTTTTTCCGGCGGCGTGTACGCCGGAAAAAACTCTTTGCGCGTAGCGTGCGTCGATTTTCCGCCGCAGGCGGAAAACTCGGCGCGTAGCGTAGCGCCTGCTGTCGGTAGGGCTTCGCCCTATCCGACAGCTTCACTTGAAATTGCGCCTGCGCAATTTCAAGTGAAAGTCTCGGCGCGAAAGGGTGCGCAGCGAAGCGAGCACATTTCGCGCCGACTAATTATACCACAAATTTCGCCCGAAATAAAGTGCCGCGCGCAAAGACGCCGAAAATTCGCTACTTCGCAAGGAGCGCGTTCACTCTGTCGCGGGCGGCCTCGCTTGAGAAGGTGCAGTCGTCAAATCTGACGGGCGTGCCGTCCTCGACCGCCGCGAGCGTCCTTTCCCGCCCGTAAAGCTCCTCGCAGAGCTCGAACGCGCGGACGTCCCGGAGCGCCGCCGCGAACGCCGCCGCGCGGATGCTCTCTATCGGCTCGCCGTCCTCGCCGGGGTAGACCGAGAATGCGTCCCCGGAGGGGAAGGCATACTCCGCGTCGGTAACGCGCCACGGGTCGATGCGCCGCCGCGAGAGCTGCGTGCGGTAGAAGTTGTGTCCCCACTGCAAAAATCCCGCGAGTCGGAACTTCCACGCCTGCGCGCCGAACGCGCGGGTCATCCGCAGGTCCTGCGCGATAAAGCGGTTTGAGACGTTCCTGTCCTGACCGCAGCAGTAGTATCCCCAGAGCGGCGAGACGCCTTCCTCGAGGAACGGGCCGATGTGGTCGAGCGAGACGACGGGAGTCTCGACGCAGCCGCGCCGGTAGAACTCGATGTTTGAAAGCGCGTCCATGATCGGAATGTCGTCCATGCCGCGCTTCAGCAGAGCCTTTGCCGCGGAGTAGCTCTCAAGCTGCGAGGCGTTCGGTTCGTCCGAGACGTGCATGACGCAGCGCCGCTCTATCCCGAGCCTCCCGAGCTCCTCGCGGAGCCGGGGCAGGAACGCCGCGAGGAACGCGGAGTACCGCTCGCCGGTGGCGGGGGTGTCCCAGCCGAAGATGCGCCGTCCGTCCGACGCGACTATCTTCGGCGCGGCCGCCGCGCCCCACTGTGTGAACAGGTGTGACAGCTCGAACCGCTCTATCCCGCAGCTCTGCGCGAGCCGCATGAACTTCTCGAACCGCTCGAAGCCGAAGGAGTATTCGCCGCCGCGCCCCACGACGTCTATGAGCTGAGCCGTGAGGCGTTCACCGCCGGGCTCGGTGTCGAGCGGGGGAGTGAAGAGCGGCGTGAGGAGCGTGTTCCCGCCGAGACGGGCATAGTTCTTCAGCCACTTCTCAAGCGTATCGAAGTACCTCGGCGACCACATCTCGAGCGAGTAATACTCCGCAAGCGAGTCGTAGTGGAACCACTGCGTGACGCCGATCTTCTGCGGCGGAAGGTCGTGCGGCAGGAGCGTCACCTCTACGCGGAGGACCTCGGTCTCGTCCCCGGCGCGGACGGTCACCTCCACGGGAAACACTCCGTCCGTGTCGCCCTCGACGTCTATGAAGAAGGAGCGCCACTGTCCGAACGGAAGGCGCGTCCTGCCGTCGCAGAGGGGGAGCAGCGGGTCGGGGAAAAGCCCCGGCTCGCGGCTGATGTACAGCCCTTCGCTTGCGGGGTAGCAGGGCAGTCCGACCGGGACGAGCCCTACCTCGCGCACGCGGGAGCGGAGGTCGGTGCGCACCGAGACGTACACGTCGCAGGTCGCGTCCGGACAGACGGCTGTCTGGAACGACAGCCGCTCGCCGCGCAGGGCGCGGAGCGGAAGCGCGAGCGCCTCCGGCTCGCGCGCGGGAAGGACCTTTGTCATGGCGCTTACAAGCTTTGTTTTCATTGTTTTTACCCTCTCTTTTTCTGTTTATGCCGCGCGGCGCGGCGTTGTGCGTGCTTTTTGCCGGAAACGCGCGAGCGCGGCGCTTCCGCGCCGCGCCGCCGGATGATATTCAGCCCCGGGCGCGGACGAGTCCGCGCACCGTCTCCTCGAGCTCGTCCGTCCTGCGCTCCATGTCACGCAGGAGCGCCATCTGACTTGCCGCACGGTCGAGGTTGTGACCCGGCCGCGACGCTTTGAAGTACACGTCCCTCGCGAGGTAGTCCGCCATGAAGCGCGAGCCGCACTCGTAGGTCATCATTTTCGCGCCGAGGACGAGCGCCTCGGTCTCCTCGGGCGTGAGACCATCCGCCTCCTCGAGGTATCCGCGCGCATACGCCTCGAACAGCTCCGTCGAAACTCCCATGGTCTCGGGAGCGGTGGTGTCCTCGTCTGCGGAGGCGGCGCCGGTGCGTATCGCGTCCCCAAAGTCGAAGACGGAGAGACCGGGCATCACCGTGTCGAGGTCGATGACGGCGAGCGCACGGCGCGTCGCGCCGTCAAAGAGAATGTTGTTTATCTTGGTATCGTTATGCGTGACGCGCTTCGGGAGCGCCGCGTCGAGCCGCCGCCACTCGCCGGCGTAGAACTCCGCTCGGGAGGCGTATTCCTCGTAGAGCGCGGCGCAGGAGGAGAGTCTTCCGGCGGCGTCCTCCGCGGCGGAGCGCTTCATCGCCTCGAGGCGCAGGGGAGTGTTGTGAAAGTTCGGTATCGTCTCGTGCAGGCGCTCCGCGGGGAAGTCGCGAAGGAGCGTCATGAACCGCCCGAAGCCGCGCCCGCCCTCGTACGTGTCCTCCGGGCGCTCGGCGCGGTCGAGGGAAAAGCTGCCCTCGATAAAGCGGGACATTCTCCAGAAGCCGTCCTCCGCCTCGGCGCAGAACGCGCCGCCCACGGCGGGCACCGGGGTGATGGTACACCTCTCGAAATCGCCCCCGTCGAGCGCGGTCTTCATGCGGATGTGGCTCGTGACGAGCATCAGGTTCTCGGTGAGCGCGTAGGGGTCGCTGAAAACCTTCGTGTTTATCCGCTGAAGGATGAAGCGTCCCTTGGCGGTCTCTACAAGATATGTGTCGTTTATATGCCCCGAGCCGTAGGGAACGGCGGAGAGCACGCCGCCGGCATGGAACATCGCGGCGCGCTCGACAGCAGCGGAACTGGTCATGGTTTCCTCCAAATAAGACGAAAGGCACCTTTTGAAGGTGCCTTCTTGTCCTGCTCGTGTGTCTTAAAGATCTTCCTTGACGCGGGCGCTCTTGCCGACGCGGCCGCGCAGGTAGTAGAGCTTCGCGCGGCGGATCTTGCCGCGGCGAACGACCTCTATCTTATCGACATTGGGCGAGTGCAGCGGGAATATCTTTTCCACGCCGACGCCGTAGGATACGCGGCGGACGGTTATCGTCTCGCTTATGCCGCCGTGCTTGCGCGCGATGACGGTACCCTCAAAGGTCTGGATCCTCTCACGATTGCCTTCCTTTATCTTGACGTGGACGCGAACGGTGTCACCGATGCGCACGTCCGGAAGGGACTCCTTCATGTACTTCTGCGAAAGAGCTTCTACCAGATTCATAAGTGCGTCCTCCTCTCTTTTAGGACGTTCGTGCCGCAGGTGTCGATTGGGCGGCAGAGGACCATCCATAGTCACGCCAAAATAATATACCACAAAGCGGCGGGGATTGCAAGCGTTTTTTCAAAAAATTCCTGTTTTCGGGCGGCGCGGAGCGGGAGGAGCGCCCGGAAAGCGTCCTCTCCGCCGATTTTTCGGGGAGCAAACCACTCCGCGGAACATCATATCACGGAAAAGTCTTCCCCGGCAAGAGAAAAATTGAAAAAAGGTATGGAAATCCTTGACGGCATCTGCTATAATATATTCTGTGCGCGAAAACGCGTTTTTTTGTCGTCTCCGGCGCGGGCTCCCGATGGGTCCCGGTGATCTTGAGCCGACTCGGGACGCCGCGAAAAGTCGGAAAGGAAAGGTTAGTTATTATGAAGCTTATCAGCACCGAAAAGAAAGAAAAGAGCACGGTAGAGCTTACCATCGAGGTGAGCGGCGAGGAATTCGAGGCCGCAATAGAGACCGCCTACCGCAAGCAGCGCGGACGCATCACCGTTCCGGGCTTCCGCAAGGGCAAGGCGAGCCGCAAGATGATCGAGCGCCTCTACGGAGAGGGCTTCTTCTGGCAGGACGCCGTGGAGGAGAGCTATCCCGCGGCGTATGAGGCCGCCGTGGCGGAGAGCGGTATAGACGCCGTCGGCCCCGGCAAGATGGACATCGACAACATCGACGCCGGCGGCTACACCTTCAAGGCGATAGTTCCGGTCCGCCCCGAGATAACCCTCGGCGAGTGGAAGGGCATCGAGGCGCCGAAGTATTCCGTGAGCGTGGGCGAGAGCGAAGCGAACGACGAGATAGAGCGTATGCGCGTCCGCAACGCCCGTATCGAGACCGTGGACCGCGCCATAGCCGGCGGCGACATCGCCGTTATCGACTTCGAGGGCTTCATGGACGACGTCCCCTTCGAGGGCGGCAAGGGCGAGAACTACGAGCTCGAGATAGGCTCGCAGAGCTTTATCCCCGGCTTTGAGGAGCAGCTTGTCGGCGTCCGCGCCGGCGAGGATGTGGACGTACACGTCACCTTCCCGGAGGAGTACCACGCCGAGGAGCTTGCGGGCAAGCCGGCGGTCTTCAAGGTGAAGGTCCACGAGGTTCGCGAAAAGATACTCCCCGAGGCGGACGACGAGTTTGCAAAGGACGTCAGCGAGTTCGATACGCTCGACGAGCTCCGCGCGGACATCGAGAAGCACATCCGCGAGGATCGCGAGGAGTCGGTGCGTCAGAGCTTCGAGAACGCCGTCATGGACAGGCTCGCGGAGAAGGTCGAGGGCGAGATACCGGACGCCATGGTAGACGAGCAGGTCGAGAGCCAGATAGAGAACATGGCCTACCGCCTCCAGTCGCAGGGCATCGACATGGACACCTATATGAAGGTCACCGGCATGAAGCTCGACGACATGCGCGCCGACCTCCGTCCGAGAGCCGAGGCGCAGGTCAAGATCGGTCTCGCGCTCGACAAGATAGCCAAGGACGAGGGCATCGAGGTCACGCAGGAGGAGCTCGACGCCAAGTACAATGAGTTTGCCGAGCAGTATAATATGCCGGTGGAACAGGTTAAGATAGCTGTGACGGACGACGGGCTCAGGACCGACCTCACGCGCGAGAAGGCGTCGAAGCTCGTGCTCGAGAGCGCCGTCGGCACCGACCCGGACGCGAAGCCCGCAAAGAGCGCGGCAAAGCCGAAGGCTAAGCGCGCGAGCACCGGCACAAGAAAGAAGAAGACCGCGGCGAAGGAGGAACCGGCCGAGACTCCCGCGGAGACTCACGAGGCTCCGGCGGAGGAGAAGGGCGAGTAAGCCCCGAGCCTCCGGAACGCGGAGCGGGTCTTTCTTGTGTACACCTTTTACAGTCTGTTTTTGCACATACGGGAAAGGAGAAGCACAAAATGGAAATATTTGACCCCAAGATGGCACTTGTGCCTACCGTTATCGAGAACACCAACCGCGGCGAGCGGGCTTACGACATATTCTCCCGCCTGCTGAATGACCGCATAATTTTCCTCTCGGACGAGGTGAACGACGTCACGGCGAGCCTTGTCGTCGCGCAGCTCCTCTTCCTCGAGGCGCAGGACCCCGACAAGGACATTCAGTTCTATATCAACAGCCCCGGAGGAAGCGTCAGCGCCGGGCTCGCGATATATGACACCATGCAGTACGTCAAGTGCGACGTGTCTACCGTCTGCATCGGCCTTGCCGCGTCGATGGGAGCGTTCCTGCTCTCCGCCGGCGCGAAGGGCAAGCGCATAGCCCTCCCGAATGCGGAGATACTGATCCACCAGCCTCTCGGCGGGGTACAGGGACAGGCGAGCGACATCAAGATACACGCCGAATGGATACTCCGCACCCGCGAGAAGCTGAACCGCATCCTCGCGGAGAACACCGGCAAGCCCATCGACGTCATAGCGCACGACACCGAGCGCGACAACATCATGACCGCAGACCAGGCGCTTGAGTACGGCCTTATCGACCGCATTATAGCTCATCATTAAAATTCGAGGAGAAATCAATGGCGAAAAACGACGAGAAGCTCCTCCGCTGCTCGTTCTGCGGAAAGAGCGAAAATCAGGTCGAACGGCTCATAACCGGCCCCGGAGTAAGGATTTGCGACGAGTGCGTCCGCCTCTGCGTGAACCTGCTCGGAGAGGATATGGAGGACTACGGCCACGAGCACCGGCACACCCATAACGTCGCTCCGGCGGAAAAGCTCACCCCCGAGGAGATAGTCGCAAAGCTCGACGAGTACGTCATCGGGCAGGAGGACGCGAAGAAGTCGCTTGCCGTGGCGGTCTACAACCACTACAAGCGGATAAACTACGAGCGCACGAGCTCGGACGACGTCGAGATACAGAAGTCGAACATCCTCATGCTCGGCCCGACCGGCTCGGGCAAGACCTTCATCGCGCAGACGCTTGCAAGGATACTGAACGTACCCTTTGCCATTGCGGACGCGACGACGCTTACCGAGGCGGGCTACGTCGGCGAGGACGTGGAAAACATCCTCCTGCGGCTCGTTCAGGCGGCGGACTACGACGTGGAGCTCGCGGAGCGCGGGATAATCTATATCGACGAGATAGACAAGATCTCGCGCAAGAGCGAGAACGTCTCCATCACGCGCGACGTCAGCGGAGAGGGCGTGCAGCAGGCGCTGCTGAAGATACTCGAGGGCACGAAGGCGAACGTCCCCCCGCAGGGAGGGCGCAAGCACCCGCACCAGGAGTTCATCGAGGTGGACACGAGCAACATCCTCTTCATCTGCGGCGGCGCGTTCGACGGCATAGAGAAGACGATAGACGGGCGCGTCGGGGGAAGGGGACTCGGCTTCGGCGCGGACGTGCGCCGGGACGACGACCTTGACAGGACGGCGCTGCTCCGTGAGATACAGCCGCACGACCTGCTGAAGTTCGGCATCATACCCGAGCTTGTGGGACGTCTGCCGGTGATAGCGCCGCTCGCGGAGCTCTCGCGCGAGGAACTCATACGCATCCTCACCGAGCCGAAGAACGCGCTCATCAAGCAGTACGCGAAGCTGCTCGAGATGGACGGCGTCGAGCTCGTCGTACCGCGCGAGACGCTCGAGGCGATAGCCGACAAGGCGATAGAGCGGAAGATCGGCGCACGCGGACTGCGCGCTGTCGTCGAAAAGGTACTCGGCGACATCATGTATATGGTGCCGTCCGACAGCACGATAACCACAGTAGAGATAACCGCCGCGTGCGTTCGCGGCGAGGAGCCGCCGCGCATCCTGCGCGACCCGAGCCGCCGCCCGGAGCCTGCGGCGTAGTACAAATATCCGGCGGAACCGTCCGCCGGGAGGGGAGGCAATGTTATGCCGTTTGTGAGGATAAGCGTCGGCCGCAAGCTCTCGGACAATGAGCGGACTGCGGTCTATGATGTGGTAAGCCAGCATATCACGATAATCCCGGGAAAGACCGTCGCGGCGACGATGGTCCAGCTCGAGGACGGGCGCAGGATGTATAAGGACGCGAGCCAGCGCGTCTGCGTATTCATCGAGGTACGTCTTTTCGGCAAGACCACCGAGGAGGCAAAGGCGAAGCTGTGCGAAAAGCTCACGGGCGACCTCTCGGTGATGCTCGACGTCCCGCTCGGAGACATATATCTCAATATAATGGAGTTTGAAAACTGGGGTTCAAACGGAACTTGGAGATGACTTCCGGCCTCCCACCCGCTCGCGGGCGGGAGGCTGTTTCTTTCTTTCAACATACATATAAGAAGCAGACAGTACACAGGCGAATTCGGAGGGTATGGACTTGAAAAAAGACAACATTCGCGGGCCGCGCCTCACGCGCGAGACGGTCGCGCGGCTCGCGGAGACGGCAAGGCTCGCGTTCACGCCGGAGGAGACGGAAAGCATCGCGCGGGAGCTTTCCGGCCTTGTCGATTACATAGACGGCATAGAGACGATAGATACGGAAGGCGTCGAACCCACGGCGCGCGTCCTGTTCGGTGAGACCGGGCTCAGGGACGACGCCCCGGCCCGTCCCGCGAAGGATATGACGCGGAACGCCGCGCGCGACGGGGCTTTTGTCGTCCTGCCGGGAGACATACAGGGGGAGGGCGGCGCGTGAATATAACCGACCTTTCGGTGGCGCGGCTCTCCGCGCTGCTCTCGCGCGGAGAAGTCTCCGCGCTCGAGGCGGCGGACGCGCACCTCAGCGAGATAGAGCGCCGCGAGCCTCGGCTCCGCGCGTTCATCACCGTCACGGCGGAGCACGCGCGGGAACAGGCGCGGGAGATAGACCGCCGCCGCGCCTCCGGCGAGGCGCTCGGACCGCTCGCGGGCGTCCCGATGGCACTCAAGGACAACATCTGCACCGAGGGGATACGCACCACCTGCGCCTCCCGTCTGCTCCGCGACTTCGTGCCGCCGTTCTCGGCGGGCGTGGCGGAGCGGCTCGAGCGCGCCGGCGCGGTGCTCCTCGGAAAGACGAATATGGACGAGTTCGCGATGGGCTCCACGACGCAGACGAGCTTCTTCGGCGGGACGGAGAACCCCGCGGCGCCGGGCTGCGTCCCCGGCGGCTCGTCCGGCGGCTCCGCCGCCGCGGTCGCGGCGCACGAGGCGGCGTTCGCGCTCGGAAGCGACACCGGCGGCTCGATACGCCAGCCGGCGGCGTTCTGTGGCGTCGTCGGTCTGAAGCCGACATACGGCACGGTCACGCGGTACGGCGCGGCGGAGCTTGCGAGCTCGCTTGACCAGATAGGTCCGCTCACGCGGACTGCGCTCGACTGCGCCATTGTGACAAACGTCCTTGCGGGGCACGACCCGCGCGACGCGACGTCGCTCGTGCGTGATTACCCCGACTTTACGTCCGACGTGTCGCGCGGCGTGAAGGGCATGAGGATAGCGCTCGTGCGCGAGTTCTTCGGGAGTCCGTTTGAGGAGGAGGTACAGCGGAGCGTCCGCCGCGCGGCGGAGGTATTCCAAAGCCTTGGCGCGGAGACGGAGGAGGTCTCGGCTCCGATACTCACGCGGGCGCTTCCGGCGTACTACGTGATCTCCACGGCGGAGTCGAGCGGAAACCTCGCTCGGTACGACGGCGTGCGCTACGGCCGGCGCGCCGAAAATGCCTCCGACCCGGACGAGCTGATGCGCCTCAGCCGTGAAGAGGGATTCGGCGCAGAGGTGAAGCGTCGGATACTTCTCGGCGCGTTCGTCCTCGACGGAGAGAACCGCGAGAGGTACTTTGAGAAGGCGATGAAGGTGCGGACGCTCGTTGTCCGCTCGTTCCGCGAGATATTCTCCCGCTTTGACCTCATCCTCGCCCCGACGACGCCGACCGTCCCGTACCGCATAGAGGAGCGGGACGCCCATCCGGAGACAAGATACCTGTCCGACATCTGCGCGGTGCCTGCGAGCCTAGCGGGACTGCCGGCGCTCAGTATGCCGTTCGGAAGGGACGGCGCGGGACTTCCGGCGGCGGTACAGCTTATCGCCCCTGCCTTCGGCGAGAGGGAAATCTTCCGAGCCGCCTGTGCGCTCGAGCGGGAGGAGGGAAAAGATGACGCCGGAGTTTGAGACCGTTATAGGATTAGAGGTACACGCGGAGCTTTCCACCGCGTCGAAGATATTCTGCTCCTGCGCCGTGGACTTCGGCGCGGAGCCGAACACGCAGACTTGCCCGGTATGTATGGGTATGCCGGGAGCAATGCCGGTGCTGAACCGCGCCGCCGTCGAGAAGGCCGTCCGCGCGGGACTCGCACTCGGGTGCGAGGTGCAGACGTATTCCGCCTTCGACCGCAAGAACTACTTCTATCCCGACCTCCCGAAGGGCTACCAGATAACTCAGCAGGAGCGCCCGCTGTGTCTCGGAGGGTCGCTCATGATAGAGACCGCCGGGGGAGAGAAGCGGATAGGCATAGCGCGCATACACATAGAGGAGGACGCCGCAAAGCTCGTCTACGGCGGCGGAAAGGTGCTCGCAGACTACAATCGTTGCGGCGTGCCGCTCGCGGAGATAGTCACCGAGCCGGACATACGCGGCGCGGAGGAGGCGGCGGCTTTCCTCAAGAAGCTCCGCTCGGTGCTCCGCGCGTCCGGCGCGGCGGAGTGCAGAATGAGCGAGGGCGGCATGCGCTGCGACGTGAACATATCCGTCCGCAGGCGCGGAGAACCGTTCGGCGAGCGGGTCGAGCTGAAGAACCTCTCGAGCTTCCGTTCCGTCGCCCGCGCGATTGAGTACGAGGCGAAGCGCCTCATCGCGGCGGCGGAGCGCGGCGAAGCCGCCGCGCGAGAGACGCGCCGTTTCGACGAGTCTGCGGGAAGGACCTTCGCCATGCGCAGAAAGGAGAGCGGCGGGGACTACCGCTATTTCCCCGAGACGAACCTTCCGCCGCTCATACTCACCGCGGAGGAGATAGAGAGGATAAGAGCGTCGCTTCCGGAACTGCCGGACGCGAGGAAGCGGCGCTATGTTTCGGAGCTCGGCCTTGCGCCGTTCGACGCGGAGCAGATAGCGTCCGAGAACGCCGTGGCGGACTGGTTCGAGCGCGCGGCGGCGCTCACGCCGCACCGCCGCAGGCTCGCCGCGCTCACGCTGACGGAGCTCTTCCGGCTGCTGCCGTCCGACCCGGAGAGCGTTCCGCTCATGCCGGAGCGCGCGGCGAGGATAACCGACATGGCGGAGGCGGGGGAGATAAGCGCCGCCGTCGCGAAGCGCCTCGTCGAGAGGTGCTTTTCGGAGGACGTCGAGCCGGACGACGTGGTGCGCGCGGAGGGACTCGGCGTCATACGGGACGAGGCGGAGCTTGAGCGGATACTCCGCGACGCGCTCCGGGAGGAGCCGAAGCTCCTCGCGGACTACCGGCGCGGCAAGAGCGCCGCGCGCGGCGCTATGCTCGGGCGCGTCATGCGCCGCACCGGCGGACGCGCCGACCCGCAGGCGGCTTCCGCCGTGCTCGACCGGATATTAAATAAAGAATAAGCCTTTCGCCGGAAATCGCGGGCGCGGATGAAATCCGTGCCCGCGTTTTGCGGCGAGACCGCCGGACAGAAATAATTTTTCGCGCTTACGGCGCGAAACTCTGCGAGACTTTTACACACGGAATGGGGAAGCCGACGGCTTCCTCGTCCTTGTATTCGGAGCCGCGAGGAAAAAATAATTTACTTGAGGTAAAAAATTTTTACTAAAACCTCTTTACAAATGCGCGGCGCCGTGGTAGAATATACTCGTATCAGAAAGGGCGCTGCGCGCGGCGCCGGAGAGGAGGATTTGTATGCTTGAGCTGATATGGTTTGTCGTTATCGCCGTCGCTCTGATAGGCGAGGCGGTAAGTCCGATGCTTCTGAGCATCTGGTTTGCGGGCGGGGCGATCGTCGCGCTTGTCTCGGCGCTCGTCGGAGCGGCGCTGTGGCTCCAGATAGTGCTGTTCCTTGCGGTGAGCGCCGCGCTGCTCGCCGTGACAAGGCCGCTCGCGAAGAAGTACGTCACGTCGCGGACACAGGCGACAAATCTCGACCGCATCGTCGGCACGGAGGGACGTGTCACCGAGGCGATAGACAACTCGCGCGGCGAGGGCCGCGTATACGTTGACGGCAAGTCCTGGACCGCGCGAAGCGAGTCCGGAGAGCCTTTGCCGGAGGGCGAGACGGTCGAGATACTGCGCATCGAGGGCGTGAAGGTGATAGTCCGCCCGAGGGCCGCGGCCGAAGTAAAGTAAATCAGGGTAAACAACAAAGGAGGAAATGTCATGATGCTGTTTCTTGCCGCCTCGATAGGAGGCTACATCGGCTGGATAGCGCTTGCCGCGCTCGTCATAGTCGTGTTCATCGTCGTAATATCCAACATCGTCATAGTCCAGCAGGCGCGGGCGTACGTCATAGAGCGCCTCGGCGCATTCCACACCGTCTGGGACGTCGGCTTCCACGTCAAGATACCGTTCATCGAGAGGATAGCGAAGCGCGTCTCCCTCAAGGAGCAGGTGGTCGATTTTGATCCCCAGCCGGTCATCACCGAGGACAACGTCACCATGCAGATAGACACGGTCGTCTACTTCCAGATAACCGACCCGAAGCTCTACGCCTACGGCGTCGAGAACCCGATGAGCGCCATCGAGAACCTCACCGCGACGACGCTCCGAAACATCATAGGCGACCTCGAGCTCGACCAGACGCTCACCAGCCGCGACATCATCAACACCAAGATGCGCACCATCCTCGACGAGGCCACCGACCCGTGGGGCATAAAGGTCAACCGCGTCGAACTCAAGAACATCATCCCTCCGCGCGAGATACAGGACGCGATGGAGAAGCAGATGAAGGCCGAGCGCGAGCGCCGTGAGTCGATACTTCAGGCCGAGGGTCAGAAGCAGAGCCAGATACTCGTCGCCGAGGGCGAGAAGCAGTCCGCCATACTCCGCGCGGACGCAGAGAAGCAGGCGGCTATCCTCCGCGCCGAGGGCGAGGCGGAAGCGCTCCTCACCGTCCAGCGCGCGACCGCGGACTCTATACGCATGATTAACGAGGCCGCGCCGGGCGAGGGCATGCTCAAGATCAAGGCGCTCGAAGCCTTCGAGAAGGCGGCGGACGGCCGCGCGACAAAGATAATCATCCCGAGCGAGATACAGGGGCTCGCGGGTCTCGCCGCCTCGATGAAGGAGGTCTTCACGGGGGACGAGGCGCAGAAGAAATGAGCGCCGCGCCGGGTCTTGACCGGCTCGAGCCCTGCCTTTCAGACGAGAGCCGGCTGAAATACACCGTCGTGTATATCTACGACGGGAGCGGGTTCCTCTTCTGCCGTAAGCGCGGACGTGAGACGTGGGAGTGCGCCGGGGGACACATCGAACCCGGCGAGACCGCCGAGGCCGGCGCGCTCCGCGAGGTGTACGAGGAGACCGGGCTTCGGCTCTCGGACGCGGAGCCGCTCTGCGACTACTTCTCGACGGATAAGACGGACGGGTCGAGCGCGTGGGGACGGATATTCCTCTGCCGCACGGAGCGGCTCACGCCGCCGCCCGTCCCGCCGAGGGAGTTCGAGATGGAGGAGACGCGCGTCTTTCCCGCTCTGCCGGAGAGGATGAGCTACCCCGGAATACAGGAGGCGGCGTTCCCGAGCGTACTTAAACGAGTGTGACACTGCGACTTCCACGGCTTGCAAAGTTTCACAAAATATGGTATTATAATAAGTAATCAACGGCCTTGGGACAGAGACCGCAAAAACATAACGGAGGTAATCTAAAATGGGAATTCTTTCGCGTTTCAAGGACATAATGTCTTCCAACATCAACGCCATGCTCGACAAGCTGGAGGATCCGGCGAAGATGGTCGATCAGCTCATCCGCGACATCTCCGACGACCTCGGCAAGGTCAAGGCCGAGACCGCCGGCGTCATGGCCGAGGAGCAGCGCGAGAAGCGCAAGCTCGAGGAGTGCAAGGCCGAGATCGAGAAGTATCAGAGCTACGCCGAGAAGGCCGTCGAGAGCGGCAACGACGATGACGCCCGCGCCTTCCTCAAGCGCAAGAACGAGCTCGAGGCGAGCCTGCCCGGACTCGAGCAGGCGTGCAGCCTCGCGAGCGGCAACGCGACGAAGATGCGCCAGATGCACGACAAGCTCGAAAGCGAGCTTTCCGAGCTGAACGCCCGCCGCGACGCGATAAAGGCGAAGGTCGCCGTCGCAAAGACTCAGGAGCGTATAAACAAGGTGAACGACAGCGTCTCGAGCGCCGCGGGCGACATCTCCGCCTTCGAGCGCATGGAGGAGAAGGCCGACCGCATGCTCGACGAGGCGAACGCCATGGCCGAGCTCAACCGCAGCGAGGACGAGGACCTGAAGGACCTCGAGGAGAAGTACGACTCGAAGGCGGCCGACGTTGAGGACGAGCTTGCGGCTCTCAAGGCAAAGCTCGGCAAGTAAAATTACTTAGCAAATCTTTCGGAGGGCGGCTTGTCCGCCCTCTTTGCGGGACGGAGGTGTGACGTTTGGAGGATCCACGGGAAAAAGTCTATGGCGGAGAGACGGAGATGTTTCTCTGCCCGAACTGCGGCTCCGCTATGAGCTGGGACGCGGCGGCGCGTAAGTTCCGCTGTCCCTCCTGCGGCACGGAGACCGACGATGCGGAGGGCGACGGCATAGTGAGCGAGCTGCCATTCACCCCGGAGATGATAGAGCGCGCGAAGCGCGACTGGGGAGCGGGACGTGTCACGCTCCGATGCGAGTCCTGCGGCGCGGAGATAAGCGTCGCCGAGAGCGAGACGAGCGTGGAGTGCCCGTACTGCGGCTCGCCGCACGTCCTCACAGAGCGGCAGGAGGCGGGAATACCGCCGGAGGGGATAATCCCCTTTGCCGTGGACGAGAACGGCGCAAAGAGTATCTTTCACCGCTGGGTAGGCAAGCGCTTCTGGGCGCCGCGCGCGCTGAAGCGGCTCTATCAGGGGCTGAAGCTCCGCGCGCTCTACGCGCCCTACTGGACCTACGACGCCGCGACCGATACGCAGTGGCGCGCCGAGGGCGGCGAGGCGTACTACGTCACCGTCGGCTCGGGAAAGAACCGCCATCAGGAGCGGCGCGTCCGCTGGCACCCGATACGCGGGCGCTGGCAGAGGTCGTTTGACGACGTGCTCGTGAACGCCGACCGCTCGCGGAGCGAGCTCTTCGGCAGAATAGACAACTACGACACGCGCGAGGCGAAGCCCTACGCCCCGGCGTATCTCTCCGGCGTCGGCGCACAGCACTACACCGTCCCGCCGGACGAGGGCTTCGAGCGCGCCAAGAGCGAGATGCAGACGGTGATAGAGCAGGACATAACCCGCAGCATCCTCACGCGCTATGACGAGGTGAGCGGCCTCTCGACCGTCACAAGCTACATGGACGTGCATTTTAAGCAGCTCCTCGTCCCGGTATGGACGACGGGGTTTGTGTATAAGGATAAACAGTACGGCTGCATGATAAACGGCGAGACCGGCAGTATCTTCGGCGAGTATCCCAAGAGCGGCGCGAAGATAGGCACGGCTATAGCAATCGGCGTCGCACTGCTCGCGGGACTTGTGTGGCTCCTTTACAGGAGCGGCGCTCTCGGATGAGCCGGAGGAGGAATGACAGATGAAAAGTATAAAACCGGGACGTGCGCCGTCCTTCATGGGCGGCATCGTGAGCATCGCGGCGGCGGTCTTCGGCGTGATATGGATGATCATCGCCGTGTATATCGGCGCGGGAGCGTTCTCGCTTGTCGGACTGGTGGTTGTCTTTATCGCGATAGTTCAGGCGGTGTACAACTTCAGAAACGCCACGTCGAAGAACCGCTACTCCGCGTTTGACATCACCGAGGACGGCGAGGAGCCCGACCCGCTCGACGGACGCTTCGGCGGCGCGGGCGAGCCTCGCCGCGAGAGCGGCGGGAGCCGCTTCTGCCCGTACTGCGGCGCGAAGGTGAAGGGCGACTACAAATACTGCAACAGCTGCGGCAGGGAGCTTCCGTGACGGCGCGGCGGCAGGACGAAAAGAGGTAGAGTATGGGACTTTTTTCCGGCCAGTGGGCGGACGTCATCGAGTGGAAGGAGTACCGCGACGACGTTCTGTTCTGGATATGGCGAAACAGTGAAATAAAGAAGGGGAGCCGCCTTGTCATAAAGCCCGGACAGGACGCGGTCTTCCTCTACAACGGACGGATAGAGGGAGTGTTCACCGACGAGGGGAGCTTCGAGGTCGCAAGCGACATCATACCGTTCCTCTCGAGCCTCAAGGGCTTCAAATTCGGCTTCAACAGCGGCCTCCGCGCCGAGGTGATGTTTGTCAACACCAAGGAGCTCACCGTGAAGTGGGGCACGAAGAACGCGATAAACATCCCGACCGAAGGTATGCCGGGAGGTATGCCTGTCCGCGCGTTCGGGACGTTTGTGATAAAGGTGAGCGACTATATCGCCCTTATCGACAAGATAGCGGGCGTCAGGCAGACCTTCACCGTGGACGACGTGAAGGAGCGCGTGACGTCGATGCTCGATCAGCTCCTCATGCGTTGGATAGTGCGCGAGGGGAAGGACATGACAAACCTCCAGTCGAACGCGCGCGAGATAGCCGCGGGCATACGCGGTGACCTCGACATGGAGCTTCTGAAGATAGGGCTCAGCGTTGTGGACTTCACGGTGTCGAGCTTCACCTATCCGCCGGAGGTTCAGGAGATGATAAACAAGAACGCCGCCTACGGCATGGTGGGCGACGTGGGACGCTACCGCGACATCGGCGTGATAGACGCCGCGTCGAAGGGGCGCGGCGGAGCCATGGCGGACAGCATGGGCGCCGCCGTCGGCATGGCGGCGGGAATGAATATGGCGCGCGAGATAATGAACGGCGGCGGCGCGTCCGCGCCGAAGGCGCGGTTCTGCCCGTACTGCGGGGAGAAGCTCGCGGTCGAGGGCGCGAAGTTCTGCCCCTCCTGCGGGAACAAGCTGTAAAAAGAATACGGCAGATTTGACATAGACAACGGACGGCGCATAGCGCCGGCCGTTTTGCCGAAAGTCTCGGCGCTTTGCGGCCGAAGCAAATTATTGCATTATCGCGAGTACTACGCCGTACACCGCCGAGCAGAGCGCCGAGGCGACTATCACCGGCCCCGCGATGACGAACATCTTCGAGCAGACGCCGGTCACTATCCCCTCCGCGCGGAACTCTATTGCGGGAGAGGAGACGGCATTTGCAAAGCCGGTTATCGGAACAAGCGTCCCTGCGCCGCCGTACTTTGCAAGCTTCTCGTAGAGGCCGAGCGCCGTAAAGAGCACCCCGAGGAACACCATCACCACGGAGGTGGCGGTGCCGGTCTCGACGTCGCCGAGCCCGACTATGTCGCTGAAAATGTTCCGGAACCCCTGCGCGACGCAGCATATCGCGCCGCCTATGAGGAACGCGAGCAGCATATTCTTCCACAGCGGAGAGTTCGGAGACGCCTTTTTTACCATCTTGTCGTATTCGTTATTTGTGACCTTTGCCAAGCGCGGCACATCCCTTCGTCTGTATTTGAGGATATTATCTGCGCTTTTTTCCGAATTACACAAGAACGTCGCGGATTTTACGCAAAAGGATAAGGGAGCGGGCTGTTGCCCGCTCCCTTGATTTTTCGCGACATTTTTATTCCTTGCAGAGCGCGACGGCGGCGGCGAGCGCCGGGTCTGATGTCACAAGCTCACCGTCCGCGCCGCTGAGACCGGGAACAAGGACGCGCAAGGCGGTAAGGACGTCCCGCGAGGCGAAGTCCTCCTCCCGGAAGCCGTGCGCGCGCTGGAAGCTGTGGAGCGCCTCAAGCGTCTCACTGTCACATACGACGTCCGGCGTTCCGTTGAACAGTCCGAGCACGGCGAGCCGCTGTTCCGTTGCCTTGACGACGTTCCCACGGGCGTGGGGATAGAACTGAAGCTCCGGGTTGAGGGGAAGAAGCTCCTCCGTGGCATAGTCGTAGGCGGGGGAGACGACCATGTCGGCCTTGATGCCCTTGCCGTGGTAGTGGATATCCTCGCCTATCAGAGCCTCGGAGGCGGTGATGAGTATCATCGTTCCGTCCTCGAGGCTGAAGACGTACTGCCCGACGCCCTTGCCGTAGGTATACTCGCTCTCGCCGATTATCGCGGCTCCGGCGACCTCGCCGAGCACCCCGGCAAATATCTCCGCCGAGGATGCGGTGTAGTCGTTTGTCAGAACGACGACCTGCTCCGGCTCCCAGCCGAGCCCCATGGCGCGGTGGGTCACCTCGTCGCCGAAGCGGTTCCGCTCGGTAAACATGGCGGCGTCCTTCTCCCAGATTATCTGGTTGAGGATGTTTGCAAGCACCGATGCGTCGCCGCCGTTGTTGCCGCGCACGTCGAATACCACCGAGGTAAATCCCTGCTCGTAGAGACCGTTGTAGACGTTGACGAAATCGACAAACGTGCTGATATCGTCGCCGAAGTGCGATATGCGGACATACGCGACGCCGTCGCCCATGTCCTCCATGGAGACGTTCGAGAGCACGACCTTCCGCCGCACCATCGTAAAGGAGAGAGTTTGATCCCCACGACGGACGCCGACCGTGACGGTGGTGCCCTCCTCGCCGCGGAGCTTCGTCTGAAAGACGTTGTAGAACTCGCCCTCCGGTATCTCTCTGCCGTTCACCGAGAAAATAAAGTCGCCGGCCTTGATGCCTGCCTCGTCGGCGGGAGTGTTGGGGTAGACGACCTTGATGAGCCCGTCGTTCGCGTTCTCAAGCTCGACGCCTATGCCCACAAAAGAGTCGTTCATGGTGTAGCTCGAGTCGTAGACCTCCGGCTCCATGTAGTGAGAGTAACCGTCCTGAGTCTGCATGAATGCGTCAGCAAACTCCGTGAAGTCCTCCGGATGGCGCAGGAAGTACTCGGAAAGCGCCTCGACAAAGAGCGACGCTTCGTCGTTTGTTTCGTAGAGGCTGTAATTTTCGATTATGTCAAGCAGCAGCCACAGCCTGTCCTGTATGGCGCGGAGCTGTTCCTCCTCGGTGAGCTCGGGCTCCTCCGATGCGTCCCCGGACGCCGCGAGCACACCACAGCACCCGAGCACCAGCGCAAACGCAAGCATCAGCGCCACGACCCGTCTGAACTTCTTCATATCGATCCTGCCTCCTTTTCTTTCACATTCTTAAACAAGCCTCGCAGAGTTCGCGCGAAGCGCGAATAAATTCAAATCATTTTTCCCGACGGCGTGTACGTCGGGAAAAATACCTCTCGCGCAGCGTGCGTCGATTTTCCGCCGAAGGCGGAAAACTCGGCGCGTAGCGTAGCGCATGCTGTCGGTAGGGCTTCGCCCTATCCGACAGCTTCACTTGAAATTGCGCTTGCGCAATTTCAAGTGAAAGTCTCGGCGCGAAAGGGTGCGCAGGGCAATTCATTGCCCGAGCACATTTCGCGCCGATGCGTCAGCGCGTTTACATTTTGTCCGGCGCCGACACCCCCAGCAGCCTCAGCCCCGTGCGGAGCACCTCGCGCACGGCGAGCACGAGCGCGTAGCGCGCGGAGGCGACCTGCTCATCCTCGCCGCGTATGCGGCAGGCGGCGTAGAAGCTGTGGAACGCGCCCGCGAGGTCTATGAGAAAGCGGTTTATCATGCTCGGCTCCTTGTCGCGGGCGGCGGCGCGCACCTGCTCGGGGAAGTTCGCGAGCAGCCGGATAAGCGCGCGCTCCTCCGGCGTGGAGAGCAGGGAAGCGTCCGGCGCGTCCGAGGGACGGAGCCCGTCCGCCTCGAGCGCCGCGATGAGGCTCGAGATGCGCGCGTGGGCGTACTGGACGTAGTAGACCGGGTTCTCGTTCGTCTGCTTCACGGCGAGGTCGAGGTCGAAGTCGATTACGGAGTTTGCCGTCTGCATATTGAAGAGGAAGCGCACCGCGTCGCGCGGCACCTCGTCGAGCAGGTCGGCAAGGCTGAGTGCCCGTCCGGAGCGCTTCGAGACCTTCACGAGCTCGCCCTCGCGGTAGAGCATGACGAACTGGAAGAGCAGGAAGTCAAGCTTCGATGTGTCTACGCCTATCGCCTGCAATCCCGCCTTGAAGCGTATCGTGTGGCCGTGGTGGTCGGCGCCGACCGCGTCGATGACGCGGTCGAAGCCGCGCTTTACGAACTTGTTGCGGTGGTAGGCGATGTCCACCGCGTAATAGGTGTAAAGACCGTTCGAGCGGACAAGGACCTCGTCCTTCTCAAGACCGAGCTCGGTGCCCTTCAGCCAGAGCGCGCCGTCCTTCTCGTAGGTGTAGCCGCCCTTCTTGATGATGTCTATCGTCTCCGCGACGTAGCCGGACTCGTGCAGGCTCGTCTCGCTGAACCAGACGTCGTAGTGTATCCCGTACCGCTCGAGGTCGCGCTTCATCCGCGCGACGTTGCGGGGGAGAGCGAACGCGACGAGCGTATCGAGCCGCTCCTGCTCGGGTTTGTCCAGTAGCGTGTCGCCGTTCTCCGCGCGGTACTCCTGCGCGAGATCGACGATGTCGAGGCCGAGGTAGCAGTCCTCCGGCATCTCGACCTTGTCCTCGCCGAGGATGAGCTGACGGTAGCGCGCGTCGAGCGAGCGGCCGAAGCGGACGATTTGATTGCCCGCGTCGTTCAGATAGAACTCGCGCGTGACCTTCCAGCCGGTGAAGTCGAGCACCGCCGCGAGCGTGTCGCCGAGGACGCCGCCGCGGGCGTTGCCTATAGTCATCGGGCCGGTGGGGTTCGCGGATACGAACTCGACCTGCACCGTGCGTCCCTTGCCGTCGTCCGAGCGGCCGTAGTCCGCGCCCTCGCGCCGGACGGCGGCGACGACGTCGGAGAACCACCCGTCGCGCAGGCGAAAGTTGATAAAGCCGGGACCCGCCGTCTCCGCCGAGCGGAAGCAGCTTTCCTCGAGGTCGAGCCGTTCGAGCACCGCCGCCGCTATGTCGCGCGGACTCCTGCCGAGCTTCTTTGCCGCCGCGAGCGCAAAGGACGTGGCGTAGTCGCCGTTGGCGAGGTCGCGCGGGATCTCGGCCGCTATCGTTATGTCGGGCGAGTCCTTCAGTACGCCGTCCCGGACGGCCTTTTCGTAGGCGGAGCGCACGAGCGCGCAGAGCTCGCTCTTTGCCTTTTCCACCATGTTAGTGTGGGACATCTTTATACCTCCGATGTTTTTTCGTTCTCTCAGCTCTGCATATTCGAGCGTGAGATGTCTATCTCGAGCTTTATCTCGTTTGCGACGGCGCTGTCTATCTCCACCGCGTACTCCACGGCGATCTTTCCGCCCTCCTCGCCGACGTCGGCGGAGAGGCGGTGTGTGCTGATGCCGACGAGCAGCGAGCCGTACATCGTGTCGTAGTAGACGACGTGCCGCTTGCCCTGCTCAAAGACCATGTGGGTGCTTATCTCGCCCGTGCGGCTCACCGTGACGACGCGGCTGTCCGGGCTCGTGGTGAGCTCGGTCGAGGTCTTGCTTCCGTCGTCCGGATCGACCTCGTTGTAGTTTAATCGGCAGCCGCCGGGAGAGAACTCGTAGAGCCCGCCGACCATCATCTCGAGCGAGTCCGGGCCGCTTTCGCCGAGCTGGCTTGAGCGTATCGTAACAAGTGCGTTGGAACTGCGATTCATCCGTTGATCCTCCGAAAAGTGTTTCCGTGCGGCGAATGTCCCGCACGGTCAAAACTCAAAAAATGTCTGCCGCAAAAAGTAAGCCTCGCGACTTCGCCGCCGGCAGGCGGCTAATAAAGTCGAATCCATTTTCGGCGGCGGCGTGAATGCGCCCCTCAACTTGTTACGCGCCAACACTTTCTACCGGGCGCATCAGACCTCGGCGCTTCGCGCCGACGTCCCGACACTAAACAAACCGTAGGTCGCCGAAAATACTTTGCGCGGAGCGCGCGTCGAAGACGGCAAAGCCGTCGAGGCGCGAAGCGGAGCGTTCTCGCGGCAAATTGGTAAGCGAGCGCAGCGAGCGCGATTTGCCGCGATAGCCGCTTTGCGGCTATTATAGCATATCTCGCCTAAATTGTAAACTTAATATGCCTCGATATCCACCTTTTTTGCGCCGGCCGTGACGCGGCTCTCCATAAACACGGAGGCAAGGCGCTCAAATCCCTCCGGGTCGTCGCTGAGGTGATACTCGACCGACCCGCTTGTCCTGCCGCTTTCGAGGCCGCGCGAGCGGATGAGCGCCGCCATCCGCTCCGCCGCCGCCGCGCCCGAGTCGATGAGCTCCACTCCCGGAAGCATCTCGCCTATGACGCCGCGGAGCAGGGGATAGTGCGTGCAGCCCAGTATGAGCGTGTCACACCCGAAGTCCCGCATAGGTTCGAGGTATTCCCGCGCCACCGTCTCTATGACGACGTCGCCCGGCCGAAAGTGCCCGTTCTCCACGAGCGGGACAAACAGCGGACAGGGGACGGCGAGCGTCTCCGCACGTCCCGCGAGCGCGCGCTCGTATGCGCCGCTCCGGACGGTCGCGGCGGTGCCTATCACGCCGACGCGCCCGTTCCTTGTCGCGCGGAGCGCGGCCTCCGCCGCGGGCTCTATGACGCCGAGCACCGGGATGTCGAAGCCGCCGAGCTGCGGCAGGACGGTGCTCGCGGTGTTGCAGGCGACGAGTATCGCCTTTACCGAGAAGCTTTCGAGAAAATGTATGTCCTGACGGGTGTAGCGCGCTATCGTCGCCGCGCTCCGTCCCCCGTAGGGGACGCGGCCGGTGTCTCCGAAGTATATGACGTCCTCGCCCGGCAAAAGTTTCATGAGCCGCTTGAGACCGGTGAGACCGCCGAGCCCGGAATCGAATACGCCTATGCGCCGTTCGTCCATCCGATTATCAACCCCTCAAAAATCATTACCCCTTATCATATCGCAAAAGAGGCGCGTTTGCAAGGATAAATACGCGCAAAAAGTGTTGCATTATCCGGCGGAATGTGTTATAATCTGTCCTGCCGCAAAAGGCGACCCATAAAAACGTCCGAAAGTCGCGCGCTTTTCGGACGGTCATATCTTATCAAGAGTGGGCGAGAGGGTAAGCTCGATGACCCCACACCAACCTCCCTCATGGGAAAGGTGGTTCGGCTTACAGCGATAAGGAGCGATGCAACGACAACGGACAAAGCT
The DNA here is from genome assembly GCA_947593925.1 of uncultured Clostridia bacterium. Classification (GTDB taxonomy): domain Bacteria; phylum Bacillota; class Clostridia; order Oscillospirales; family JAAYOS01; genus CANRIN01. The sequence continues at coordinate 111,048 of CANQDU010000003.1, read as the reverse complement.
CCTTCGGGAGCTTTTTTGCTGCAATAATTTTGAAAGGAAGTATAAAATGAGCAAGTTCTTCACCTCCGAGTCGGTGACGGAGGGTCACCCCGACAAGGTCTGCGACCGCATAGCGGACGCCGTCCTCGACGAAATAATCGCAAAGGACAAAAACGCCCGCGTCGCCTGCGAGAGCATAGTTACCACCGGCATGGCGCTCGTCATGGGCGAGATAAGCACCGAGTGCTATGCGGACATTCCCGCGATAGTCCGCCGCACGATAGGCGAGATAGGCTACAACGACCCGTCGATAGGCTTCGACGCCGGCACCTGCGCGGTGCTCACGACGATAGACGAGCAGAGCCCGGACATAGCTCTCGGCGTGGACAGGTCGCTCGAGTACAAGGCGTCCGGCGCGGATAAATACGACCTCATCGGCGCGGGCGACCAGGGGATGATGTTCGGCTGTGCCACGCGCGAGACGCCCGAGCTGATGCCCGCCCCGATAGCCTACGCGCACAAGCTTTCCCGCCGTCTCACCGAGGCGCGCAAGACCGGCGCGCTCGATTTCCTCCGCCCGGACGGAAAGACTCAGGTGACGGTCGAGTACGGCGAGGGACGCACCGTAAAGCGTATAGAGGCGATAGTCGTTTCGAGCCAGCACTCGGCGGAGGTCTCGCTTGAGACGCTTCGCGAGGGGATAGAGGCTGAGGTTATCCGCAAGGTCATACCGGCAGAGCTCATCGACGCGAACACCAAAATTTTCATCAATCCCACCGGGCGCTTTGTCGTCGGCGGCCCGCACGGAGACTCCGGCCTCACCGGACGGAAGCTCATAGCGGACACCTACGGCGGTTACGGCCGTCACGGCGGCGGCTCGTTCAGCGGCAAGGACCCGACGAAGGTGGACCGCAGCGCCTCCTACATGGCGCGCTACGTCGCAAAGAACATCGTCGCGGCGGGGCTTGCCGACCGCTGCGAGCTCGAGATAGCCTACGCGATAGGCGTCGCGCACCCGCTTTCGGTGAGCGTCGAGACCTTCGGCACCGGCGCGATGCCGGACGACCGCCTCGCGGCGCTCGTCCGCGAGAAGTTCGACCTCCGCCCGGCGGCGATAATCGACACGCTCGACCTCCGCAGGCCGATATATTCCGCCACCGCAGCCTACGGTCACTTCGGCCGCACCGACGTCGATCTCCCGTGGGAGCACACCGACATGGCGGAGGCGCTGAAGGACGCGGCGGGCGTGCGCTGAACCGGGCGCCGATACAGTCTGTGACGAAGAGCAGAGCCGTTTCGGTTCTGTTCTTCGTTTATTTTGCCGTTTGACTGTACGGCTCGGAAGTGATACAATGTTTTCAAACTGGGAAATTGGGGGTAAACGGTATGTGGACCGCGCCGGACTGGACAGACTACGAGCTGCTTGACTGCGGCGCGGGAGAGCGCCTCGAGCGCTGGGGCGGCGTGTACCTCGTCCGCCCCGACCCCCAGGCGATATGGCAGCCGGTGGGGCGCGACCCGCACTGGAAGCACCCGGACGGCCGGTACATCCGCTCAAGCTCGGGCGGAGGACGGTGGGAGCGGAACGGCGTTCCCGAGCGCTGGCAGATAAAGTGGCGCTCGCTCGTGTTCAACATCAAGCCGATGAACTTCAAGCACACCGGCGTATTCCCCGAGCAGGCGGCTAACTGGGACTTCTGCGCGAAAAAGATCCGTTCGGCGGGGCGCGAGGTGAGCGTCCTCAACCTCTTCGGCTACACCGGGGCGGCGACGCTCGCGTGCGCCGAGGCCGGCGCGCGCGTCTGCCACGTTGACGCGGCGAAGGGCATGGTCTCATGGGGACGCGAAAACGCCGAGGCGAGCGGACTTTCCTCAAAGCCGATACGCTGGATAGTGGACGACTGCATGAAGTTCGTGCTCCGCGAGCAGCGGCGCGGGAACCGCTACGACGCTATTCTTATGGACCCGCCCTCCTACGGGCGCGGGCCGGGCGGCGAGGTCTGGCACATCGAGGACACCCTGTGCGAGCTCATAGACGAGTGCGTGAAGATACTTTCGGAAAAGCCGCTCTTTTTCATCATCAACTCATACACCACCGGGCTCGCGCCCGGGGTGCTCAGCTACATCCTTTCGGATAAGCTCACGCCGCGCTTCGGCGGCAGGGTGGAGTGCGAGGAGCTGGGACTTCTCTCGACCTCGACCGGGCTGCCGCTCCCGTGCGGAGCGGCGGGACGCTGGCAGAGCGAGTGACGGGAAGCGCAGACGGTACGGATAACGTTTAAGATTGGAGACACTATGGACGACGCTGTTCTCCGTGCGGAGAAGCTGACATTTGAATACGATACGGACGACGGGGAGCTGGAGGTTTTCCGCGACCTCGACATCACGGTGAAGCGCGGCGAGGTCGTCGCCGTGCTCGGCCACAACGGGTGCGGGAAATCGACGCTTGCAAAGCACTTCAACGCGATACTTCTTCCCACCGGCGGCAAGGTGTACGTCATGGGTATGGACACCGCGTCCGACGACCTGCTGCTCGACATACGGCGCACGGTCGGGATGGTATTCCAGAACCCGGATAACCAGATAGTCGCCGCCGTCGTGGAAGAGGACGTCGCGTTTGCGCCGGAAAACCTCGGCGTGCCGCAGGCGGAGATAGTCGAGCGGGTAGACTCGGCGCTCGAGACAGTCGGCATGACCGAGTACCGCAATCACGCGCCGCACCGCCTCTCCGGCGGGCAGAAGCAGAGGATAGCCATAGCGGGAGTGCTCGCGATGCGCCCGGAGTGCATAGTCCTCGACGAGCCGACGGCGATGCTCGACCCGGTGGGACGCGCGGAGGTCATGAAGACGATACTCGAGCTCAACCGGCGGGACGGAACGACGATAGTGCTGATAACACACCACATGGACGAGGCGGCTCGGTGCAGCCGCGTCGTCGTGATGGAGGACGGGAGCTTCATAGCGGACGGTACGCCGGAGGAGGTCTTCACGCAGGTGGAGCTCCTGCGCGGCGTGGGCCTCGAGGTGCCGCAGACGGTTGAACTGCTCTACGAGCTCAGAAAGCGCGGCTTCAACCTGCCGCTCGACGCGCTCGGGTGCGACGAGTGCGCGGCGGCGATAGCGGCCGTGATGCGCTGAATATTTTGATTGCAAGAACCCGGAGAGGTCACGGAGGAACATGGCGGTAATTCGAGCGGAAAATCTTACATACGTATACGGCGCGGGCACTCCGTTCGAGCGGAAGGCGCTCGACGGCGTGAGCTTCGAGATAGAGCGCGGCGAGTTCGTCGGGCTCATAGGTCACACCGGCTCGGGCAAGAGCACGCTCATACAGCACCTAAACGGTCTTCTGAGGCCGACGGAGGGGCGGGTGTTCGTTGACGATCGGGACATCTGGGAGGACGAGAAGAGCATCCGCGAGGTGCGCTTCAAGGTCGGCCTCGTGTTCCAGTATCCCGAGTACCAGCTGTTCGAGGAGACCGTCGAGAAGGACATAGCCTTCGGCCCGAAGAACATGGGCCTCTCCGACGAAGAGATCGCGGAGCGGGTGCGCGAGGCGGCGAGGTTTGTCGGAATAGACGAGGAGTCGCTTTCAAAGTCGCCCTTTGAGCTCTCGGGCGGACAGAAGCGCCGCGTCGCGATAGCGGGCGTTATAGCCATGCGCCCGGAGGTGCTTATCCTCGACGAGCCGACGGCGGGGCTCGACCCGCGCGGCCGCCGCGAGATACTCGGCAGGATAGACGACTATCACCGCGAGAGCGGCGCCGCCGTCATAATAGTCACCCACAGCATGGAGGAGGCGGCGCGCTATGCGTCGCGGATAATAGTCCTCGACGACAACGGAATAAACTGCACCGGCACGCCCGCCGAGGTGTTCGCTCGGGCGGACGAGCTCGAGCGCATCGGCCTCGACGTGCCGATGGTCACGAAGGTGTTCCGGGAGCTGAAGCGCCTCGGCGTCGCGGTAGACCCGGCGGTCTACACCGTCGAGGACGGCGTGCGGGAGCTCCTGCGTGTGAAGGGAGGGAATGTCCGTGGCAATGCTTAAGGATATAACCCTCGGACAGTATTTCCCGGGGAACACTCCGCTTCACCGAATGGATCCCCGGATGAAGATACTTCTCACGATAGCGTACATCGTCGTGCTGTTCGTCGCGGATGGGCTCGTGAGCTATCTCGCGATAATTGCGTTCCTATGTACGGCGATAGCCATATCGCATATCAAGCCGAAGATGATACTCCGGGGGATGAAGACGCTCATCTTCATCATCGCCCTCACCGGAATACTGAATATGTTCTACACCAAGGGGGAGGGGAAGCCTCTCCTGAGCTTCTGGAACGTCGCAATATACAAGGAGGGCATCGTGACGGCGGTGTTCATGATAGTCCGGATAATCCTGCTCATCTCCGGCACGTTCATGCTGACCTACACCACGTCCCCGCTCCAGCTCACCGACGGTATCGAGAGCCTGCTGAAGCCGCTCGAGAAAATACACGTCCCGGCGCACGAGCTCGCGATGATGATGTCGATAGCTCTCCGCTTTATCCCCACGCTCATTGAGGAGGCGGACAAGATAATGTCCGCGCAGAAGGCGCGCGGGGCGGACTTCGAGAGCGGCGGACTTCTCCGCCGCGCGAAGGCGCTCATCCCGCTGCTCGTGCCGCTCTTCATAAGCGCGTTCCGGCGGGCGGACGAGCTCGCCGTCGCGATGGAGTGCCGCTGCTACCACGGCGGCGAGGGAAGGACGCGGATGCGCTCGCTGAAGTTCGGCACGGTTGACCTGTGGGCGCTCCTCACCGTAGCGGCGCTCGCGGCGGCGGTCATACTGCTGAAGGTCTTCCCCTTGGAGGTGTTCGGGATATGACGCCGCTCGGTACGGAACACGGAAGGCGAAATATCGCCATGCGGCTCGCCTACGACGGTACTGCATACCACGGCTGGCAGGCGCAGAAGAAGGACGTCACCGTCTCCGAGACGCTTGAGAGGGCGCTCGAGGGGGCGGTGGGCCACCCCGTCCGCGTCACCGGATGCGGGAGGACGGACGCGGGCGTACACGCCCGCACCTACGTCGCAAACTTCCGCACGGAGAGCGGGATACCGGCGGAGCGGCTGCCGTATGCGGTGAACACCCGGCTCCCGCGCGACATAGCCGTCTACTCCGCAGCGGACGTCGGGGAGGACTTCCACGCGACCTTCTCGGCGACGGCAAAGGAGTACACCTACGTCATAAGCCCCTCGCGCATACACGACCCGTTCCTTGCCGACCGCGCGTATTTCTACCCGAGGACGCCGGACGTCGCGCGGATGCGCGCGGCGGCGGAGATGCTCGTGGGCGAGCACGACTTCGCGGCGCTCCGCTCGATGGGCTCGAACGTAAAGACGACGGTGAGGACGATGCACGAGCTCGAGGTCCGCGAGGAGGGCGGCGCGGTGCTGATACGCATGAAAGCGAACGGCTTCCTCTACAATATGGCGCGCGCGATATCCGGCACGCTGCTGTATGTATCGGAGGGGAAGCTCTCGCCGGAGGACATACCGGCGCTGCTCGAAGCGGGCGAGCGCACGGCCGCGGGGCCGACGCTTCCGGCATGCGGACTGTATATGACCGGCGTGTGGTACAGGGAAAACATCTGAATTTTAGATCGGTGAGGAATGAAAATGGCAAAGGACAGGGAAAATCCGGCGGCGGAGGAGAAGCCGAAGCGGAAAATCGACCCGCTCGGGCTGATACTGCGGTGCCTGCTCGTGATAGCGGCGGGTCTTTTTGTCACGCTCGCCGTGGTCAGCTGGCCGAGCATCCGCGAGAACGGTTTCTACGCCACCTTCTTCGGCACGGAGGAGGAGCAGGGAACGCTTGAGCGCGCGGAGGAGATAGAGTTCGTCGCGAACACCCGCAACGTGTTCTGCGCCTATCGCGAGGGCGCGGCGATACTCGGACCGAGCGGACTGCAGGTCGTCCGGCCGGACGGCTCTACCGAAATTGACGAGGCCAAGAGCTTCACAAACCCCGTTCTCCGCTGTGACGGCAATTGGCTCCTCGCCTACGACGCGGGCGGGACGGGCATGATCCTCGTCGAGGACGGCAAGGTGAAGGCAAACGACTCCGCGCCGGGCGACCTCATATTCGCGGAGGTCAACGGCAGCGGCTGGCGGCTGATGATCCGGCAGAGCGCGAACTGGCGCGCCGTCGCCACCGTCATTGACGAGGACGGCAGGACGGTGTACGAGCTCTCGAGCGCGGAGCGCTACCTGGTAGGGGGAGACGTCTCGCCGGACGGCACTCGAACCGCTCTCGCGGGTGTGCGCCAGCTCGACGCGCAGATACTCTCATCTGTCTACATATTCGAACACTCCAGCGCGGAGGCGGAGCCGATGGCGTTCTGGGAGGACCCGAACGGCATGGTGCTCTCCGCCGAGTTTCTTGACGACGAAACAATACTCGTCCTCACGGACGAGGCGGCGGTCTTCGTGGACGGAGACACCGGCGCGGAGACAGCGCGCTACGAGTTCGGCGCGTACAACCTCACGTCCTACGGCGTGGGGGACGGGTTCGTGTCGCTCGCGCTTACGAGCGTTTCGGGTCTCAGCTGCCGCGTGGTGACGCTCGATTTCCTCGGCGCGGAAGTCGCTACGCGGGTGACGGGAGGCGTCGAGGACATGGACGCCGAGGGCGCCGATTTCGGAATTTTGACAAACGACGGGTTTGTGGTGTATAATAGTAATTTAGAGAGCGCGGCGCAGGGCCCGTGCCCCGCCGGGAGCAGGAAGCTGCTCGTGGCGCGGGGCGGCACGGTCTACGTCATAACCTCGGGCGCGGCCTCCGTCTATCAGTATTGACGCGGGCGGCCGGAGGAACTTTCAAGGAGACTCGGAGATACGGATGAACGCTTTTCAGAACATAATTCTTGACCTTGTGATAGCTGCCGTGCTGATATTCGCGACGGTGCGCGGAGCGAAGCGCGGGTTCGTGCTGATGCTCGCGTCGTTCCTGAAGGTCATAATAGCGCTCGTGGGCTCCGTCATCATCACGCACATGCTCGCCCCGGCGGTGGCGAATGCGGTACAGCCGGCTATAGAGGAGAGGATACTTCCGCCGCTCATGGAGATAGCGGACGAGACCGGCAGGCTTGCGGACGCTTCGCTCGAAGCCGTGTCCGAAATAGACGTGTTCGGCGTCCGGCTAGGCGACTATCTCGATACAAGCGCCGAAGGGAGCGTCGGACAGGCGGGCGGCGAGCTTGCGGCGTCCGCCGCACAGAAGCTTAGCGCGGAGATGGCGGACACGCTTGCGCGGTTCATAGTGAGCACGGCGTCCTTCTTCCTGCTGCTCATAGCGGTTATGCTCGTGGCGCATGCGCTCGACCTTGCGTTCCGACTGCCGCTGCTCGGCGGGATAAATCACGCATTGGGGCTTCTGCTCGGAGCCGCGAGCGGACTTCTCGTCGTACTGCTCTTCGTGACCGTGGCGGGGATATTCGTATCGCCCGCCGTCGCGGACAACACGGTGCTATTCTCGTTCTTCCGCGACATCGATCCGTTCTCGCTCCGCTGAGGGCGAGTGGCGTTTTGTGAGACTTTGCCGGAGCAAAGAGCGTAATTTCCGGACGGGATGTCCGCCCGATTTAAGGAGGATATGTGATGAATGTTCCGAACGCGTTATCGCTGCTGAGGATAGCCATGGTTCCCGCGTTTGTGGGAGTATTCTTCTCCGGCCTGCCGAATGCGCACAGGTGGGCGGGACTTATCTTCCTGCTCGCGGCGTTTACGGATATGCTCGACGGACGTATAGCGCGCAAGTATAACAAGATAACGCGCCTCGGCAGAGTACTCGACCCGCTCGCGGATAAGCTGATGACTGCGGCGGCGCTCGTCTGCATAATAATATCGAAGATGATCCCGCTATGGATATTCATAGTGTTTGCGATAAAGGAGATGCTGATGGGCCTCGGTTCGGCGATACTTTACAAGTATATCGACGACGTGCCGCCCTCTAACATACTCGGAAAGGCGTCTACGGTGGTGTTCTTCACGTCCTGCCTTGTGATGATGCTCTTTGAGGTGCCGCCGACGGCGGCGACGGTAGTCATGACCTGCGCGCTCGCGCTGACGCTCATAGCCTTCGTCGGATACGCGCTCAACATGTTCCGCCTGCTTGCCGAAAAGAAGGCCGCGCACTGAAAAATTTTGACTTCTCAGCTGAAAGGAAATTACGGCAAAATGCAAAATAACCCCATGATTTGCAGCAGATGCAAGAAAAATATAGCCACGATATTCGTCACGCGCGTCGAGAACGGCGAGCAGAAGAACGAGGGTCTCTGCCTGAAATGCGCCAAGGAGCTCGGCATACGCCTGCCGGACGACGCGCTGAAGCAGATAGACCAGATGATAGAGCAGCTCGGCATCACCCCGGAGGAATTTGAACAGGCTCAGAGCGAGATGATGGGTATGCTCTCCGATCAGTCCCACGACCACGATCATGACGACGGTGACGGCGGCGACAACGAGGATAAGGACGAGGGGAGAACGGCGACCTTCCCGTTCCTCGACCGTCTCTTCGGCGCGAACGGCGGGGAGCCGCCCGCGCCGCAGCCCTTCCCCGGCGGCGACGGGAGCTCCGCGCGGAGCGAGAAGCGCTCAAAGCAGGACAGGAACCGCAAGTTTCTCGATTCCTACTGCATATCCCTCACCGGCAAGGCCGCCGAGGGAAAGCTTGACCGCGTAGTCGGCAGAGAGACAGAGATAGAGCGCGTCACGCAGATACTCAACCGCCGCCAGAAGAACAACCCGTGTCTCATCGGCGAGCCGGGCGTCGGCAAGACCGCCATAGCGGAGGGCCTCGCACAGCGCATCGTCGATGGCGACGTGCCGGACAAGCTGAAGAGCAAGGAGGTCTACCTCCTCGACCTCACGGCGCTCGTCGCGGGTACGCAGTTCCGCGGACAGTTCGAGAGCCGCATGAAGGGTCTCATAGACGAGATAAAGCGCCTCGGAAACATCATCCTGATGATAGACGAGGTACACAGCATCGTCGGCGCGGGGGACGCGGAGGGTTCGATGAACGCCGCGAACATTCTCAAGCCCGCCCTCTCGCGCGGCGAGATACAGGTCATCGGCGCGACGACGTTTGCCGAGTACCGCAAGCATATCGAGAAGGACACCGCGCTCGAACGGCGCTTCCAGCCGGTCACGGTGAGCGAGCCGTCGGTGGACGAGACGGTGGAGATAATCAAGGGCATCGCCCACTATTACAGCGACTTCCACGGCGTGAAGATAAGCGACTACGTCGCGCGGGAGGCCGCCGTCCTCAGCGAACGGTACATCACCGACCGCTACCTGCCGGACAAGGCGATAGACCTCATAGACGAGGCGTGCAGCGAAGTGAATCTCAAGAGCCCCGTCATAAACGAGCGCGACAGGCTCCGCCGCGAGCTTGACTCGATAGTGGACGAGCGCGTGAAGCTCGACGCCGCCACCGCGAGCGGCAAGACCCCGGCGGACGCGCAGGAGAGCTACCAGCGCCTTGCCATGCTTCGCAGCCGCGAGCTCCAGATAAACGCGCGGATAGCCGATTTGGAGCAGAACCTCCCGTCGCTCGGCGTGGAGGATCTCGCGCGGGTGATAGAGCTGTGGACGAAGATACCCGCGTCCTCCATACAGGAGGCGGAGTTCGAGAAGCTGAAGGATCTCGACAAGCGCCTCCGTTCGAGGATAGTCGGCCAGGACGAGGCGATCGACGCCGTCGCGCGCGCCATACGGCGCGGACGTGTCGGCATCTCCGCCAAGCGCAAGCCGGTGAGCTTCATATTCGTCGGACCCACCGGCGTCGGCAAGACCGAGCTTGTGAAGTGCCTCGCGCGCGACCTCTTCGACTCGCCGGAGAGCCTCATACGCCTCGACATGAGCGAGTTTATGGAAAAGCACTCGGTCAGCCGCATAGTCGGCGCGCCTCCGGGATACGTCGGCTACGACGAGGCGGGCCAGCTCACCGAGAAGATACGCCGCAAGCCCTACTCCGTCGTGCTGTTTGACGAGATAGAGAAGGCGCATCCCGACGTGCTGAACATCCTTTTACAGATACTCGACGACGGACGGATAACCGACGCGCACGGCAAGGAAGTGAACTTCGAGAACACCGTCATCATCATGACCTCCAACGCCGGAAGCGACCGCAAGGGGAGCGGCTCCGTAGGCTTCGACCGCAGCTTCAACGAGCAGTCCCGCGAGCGCGCCATGAAGGCGCTCGGCGAGATAATGCGCCCCGAGTTCATCAACCGCGTGGACGAGGTCGTGGTATTCAACCAGCTCTCCGAGGAGGACTTCTCGAGCATAGTCCGCATAATGCTCGGAGACCTCAGAGAGTCTATGAAGGAGCGCGAAATGACGCTCGAGTGGAGCGCGGAGGTGGAGCGGTGGCTCGTTGCGAAGAGCTATTCGCTCACCTACGGCGCGCGCAACCTCCGCCGCCTGATACAGAAGGAGGTCGAGGACGCGCTCGCGACGGCGCTCATCGACAACTACGACCGCAATGTCCGCGGCTTTAAGCTCGACGTCGCGGAGGATAAGATAACCGTCACTATACAGTAAATAAGGAAACGTGCCCCCGAGGGCACGTTTCTCGTAAACTCCGCCTTACGGCGGAAAAGGGGGCTTTGAGATGAAGAAAATAGTTTCGGACACGTTTACCGAGTTCCGCTATCCGAGCATGCCCGGCTTCTCGCCGGACGGCAAGATGCTCGCGTTTGTGGAGAGCGGCGTTTCCAAGGAGGAGAACAAATACTTCGGCGATATCCACGTCGTCAACGTCGCAAGCGGCGAGGAGCGCCGCCTCACCGGCTCGGGGGATGCTCGAAGCTACGTCTGGACGAAGACGGGAAAGCTGCTTTTCCCCGCGATGAGGGATGAGAAGCTGAAAAAGCGCGCCGAGGCGGGCGAACCGCTCACGGCGTTCTACGAGATAGACCCGGCGGGCGGCGAAGCGGCGCTCGCGTTCACGCTGCCGCTCTCCGGCGCGAGCCTCCGTCCGATAGACGGGGACAGGTATCTCGTCTCGGCGACGTATGACAACACGCTCCCCGACCTCTCCGCAATGAGCGAAGAGGAGAAGGAAAAGACGCTTCGCGAGCGTCGCGAGTCGCCCTGCGACGTGCTCACCGAATATCCCTTCTGGGAGAACGGCGGCGGGTTCACGTCGGGACACCGGAACCGCCTCTACATATTCAACCGCGTCTCCGGGGAGCTGAAGCCGATAACGGGGGAGTGGTTCGACCTCGCGGGCTTTGCGCTCTCGCCGGACGGAAAGACCGTCGTCTTCGGCGGCGGAGAGTGGCGCGACTACACAAGCTACACCGAGAAGACCGGGCTCTTCATCTGTGACCTCAAGACGTTGAAGACCCGCGAGCTGCTCGGCGCGGGACAATTCTATCTCTCCGGCTTTGACTTCCTTGACGCGGACACGCTCATCATGTGCGCCGGGGACGGCGCGGCGCTTGAGACCGGCGACTTCTACACCCTCTCGATTGACTCCGGCGAGTGCCGGAAGATCGCCGACAACGACCACGGCGTCGGCTACGGCTCGGTCGGAAGCGACGCGCGCGTCGGCGGAGGGCGCGGCGCGAAGGTCGTTGACGGAAGCTGGTACTTCATCTCCACGCGCGGGGACGGCAGCGAGCTCTGCGTCATACGTCCTGACGGACGCCTCGCGGACGGCCTCACGCCGGAGGGCGCGTGCGACTGCTTTGATATAGCGGACGGCCACCTCGCCTTCTGCGGCCTCTACGGAAACAAGCTCTCCGAGCTCTACCTTGACGGCAAGGCCGTGACCGATTACAGCTCGGCGCTCTCGGAGTACGACGTCCGCACGCCGGAAAAGCACGTCTTCACCGCGTCGGACGGGTACGAGATACACGGCTGGGCGATGACGCCCGCGGGCTACAAGCCGGGAAAGAAGTATCCCGCGATACTGCACATCCACGGCGGGCCGCGCACCACGTTTGACGGCGTGTTCCACCACGAGATGCAGGTCTGGGCGAACGCCGGGTACTTCGTGTTCTTCTGCAATCCGCGCGGCTCGGACGGCCGCGGGGACGACTTCGCGGATATATGGGGCAAGTACGGCTCGGTGGACTACGCAAACATCATGGAGTTTGCCGAACTGATGCTCGAGAAGTACCCGGACGCCGACGCGGAGCGCTTCGGCGTCACCGGCGGCAGCTACGGCGGCTTTATGACGAACTGGATCGTCGGCCACACGAACCGCTTCGCCGCCGCCTGCTCGCAGCGCTCCATAGCGAACTGGACGAGCTTCGAGCATACGACGGACATAGGCATACCGTTCACCGAGACGAACCACCTCACGACGACGAGGGAGAACGTCTCGGCGCTGTGGGACTTCTCGCCGCTGAAATACGCGCCGAACTGCGTCACGCCGACGCTCTTTATCCACTCCGACTCTGACTACCGCTGCTGGATGGTAGAGGGACTTTCGATGTACACCGCCCTCAAGCGGAACGGCTGCGATGCGAAGCTGTGTCTCTTCAAGGGCGAAAATCACGACCTCAGCCGCACGGGACGTCCGAAGAGCCGCATCCGCAGAATGGACGAGATACTCTCGTGGTTCGATAAGTATCTGAAATGATTTCGCGGGAAATCGCGGGCGCGGATTGTATCCGCGCCCTTACCAATTTCCCGCGAGGCCGTCGGACAAGGCGAAGCCTTGCCGGCGGCGGGCGCTCCGCTACGCGCCGAGTTTTCCACCTTTGGCGGAAAATCGACGCACGCTCCGCGAGAAGTATTTTCGGCGACGTACACGCCGCCGCCGAAAATGATTTGAACTTATTTCGCGCCTCCGGCGCGAAACTCTGCGAGGCTTTTTGATAAGCGAAGGAGCGGGGCTTGATGCCCCGCTCCTTTTTCGCATAGGTCGGCTGTCACCAAAGTTATTGTTTTGTGTGCTAAAGACCGAACCGTCACTTTACCGGACGGTCGAACGACGGGTTGAACGCATAGAAGTTGCGGCTGTTCAGCCTGTCGGTGGTACGGCTCAAAGCTTCTCCAAATCTCTGGAAATGCACTACTTCGCGCTCGCGCAGGAAACGTATCGGGTCGATGACGTCCGGGTCGTCCACCATGCGGAGGATGTTGTCGTAAGTCACCCGAGCCTTCTGTTCGGCCGCGAGGTCCTCCGTGAGGTCGGCTATCGTGTCGCCCTTGACGCCGATGAACGCCGCCGTGAACGGCACTCCGCTCGCCGCCTGCGGGTAGACGCCGGCGGTGTGATCGACGAAATAGGTGTCAAAGCCAGCCTTCTTTATCTCCTCATCCGTCATGCAGCGGGTGAGCTGGTGGACTATCGCGCCTATCATCTCCATGTGCGCGAGCTCCTCGGTGCCGATGTCGGTGAGCAGTCCCTTCAGGTCGGCGTAGGGCATGGAGAAGCGCTGACTGAGATAACGCATGCTCGCCGCAATCTCCCCGTCGGGTCCGCCGTACTGACTGATGATGAATTTCGCGAGCGCCGGGTTCGGATTTTTGATCTTTACCGGGTACTGGAGCGTCTTTTCGTATTCAAACATTATATATCCCTCCTGCCAAGTTCCCACGGCCACGGGTCGTCTGTCCAGTCATAGCCGTCCGAGCAGACGACGTCCTGCTTGGAGAGCGGACCGAACCGCTTCACATACTCCTCGCGCTTCTCGCGGTACGCCTTCTGATAGGCGCGCAGGAGCGCGAGCGCCTCGCGGTCGGAGCAGTGAGTGTCGAGATAGAGGCTGAGCTCGGTGATGCTGAAGTGGAGCGCCTGAAGTTCACCGAGGGGAGTCATCCTCACCGGCCGGACGTTGTAGTTGTTTGCGAGAGGCAGCTCGAGACCGGGATAGAGCGTGCCGCGAGAGAGCGCCGCGCCCGGCTCGAACTTCGCGGAGCCCTGCCGCTGCATCGGAGTGTAGGTCATGGCTATGACAGCCTCCTGCGGAAGGTCGCCGATATCCGCGCCCGAACGCGGCCGGCACTCGGGCATCTGACAAAGCAGCTTGTCGTGATCCATTGTATACCGCCGTTTCTCCGCACCTTTCCTTAACTCCCGCGCCGGTGCGGCTGTCGCGGGAGCGCCCGTATCGGGCTACGTATAAGTATGCCGGAAGCGGGCGGACTGTTCCGGGCGCGGCGGGGAGGGACTCGTCGAGGTGCGCCAAATAGAATAAATCGGGCTTTCCGAGGGAGAAATTTTTGTTGAACCCTACAAAAATTTGCCGACTGAAAAATAGATGTCGCAAACGGTCGAAGCAGGTGGTACAATATTTTTGGCAGATACGCCAAAAACTTAATAGGAGGAAATCACTATGTCGCATGGTCTCAAAAAGGCAGTCGCGCTCCTGCTTGCCGTGGCGCTGGTCGCCGGTCTCGGATTTGCTGGTGCTTCCACGCTCACAGAAAAGCAGCTCACCGTCTATGGCGGGGTGGACGTCTATAAGGAAGACGCTCTGCTGAACCCGAAGGACGCCGGAGGAGCCGCGGTTGACACGTTCATCTACAACGGAACGACCTACCTGCCCGCCCGCGCGGTAAGCGAGGCGCTCGGCCTCGATGTCGACTTCGACGCTACAACCAAGACCGTCTATATCGACGATCTCGCAGGCAGTGCCGAGAAGGCTGACGAGTACATCAAGCACTTCTTCGGAGTCACCTTCACGGGTACCGTCACGCTTGACGCGTGGAACAAGGCTGTCACGGCCGTCGGCGGCACCGCCGTCACCGGCACTACCCTCACCACGGGCGACGCGATAGAGTCCGCCGTAAGCGCCGCCGGACTTACCGAGCTTGCCGCCAGCTACTCGGCAGAGAAGGCCGCGGAGCGCATAGCCGCTTACGGCGTGCCCGCCAAGGTTTCCGCCGCGGACGCGCCTGCGTATGCCTGCGCTCTTGACGCCGACCTTATTACCGCGACCGCCGATCCCGCCGCGCCGCTTGACGCCGCCACCGCGACCGAGCTCATCATGGGCGTCGCGCAGATCACCGGTCAGGGCCGCCACTACATCGGCCGCATCAGCGATGCGGACATCGCGTCGAAGCTTATAAGCGCGCTGGATTCCATCACTGTTCTCAGCGACGGCGGCGTGCTCGACAAGCTCGGGCCGGAGATAGTTATGCGTGACGCTACCACCGGTTACAACCTTAAGTACGCGGGCTACAAGGCAAACTTCCTGCCCGAGTATACGCTTCAGTACGGTCACAGCGATCCCACTCATGCCGTTCAGCTCATAGAACTGCTCCAGAGTGAAGGGTTTGACGCCTATGTCCAGATAGAGCCGAAGGTTTCCATTTACGAGTACGACCTCTCGTGGGGCGAGCCCGGCCCGAAGGTCACAAAGGTGTCGGACGATTTCTATTACACCTACGACATCGAGTACGATATGCAGCTGGAGTTCGAGACCGTCGCGGAGAAGGAAGAGTTCCACAGCGTTATCGAGGAGTATGCGAAGAAGTATGCCGCAAATCAGAACGAGGACGGCAGCTTTGACGGACTTATCGCCGGCGCATGGTGGCAACCGCTCTACACCTCGCTCACTCCGATGAAGAACGAGGAATTTGAGACGATATACGACAACGTCATAAAGAACGGTGACTACGAGATACATTCGTTCAGCACCGCCGCGAACGTTGACGCCGTCGGCAAGGTCGTTTCGGAGCTCGCGCCCGACCTCAAGGTCGAGACCGTGACCCGTTATGTCAACCCCGCTTTCTGGCGTTACATCAACGGCACCAGTGGAGAATGATCCGAGAGAAAACAGAATAGCGTAAACGAAACAGAACGCTCCCGGCATACGTCGGGAGCGTTCTGTTTCTGCAATTCGCGGGCTTTCCGAACCGTTTTGAGGGGGAAGACCAGTCACGGGGCTGTTTTTTTATCGAAGTTCACAGATTGTTCTTTTCATTCAAGCAATTCTGTGGTATGATTACAATAAAGACAGTTTTTTGCGGAGGTACAGCTATGCCTGACAACACAAATCTTCCGGAAAAGAACGACTGGGCAGACCGAAACGAGAAGCCGACACAGTGGGGCGCGCGTATTGACGATGCGTCGCGCGCCGAGGCGCGCCGCACGCGCAGGGGGCCGCAGATATTCAACATCATCGGCGCGCACATCATCGGCGCGTTCCTGACGTTCCTTGTGATGAACGTCCTCGGCCTCGTTATAAACGAGACTGTGGCGACGGTCGTCGGTTACGCCGTCGGTATATTCAGCTTCACCGCCGTCACCTACATCGAGGGGTGGCACGCGGGCGAGCGCGACATCAACATGATGAACTACGGTCACATACCGCGCGACAAGTTCCGCGGGCTCAAGTGCGCGATGATCGCCGAGAGCGTCGGACTGCTCTTCGCGGTGCTGATGGTGGCGCACGGCTTTGTCGTGCTCTCTCAGCGCGCACAGGGGCTTGACCCGCTCATGCAGACCGGCATAAGCGCCGTTATTCCGATAGTCTATCACACGTTCTACATGCCGTTCCTGTTCGTGCTGCAAAAGCTTGAGGACGTGTCGCCGCTGTTCTGCCTGCTCCCCGTCCTGATAGCGCCGGCGATATATCACGTCGCCTACACCTTCGGGATGAAGCATTTTTCGATACTTGCAAGGCTCGTCTACAAGAAGCCGGACAAGGAAAAGAAGTAGAGCGAAATGCTCCGCGCGTAAAAAGCAAATTGCGGCGATTTTCTGACCGCCTCCCACATATTCTGTACGGGAGGCGGTTGGTGATGAAAAGACTTATTTCGGCCGTTGTATCGGCATTTGCGCTCGCGGCGGCGCTCGTGCGTCCCGCCGCGGCGTACACGCCCGTCATAGACGCCGGGCACGGCGGCTTCGACGGCGGCGCGGTGAGCTCTAGCGGAGTGATAGAGAGCGGGCTGAACCTCGCCATTTCGCTCAAGACGGCGGCGCTGTTCAGGCTGTTCGGTGTTGACCCCGTGCTCATTCGCGAGACCGACACGGCGGTGGGGGACGGCGGAAAGTCCGGCAGGAGCGCCAAGGCCGCCGACCTGCGGCGGCGCGTCGAGATAGTCGAAGAGACGGAGGGCGCGTTCCTTATCAGCATACACCAGAACATGTTCGGGGACAGCCGGTACGGCGGCGCGCACATCTTCTACAAGGGGGACGAGGCAAAGCCGCTCGCGGATATGCTCCAGAGGAACGTCCGCAGTCAGCTCGACCCGGAGAACACTCGCGAGGCGAAGCCCGTCGCAAGCGACGTGTACCTGTTCAGAAAGATAACCTGCCCCGGGATACTCGCGGAGTGCGGATTTCTCTCCAACTCCCGCGACCTCGCGGAGCTCCAGGACGACGGGTATCAGAAGAAGCTCGCCTGCCTTCTCGTGAGCGGACTGCTCACGCTCGAGAGCGGCGGGATGTGACGCCGGCGCACCGCCGCCGTGACGTGAAAGAAAAACGAAGTCAAAGCGCGAAAGGGAGATGTAACTTGCCCGCATCGAAGGAAAAAACGCTGTTCTTCTGCTCGGAGTGCGGATATGAGACCTACAAGTGGTCGGGACGCTGTCCGAGCTGCGGAAAGTGGAACACGCTCGTCGAGAGCACGGTCGTCACCGGCCCCGCGGCGAAGCACGCGGTCACAGCGCCCGCCGGGCGGGAGAACAACGTCATGCGCCTCTCGGAGGTGTCGGAGGAGAGCGAGCCGCGCTTCTCGACGGGGCTCGGAGAGCTTGACCGCGTGCTCGGCGGCGGCGCGGTGCAGGGGAGCCTCGTGCTCGTGGGCGGCGAGCCGGGTGTCGGCAAGTCAACGCTTCTGCTCCAGATCTGCGCCTCGCTCTGCCTCGAGCGTCGGGTGCTCTACGTCTCGGGCGAGGAGAGCATCCGCCAGATAGGCATGCGGGCGCGGCGTCTCGGCGTCGCGGGGGACAACCTCTCCGCGCTCTCCGAAACAGACCTTGACAGGATAATAGACCTCGTCCGCGAGAACAGTCCGGACATACTCATAGTTGACTCGATACAGACGATGTTCCGACGCTCGAACGCCTCCGCGCCGGGAAGCGTCAGCCAGATAAAGGACTGCACGCTCGCGCTGATGCAGCTTGCAAAGACCGACGGGGTGACGGTGTTCGTCGTCGGCCACGTCAACAAGGAGGGCTCGCTCGCGGGGCCGAAGGTGCTCGAGCACATCGTTGACTGCGTGCTGAGCTTCGAGGGGGACAGGAACCTCATCCACAGGATACTCCGCGCGGAGAAAAACCGCTTCGGCTCGACAAACGAGATAGGCGTGTTCGAGATGACGGGGGAGGGCCTGCGCGAGATACCGAACCCGTCCGAAATGCTGCTCTCCGGCCGGCCGTCGAACGTCGCGGGCTCCTGCGTCGCATGCGTGATGGAGGGCTCGCGCCCGGTGCTCGCGGAGGTGCAGGCGCTCGTGACGCCCACAGCCTACGGCAACCCGAGGCGGATGAGCTCGGGACTTGCCTACGACCGCGCCGTCCTGATGCTCGCGGTGCTCGAGCGCCGCGCGGGGCTGATAACCTCCAATCGGGACGCTTACATAAACATCGTCGGCGGACTGAAGGTGGACGAGCCCGCCATAGACCTCGCGACGGTGCTCGCGCTCGCGGGCGCGCTGCTCGACCGTCCCACCGGGGACGATCTCGCCGCGTTCGGCGAGGTCGGACTTGCGGGTGAGCTGAGAGGCGTCACCGCCGCCGAACAGCGCCTTGCGGAGGTGCGCCGCCTCGGCTTCAAGCGGTGCGCGATGCCCGCGCGCGGCGCGAGGGACGTCCGTGTGCCGGACGGCCTCGAGGTGATACGCGTGAGGACTGTGAGCGAGGCAATAAAGGAGCTTCTGTGACAGATATTCTTTCTCTCGGAGGACGGAAATGAGCAGCATATCCGTAAAATGCACGGCGATGGCGTGCGCGGCGGCGCTGATACTCGGCGGGTGCTCGCTGCTGCCGGAGGAGGCGGAGGCGCCGTCGCCCCCGCTGATATACGCCTACGAAAAGACAAACTACACCTTCGCGAATGTGGAGCGGGGGGACATCCTCGAGACAAAGAGGGTGACCTTCCGCTATATGCCGTCCGTCAAGCAGTCGCTCGCGTTCGACGTGAACGGAGCGGCGCTCGACGCGGTATATGTCTCGGTCGGAGACGACGTGAAGGAGGGCGAGCTGCTCTGCGAGCTCGAGGACGGCGGCCTTTCCGACGAGATAGACGCCGTGCGCGAGACGATAGCGGGCTACGAGCGGACGCTTGAGGAAGCAGCCGAAAGCTCGAAGCTCGAGCTTGAGCGGTACGACCTCCGCATCGCGGCGGACCCGGAAAATGAGAGCCTGAAAGACGGGCGGAAGGCGGCGGAGGAGAACTACAAAGCAAACCGCCGCACGACCGAGCTTCGCCTTGCCGCGGAGAAGGCAAGGCTTGACGAGCTGCTTTCGGACGAGGAAAAGCACCGTCTATACGCCCCGTTCGCGGGGACTGTGACCTACGTCAAGAGCTTCGGCGGGGACGGCTTTACCTCGACCGCCGGAGAGACATTCATAACGATAAGCGACAAGACCTCCATGGTGTTCTCCTGCGACGAGACCGACGCGAAGGGCCTCTTTGCCGTCGGGGACGTCGTCACGGTCAATATCGGCGGCGAGGAGTACGAGGCGGAGGTCGTCTCGACAGAGGGAAGCGTCGCGAGTATCGTGCCGCGCGACTACACCGAGACGGCGGCGGAGGGTGCCTACGGAGTGGTGAGCATTACGCAGGACGCCGTGTACGGCGTTCTGCGCGTCCCGTCCGGGGCGGTGAAGAGCGCGAACGGCCGGTCGATAGTCTATATGCTCGAGGACGGCGTCCGCGTGATGAGAAACGTCGAAACGGGCTTCTCGGCGGACGGTATGACCGAGATAGTTTCCGGCCTCGAGGAGGGAGAGCAGGTGATAGTGTCATGAAGCTGAGACTGCTCGCTGCGGCAACTGTTGCCGCGCTGATAATGACGTCCTGCGGGGGCGGAGGAGAGACGTCCGCGCCGCCGCTCGCGGACTCCGTCAAGGTTGTGTACGACACGGCGAAAGCGGAGCGCGGGGACGTCGAAGCGGTGCTTGTGTACTCCGCATACGTCCTGCCGGTGCAGACCGAAGTGTCCTTTGAAGACTCGTCCGGCGTGGTAGACGGGGTGTTTGTAAAGACGGGGGACAGCGTCTCCGAGGGGGACGCGCTCCTGCGGCTCGACACCGAGGGGCTTCGGGAGAGACTTGACAACGCGAAGGAGCGGCTCGCTTCGCTCGAGGAGAGCGGGGCGCGTGAGCGCCGCATGCTCGAGATAGATCTGGAGCTTGCAAAGCTCGACCTCGAGGAGGCGGAGGAGACCGACCCGGACGGGCTGGACGCCTCTCTGCTCCGGATCGAGGTCGAGAGCCGTCAGGCAGACCTTGAGAGGTACGACGGACAGCTCGAGAGATCGCTTGACGCCGCGAAAAAGGACATAGCGGAGCTTGAGAAGGAGATAGAGAGCGCGACGCTGCGCGCGCCGGTGAGTGGCGAGGTCATCTCGGTCTACACGTCGGAGGGCGCGCGCGCCGCGTCTTCGACGACGCTTGTCACCCTTTCCGACGGCGACCGGCGCTACATAAGCTGTGCGGCGGGAGAAAAGGTGCCGAGTGCGGCGCAGCTCAGCTACATCGAGGACGGGACGGAGTACCCGCTCGAGCGCTGGGAGTATACCGACCGCGAGATCGCGGTGTTCGAGGCGACGGGGAAGGACGCTCCGCAGAGGTTCGTACGCTCGGACGGCGGCGAGCTTCCCGAAACGGGCGAGTTTGTACAGCTCCGCGCCGTCCGCGAGAGCGCGAAGGACACCGTGCGGATACCCTCGGGCGCGCTCTACCGAGACTCGGGCGTCACCTACGTCTATATCGAGGACGGCGGCGAGCTCGTGTACACCGAGGTGAAGGCCGGCGTCACAAACGACGCATATGTGGAAATACTCGACGGAATAGAGGAGGGGGATGAGGTCTATGTCGGCGGCTAAGAGACTTTGCGCGCTGCTGCTCGCGGCGACGGCGGCATTTTTCCTCGTCTCCTGCTCGGAGAGCAAGAGCGCGGGAGAGGCGCTGATAA
This sequence comes from uncultured Clostridia bacterium, assembly GCA_947593925.1. GTDB lineage: Bacteria > Bacillota > Clostridia > Oscillospirales > JAAYOS01 > CANRIN01. The sequence goes on along the minus strand of CANQDU010000003.1, from coordinate 89,971 downwards.
AGCCCGTGGAGAGGAGCGGAGGAAGCTCCTCCGGCTCGACGCGCACGGCGGAGGTCACGGTGGGCGGCATATCGCGCAGCATGTCGGCCGACGCCTCCGTATCCTTTGCGACGCAGGACATATACTGTGAATTCAGCGGCGCGCGCTTTGCCGAATACTATGTCTCCGCAGGCGACACGGTGGAGGAAGGCGCGCCGATAGCGCGATTTACGATAGAGACGAGCGCGGCGGAGCGTCAGCGCCTCGAGGCGGAGCTTGAGATAGCGAAAAGCGAAACGGAGCGCGCGGTAGATACCGCGCGGAGCGCCGCCGCGTCGGCGAGGGAAGCGCTCGCGGCGGCGGACAGGTCGGACGCGCGCGCGTACCGCCGCGCGGAGCTCGCCCTTGAGCGCGCGGAGCTTCAGCTTGAGGCTGCCGAGCGGAGCGCCGAGGACCGCGTCGCGGCGGCTCGGGAGACGCTCGATGAGTTTAGCGAGCGCGCGGCGGAGGACACCGTCTACGCCCCGGCGCGCGGATGCGTCTATTCGCTCGAGAGCCTCGGGGCGGGGCTGCCAGTGGAATACGGCCGCCGGGTGTGTACCTTCATAAGCTACGAGGATATCGCCGTCACCGCGCCGAGCGACATCACAGGCGTTCCGCGTTACGGCGAGAAAGCGATAATAAGGACCGACCTCGCCGACGGAGACATAGAGAGCCGCGTGCTCGACGCGCCGATAAACCGGGGCGAGGACACGGGTTCCTTTACGGTGGAGATACCGGACGAGCTTATGGAGGCCGCGAACGCAGTCCTTGCGTCGGACGGCGCGGGAAGGTTCATGCCGCGCATACGGGTGGAGGTCGAGCGTTTCTCGCTTGACGGCGTTGTGGTCGTACCGAACAGCGCGCTGAAAAGCGAGGAGGGCAAGAGGTACGTCTACGTCATGCGGGACGGGTCGCCGAGGAAGCGCTTCGTCGTCACGGGTCTTGCGGACGATAAGAACACACAGATACTTGCCGGCCTTGAGCAGGGCGAGTATGTGAGCGTCGGTTAAGGGGAGGGAGAGAAATGTTCGGATTCATCCTCAGAAAGATGCTCTCAAACAAGTGGCTCGTCGCAAGCCTGCTGATAGGAAACCTCCTGCTCTGCTCGATGGTCGCGAGCATCCCGATATATTCGGACGCGATACTTCAGCGGATGATAGTCCGCACGCTCGACGCAAGACAGGTTGAGCGGAACAGCTATCCGCTCGCGGTGGAGCTGCGCTTCAACTCGCTCAATATGAACAAGGGCCGCGAGCGCGACGGGCTGATGCAGTTCGAGGAGCGGCTTGCCGCCTTTGAGGAGAGCATGCCCGTCCCGTTTAAGGAGAAGGTGACGGTCTACACAACGTCCGACTATCAGGCGCTCGGGGTGGAAGGACGTCGCACCGAGGCGGACAGGATGCTCCGCCTCCAGTCGATGAGCGGCGTCGAGAGTCACCTGACTATCGAGACGGGGCGGATGTATTCCTCCGAGCCGGACGGCGGCGTCATAGAGGTCATAGTAAACGAGAGGACGCTCGTGGAACAGGACCTCATCCTCGGGGAAGTCCTCGAGATGAAGCAGGCGCGTCTCAACAGCGGCGGCTCGGTACGCTTCAAGGTCGTCGGCACCTACATAAACAGCGAGGAGAGCGACCCCTACTGGTACTACTCGCCGCAGACCTTCACCGACGTCTGCCTGATGGACGAGGATCTGTTCCGCGAGACGTTTATCGACCCCCTGCCGCAGGAAGTGAACTTCGGCGCGCAGTACTACGACCTGTTCGACTACTCCTCGCTCGACGCCGAAGGCGCGCGCGAGGTGTACGAGGCGACGCTTGCGGGCGCGAAGGAGTTCGAGCGCTACGGCTCCCTCGGCTTCCGTGCGGGCTATACGCAGACGCTCGAGAGCATACTTGACGAGGCGTCCCGCCTCACCGTGACGCTCTGGGTGCTCCAGACGCCCATATTCATACTCTTTGCGTTCTTCATATTCATGGTGTCAAAGGAGATACTCGAGCAGGAGAAGAACTCCGTCGCGGTGATAAAGAGCCGAGGCGCGTCGCGCGGACAGGTGATACTCCTGTTCCTCGCGGAGAGCGGCATAGTCGCGGGAGTGAGCTTCCTTGCGGGGCTGCCGCTCGGTCTCCTGATATGCAGGGTGCTCGGCGCGTCGGACGGGTTCCTCGGCCTCGTGAGCCGTGCTTCATTAAACGCGCGGATAGTTCCGGAGGCCGTGCTCTACAGCGGCGCGGCGGCGATCCTAGCCGTTCTCATGATGACGATACCCGCCTTCAGGTATTCAAAGATAACGATAGTGGACCACAAGCGCACGAAGACGGGACGCTCGACACGTCCGCTCTGGCAGAAGCTGTTCCTTGACGTGATACTTCTCGGAGCGTCGATATACGGTCTCTACTCCTACAACAATCAGAAGGATCTTCTGAGCGCGGGAGGGGGCGGGATAGACCCGCTGCTCTTCATCACGTCGTCGCTCTTCATGGTTGGCGCGGGGCTTCTGCTCGTGCGCGTGTTCCCGTGGATAATGCGGCTGATATTCCGGGTGGGACGGCGCTTCTGGCCGCCCGCGCTCTACGCATCCTTCCTGAGGATAACGCGGTCGGTGGGCGAGGAGCAATTCATCATGATATTCCTCGTGCTGACCATAGCGACCGGCATTTTCAGCTCTTCCGCCGCGCGCACGATAAACCTCAACATGGAGGAGAATATTCGCTACGAGTACGGCGCGGACGTCGTCGTGCGGGAGGAGTGGACGTCGAACAAAAGCTACGTCACCGCCTCGGACGAGACGGTGTGGTACGAGCCCGACTATGAGCGATATTCGCCCCTCGCCGCCGCCGGAATACGGCTGACGAAGGTACAGCGCACGGAGGACGTCGTCGCCCCGACGCAGAGGCTGAACGACGTCACGATGCTCGCGATAGACTCCAAGGAGTTCGGCGAGATAGCGTGGTTCCGCGAGGGACAGCTTCCCGCGCACCAGAACGAGTATCTGAACGCTTTGGCCTCCGATGCATCCGCCGTACTGCTCTCGATAAACTTCCACACAAAGCAGGGCCTAGAGCTTGGAGACACGATAAACCTGTACAGCCCGGAGGGAAGCAGCAGCACAGGCATCATAGCGGGATTTGTGGACTACTGGCCGAGCCTCGTCATGACTACGCCGCGGGCGGACGGCTCGGGCGGCGCCACCTACGAGGAGAACTACTTCGTAATTGCGAATATCGCGCAGATACAGGCGGAGTGGGGCGTCACTCCCTACGAGATATGGATGAAGAACTCCCCGGAGGGCGCACAGCCGGTCTACGACCTCGCGGAGGCGCAGGATATGCGCTTCGAGGTGTTCCTTGACGCGGACGCGGCGGTCGTCGCCGAGAAGAACGACCCGGTGCTTCAGGGCACGAACGGCGTCCTCACCGTCGGCTTCATAATCGTGCTCGCGGTCTGCATGACCGGCTTCCTGATATACTGGATACTCTCGATACGCTCGCGGGTGCTGCAGTTCGGTATATTCCGCGCGATGGGTATGTCGATGCGGGGCATATTCTCGATGCTTCTCTCGGAGCAGGTGTTCATATCCGGCGTGTCGATTGGCTTCGGCGTGGGGGTGGGGCTCCTTGCCTCGCACTTCTTCGTGCCGCTCATACAGATGGGCTACGCCGCGGGACAGAACGTCCTGCCGCTCCGGATAGCCATGGAGGGGAGCGACTTTGCGCGGCTGTTTATCGTGATAGGCGTGATGCTAATAGTGTGCATTGCGGTGCTCTGCGTGCTTATCTCGAAGATACGCATAGCGCAGGCTTTAAAGCTCGGAGAAGACTGAGGAGGGGACGCGAATGGAAAACATCATCACGGCGGAGGGCGTGTCCCGCTCCTTCAGGGCGGGGGAGAACGACTTCTGGGCTCTCAGCGATATAACTCTCGGCATCCCGAAGGGAAAGCTCACGATGCTCCGCGGCCGCAGCGGCTCGGGAAAGACGACGCTTATGAACATCCTCGGCGCGCTCGACCGTCCGACGGCCGGCACTGTCACGGTGGACGGCGTGGACATCACCGCTGCCTCCGAGCCGGAGCGGGACGCCATACGCCGAAAAAAGATAGGCTTCGTATTCCAGTCGGTGGCGCTCGTCAGCATAATGACGGCGTATGAGAACGTGGAGTTCGGACTCCGCATAGCGGGTGTTCCGGCGGCGGAGCGCCGCCGCCGCGCGGAGGAGTGTCTGCGGCTCGTCGGCCTCGGTTCGCGGATGGATCACATGCCGCAGGAGATGTCCGGCGGCGAGCAGCAGCGCGTCGCGATAGCGCGCGCTATAGCGCACCGTCCTGCGGTGCTGTTCGCGGACGAGCCCACGGCGGAGCTGGACACCGCCACCGGCCTCTCGGTCATGAAGACCTTCCGCGAGCTTATCGAGAGCGAGGGCGTCACCCTCGTCATGACCACGCACGACGTGGGGCTCGTCGGCCTTGCGGACTGTACCTACGAGCTCGCGGACGGAAAACTCGTGCAGGGGGTGGACTCCGATGAATGAGACGGCTGTGCGCGACAACATAATAGAGTGCCAGGACCTCGTCAAGATCTACAAGACGAGGGATCTTGAAGTCCTCGCGCTCCAGGGGCTCGAGCTCACCGTCGCGCGGGGCGAGCTGATGGCGATAATCGGCAACAGCGGCTCGGGCAAGAGCACCTTCCTCAACATGATAGGCGGGCTCGACCGTCCGAGCGCCGGACGGCTCATCGTGGACGGGAAGGATCTGTTCAAGCTCGACGAAAAGCAGCTGGTCGATTACAAGCGGTACACCGTCGGGTTCGTGTGGCAGAACAACGCGCGGAACCTTCTGCCGTACCTCACGGCAGTGCAGAACGTCATGATGCCGATGAGCTTCTGCAAGGCGGATATGCCGCGCGAGGACGGAGCGCTTCAGCTATCGGACAATCGCAGGACACGCGCCCTGCAGCTTCTCGAGCTCGTAGGCATGGGGCACAGGAAGAACAGCAGGCTCCAGATGCTCTCCGGCGGCGAACAGCAGAGGGTGGCGATAGCCCTCGCGCTCGCGAACAACCCGAAGCTTCTGCTTGCGGACGAGCCCACCGGCTCGGTCGATGCGGCGACGGCGAGTTACATCCTCGACGTGTTCCGCGAGCTCAACCGCGAGCTCGGTACGACGATAGTTATAGTCACCCATGACAGGATGCTTGCAAAGAAGGTCGAGCGCGTCGTCGCCATACGCGACGGCAAGACCGCAAGCGAGTTTATAGTGAAGCGCGACCTCAGCGACGTCGCGAGCCTCGCGGAGGAGGGCGGCGAGACGCAGGATGAGTTCGCGGTGCTCGACCGCGCGGGACGCGTGCAGATACCGCGCGAGCTGCTTGACAGGCTGGGTGTCAACGGCAACAAGGTTCGCCTTGAGTATTCGGAGGGCAGGGTGGTCATATCCGCGCCGCCCGCCGAGGAGGAGAAGAGTTGAAGACGCTTGCGATACTCGGCGGCGGAGCGGCGGGTCTTGCCGCCGCGGTGAGCGCCCTCCGCACGTCGGAGGGGCGCGTGCGCGTCGTGATAGCGGAGCGCCTTGCGCGAGTGGGAAAGAAGCTGCTCTCCACCGGCAACGGGCGCTGCAACTTCACAAATACCGACATATCCGCCGCGCACTACCACGGAGACGTCCGCTTCGCGGAGCGGGTGATCTCACGCTTCGGAACGGAGGACGCCGTGAAGTTCTTCCGCTCGGTCGGCGTGCCGGAATATATTGAGGACGGCAGAGTGTACCCCATGAGCGAGAGTGCGGCGGGACTTCTCGACGCGCTCCGCGCCGCCGCGTCCGGCGCGGAGACGGCGACGGACTTCCGGGCGGCGAAGCTCCTGCCGCCGCAGACCCAGGGCGGAGAGTGGCGCATACTCTCGGCGGACGGAACGGAACTCACGGCGGACGCGGTGATAGTCGCGACGGGCGGACGCGCCGCGCCGTCGCTCGGCTCGGACGGGAGCGGTATAGAACTCCTTCGCGCCCTCGGCTATGAGGTGACGCCGCTGCTTCCGGCGCTCGTACAGCTAAAGGTCGAGCGGCCGTCCGTCGCGGCGCTGAAGGGAGTGCGCGTCCGCGCGGAGGCGAGCGCCTTCTCAAGAGGACGGCTCGTCCACAGCGAGCGCGGCGAGGTGCTTTTTACCGAGTACGGACTGTCCGGCATACCGATATTCCAGATAACGGCGCACGAGGAGTGCGACACGGTGACGCTCGACCTCTGCCCGGAAATTAGTAAAGGTAAACTCCTTGACGAACTTGAAAATCGTAAAGCGATTTTCTTTACACATACGGCGGAGGACTTCTTCGCGGGTATGCTTCAAAAGCGTCTCGGAAACCTCGTCCTCCGCGCCGCCGGCGTCGAGAAGCTGTCGAGGCCGGTGTCATCCTTTGACGGCGATACGCTCGAGCGCATCGCATCGGCGCTCAAGCGGCTGGAGTTCCGGGTGTCCGGCAGGATGGGCTGGGAGAACGCACAGGTGACTGCGGGCGGCGTCCGCGCCGCACAGTTCGACCCCGAGACGATGGAGAGCCTCCAGCACCCGCGCCTTTACGCGGCGGGGGAGCTGCTCGACGTCCACGGCGACTGCGGCGGTTACAACCTCCACTGGGCGTGGGCGACCGGCGTCACGGCGGGATGCGCCTCCGCGCGGGCGTTGGAGGCGGCGGAGAAATGAGGATAAGCGAGATAAAGCTCCCGGCGGAGCACACGCCGGAGGAGCTGCGCGCGGCGATCGCGCGCAGAGCCGGTGTGAAGCCGGAAAGCTTTACGGCGCGGGTGCGGATACTCAAGGAGTCTCTCGACGCCCGGAAGAAGCCGAATATCTTCCGAGTGTACAGCGTCGCGGTGGACGAGGACGACGCGCCGGCGGAGAAAATGCTGTCAAGCTCGGAGACTTTACAGCGCGCGGCGGAGCGCGGATGCGACGGCGCCGACGTGCCCCGCCCGACAGTCATCGGAAGCGGGCCCGCGGGACTGTTCGCGGCGCTTCAGCTTGCGCGCGCGGGACTTCGTCCGATAGTCCTCGAACGAGGACGGCCGGTGGACGAGCGCGTCCGCAAGGTGGAGAGCTTCTGGTCAGGCGGCGCGCTCGACCCGGAGTGCAACGTGCAGTTCGGCGAGGGCGGCGCCGGAACCTTCTCGGACGGTAAGCTCACCACCGGCACGAAGGACCCGCGCATCCGCTCGGTGCTCGACGCGTTCATCGAGGCGGGAGCGCCGGAGGAGATAGGATACCTCGCGCACCCGCACATCGGGACCGACCTGCTTCGCGGCGTCGTGAAAAGCATCCGCTCCGCGATAGAGCGTATGGGCGGAGAGTTCCGCTTCGGGGAAAGATTTGAGGGCTTCGACGCGCCGGAGGGCGCGCTGAGAAGCCTCAGAGTCACGTCTGAGCGTGGTGAGTACGAGCTTCCGACCCGCGCCGCCGTCCTCGCGATAGGACACAGCGCGCGGGACACCTTTGAAATGCTCCGCGACGGCGGCGTCGCGATGGAGCGGAAGGCGTTCTCGGTCGGCGTGAGGATAGAGCACCGGCAGGAGCTGATAGACTTCGCACAGTACGGCCGCACGCGGGGGACTCTGCCTCCGGCGGAGTACAAGCTCGCTGCGCACCTCGAAAGCGGGCGCGGGGTTTACACCTTCTGTATGTGCCCCGGCGGACAGGTCGTCGCGGCGGCAAGCGAGCGCGGCGGCGTAGTCACGAACGGGATGAGTCTGCACGCGCGGGACGGAGAGTTTGCAAACTCCGCGCTCCTCGTCGGCGTCGGCGCGGAGGACTTCGGCGAGGAGGGAGGCGTCCTCGCGGGGGTGGAGCTCCAGCGCCGCCTCGAGCGCGCGGCGTTCCGCGCCGGAGGCTCGGACTACCGCGCACCGGCGGAGCGCGTGGGCGACCTGCTCGGCGGGAAAACGCCGTCGGGAAGCCTCGGCTCCACATACCGCCCCGGCGTCACGCCGTGCGACCTGCGGGAAGTCCTGCCGGGATACGTCGCGGACTCGCTCCGCGACGGGATACGCATATTCGGACGGAAGCTCCGCGGGTTTGACACGGCGGACGCGCTCCTTATCGGCGTCGAGAGCCGCTCAAGCTCGCCCGTGCGGATACTGCGCGACGGGAACTGCGTCTCGAGCGTGCGGGGTCTCTACCCCTGCGGCGAGGGCTGCGGCTACGCCGGCGGCATCATCAGCGCCGCCGTGGACGGTATGAGGGTAGCGGAAAGCATTATCTACGGGAAGTAAAGGCCGATACGCCAACACAAAAAGCGCCCCGAAACATCCGTTTCGGGGCGCTTTTATTTGCAAAAATCACAGCGAGCACGAGTAGCGCAAGGTCAGCGGCGATCCGCCGCAAACGTCACTCCAGCGTCGGGTCGGTGGAGCCGCGAACGATTATCTTGTGGTCGAGGAAGATACGCTTCTCCTCGACTTCCTTGCCGCTCATGATGTTCACGAGCATACGCACACACTCCGCGCCCATCTCGAAGAACGGCTGGTCAACGGTGGTGAGCTTCGGGTTGGCGTAGACTGCGCGGCGGTTGTCAAAGCCGGTTATCGCGGCGTCGCGCGGGATGCTCATTCCGCCGCGTATCAGGCGGTTCATGCAGGCGAGGGCTATCGTGTCGGAGGCGCAGATTATCGCGTCCGGACGCTCCTCCGCGGGCAGGGCAAGCCACTCGTCCGCCGTCCGCTCCGCCGCTTCAAAGCTGCTGCCGGGGGTGGGGTAGCGGACAACGAAGCGCTCGTCAAGCGGGATGCCGCGCTTTTGCAGCGCGCGGCGGAGTCCCTGTTCGCGCGCCTCGGCATAGTGGATGGTGTAGTTTTGGCGGCTGCCGGGTCCGATGAACGCGAAGCGGCGGCGTCCCTCGTCTGCGAGCATGTCGGTGAGCTCTGCTATCGCATCGTCGTCCCGTATCGAGACAAGGCACGCCTCGGGAAAGTCAACGTACTCGGCGCACTGTACGATGGGGTATTCCGCGCCGAGCTTTGCTATCCTGCTGTCGGTGCCGCGGAAGTTGATGAACATTATGCCTCCCGCAAGCCCGTTCTCGAAGTACTTGAGCGCGTCCTTGTCGTCCTCCTCGGTGGTGTAGGAGAGGATGAGGTCGTAGCCGAGCTCCTTTGCGGCGTAGCTTGCGCCGTGGAGCATATCGTCGTCTATCCACGAGCTCACGACAAGTATCGTGCGGTTCTCACTGCGGCTGAGGTTCCGGCCGATGATGTTCGGACGGTAGCCGAGCTCCCGCACCGCGTCAAGCACGAGCTGACGCCGCTTGTCGCTCACTTTGTAATTTTCGTTCAGAACGCGCGACACGGTAGCGGTAGAGACTCCCGCGAGCTTTGCAACATCCTGAATAGTCGCCATAACCGAACCCCCCGTCTTGATATATGGAACCGGGGAGAGGCGTCCTCTCCCCGGGTGACATGTCAGGCTTGCTCGAAGTCGATTACCTTGCCGGTGGCGTCCGACTCGAGGGCGGCCTCCATAAGGCGGAGTATGCGGAGAGCTTCCTCGTTCTTGACTATCTGCTCGGCCTTGCCGAGTATCACGTCGCAGAGGTTCGAGTAAAGCTCGTTGCGGTCATAGTCATAGTAGGGCAGGGGAAGCTCCTCGGTGGAGTTTGCGCCGCGCGGAGCCATCGTCTTGGTGAGTCCCTCGCCCGCGAGAATCGGGGTGGCGTCCTTGTCCGCCCAGTCGCGCAGGACGACCATGCGGCCGGGGTCGTTAAAGCCGTTTATCGAAGCGGTGCCCTGGCTGCCCGCCATGTACCACTGCGGCAAGGTGATGAAGTGGCAGGTGCCGACCTCGACCGTCGCGGTGACGCCGTTTGCGAAGGTGACAAACATGATGAAGCCGTCATCGACCTCGTCGTTAGTGACGTGGTTCATCTTGGCGTAGACCTTGGTTATCTTCTCGGGGACCATCAGCACGAGACGGTCAAGAAGGTGAACGCCCCAGTCGAACATCATTCCGCCGCCCTGCTCCTTGCGTCCGCGCCAGTCGCCGGGGATACCGCGCGAGCCGTGCATGCGGGTCTCGATATGGAAAACGTCGCCCACGAGCTTCTCCTCGTATATCTTCTTCATGACGAGGTAGTCCCTGTCCCAGCGGCGGTTCTGACGCGGGTAGAAGACGCGGCCGGTCTCCTTTGCGACCTCGAGCACGTCCTCGAGGTCCTTGCTCGTCATCATGACCGGCTTCTCGCACAGGACGTGCTTGCCCGCGCGCATGGCGCGGATGGCAAGCTCCTTGTGGCTGTCGTTCGGCGTCGCGATGAGGACGACGTCAACCTTGTCGTCCGAAAGTATCTCCTCAAAGCTCGAGTAGGTATGAAGACCCTGCGAACGCGCCCACTCCTGGCGGGCCTCCGCTATGTCGTACGTGCCGGCAAGGACCATCTTCTCGGCTATCGGGGTATCGGAGGGCTCGAGCTCGCGCCCGCGTCCGCCGTCGTTGCGCCACACGGCCTGTCCGCTGCCGCTCGAAATGGCTATCGCGTGGCCGCCGCCCATGCCGCCGCAGCCGACTATCGCTACCGCGATCTTGTTGTCTATCATAATTGAAGCCTCCTATAAAAAATGCGAAATAAAAGAAATCGCTTGCTATGCTTCTTACATTATTACATTTTTGCCGGGCATTGTCAAGACAATTTTTCCTTGCAAACGGATACGCGATACTCTATAATAGTTACCGCCGGATGTTTGCGGCAAGCATACGAATCGAAAGGATGCTCCGGGCGGAAGCCGCCGGAGAAGATACCGAAAAATGCCTATTTTATCGGTGATGGGCGCCGGAAAGGACTTCGGCGAGGTCACCATACTGGAAAACGTAACATTCGAGGTGCAGCCGGGCGAGCGCGTCGGCCTGATAGGCGACAACGGAACCGGCAAGACCACCCTCTTCAAGATGATCTCCGGCGAGTACGCCTGCGACAAGGGAAGCGTACACATCGCGCCGGGGACGCGCGTCGGCGTCCTCGACCAGATACCGTACTACCCGGACGGGACGACGGTCGAGCAGGTCCTTCGCGGCGCGTTCGAGCGCCTCGACGGCATAGCCGCGCGGATGCGCGAGCTCGAGCGGCGGATGAGCGAGGGAGACGCGCAGGCGGTGCGCGAGTACGGCGCGCTCGAGATAGAGTTCTCGGCGGGCGGGGGCTACGACACGGAGGTGCAGTTCCGCCGCGTCGCGAACGGCCTCGGCCTCACGCCGATGCTCGAAACACGGTGGGAGAAGCTCTCCGGCGGCGAGAGGACGCGGATAAACCTCGCCCGGATGATCCTCACCGACGTAGATTTGATGCTCCTCGACGAGCCCACGAACCACCTCGACATACAGTCAACGGAGTGGCTCGAGGACTTCCTTGCCTCCTTCAAGGGCTCGGTGCTGATAATATCGCACGACCGCTACTTCCTCGACCGCACGGTGGGGAGGATAGTCGAGCTCGAGGGCGGCACGGCGAAGGTCTGGAACGGCAATTACAGCGAGTTCCTCCGCCAGAAGGAGGAGTATATCCGCTCCGCCGAGGCGCAGATGCGGAACGCCGAGAAGAAGGTGAAGCAGCTCGAGGACGCGGTGAAGCGCGTCCGCCTCTGGGCGTTCCTCGGAAACGACAAGCTTTACCGGACGGCGTTCTCAATGGAAAAGCGTATAGCGCGAATAAAGGCGTCGATGCCGAAGCTCGTCAAGCAGGGGAGAAACCTCCGCGCGACCTTTGGCGAGACGCGCCGCTCCGGCGAGGACGTGCTGTCGGTCACGGGGCTAAAGAAGAGCTTCGGGGACAGGACGCTCTTCTCGGACGTTGACCTCGAGATAAAGAAGGACGAGCGCGTCGGCCTGATAGGCGCGAACGGCGCGGGAAAGACCACGCTTCTAAACATTCTCCTCGGCAAGCTGCCGCCGGACGAGGGGCGCGTGAAGTGGGGCGTCGGAGTGAAGACGGCGTACCTGCCGCAGATGGTGAGCTTCGAGTATAACCACACGACGATAGTTGACAGCGTCTGCCGCACCCTCAGCATAAGCGAGGCGGAGGCGCGGAACATCCTCGCGCGCTTCAATTTCACCGGCGAGGATGTGTTCAAGGACATCGACACGCTCTCCGGCGGCGAGAAGAGCCGCCTCCGCCTCTGCATCCTCATGCAGGGCGGCGTGAACATGCTCATCCTCGACGAGCCCACGAACCACCTCGACATCCGCTCGCGCGAATGGCTCGAGCAGGCGATAGACGAGTTCGACGGGACGCTCCTGCTCGTCAGCCACGACCGATACTTCCTCGAAAAGTTCGCAACTAAGATATGGTCGGTGGAGCAGGGAGGGATAATCGACTTCGACGGGACCTACAGCGAGTACCGCGAGGTCGCGGAGACTCTGCGCACGGCGCGCGAGTCCGCCGTGCTGACGCCGGAGCCGCAAAAGAAGGAGCCCGAGCCCAAAAAGGAGCAGGAGCAGAGCGAGGCTCGCGAGGCGCATAAGCGCAGCCGCGAGACCGACGCGCTCCGCAAGCGCGTCCCAATCATCGAGCGCCGCATATCCGTCCTCGAGGACGAGATAAAGCAGATAGACGAGGAGCTGATGGAGGCCTCGAGCGACCACATCCGCCTCGGCGAGCTGCTGACTAAGCGCGAGGAGACCGAGCACCGCATAGACATGCTCATGCTCGAATGGAGCGAAATAATGGAAAAGTTGGGTGAATAAATCGCCCAACCTCTGCGGGCGAAGCCCGCAACCTTGCGGGGGCTGCGCCCCCGCGCCCCCATGTGGGGCTTTGCAGCCCCACACCCTTGCGTTACTTTTTGCTTGTGCAAAAAGTAACCAAAAAGCACACAAAGGGGAGAAAACCAACGGTTTTCTCCCCTTTGTACCCCTCTTTCCTTAATCGGAAAGTCTCTGCCACGCGAGACGTCCGTCCGTAGCTTAGTACAAGCGTCTACGCTCATACTTTCCACTAGAACCGAAAGTTTCGTTTTCGCGGGAAAGTATCTGCATTACGCTTATAGTGTGAGCGTAGGACCGGATTTTTATTTCTACTACGCAGGAACTGTTCGATGTCATCGAATGAAGTGGGAAAGTTTGATGGTCTCCCCGGAAACTCACCCGGTGGGATGATAGATTTGTTTGATACAGAGTATGTCCTGTTATGTGGGTTGCGGTTGTGTGCCTGTATTGGGAGAGGGATTTTTAAGGGAGAGGGCGGAGCCCTCTCCCTTAAGCGCGCTTTTTGGATACTTTTTGCGCGAGCAAAAAGTATCGCAGGGGTGCGGGGCGGCACAGCCCCGCGAAGGTGTCGGAACCGCTAGGTTCCGCATAATCCCTCGAAGTTTTACTTCGCAAAAAGAAAGTTTTCCAGCCTGTCAAGTCCCAGCTTGATATTCTCCAAGCTTGTGGCGTAGCTCCATCTCACGTGGTTCGGCGCGCCGAAACCGGTGCAGGGCACCAGCGCGACGTGGCCGGCGGTGAGGAACGCATCCGCAAAGTCGTCCGCGTCGTGAATCTCGACGCCGCCGAGAGTCCTGCCGATAAACGCGCTTATGTCCATCATGACGTAGAACGCGCCGTCCGGCGGGATGATCTTCACGTCGGGTATCTCGCTCACGCGCTCGATGAAGTATTCGCGCCGCGCCTCGAACGCCCGGCGCATCAGCTCTATCGAGCTCTGCGAGGCGGTAAGAGCCTCGGTCGCGGCCTTCTGCGCTATCGAGTTCGGCGCGGAGGACATGTGGCTCTGGAGGTTCGATATCACCTTCGCTATCTCAGGCGCGGCGGCGCTGTAGCCTATCCGCCAGCCGGTCATGGCGTAGCTCTTGGATACTCCGTTTATAAGTATCGTCAGCCTCTTCACGTCTTCGCCGAGGGCTGCGATGCTTGTAAAGCGCGCGTCGCCGTATACGAGCTTGTAGTAGATCTCGTCGGCTATGATGTAGACGTCGCTCTCGACGCAGACGCGCGCGAGGTCGGAGAGTTCGCCCGTCGTGTACACTACGCCGGAGGGGTTGGACGGATTGTTCAGTATGAACGCCTTCGTCTTCGGCGTTATCGCTGCGCGGAGCATGTCCGCCGTCATCTTCCAACCGCTCGTTTCGCCGCACTCGACTATGACCGGCACGCCGCCGACCATACGGACGAGCTCGTAATAACTCACCCAGTAGGGGGCGGCGATTATCACCTCGTCGCCGGGGTCAACGAGCGCCGAGAGCGCGAGGAAAAGCGACTGCTTCGCACCGTTCGAGACGACTACCTCGCCCGGCTTGTAGCTCACGCCGCAGTCCTTTTCTAGGCGCGTGCAGACCGCCTCGCGGAGCTCGAGCGTCCCCGCGGCGGGGGTGTATCTCGTGAAATTCGAGCCGATGGCCCGGATGGCTTCCATCTTGATGTTGTCCGGAGTATCGAAGTCCGGCTCGCCCGCGCCGAAGCCGATGACGTCCATGCCGGCCGCCTTCATCTCTTTATACTTGGTATCTATCGCGATAGTCGTTGAAGCGCGCACCTGCGCCGCTATTCGTGACAGCTCCTTTGGCATCGCTCATCATCCTCCGGTTTTGCAAGATTTGGGTGGCCGACTTGCATCGGCGCACCTTGGATATTATATGCGCAAATCGCCGCGGTTGCAATACCCGAAAGTGATAATTTTACATTGATTTACCGGCAGTGATATGGTGATTTTGCAGGATTTGGACAGGTGAAATTCCTCACGGCGAAGCGGCCGCGTTCAAATTTGCATATCCGGGACGCCGAAAAGTGCATGGCGGCGCGATTTCGGTTCCCTCGGCGGAGCCGCGCCGCCCGCGAACGGAATTCCCGTCTAGCCAAGCGGACTTTTCTATGCTATAATAAGTAACAGCTTGGAAATCAACATATCCGTCGGGAACAGCGTCTCCGACGGATATGAAATAATACATGGGAGGTCAAAATGAAGTCCAAATACGAATCCCCGCTCTCGAGCCGCTACGCGAGCGACGAGATGCTCTATCTCTTCTCGCCGGACTGCAAATTCCGCACTTGGCGGCGGCTGTGGGTCGCGCTCGCGCGCGCGGAGCACAGGCTCGGCCTGCCGGTCTCGGAGGAGCAGATAGCGGAGCTCGAGGCGCACGTCGATGACATAAACTACGACTCGGCGGACGAGTGGGAGCGAAAGCTCCGCCACGACGTCATGGCGCACATCCACGCCTACGGCGAGCTCTGCCCGAACGCCATGCCGATAATCCACCTCGGCGCGACGAGCTGCTACGTCACCGATAACACCGACATAATCATCATGCGCTCCGCGCTCGAGCTTGTCGCGTCCAAGCTGCTGATGGCGATATCGCGCCTTGCGGACTTCGCGGAGAAGTACGCCGATATGCCGACGCTCGGGTTTACGCACTTCCAGCCGGCGCAGCTCGTCACCGTCGGCAAACGCGCGACGCTGTGGATACGCGACCTCATGGCGGACTTCGAGGAGGTCGAGTATCGTATATCCACGCTCAAGCTCCTCGGCTCGAAGGGCACGACCGGCACGCAGGCGAGCTTCCTCGAGCTCTTCGAGGGCGACCACGAAAAGTGCAAGGAGCTCGAACGGCTCATAGCGGAGGAGATGGGCTTTGCGAAGTGCGAGCCGGTGAGCGGCCAGACCTACTCCCGCAAGACCGACGCCTTCGTCCTCGCGACGCTCGCGGGGATAGCCGAGAGCGCCTCCAAGTTTGCGACCGACGTCCGTCTGCTCAGCCACCTCAAGGAGGTGGAGGAGCCGTTCGAGACAAAGCAGGTCGGCTCGTCCGCCATGCCATACAAGCGCAATCCCATGCGCTGCGAGCGCATCTGCGCGCTCGCGCGCTACGTCATAGCGGACGCGCAGAACCCCGCCTTCACCGCCGCGACGCAGTGGTTCGAGCGGACGCTTGACGACTCGGCAAACAAGCGCATCTCCACGGGCGAGGCGTTCCTTGCCGTGGACGCGATACTCGGCATAATCATAAACGTCGCGGGCGGGCTCACCGTCCACCCGAAGGTGATAGAAAAGCACGTCGCGGAGGAGCTGCCGTTCATGGCGAGCGAAAACATCCTCATGGACGCGGTGAAGGCCGGCGGCGACCGTCAGGAGCTTCACGAGCGCATCCGCGAGCACTCCCTCGGCGCAGGATACGCCGTCAAGGAGGAGGGAAAGCCGAACGACCTCATCGAGCGCATCGCCGCCGACCCGGCGTTCGGACTCAGCCTCGACGAGCTGAAGGCCGGTCTCGACCCGAGAAGGTATGTGGGACGCAGCCCCGAGCAGGTGCGCGAGTACCTTGAGGGAGAGGTGCGTCCGCTCCTCGAAAAGAATAAAGCCCGCCTCCCGAAATCGGAAAGTGAATTAAAAGTCTAAAAAACAAAGCGGGCGGTTCGAAGACCGCCCGCGAAAGCGCGGAGCCTATTCGTGAGCCGCGAGTGACGCCGCGTGGGCGCAGTATTCTCTCATGCAGCACGCGGCGCAGTTCGGGCGGCGCGCGACGCAGACCGCGCGCCCGTGGAGCACGAGGCGGTGGCAGAACGCGCCGGCCTCGTCCGGCGGGAGCAGCTCGCGGAGCTGCACCTCGACCTTTGCCGGATCATTCCCCTCAGTGAGACCGAGCAGATTCGTTATGCGGATGCAGTGCGTGTCGCAGACATAGCTCGGCTTGCCGAAGATGTCCCCGAGGACGAGGTTTGCGGTCTTGCGGCCGACGCCCGGTATCTTCAGAAGCTCCTCCATCGTATCCGGGACCTTTCCGCCGTAGTCGTCAAGCAGGACGCGCGCCGCGGCCTTGAGGTCGCGGGCCTTCATGCGGAAGAAGCCGGTGGGGCGGAGGTCGTTTTCAAGCTCTGGTATGTCCGCCTCGGCAAACGCCTCGAGCGACGGATACTTCTTGTAGAGAGTTTTTGTCACGATGTTCACGCGAGCGTCGGTGCACTGCGCCGCAAGGCGCGTGGAGAACAGCAGCTCGTAGTCCTTCTCGTAGTCTATGGTGCATATCGCGTCGGGATATTCGAGCTTCAGCGCGTCTATGCAGCGCAGCGCCCGTTCCTTTTTATCAAGCATACGAAAGCCCCCTTTTTCGACGATTTTAGCACAAAACGCCCGCGTTTGCAAGTGCCGCGCGGCGAGCAGCATACGCGCCGTCCCCGGCGGGAGGGGAACGGCCGCCCACCTTCCCGCGACCCGGTTTTGAAAGGAGTGACCGACATGGCTTCTATGATGGAAAATGTGCTCGGATTTGTTTCGGAGGCCGACCCGGAGGTCGGCGCGGCGATATCCAAGGAGCTCATGCGCCAGCGCCGCAACATCGAGCTCATAGCCTCGGAGAACATCGTGAGCGAGGCGGTGATGATGGCCGCGGCAAACGTCATGACGAACAAGTACGCCGAGGGTCTGCCGAAGAAGCGCTACTACGGCGGCTGCGAGTATATCGACGAGCTTGAGAGCCTCGCGCGGAAGCGCGCCTGCAAGCTCTTCGGCGCGGAGCACGCGAACGTCCAGCCCCACTCCGGCGCGCAGGCGAACACCGCCGTCTACTACGCCTTCTGTGAGCCGGGGGACACCGTCCTCGGCATGAGTCTCGCGCATGGCGGACACCTGTCCCACGGCAGCCCCGCGAACATCTCGGGGAAGTACTTCAACGTCGTCCCCTACGGCATCGACCCGGAGACGCACAGGATAAACTACGACGAGGTGCGCCGCCTCGCCCTCGAGCACCGTCCTAAGATGATAATCGCCGGCGCGAGCGCCTACCCGAGAACGATAGACTTCGAGCGCTTCGCGGAGATAGCTCACGAGGCCGGCGCAATACTCATGGTGGACATGGCGCACATCGCGGGTCTCGTCGCGGCGGGGGAGCACCCGAGCCCCGTGCCTTATGCCGACGTCGTCACCACAACGACGCACAAGACCCTGCGCGGCCCGCGCGGAGGGCTTATCCTCTGCAAGAAGGAGCACGCTAAGGCTATAGACAAGGCGGTTTTCCCCGGAACGCAGGGCGGTCCGCTCGAGCATATCATAGCGGCCAAGGCGGTCTGCTTCGGCGAGGCGATGAAGCCCGAGTTCAAGGAGTACCAGCATGCCGTCGTGCGGAACGCAGCGGCGCTCGCGAAGGCTCTCCTCGCGCGCGGGTTCGACCTCGTCACCGGCGGCACGGACAACCACCTTATGCTCGTCGATCTCAGGCGCTTCGGCGTCACCGGCAAGGAGATGGAGCGCCGCCTTGACGAGATGCACATCACGGTCAACAAGAACGCCATTCCGGACGACCCGGAGAGCCCGTTCGTGACGAGCGGCATCCGCGTCGGAACGCCCGCCGTCACGACGCGCGGCTTCAACGAGGCGGACATGGAGAAAATTGCGGAGCTCATGCGCCTCGCCGCGACGGAATATCCCGACTGCGCGGACACGGTCCGCGCCGAGGTGGCGGAGCTCTGCGGCAAGCACCCGATCTACTGATTTTCGGGAGACCACTTGAAAGAGAAGTGATGAAGGATGTATCAGCCGCTTGCGGACAGGATCCGTCCGGCGACGCTTGACGAGGTGTTCGGCCAGAAGCACATCCTCGGAGAGAACGGCCTGCTCCGAAGGATAGTGAAAAGCGGGAAAATACCGAATATGATCTTCTACGGCCCCTCCGGCTCGGGCAAGACTACCGTCGCAAACATCATCGCGCGGGAGACCGACCGCGAGCTGCGCCGCCTGAACGCCACGAGCGCGTCGCTTCAGGACATAAAGGACCTCATAGCCGACCTCGACACATTTCTCACGCCGAACGGCATCCTGCTCTATCTCGACGAGATACAGTATTTCAACAAGCGCCAGCAGCAGTCGCTTCTTGAGTTCATAGAAAACGGCAAGATAACGCTCATCGCGTCCACTACCGAGAACCCGTACTTCTACATCTACAACGCCGTGCTCAGCCGTTCGACCGTTTTCGAGTTCAAGGAGCTTACATTCGATGATATGCTCGAGGCCGTCCGGCGCGCGGAGAAGCTCGCGCGGGAGACCTTCGGCGAGGCGGAGATAGAGGACGGCGTCCTCGAGCACGTTGCGTCCTCGTCGGGCGGGGACGTCCGCAAGGCGGTAAATTCCATCGAACTGCTCTTTACCGCCGCCGTAAAGACGGAGGATGGGATGCTCCACATCTCGCTCGAGGACGCGGAGCTCGTCTCGCAGAAGAGCGCCATGCACCACGACCGTGACGGCGACGGTCACTACGACGCGGTCTCGGCGCTGATGAAATCGCTCCGCGGCTCCGACCCGGACGCGGCGCTCCATTACCTCGCGCGGCTCCTCGCCGCGGGCGACCTCGCCGGCGCGTGCCGGAGGATACTCTGCTCCGCGTCGGAGGACATAGGGCTTGCTTACCCGCAGGCGGTGCCGATAGTCAAGAGCTGTGTGGAGAGCGCTCTGCAGCTCGGGCTTCCGGAGGCGCAGCTTCCGCTCGCGGAGGCGGTGATTCTCCTCGCGACCGCGCCGAAGTCGAACTCCGTTGTAGAGGCGATAAACGCGGCCATGGCGGATGTCCGCGCGGGGAAGGCCGGACCCGTCCCGCGCGAGCTTCAGAACGTCCACGCGGACGGAACCGGCTTCGAGCGGGAGCAGGGCTACAAGTACCCGCACGACTTCCCGAACCACTGGGTCGCGCAGCAGTACCTGCCCGACAACCTCGCGGGAACGGTCTACTACCGCTTCGGAGACAACAAGAGCGAGCAGGCCTACGCCGCATACTGGAAGAAGATAAAAAACAGTTTATAAAGAAACGGGTAAAATGTGTATGCAGCGCTTGACTAATCATACCGCTTTCGTGTAAAATAGACAGGTATAAAAGGGAAGGAGTGGTTCCGGATGGAATTGAAATACAAGCGTGTGCTCCTCAAGGTCTCCGGCGAGGCGCTCGCGGGGAACAGGCACTTCGGCCTTGACATCGACGTTATTCGTTCGGTGTGCTCGGTCATAAAGAAGTGCGTGGACGCGGGCGCGGAGATAGGCATCGTCGTCGGCGGAGGAAACTTCTGGCGCGGCGTCAAGGACGGCGGGGGAAAGATCGAACGTACCCGCGCCGACCACATGGGGATGCTCGCGACCTCGATAAACGCGCTCGCCCTTGCGGACGCGCTCGAGAAGATGGGCGTAGACGTCCGCGTACAGACCGCCATCGAGATGCGCGCCATAGCCGAGCCCTACGTTCGCCTGCGCGCCTGCCGCCATCTCGAGAAGGGCAGGGTCGTCATCTTCGGATGCGGCACCGGCAATCCGTACTTCTCTACCGACACGGCGGCCATACTCCGCGCGGCGGAGATAGACGCGGACATCGTCCTGCTCGCGAAGAACGTTGACGGCGTGTACGACTCCGACCCCGCGAAAAATCCGGACGCGCACCGCTACGAGGCGCTGAGCTACGACGAAATGCTGCAGAAGCACCTCCTCGCGATGGACCTCACCGCGACGTCGCTGTCGATGGACAACAGCATACCCGTCCTTCTCTTCGCGCTATCCGACCCGGAGAACATCTACCGCGCCCTTATGGGCGAGAAGGTCGGCACCCTCGTCACCGGAAGCATAGACTGAAAAACGATAAAGCTTTGAGTAAAAAATTTTATTAAAAATAAGAAAGGGGACTATAAAAATGGCAGCAGATCAGATTTATCAGGACAAGATGGATAAGAGCATAAAGGCGTTTTCGGACAACCTCGGAAGCGTCCGCGCGGGGCGCGCGAACCCGTCCGTTCTCGACAGAATAACCATCGACTACTACGGAACGGCGACCCCGCTCCAGCAGGTCGGCACCATCTCCACGCCCGACCCGCGCACCATCATGATACAGCCGTGGGACAACTCGATACTCAAGAAGATAGAGAAGGCCATACAGACAAGCGACCTCGGCATCAACCCGCAGAATGACGGCAAGGTCATACGCCTCGCCTTCCCGCAGCTCACCGAGGAGCGCCGCAAGGAGCTCACGAAGCTCGTCCGCAAGTACGCGGAGGAGGCGAAGGTAGCCGTCCGCAACATCCGCCGCGACGCGATGGACGACTACAAGAAGCAGGAGAAGAAGGGCGAGATCACCGAGGACGATCTCAAGCGCCTTGAGAAGGACCTTCAGGACCTCACCGACAAGAAGACGGCGGAGATAGACAAGATAACCGCCGAGAAGGAGAAGGAGCTGCTCACCGTCTGATGCGGTTTTTCGGCAGGAAGAAGAAGCACGGCGCGCCCGCGTCGGTGCCGGAGCACATAGCCATTATCCTCGACGGCAACGGGCGGTGGGCGCGAAAGCGCGGAATGCCCCGCACGGCGGGGCACGCGATAGGCGCGGAGACCTTCCGCAGAGTCGCGACCTACTGCCGCGACATCGGCGTGAAGTATCTCACGGCGTACGCCTTTTCCACCGAGAACTGGCGCCGTCCGCCGGAGGAAGTGGCGGAGATATGGCGCCTCCTGCGCGAATACCTCGACGAGACGTACGAGCGCATGGAGCGCGACCGCGTGAAGGTGCGTATCCTCGGCGGACGCGAGGAAATGCCGGAGGACGTGCGCGAGCTGCTCGCAAAGATAGACGAGAAGAGCCGCCATATAGACGGTATCACGCTCTGCCTCTGCATCAACTACGGCTCGCGGGACGAGATAACGCGCGCGGCGCGCCTCCTCGCGGAGGACGCCGCCGCCGGCAAGATTTCGCCGGAGGAGATAACCGAGGACTCGATAGCGGGCCGCCTCTACTCCGCCGGCATCCCCGACCCGGACCTCATTGTCCGTCCGAGCGGGGAGGTGCGGCTTTCAAACTTCCTGCTCTGGCAGTGCGCTTATTCCGAGCTGTACTTTACCGATACCCTCTGGCCGGACTTCGACGAGGAGGAGATCGACCGCGCGGTGGAGGAATACAACCGCCGCGACCGCCGCTACGGCGGCGTGAAGGGATGACGGCCCCGCGCCGTTCCCTTAAAGCCCGCGGTGTTCCGCTGCGGATTCTGGAGGTTTCACAGTATGTTCCTGCGAACGCTGGGAGGCGGGATATTGCTCGCCGTCCTGTTGGGAGTGATATTCTTTGCTCCGCCGTGGGCTCTGCCGCTTGTGATAGGGCTGATGAGCTCCGTTGCGGCGCATGAGCTGCTGTATGCCACCGGATTTGTGCGCACAAATAAGCGCATAGTCGCTTACGCCATGGCCGTGGCGATGCTCGTGCCGATATGGGTCTACTTCGGCTCGGGCGACTGGGGCGTGGTGCTCGGGGTCGCGGTCTACACGCTCCTGCTGTTTATGGAGACGCTGTCCGCCGCGCCGGACTCCACGTTTGACAAGCTCTGCATAGCGTTCTTCGGCGGCATAGTCATACCCTACCTGCTGAGTTCGATAATGCGGATAATCGTCATAGCGGACGACCCGAAGCTTGTCGGACGGCTGCTGCTTCTCTATCCATTGCTCGGCGCGTGGGGCTCGGACGTGTTCGCGTACCTCGGCGGAAGAACGTTCGGACGGCACAAGCTCGCCCCGGACATAAGCCCGAAAAAGACGGTCGAGGGCTCTGTGGCGGGATTTGTCATGGCGCCGGTCATACTCGTGCTGTATACGCTCCTGCTCGACTTCGTGATAATACCCGATTTCAGATTCAACTACGGCTCGGCGGTGCTGCTCGGCGTCGCGAGCGCCTTCTGCGGTCAGATAGGTGACCTCGCGCTCTCGAGCGTCAAGCGTCAGGCCGGCATAAAGGACTTCGGAAAGATCATCCCGGGGCACGGGGGAATACTCGACCGGTTCGACAGCGTACTCTTTACCGCGCCGGTAGTCGAGCTGCTTCTCGCGGCGTTCCCGATAATCATGTAACTCCCGACGCCGAGACCTTGAGGCGCGCCGAAGGGCGCGCCCTTCCATGTACGGATTTATCTGCCGGCGGACGGGAACGGAAGGCACACTATGCTGAAAACACTTACTCTGCTCGGAAGCACAGGCTCGATAGGAAAAAACGCGGTGAAGGCGGCTCGGCGGCTCGGCCTTGAGGTGCGGGCGCTGGCGGCCTTCCGCAGCGTGAGAGAGATGGAGGCCGAGGCGCGGGAGTTTCTCCCGCGCGTCGCGGCGCTTTATGACATAGACGCGGCGCGCGACCTCCGAACGCGCCTTGCCGACACTTCGGTGAAGGTCGTGGGCGGCGAGGAGGGCGTCCTCGAAGCGGCGGCCGTTGAGGCCGACTGCTGCCTCAACGCGATAGTCGGCGTCGCGGGGCTCCGACCCACGCTCGCGGCGCTCGGCGCGGTGAAGCGCCTCGCGCTCGCGAACAAGGAGACGCTTGTCTGCGCCGGGAGCGGCGTGCTCCGCGCCGCGCGCGAGCGGGGAGTGGAGATAATACCGGTAGACTCGGAGCACTCCGCGATATTCCAGTGTCTTCAGGGAGCGCCGCACCCGAGGAGGATACTTCTCACTGCGTCCGGCGGCCCGTTCTTCGGCAGGACGTCGGAGGATCTTGAAGGCGTCACCGTCGCGGATGCGCTGTCTCACCCAAACTGGTCGATGGGCGCGAAGATAACCGTCGACAGCGCGACGCTTATGAACAAGGGCCTCGAACTGATAGAAGCGATGCACCTTTTCGGCGTGAAAAGGGAGAATATCAAGATAATCGTCCAGCGGGAGAGCATAATACACTCGGCGGTGGAATTTGAGGACGGCGCGGTCGTGGCGCAGCTCGGCATACCGGACATGTCGATACCGATACAGTACGCGCTCACCTATCCCGGGCGCGCGGACACCGAAACTCCGCCGCTCGAGCTCGAAAAAATCGGTTTATTGAGCTTTTCCGTGCCGGACAGGAATACATTTAAGTGTCTTGCGCTCGCGGAGCGGGCGGCGGACGCGGGCGGCGCGGCGTGCGCCGCGCTGAACGCCGCAAACGAGGTCGCCGTGGGGAGGTTCCTCGCGGGCAAACTGAGCTTTCCCGGCATAGCCGAGACGGTCGAACGCCTCTCCGAGGGATACTCGGGGGACGCCTCGCCAGAGCGTGCTCTTGAGATAGACGCCGAGGTCCGCAGCCGTGCGGCCGGCGGTAGGGGGTAATCTTATAACTACGGCACTGTATATCATTCTCGCGATACTGGCATTCGGATTCCTCATCTTCATCCACGAGTTCGGGCACTTCATCACCGCGCGCATCTTCGGGGTGCGGGTGCTCGAATTCGCGATAGGCATGGGCCCCGCGATATTCAAAAAGCGGGGCAAGCGGACGCTCTACTCGCTCCGTCTCTTCCCGGTGGGCGGCTTCTGCGCGCTCGACGGCGAGGACGGAGAAAGCGAGGACGCGGCGGACGCCGAAGCCCTCCCGGAGGGCGGAGACGCGGAAAAGCCCGCCGCGCCGGACGACTATCCCCCGCCCGCCGAGGGCGAGGAGCCGTTCTATGTGAAGCCGCTCTGGCAGAAGGTAATTATCCTCGCCGCCGGAGCGTTCATGAACTTCCTCACGGGATTTCTTATACTCCTTGTGCTGAGCTCGCGCGGGGACATACTCGTCACCACGCAGATAGACTCCTTCATGGAGGGCTTCCCCTGCGAGGGCGAGACGATGCTGATGCCGGGCGACGACATAGAGCGCATAAACGGATACTGGATATTCACCAACGCGGACATTTTGACCTTCCTCGAGCATGAGAAGGGCGCGCCGTACACCTTCACCGTCGCAAGAAACGGCGAGCGCATAGACGTGACCGTCCCGCTCGAGCGGAGAGTCTACCCCTACGAGACGACGGACGAGAACGGGAACCCCGTCACGGTCGACCGCGAGATGTACGGACTTGTCTTCAAAAGCGAGGAGGCGACGTTCTATACGCGCATAAAGCTTGCCTGGCTCAACGCCATTGACTTTGTGCGGATGGTCAAGGTTAGCCTCTTTGATCTGTTCGGGGGAAAGGCGACGGTGAACGACCTCGCGGGGCCGGTCGGCATAAGCGGGATGATAGTAGAGACGGCGCAGACCTCGCTCCCGTCGGCGTGGTCGCTAATAGCGATGATAGCGGTGAACCTCGCCGTGATGAACCTTCTGCCGATACCCGCCATAGACGGCGGCAGGATATTCTTCCTCATCGTCGGCGGCGTCATAAAGCTGATACGCGGTAAGCCGCTCAACCCCAAGTATGAGAGCGCGATACACTTCGGCGGCCTCGTGCTGCTGCTCGGGCTGATGGCTTACGTCGCGTTCAATGACATATTGCGGCTTGTGAGGTAGCTATGGAACGCAGAAAAACAAGGAAGATAAACGCGGGCGGCGTCGAGATAGGCGGCGGCGCGCCGATAAGCGTCCAGTCGATGACTACGACCGCCACCGCGGACGTCGAGGCGACGGCGGCTCAGATTGCGCGGCTGGAGGCCGCCGGGTGCGACATCGTCCGCGTCGCCGTGCCGGACATGGCGGCGGCGGAGGCGATAGCGGAGCTCAAGAAGCGTACGAAGCTTCCGATAGTCGCGGACATACACTTCGACTACCGCCTCGCGCTCGCGGCGGTGAAAGCGGGCGTCGATAAGATACGCATAAACCCCGGAAACATCGGCTCGCCGGAGCGCGTCCGCGCCGTCGCGGGCGCGTGCCGTGAGCGCGGGATACCGATACGCATCGGCGTGAACGGCGCGTCGGTGCGGCGCGACATCCTCGCGCGGCACGGCGGCGTCACTGCCGGCGCCCTCGCGGAGAGCGCCATATCCCACGTCGAACTGCTCGAGGACGCCGGATTTTTCGACATAGCCATATCCGTGAAGGCGCCGGAGGTGGCGCTCACGATAGAAGCCTACCGCCGCCTCGCCGAGCTGCGGGACTATCCGCTTCACGTCGGCCTCACGCACTCCGGCACAGAGCGCATCGGCGTAATGAAGAGCGCCGCCGCGATAGGCGCGCTCCTTGCGGACGGAATAGGCGACACGATACGAGTCTCACTTACGGCGGATCCCGTGCGCGAGGTCGAGACCGGCATAGACCTCCTCCGCGCGCTCGAGATACGGCGGGACTGCGCGGAGGTAGTCGCGTGCCCCACCTGCGGACGGTGCCGCATAGACCTCATACCGCTCGCGGAGGAGGTCGAACGCCGCCTCGCGGGCGTTCGGAAGCCGCTGAAGGTCGCGGTCATGGGCTGCGCCGTCAACGGCCCCGGCGAGGCGCGGGAGTGCGACGTCGGCATAGCCGGCGGCCCGGACTCGGGGCTGATATTCCGAAAGGGAGAGATAATAGCCAAGGTGCCGCAGGAGCGGCTCGTGGACGCGCTTATGCACGAGATAGAGCTTTTGGAGTGTGAAAATGACCAGCTACTTACTTGAAGAGATGTTTCCCGCCTGCGACGGCGCGGGGCTCTGGGACGCTCAGGTGGAGAGCGTCTCGGTAAACAGAAGCGAGCGCAGCATGACGGTGGAGCTGCGCCCGAAGGCGTATATCCCGGCGGCGCAGAAGAAGCGCCTCGCCGAGAGTCTCAGGGGTATGTTCGACCTCGGCGAGGTGAATATTTCCGCGCGGTACAGCCCGGACATGCTCTCGGAGGACGCGGTGCGCGGGACGGTGGAGGAGCTTCTCGAGGGACGCGCCGCCGCGCAGAACCTTCTGCGCGGGAGCGAGCTCGAGGTGAAGCGGGGAGAGGTCACCTTCCGCCTCGAACACGGCGGCGGGGATATGCTCGGGTCGTGGGCGGACGAGCTCCGCGCGGCGCTGAAGGACAGCTTCGGATGTGAGGCGGAGGTGTGCTTTGCCTCAAAGGACAACGGCTCTGCCGAGGAGGCGGAAAAGCGCCGCGCCGAGACGATACAGACGCTTGAAAAGCAGGCGGCGGCGGAGATGAAAAACCTCGCGGCGAGCGCCGAGTCGCCTCTGATATACGGCAGGCGCGTCGGCGGCGAGGGATATATTCCGATGAACGAGATGACGGTCGATTCGGGCCGCCAGACCGTGCACGGCAAGGTCATATGGACCGAGCACATAGAAAAGACCCGCATGGGTTCCTGCGTGATGAAGTTCGATATCGCGGACGACACCGGCGCCGTGCGCGTGTCGCGGGCGTTCCGCCCGGCGCGCGAGGACGACGGGGACGGGCAGAACGAGCGTTTCCGCCGCGACGCGAACGCTCCCACGGCGGAGATCCTGAATAAGATATACCCCGGGCTGTGGCTTGCGGTGAGCGGCAGGATGGTCTACAACGAGTTTGACAAGTGCGCAGTCATAGACCCGGACACGATATGGAAAATAGACCCGCCGGAGGGACGGCGGGACAACGCGCCGGAGAAGCGCGTCGAGCTGCATCTTCACACCAAGATGAGCGCCATGGACGCGACGGTCGGCGCGGCCGACGCCGTCCGCCGCGCCGCCGCGTGGGGACACCGCGCCGTCGCGATAACCGACCACGGCGTCGTCCACGCCTTCCCGGACGCGATGATGGCGCAGGAGAAGATAAACAAGGGCCGCGAGAAGGGCGACGAGTTTAAGGTGCTCTACGGCACCGAGTGCTACTTCGTCAACGACATCGAGCGCGTCCGCTCGGTGTACGGAGACAAGTCCGCGCCGATCTCGGGGGAGTTTGTCGCGTTTGACATAGAGACGACCGGCCTCTCCGCCGCGAGCGACAGGATAATCGAGATAGGCGCGGTGCGCTTCCGCTCGGGCGAGATAGTGGACAGGTTCAATACCTTTGCCGCGCCCGGGCGTCCGCTGCCGCAGAAGATAGTCGAGCTCACCGGCATCACCGACGAGATGCTGCGCGGCGCGCCCGGTATCGAGACGGCGATACGCGGATTTCTCGAGTTTGCGGGCGAGAGCGTGCTCGCGGCGCACAACGCCACGTTCGACGTCGGCTTCATCTCCGCCGCCTGCCGCGAGCTCGGCATACCGTTCGAGCCGACGTTCATAGACTCGCGGAACATGGCGCGCGGACTGCTGCCGACGCTGACGAAGTTCGACCTTCACACCGTCTCGCTCGAGACGAAGGTGCCGGAGTTCCGCCACCACCGCGCCTCGGACGACGCGGCGGCGGTCGCGTACATACTTTTCGACTTCTTCGCGCGGCTCACCGCCGCCGGAGTGAACGACATCTCCGGCATAAACGGGTACCTCGCGGAAAACGTCGGCTCGAACGTCCTCACCGGGCGCTCGAACCACATGATACTTCTCGCGAGGAACGAGACGGGTCTTCGCAACCTCTACGACCTGATAAGCGCGGGATTTCTCGAGCACTACAAGCGGAACCCGCTCGTGCCGCGCACCGAGCTTGACCGCCGCCGCGAGGGACTGCTCGTCGGCTCCGCGTGCGAGGCGGGCGAGCTCTTCCGCGCAATGGTAGACGGAGCGCCGGAGAGCGAGCTCCTGCGCATAGCCGACTACTACGACTACCTTGAGATACAGCCGATAGGCAACAATATGTTCCTCCTGCGCGAGGGGCGCGTGAAGGACGTGGAGGAGCTGCGGGACTTCAACCGCAGGATAGTCGAGCTCGGCGAAAAGCTCGGAAAGCCGGTCGTCGCGACCTGCGACGTACACTTTATGGAGCCGGAGGACGAGATATACCGCCGCGTGCTGATGAGCGGCTTTGCGGACGGCGAACAGCAGGCGCCGCTCTTCTTCCGCACGACGGAGGAGATGCTCGAGGAGTTCATGTACCTTGGCGAGGAGAAGGCGCGAGAGGTCGTCATAACTAACCCGAACCGCATAGCCGACATGTGCGAGCTCGTGCGGCCGGTCAGGCACGGAACCTTCGAGCCGAAGATAGAGAACTCGGCGGAGGATCTGCGTTCGCTTGTCGAAAGCAAGCTCGAACGCCTCTACGGCAAGGATGTCCACCCGCTGATACGCGAGCGGGTCGAGACCGAGATGAAGTCGATAGTCGGCCACGGCTTCGACGTCATATACATGATAGCGCAGAAGCTCGTCGCAAAGTCGCTCGAGGACGGGTACCTCGTCGGCTCGCGCGGCTCCGTCGGCTCGTCGATAGTCGCGTTCCTCTCGGACATCACCGAGGTGAACGCACTCCCGCCGCACTACCGCTGCCCCAAGTGCAAGCACCACGAGTTCTCGGACGCTGCGCCGACAGGTCCGGACCTGCCGGACAAGAAGTGCCCCGTCTGCGGCGCGGACTACGAGAAGGACGGCTTCGACATACTGTTTGCGACCTTCCTCGGCTTCGAGGGGGACAAGAAGCCGGATATAGACCTCAACTTCTCGAGCGAGTACCAGTCCCGCGCGCACCAGTACACGATAGAGCTCTTCGGCGAGGGACAGGTCTTCCGCGCGGGCACGATAGGCACCATAGCGGAGAAGAACGCGATAGGCTACGTCAGGAAATACGCCGAGGAGCACGAGCTGACGCTCACCCGCGCGGAGGAGAACCGCCTCGCGCAGGGCATAGTCGGCGTCCGCAAGACGACGGGGCAGCACCCCGGCGGACTTATCGTCGTGCCGCGCGGCCACAACATCTGCGAGTTTACGCCGATACAGCACCCCGCCGACAAGAGCGAGAGCAACATCATCACCACTCACTTCGACTATCACTCGATAGAGGAGAACCTGCTGAAGCTCGACGAGCTCGGTCACGACGATCCGACGATAATCAGGATGCTCCAGGACCTCTCCGGTATGGATCCGCGCCTCGTCCCGCTCGACGACAAGGACACCATGAGCATCTTCCTCTCGACCGAGGCTTTGGGCTTTACCGATGACCCGATACTCGGCGGGCGCGGGACGGTGGCCGTCCCGGAGTTCGGCACGAGCTTCGTTCGCGGCATGCTCGAGGATACGAACCCCAAGACCTTTGACGAGCTGCTCCGCATATCCGGCCTGAGCCACGGCACGAACGTCTGGCTCGACAACGCGAAGGACTACATCGAGCAGGGACTGGCGACACTGAAGGAGGTCGTCGGCGCGCGGGACGACATCACGATATTCCTCATGAGCAAGGGGATAGCGAATAAGCAGGCCTTCTCGATGAGCGAGGCCATCCGCAAGGGCAAGGGCGTGAAGCCCGAGTGGGAGGCCGAGATGCGTGAGCACGGCGTTCCCGAGTGGTACATAGAGAGCTGTAAGAAGATAAAGTACCTCTTCCCGAAGGCGCACGCCGCCGCGTACGTCCTCAGCGCCTTCCGCATAGCGTGGTACAAGGTCCACCGCCCGCTCGACTTCTACTGCACATACTTCACCATCCGCGCAAAGGTGCTCGACGCCAACATAATGACCTCCGGTTTGGAAGGGGTAAAGAGCAAGATACTCGAGCTGCGCGAGGCAAAGAACCTCACCGCGCGCGACGAGGATCTGCTGACGACGCTCGAGGTCGTCTACGAGTTCTATCTGCGCGGGCTGGATATGGCAAAGATCGACCTCTACCGCTCGGACGCGACGAAGTTTATCGAGGTGGGAGAGAAGACACTGCTGCTCCCGTTCACCGCGCTTCCAGGACTCGGCGAACAGGCGGCGCGCGAGATAACGGAGGAACGCAAAAACGGCGAGTTCATCTCGGTGGAAGATCTCGAAGTCCGCTGCCCGAAGGTATCCAAGGCGGTGGTGGATCTGCTGCAAAGCTGCGGCGCGCTCGACAGCCTGCCGGAGAGCAACCAGGTATCACTATTCTAGCAGTCGCGGCAAATCGCGCTCGCTACGCCCGCTTACCAATTTGCCGCGAGAAGTTCACTTGGAATTGCGCAAGCGCAATTCCAAGTGAAACTGTCGGATAGGGCGAAGCCCTACCGACAGTAAGCGCTCCGCTACGCGCCGAGTTTTCCGCCTTCGGCGGAAAATCGACGCAATTCCCAAACGGTCAGTAGACCGTTTGGGAGCCCTTCCGATTGAAATGCTCGGCGGAAATGAATTCCGCCTGCGCGAAGTTGCTTGCCTGCGGCAAGCAACTTCAACCGCGCGAACCGGCGCGGAATCGCCTTCGGCGGAAAATCGACGCACGCTACGCGCAAAGAGTTTTTTCCGACGTACACGCCGCCGGAAAAAACGGATTAAACTCTGCGAGGCATTTGATAAACAAAGCCCGCCGTTGAAATCTCCGATTTCAACGGCGGGCTTGTAAATTAAAACACTTTACATCAGTGAGGATATTTCAAACAAGTGGAAAGCAAAACGCTTTACGCACAGTCGGGACGGAAAGACAGCGCTCAGTCGAGGGGACGGCCGTCCTTGTCGAAGAGCGGCAGATGTTCGAGGTAGGTGATGTCCTTGCGCTCCGCCGCTTCACCCTCGGCGAGTACCGCCATCCGCGCGACGATGTTTCCGCCCGCCTGCGTCACAAGCTCCTCGAGGGCGCGGAGGGATTCGCCGGTCGAGATGACGTCATCGACGATGATGACGCGCTTGCCATCCATGCGCGCCTTGTCGTTGCCGTCGAGGTAGAGGGTCTGGACTCCGGCGGTGGTTATAGACTTGACGCGGACCGAGAACGGGTCGCGCATATAGAGCTTTGCCGACTTGCGCGCGATGATGTATCCCTCGCCCGCCTGACGTGCCATCTCGTAGACGAGCGGTATGCCCTTCGACTCGGCGGTTATCAGTATGTCGTGCTCCGGGGCGAGCTTCAGCAGCTCGGCGGATGCGGCGACGGTCAGCTCGACGTCGCCGAAAATGATGAACGCGCCGATATTCAGCTCGTCCGAGATGGGGCAGAGGGGCAGGCTGCGCTCCAGCCCCGCAATTTTCATTTTGTACTCCATATATAAGCTCCTTTTTATGAAGTTGTGTCCTGCTGATATGAATAGTATCACAAAAAAGGCGCGGCGGCAACATATGAAGACAAATATTCCTGCTGTCTCAGCCGCTTTTTTCGTATATTGACCTGCGATTTGACGAAAAGAGCGTGAACCTCCGGCGGTATCCTTCCTCCGGAGGCTCTTTTTGCGCGGATATTGAAAATACCGCGCCGGTATGGTACAATAGCCGCATGCACCGTATGTAAATTCGGAGGGGAACATGAAGGCCGAGAGAGACTACCCGAGATTTGTAATATCGCAGAAGGGCGTGCGCTGGGCTCAGACCGGGCACCCGTGGCTCTACGCTTCGGACGTAGTGAGCGAGCCGGAGGAGTACGAGAACGGCTGCCTTGCGGACGCCGTGAGCGAGAAGGGTCGCTACATCGGTACCGGATTTGTCAGCCGCGAGAGCAAGATACGCCTGCGGCTCATATCCCGCAACGCGAATGACCGCTTTGACGAGGCGTTCTGGCAGCGCCGCGTCCGCTATGCGTGGGAGTACCGCAAGGCGGTCGTGCCGGACGACCTCGGGTGCTGCCGCGTCATATTCGGCGAGTCGGACGGGTTCCCCGGCCTCACGGTGGACAAATTCTCGGACATTCTCGCAGCCGAGACCGCGTCGGTCGGCATGGAGCGGCTGAAAAGCGTCGTTTTCCCGCTCATCGTGCGGACACTCCGCGCGGACGGTCATAACGTCTCGGGCATATACGAGAGGAACGACCTCGCGGCTCGCTCGCTCGAAGGACTTCCGAGGTACAAGGGGTGGTTCCCGCTCGAGGGCGAGGCTCCGCCCGCGAGCGCCGTCACCGAGATATGCGAAAACGGAGTATTTTATAAGGTAGACGTCGAGAACGGTCAGAAGACCGGCTTCTTCCTCGACCAGAAGTACAACCGCCGCGCCGTCGCCGGACTCGCGAGAGGTCGGCGCGTGCTCGACTGCTTCACGCACACCGGGTCGTTCGCGCTGAACGCGGCGAAGGGCGACGCGGAGCATGTGACGGCGGTCGATATCTCGGAGAGCGCCATAGCCATGGCGCGGGAGAACGCCGCGCGCAACGGACTTTCGGATAAGGTGGACTTCGTCTGCGCGGACGTGTTCGAGCTCCTCACCGAGATGGCGGAGAAGGGCGGGCGCGCTTACGACTTCATCATCCTCGACCCGCCGGCGTTCACGAAGTCCCGCGCGACGGCGGAGAGCGCGTTCCGCGGGTACCGCGAGATAAACCGCCGCGCCATGTCGCTGCTTCCGAGGGGAGGACTGCTCGCGACGGCCTCCTGCTCGCACTTCATGCCGTCCGCGGAGTTTGAGAGGATGCTGCGCGCCGCCGCGGGCGACTCCGACCGCGAGCTCAAGGAGATAGCGGTCCGCAAGCAGGCGCCGGACCATCCGATACTCTGGAACGTCCCCGAGACCGAGTATCTGAAGTTCTACATATTTCAGGTGATATGACGCGCGGAGAACGCCGCCGTCCGTCAGAACGTTTGCATGAGAAAAACGCCGCCGGGCTCCGAAGAACCCGACGCCGCATTGGGAGCATGAGAAATGGGAATATTGGAGCTTTTCTTCATAGCTGTGGGTCTGTCGATGGACGCCTTTGCCGTGTCCGTCTGTAAGGGACTGTCGGTTGACCGCGCGCGGCCTAAGTACCTCGTCGTCACCGGGCTGTACTTCGGCGGATTTCAGGCGCTGATGCCGGTGATAGGCTTCCTGCTCGGAAGCTGGCTCAGCGGCGCGATAGAGCAGATCGATCACTGGATAGCGTTCGTGCTGCTCACGATAATCGGAATAAACATGATCCGCGAGTCGCGCGGGGAGGCGGAGGAGCTCGACCGCTCCTTCTCGCCGAAGGCGATGCTGCCGCTCGCCGTCGCGACGAGCATAGACGCGCTCGCCGTCGGCGTGACGTTTGCGTTCCTGAAGGTGAGCATAGTTCCGGCGGCGGTGCTCATCGGCGTGACGACCTTCGCGTTCAGCGCGGCGGGCGTCAAGATAGGCAACATCTTCGGCGCGAGGTACAAGTCCAAGGCGGAGCTTGTGGGCGGAATAGTCCTCATTCTCATGGGAGTGAAGATACTGCTCGAGCATCTGGGCGTGCTCGGATAACGTACATAGAACAAATAGGGAGGTTTTTATGAAGATCGGCGAAGTGTGTTTGTGTACAAACGATGTGCCGAGACTTGCGGCTTTTTATAAGCAGCTGCTCGGAATTGAAAACGGCAGCGAGGACGAGATACATCAGTTTCTCATCACCGAGGAGACCGCGCTTACAATATATAACGACGGCTCGACAAAGAACGATCGGAACCGGAATATATGTCTGGCGTTTACCGTCGATGACGTTGAAAGGGAATACGAGAAGCTGCCGGCTTTTGGGGCGAAAATCATCGAAAAACCCGTAAAGCGGCCTTGGGGCGCGGTAAGCATGAGCTTTTCGACCCCGACAATAACGTGATTTTCTTCGGAAGCTTTCCGAAAAACAGTTAGGCTCCCGTTTGACGGCGAAGTTTCACTGCCGTGCTTGGCTGCTCCGGAAACGCAGGAAGGAAATAATGGCAGACAGAGCCGGCAATCGTTCTCGCCGCCGCACAGAGAGAAATATTCAGTATATGCATACATTATGTATAATGTATGCGGATACGTTCCGAACAGAATAGGAAGAACCGCCAAAAGGCTCCGCAGTGTGCGGAGCCTTTTTGTGGCATTGCTACAACTTTTGAAAGTTTATTGATTTTTCGTGAAAAAGCTGTTGACAAAGGCGGGTTCGGGTGCTAGTATATGTATGTTTATTAACGGCGCATGAATAAACATTCTGAAAATGAATGTGTGCGCCGCAAAAAAAGAAAGGCGAAGGTGAGAACCAAATGGCAAAGACCCTGACACACTCCAAGAAGCTCACGGCTCTGCTGCTTGCGGTCGCCCTCATGCTGTCGGTATGCGTCGTTCCGAACGCATCCGCAGCCGCGGGGACTACCGCCACAGCGGCCGCGCCGGCATACACCGGCAGCTTCACCAATACATCCGATGACGGCGAGGACTGGATAAGCCTCACCGCCGAGAGGACATTCAAAGTCACCATCCCGGTCGACATGACCGCGGAGGAGGCGGAGGCGATAGCGGACGACGTCGTCTGGACCCTCGACTATGACGAGGACGCCGGCTATCTCGACACCAAGCTCTATCCCCACCACACCGAGGGCGGCGAGATAAGCAGCTGGCTCAACCAGAACGACGAGCCGCTCTTCACGAAGATAGACACCACGGTCGAGACCACCGAGGACGGCAAGGTGAACATCGTCCTCACGTTCTCGAACAGCATCTACTTCTGGGCGAGGGACTGGTACACCGGTGAGAGCTACGAAGACGCCAGCGCTCCGCACTCCAACGGCGGCGCCTACCTCGACATCTGCGGCTGGTACTACGTCACCGCTTCCGTAGACGGAAAGGATCTCGGCTCGGCTTACACCAAGATAAACCCGTACGACAACTTCCACACGATGCAGGAGATCTACGACGAGATCGACGCCATAGTCGATTACGCCGAGGAGAACACCGACATCTATGTGCATAAGGATTCGATGGGCATGAGCGCCGGTCAGAACGGCCTCGAGTCGCTCGACATGCCGTACCTTATAATCGCGAAGAGCAAGGCCGCCACCGAGAAGTGGCTGAAGATCGCGGAGCAGGCCGAGACCGACCCGCAGTCCCTCCTCGATGACATCAAGGACGGCTCGATAGGCAGCTATCAGGTGCCCGTTCTCTACTCGAACATCCACTCCAACGAGGTCGCCGCTTCCGACGGTGTTCTCGGATTTGCGTGGATGCTCGTAAAGAACGCCGCAGTCGATACCCCGATAGACTACAAGGTGCTCACCGGCTTCACCGCCGAGGGCGAAGCGGAGCTTGCAGATCAGCTCGGCCCGGTAGGCGAGGCGGGCAGCGTCGCTGTTCCGGAGCTTATCAAGGACAAGGCTACATACCTCGGATATATCCGCGCCGAGAAGGACGGCTACTCCGAGAAGGTTGACCTCGAGAAGTATTACACCGTCGAGAACAAGGACGTCAGCACCGAGGAGCTGCTTGAGGACGTGTTCTTCATCATCGTCCCCGAGGAGAACGTCGAAGGCCGTACATACGTCACCCGTACCTCTTCGGGCGGATACGACCTCAACCGCGACAACTCCTTCCAGACCCAGGCTGAGACCCAGAACATGACGAAGCTCATCGCGGCATGGAACCCCGTCAGCTTTGCCGAGTTCCACGGACGTATCGAGCAGTTCCAGGTCGAGCCGTGCGATCCGCCTCATGAGCCGAACTTCGAGTATGACCTCCTTGCCGACCATCTTGTGACCGGCGGCGAGGCGCTCGGCATCGGCGCGGTCGCGAACAACGACGCGCACAACAGCTATGTCACCCCGCAGCGCGACTACCTCATCTACACCGGCGAGAAGAACGCCGACGGCACCTACAAGACCGAGTGGTATGACCCGTGGGACGATATGTCCACGAGCTACACCCCGCAGTATTCGATGCTTCACGGCACCGTTGCCTACACCGTCGAGGTCCCGGCCTATGACGACTATATGGCGACCGCCCTGCCTTACGGCATGCTCAACCAGTCCGTCTTTATAGCGGGCGAGAAGGAAAGCTACCTCACCGACCAGGTTACCGCTTATCTGCGCGGCGTCACCAACGCCAACTCCGACGAGGAAGTAGGCCAGTGGCTCACCGACCGCTTTGACACAACGGGCGCGGAGGCGGACATCTTCCGTCCCGAGTACACCGGCGAGGGCGAGAACGGCAACTTCTTCCCCGAGGCGTACATCATCCCGCTCGACGGCACAAACCAGAAGAACCTTCAGGACGCCGCCGAGATGATAGATTACCTCATCCGCAACGACGTCAAGGTAATGAAGGCTTCCTCGAGCTTCACCTTTAACGGAATTACCTATCCCGCCGGGACCGCGGTCGTCTCGATGTATCAGGCGAAGCGCTCGGTCGCGAACGGCGTCCTCTACAACGGCACCGTCATCACCGAATGGCCGCAGCTCTACAGCGAAGGCATCACCGCGTTCAACCACACCCGCGGCTTCGATATGGAGACCGTCACCAAGAAGGCCGACTACACCGAGATAGCCAAGGTCTGCGCCGTCAGCACCGACTGGGACGTCAAGTCCTCCTTCATTGGCGACAAGGACGCGACCATCGTCCTCCTCAACACCTCCGAGGACGCCGCCAAGGCCGTCAACACCCTTCTGAACGCGGGCAAGACCGTGAAGCTCATCACCGAGGGCAAGTATGACGGCAGCTTCATCATCTCCTATGCCGACTACGAGTCGGTCTCCGAGGACCTCACCGTCTCCGCCGTGAGCGTTGCAACTGAGCCCGCTTCCAAGACGATAAACGCCGCGCCCGTGATCTACATCACCGGCAAGCCCGGCGACAACAGCACCGGCTTCGTCAAGACCTCGCTTGTCGGCTCGTACGGCTACAACTACGACCGTGAGACCATGGCTCTCCTCGGCTTCACCACCACCGACGATCCCACCAAGGCCGACGTCATAATCGGCGCATCCGCTCCGGACGCTGCCGCGCTCGCGGCCATCAAGAGCGGCGTGCCGTACATCGGCTACAGCTCCGGCGTCGCTTCCGCAGTTGCCGGTCTCTTCAGCAGCGGCGCTGTCGTGAGGAACACCGTCAGCAGGAGCGCCATGGACGCGCTCGCACACGTCACCTATCCCGAGAAGGACAGCCCCGTCACCGCCACATATATCGCCGAGGGCGACGACATTATGTACGGCTACGGTGCGGGCTACTTCGCAAGCATCCCGGCAGGCGCCAAGACCCTTGTCAAGCTGGACGGCTCGCAGAAGCTGCTCGAGGGCTTCCTCCCGTCGGACGGCGCGCACTATGCGGACTTCCTCAACGACTCCATCCAGGCCTTCTCCTACGAGGGCAAGGGCGCGGACGGCTCCGACCTCGACATCGCCGTCTTCGCGAACACCCTCACGAACAAGGTCCATCAGAGGGACGAGTTCACCTTCATCGTCAACTTCGCGTTCGACGCCATGACGAGCGACCCGACCGACAAGGTTACCCGCGGCGAGGCCGTCGAGGCCATCTGGGAAGCGAACGGCTCCGAGAAGACCACGTCCGCCTCCACGTTCACCGACGCCGCCACCTACGGCTGGGTCACCGACGCCGTCAACTGGGCGGCCGCCGAGAACATAGTCCTCGGTTACCCGAACGGCAGCTTCTCCGCGAAGACCTTCGTCACCCGCGAGGAGTTCGTGACGATGCTCTGGCGTGCGAACGGCGGCAAGGAAGCCGACAAGGCAGCGCTCGACGTCTTCACCGACGCAACGGACGTCCACAGCTATGCCAAGGACGCCATGGCTTGGGCCGTGAGCGAGGGATACGTCAAGGGCACGACCGCGACGACCCTTTCGCCCGACTCGAACATCACCTTCGAGCAGGTGCAGACCATACTCGCGCGCATTGACGCCGAGTAAGCAATAGGTATGCAATTCTTCGCCCCCGGCGCGTTTGCGCCGGGGGCGAGCTTTATCCTGTTATTTCCAATATCTGAAAGAGAATTGTCAAAAAATACATAAACTTGGGGAAGTATCCAATTTCTGTGAAATTTTCTTGCAATAATGCTTGACAAAAGCGATAGTCGCGGATATAATGATTGTGTACCGAGGCACGGCTGTAACTCACATTCCCTTGTAAGTCATTGCTGGTCCGCAACGCCTTACAAGGGAATGCGAGTTTTTTTAGTTAGTTCCATCCGTACAATATTTTTCTTGGAGGCAACATCATGACCGGAACAGTTAAGTGGTTCAACGAGAGCAAGGGCTACGGCTTCATCTCTAACGACGAGGGCGGCGACGACGTGTTCGTCCACTTCTCCGCCATTCTTGTCGATGGCTTCAAGACCCTCGCCGAGGGCCAGAAGGTCGAGTACGAGACCGAGCAGGATCCGAAGAACAGCGCAAAGCTTCGCGCCATCAACGTGCGTCCTCTCTGAGAGCTGAATCAAGGGGGAGCGGTCATTGCGACCGCTCCTTTTTCTTTTAAAAAATTTTTTGAAAATTTTTAAAAAAGCTGTCCCGAAATCATCCCGTCCGGACATATACAGGCAGACGGGAAAACCGGATCGGGTTTTCCGTCCGAAAATCGAAAGGGGTGTTTTCGATGAAGAAGAAATTGCTCGCGCTGACTGCCGCCGTTCTGCTCCTTGCGCTGATATCGGGGTGCACGACCTCCGGCGGGGAGAACCGGGACTTCGGGTACGCGGAGAATATCCATGCAGGACCCGTGCCGCTCGAGGCGGAGGGGGAGAGCGACTACTTTGCCGAGACGTCGCTTCTCAACATCAACGGGGAGTTTGAGGCGCTTTCGCTGAAGCTTTGGCCAAACGAGCCGTACTTCCTACAGCTCGGAGACAGGGGGCAGATGTTCCTCGGCGACACTCTCGGGTATGTCGAACGGCTCACCGAGAGCGGCGAATGGGAGTATGTGTGCGACAGCATCCGCGTCGGGAGCGAGACCTACGAGGGCGGAAACGACAAAATAATGTCGCTTAGCTGGGACGGAAGCAGCAAATACGGGAAGAAGGGCAACAGCGTACTCTGCTGCGTACCGGTACTTGACCAGCCGGGAGAGTACCGCATAACGCTGAACTTCCGCGAGGTGAAGGAGAGGATCACCGAGCTCGGGAGGTGGTGGTACTCGGAGGACGAGGTGCACAGCATATCCTTCCGCTTCACCGTGCCGGAGAAGAGCGATAAGCCGTTCGACCTGCTGTACTGCTCCATCACGGAGGGCTCGTACGGACGCCAAAGGCTGTGGATGACGATACGGATGAACGGTGAAGCTTCCGCGCCGTATCTTCAGAGCGGCGACGACATAATGCGTGTTGAGAAGGACGGACTCGCGCGTTACATTGTCTATGACGACGGGTCGTGGGGAGAGGGTACGGCCGTGCTTCACTTTACGGAGAACGAGGACGGCTCGGGCAAGCAGTACGACCTCACGCTGCACCTCCCCGAGGCGGACGTCCCTTCGTCCGAGGCGGACGCTTCGCCGAGTCTCGACGAACGTTGAGGAACGGGGGGGAGCGGACCCCCCGCTCGTCCCGCGCGAAAGCTTGCGCCGCGCGCTTGACTTATGTTCCCCGTACTGGTATAATTATACCGTCTCTGCATTGAACAGACGTATAAGGGGAGAAGAATATGACCATTTACGAGGAACTGAAGGCTCGCGGCCTCATAGCGCAGGTCACGAACGAAAAAGAGATAAGCGAGATGATAAACGCCGGAAAGGCGACGTTCTATATCGGCTTTGACTGCACGGCGGACAGTCTCACCGCCGGTCATTTCATGGCGCTCACGCTGATGAAGCGCCTCCAGCAGGCGGGCAACCGCCCGATAGCGCTCATCGGCGGCGGCACGACCATGATAGGCGACCCCTCCGGCAGGAGCGACATGCGGAAGATGCTCACCAAGGAGGACATCGACCACAACGCCGAGTGCTTCAAGCGCCAGATGGAGAAGTTCATCGAGTTCGGAGAGGGCAAGGCGCAGATGCTGAACAATGCCGACTGGCTGCTCGGCCTCAACTACGTCGAGCTGCTGCGCGAGGTCGGCGCGTGCTTCTCCGTCAACAACATGCTCCGCGCCGAGTGCTACAAGCAGCGCATGGAGAAGGGGCTCAGCTTCCTTGAGTTCAACTACATGATCATGCAGTCCTACGACTTCTACTATCTCTACCAGCACTACGGCTGCAACATGCAGTTCGGCGGCGACGATCAGTGGTCGAACATGCTCGGCGGCACCGAGCTCATCCGTCGGAAGTTGGGCAAGGACGCGCACGCAATGACGATAACCCTCCTCACCGACTCGCAGGGCAACAAGATGGGCAAGACCGCCGGCAACGCCGTCTGGCTCGACCCGAACAAGACCTCGCCCTACGACTTCTATCAGTATTGGAGGAACGTCGGCGACGCGGACGTGCTGAAGTGCATCCGCATGCTCACCTTCCTGCCCCTCGAGCAGATTGACGAGATGGAGCACTGGGAGGGCGCGGAGCTGAACCGCGCAAAGGAGATCCTCGCCTTCGAGCTCGCGAGCCTCGTCCACGGCGAGGAGGAGGCGAACCGCGCCCGTGAGGCGGCGCGCGGCATCTTCGCCGGCGCGGGTTCGACCGAGAATATGCCCTCGACCGAGCTCTCGGAGGAGGACTTCACTGACGGCGCCGTTGACATTCTCACGATACTCACAAAGACCGGCCTCGCGCCGTCCCGCGGGGAGGCGCGCCGTCTCGTGCAGCAGGGCGGCGTCAGCGCGAACGGCGAGAAGGTTGCGGACATCTCCGCAAAGTGGAGCATGGACGACTGCTCCTCCGAGGACGGCATAGTCATAAAGAAGGGCAAGAAGATATTCCACCGCGTGAAGCTCACGAAGTAGCCGCGGCAAGAGCAAAATATCATAAGAGCGGTACGTCGGTACCGCTCTTATTTTTGTTGCGTTTTTCCTAACACCGTGTTATAATTAACATGAATTTTTGTGTATATCGGAGGAGCTGGGTATGAACACAAAGACACAGACAAGGCTGATAGCGATTTTTGTTGTTGTGGTGCTCGCATTCTCGGTGCTGGGATCGATGTTCCTCGGCGCGCACGACAAGCCGCTCGAGCGCGTGAGCGAGCGCGGCCGTCTCCAGGTCATAGGAACGCAGCTCTGCGGCGAGGACGGCAAGCCGATAGTCCTTCGCGGCATGAGCACGAGCGGATATATGTGGCATCCGTCGCTCTTTGAGCCGCTCGCGGTCCAGGAGCTCGCCGAGAGGACGGGGGCAAACCTGCTCCGCGTCGCCATGTACACCGGCGAGGGAGGGTACCTCCGCAACCCGTGGCAGGCGGACAAGATGTATGCCGCGATGGACGCCGCGATAGAAAACGACCTCTACGTCATTATCGACTGGCACATCCTCAGCGAGCATAATCCTATGCCGCTCCTCGACCGCGCGAAGGAGTTCTTTACCGCGACGGCGGAGCGCTACGCCGATTCGCCGAACGTCCTCTACGAGATATGCAACGAGCCTAACGGCGACAACGTCACATGGGCGGGAGAGGTCAAGCCCTACGCCGAGCAGATAATCCCGGTCATCCGCGAGTACGATCCGAACGCCGTGATACTCGTCGGCAGTCCGCGCTGGAGCACCTGCGTGCGGGACGCGGCGGACGATCCGCTCGAGTTTGAGAACGTCATGTATACATACCACTTCTACGCCGGCACCAACGGAGACGCCGACCGCGACAACATCGACTACGCGCTCGCGCACGGCGCGCCGGTATTCGTAAGCGAGTGGGGCACGACCGACTCCACCGGCGCGGGCGCGCTGTATCTTGACAGCGCGCAGGTCTGGGTCGACTTCATGGAGGAGCGGAACCTGAGCTGGGCCAACTGGTCCTACTCCGCCTCCGGCGGCAGCGGCGCCCTCCTCAGCGTCTACAGCGACGGAAGGTGGAAGGAGACAAGTCTGAGCGAGAGCGGAAAGTTCGTGTTCGCGCAGTTCCACAGATAACGCGGCTCCGACCGAAAAATACGTGTAAAGGGAGAGAAGGCCATGAAGTACGAATTTCTTGACAGGAACGGGACCTTCCGGCTGAAGGACCCGCAGAGGACGAGCTATCTCTACTTCCCGCTTGCGGGCGAGCAGGGACTTCTCAGCTCGATAACTCCTACGCTCGGGGGAGACTCCAAGACGGGGCAGAACTCATTCCTGCTCGCGCCGGTGTCCTCCGAGAACCTGCATAACGACCGTTCGGAGAGGAACTTCTGGATATTCTCCGAGCGCTTCGGCGCGTGGAGCGCGGCGGGAGCGTCCGCCGTTCAGCGCGCGGAGATGACTGACGAGGTGACGCTTGAGGCGGGCTTCCTCTGGCACAAGGTGACGCGCGAAAACTCGGCGCGCGGCGTCCGCGCCGAGGCGGTGACGTTCATACCGCCGGAGGGGGACGCTGTCGAGCTCACGCGATTTACGATAACGAACACCGGCGCGGAGCCGCTTGAATTCGTTCCGTACATGGCGTATCCCATCTACGGACGCTCTGCGGATAACTACCGCGACCACCGCAACGTCACGTCGCTGCTGCATAGGGCGGAGGTCACCGACCTCGGCGTCTTCACCCGCCCGACGCTTACGTTCGACGAGCGCGGCCACAAGCCTAACCGCATAGCATACGGAGCCTTCGCCGCCCGCGAGGACGGCGCGAAGCCCGTCGCCTTCGAGGTGGCGGTCGAGGACTGGATAGGCGAGGGCGGCGACTTTGAGCGTCCCGAGAGCGTCGGGAAAAGGCTGTCTCTCAGTCCGGGGGACCGCATGGACGGCTTGGAGGTCGTCGCGGCGGCGGAGTTCGCACCGGAGACGCTTGCGCCGGGAGAGTGTGTGAGCTACACCGTGGCGCTCGCCGCGGGGGAGGATCTCGGCTTCGTTTCGGAATACCTCGCTCCGGGACGCTTCGACGCGGAGTTCGAGCTGTGCAAAAAGTATTGGGCGAGAAAGCTCGACATCTCGTTTGAGACCGCTTCCTCCGAGCGTGACATGTGGATGCGCTGGGTCTCCTGTCAGCCTATACTCCGCAGGATGTTCGGCTGCTCCTTCCTGCCGCACCACGACTACGGGCGCGGGGGACGCGGCTGGCGCGACCTCTGGCAGGACTGCCTCGCGCTCCTGTTTATGGAGCCGGAGGGAGTCCGCGATATGCTCACGGCAAACTTCGGCGGCGTCCGCTTCGACGGTACGAACGCCACGATAATCGGCAACGGACAGGGTGAGTTTATCGCCGACCGCAACAACATCACCCGCGTCTGGACAGACCATGGCGCGTGGCCGCTTGTCACGACCATGCTCTACATAAATCAGACGGCGGACATAGACTTCCTGCTCGAAAAACAGACCTACTTCAAGGACCCGCAGGCGTACCGCGGGACCCGCACCGACGCGCTCTGGACGCCGGAGTACGGCGAGAGACTGAGAACGACGGCGGGCGCGGAGTACAGGGGAACGCTCTTTGAGCACCTGCTCCTGCAGAACCTCACGGCGTTCTACAACGTGGGCGAGCACGGCATACTCCGCCTGCTCGGCGCGGACTGGAACGACGGTC
The DNA here is from genome assembly GCA_947593925.1 of uncultured Clostridia bacterium. GTDB lineage: Bacteria > Bacillota > Clostridia > Oscillospirales > JAAYOS01 > CANRIN01. Next base: position 46,106 of record CANQDU010000003.1, on the reverse strand, counting down.
TCGACATGGCGGCGGAGCGCGGCGAAAGCGTCGCCTTCCACTGCCTGTATGCAAAGAACCTCCGCGACCTCGCGGAGCTTGCGGAGCGCCTCGGCGGAGAGATCGAGACGGCCGAGGAGCTGAAAATACTGCTCGAGGGAGAGAACGCAAAGTCGCCCGAGGAGAAGGCGGAAGTCCTCCGCCGCTTCTGCTCCGTCTGCGAGCACGAGATAAGCGGCAGGACCGTACGCATTGACGCAAAGGAGCTCGCGGCCGTGCTCCGCAGGATGAGCGAGAAAATGGCGGAGAACGTCCGCCGCGGAGAGACGGTCGAGGCGGAGGGCGAGCGCTGGATAAACAGCTACTACGACGGGTCGGGACGGCGCGTCGAGGGCGCGACGGAGAACGGCGACGTTCGGATGATGCTCACGGGGCAGGTGTTTGCAGTCATGGGCGGCGTCGCGGACGACGCGCTCGCGCGCGACATAGTGTCGGCGGCGAAGCGCTTCCTCTTTGACGCGGACGTCGGCGGCTACAGATTAAACACCGACTTCCGCGAGGTCAAGACCGACCTCGGTCGGCTCTTCGGCTTTGCCTACGGTCACAAGGAGAACGGCGCGGTGTTCTGTCACATGGCGGTGATGTTTGCCTACGCGCTCTACACGCGCGGCATGAGCGCGGAGGCGGAAGAGACGCTTGACGCGCTCTATCGCCTCGCGGTAAACTTTTCAAAGAGCAGGATATACCCCGGAATACCCGAGTACTTCGACCCGCGCGGGCGCGGGATGTACCACTATCTCACCGGCTCCGCAAGCTGGCTGATGATGACCGAGCTCACGCAGCGCTTCGGCGTGCGCGGCGAGTATGGCGACCTTCGCCTTGCGCCGCAGCTTCCCGAGGACGCTTTCCGCGAGGGCGAGGCGTCCGTCACGGCGCCGTTTGCGGGGAGGACGCTGAAGGTCGTCTACCGCGCGCCGGACGCGAAGAAGCGCGGCGCGGTAAAGTCTCTTGAAATAGACGGAGTCCCGTTTGGGACGGACGGAGACGGCGCGCTGATACCGAGAAGCGCCATAACCGCGCTTTCGGAGAGCGAGCCGCACACGATAACCGTCACTCTCGGGTGACGGCAGGAAAAACACGGCGGGAAGCCGCCTCACAGAGAAAGGATGGGCGCTATGTTTGACAGAAACGGACGGTTCGTTATCGACAATTTCCACAAGGGGAGCGCGTTTGCAAGCTTCCTGCCCGGTGTTGCGGGCGAGAAGGGCATTCCCGTCTGGTGCTTCTATGTGAACAGGGGACAGGCGGTGTGCTCGTTCGGCTCGGGAGATAAGGAGCACCCGATAATGGAGTTCAGCCCTGCGCACGTCGCGTATCAGGAGGTGTCGAACAAGGGCTTCCGCACCTTCGTGAAGGCGAACGGCAAGTATCTCGAGCCGTTCCGCCCGACCGACGGCGAGAACGCCTCTATGCACATCGGCATGAACGAGCTCCTGCTCGAGGAGCCGTTTCAGGAGAAGGGACTGCGCTTCCGCGTCCGCTACTTCACGCTGCCGGAGGAGCCGGTCGGCGCGCTGATGCGCGAGGTGATAATCGAGAACACCGGCTCGGGCGACGTCTCGCTCGAAGTCCTCGACGGTATGCCCGCGTTCATCACCTACGGCACGAGCTCGAACATCATGAAGGTCATGACCCAGACGCACAAGGCATGGATGCAGGTCGAGGACGTGGAGACGCGCCTGCCGTACTACCGTCTCCGCGCCTCGAGCGAGGACACGACCGAGATAGTCGAGATAAAGGAGGGACACTTCGCCTTCGGCTTCACGCCGGAGGGGGAGCTGCTTCCCGTAATAGCGGACCCGACGCTCGTATTCGGCTACAACCTCGCTCTGAGCGAGGCGACCGGCTTCCGCGAGAACGGCCTCGATAAGCTGCTTCAGAGCCCGCAGATGACCTCGAACAACGTCCCGACGGCGTTCTTTGCCGCGTCGAAGACGCTCGCGCCGGGAGAGTCCCTCGTCCTGCGGGAGGCGTTCGGTATGGCCGGATCGAAGGAGATACTGCACGCGACGGCGGAGCGCCTCCGCGCGCCCGGCGTGTTTGACGAGAAGCACCGCCGCTCGGTCGAGCTCACAGACAGTCTCACCGACATGATAGCCACCCGCACCGCCGACCCGGTCTTTGATGCGTACTGCCGCCAGAGCTGTCTTGACAACATCCTGCGCGGAGGCTACCCGCTCCTGCTCGGCGGAAAGGTGTTCTACGTCTACTCGCGCAAGCACGGCGACATAGAGCGCGACTACAACTTCTTCCTGATGCTCGCGGAGTACTACTCGCAGGGCAACGCGAATTACCGCGACGTCAACCAGAACCGCCGCAGCGACCCGCTGTTCGCGCCCTACGTCGGCGACTACAACATCAAGCTCTTTATGGACCTCATACAACTCGACGGCTTCAACCCGCTTGTGATAGAGCGTGCCACGTTCGCGATCCCGGAGGACGCGCGCGACCGCGCCATACAGCTCGCGGGCGGCGGAGAGGACGCGCGAAAGCTGCTCTCGGGTCACTTCACGCCGGGAGCGCTCGCGGCGCTTCTCGAGCGGAGCGGGAAGTCTCAGACGTTTGAGGAGATACTTTCGCTTGCGGAGGGCGATATAAACGCCACCTTCGGCGAGGGCTACTGGATAGACCACTGGACCTACAACCTCGACCTCATAGAGAGCCTGCTTGCGGTGTTCCCGGAGCGCGAGGAGGAGCTTCTGTTTGACGACAACACCTACAGGTACTACGAGAGCCGCGCGGCGGTGAGTCCGCGCGCGAAGCGCTATACGCTCACGCCGAAGGGCGTCCGCCAGTACGGCGGCGTGGAGGAGCGCAAGACCGAGCGCGAGTGGGCCGGCGTCGCGCACGGAAAGGGCGCGGACTACCGCACGAACCTCATCTCGAAGCTCATAGTGCTCGCCATGAACAAGACGGCGGCGCTCGACCCGCTCGGCATGGGCGTCGAGATGGAGGCGGGCAAGCCCGGCTGGTACGACGCGCTGAACGGCCTTCCGGGGCTCTTCGGCTCCTCCATGGCGGAGAGCTGCGAGCTCGTCCGGCTGATAGACTACGTCGAGTCGGCGCTCCGCCGCCACAAGAGGGATGTCCGCATACCGCGCGAGTGCGCGGACTACATCGAGGGTCTCACGGCGGCGCAGGATGCGCTTGCCGGCGGCCGCCTGACGCGCTTCGACTACTGGATGAAGGTCGGCGACCTCAAGGAGGCGTACCGCGAGAGGATAAACGACGGCATAGACGGCGAGGAGGTCACTCTGAGCGCCGCCGCCGCGGCGGAGCTGCTCGCGGGCTGGAAGAAGCTCGTCTCGGACGGCGTCGAGCGTGCCCGCGCGTACAGCGCGGACGGCGTGCCGCCCTGCTACTTCACCTACGAGGTGACCGACTACGACACAGTGGACGGACACATCGTCCCGAAGGACGTCCGCGAGAGCGCGCTTCCGACCTTCCTCGAGGGAGCGGTGCGCTACATGAAGATGCCGGGGGCGAAGCTCACGCCCGCCGAGCTGCACGAGAAGGTTCGCGCGAGCGGACTCTACGACGAGGCGCTCGGGATGTACAAGGTCAACACGTCGCTCGCGTCGAGCTCCTACGAGCTCGGACGTTGCCGCGCGTTCACACCCGGATGGCTCGAAAACGAGTCGATATGGCTCCACATGGAGTACAAGTATCTGCTCGGACTGCTCCGCGCGGGACTTTACCGGGAGTTCTTCTCGGAGTTCCGTAAGGCGGGGATACCGTTCCTCTCGCCGGAGAAGTACGGACGCAGCCCGCTCGAGAACTCGAGCTTTATCGCGTCCTCCGCGAACCCCGACCCGTCGATACGCGGCAAGGGCTTTGTCGCGCGTCTCTCCGGCTCGACGGCGGAGTTCATGCAGATATGGCAGACGATGATGTTCGGCGAGCATTCGTTCACGCTCGAGGGAGGCGCGCTTGCGTTCCGTCCGCTTCCGGCGATACCCGGTTACCTCGCGGACGAAAAGGGCGTGGACTGCACGCTCCTCGGCGGCACGGAGGTCCACTATGCCGCGCGCGGCGAGCTCATCCCCGGAGAGTACGGCGTGAGCTCCGTCCGCGTCGAGTGGAAGGACGGCGCAGCGGACGTCTTCGAGGGCGGAGAGGTCTGCGGCAAGCCCGCGGAGCGCATACGCGCGGGCGAGGCGCGCCGCGTGGAGGTCTGCTTCGGGTAAACACGCAAAAACTGTCGGAGGAAACTATGCCCGGAAAGCTGTTAAAATTCATATTGCCGGTATTTCTGGCGCTCATGCTGCTCGCCGGCGGATGCGGCGGCTCGTCCGAGCCGTCCGATTCGCCGCCGCCGCACCGGGTCGAGAGCATACGCCTCGACGATCCCACGCCGGTCCCTGACGGCGGCGACGATGCGGTGGAGGTGTACGACACGCTTGACGACGCCGCCCGACTCGCCGATTACTGCAGGTGGTACGTGGACCCGCTTCTACCGATACACAGCGGGTGGCGCGCTGCGGAGGACATCGGCGCGGAGGAGTTCGGTCAGTTCTATGTCCTGCTCGGTGACGATCGGCGGGGCTACCCGATAGATCAGTACCTCAGCGAGAGCGAGGACGTCTACCGCGTGCCCGACGATATGTTCTGCGCCACGCTCCGGCAGTACTTCGAGGTCGATGTCGGCTACCTCAAGAGCTTCCCGCTGTACGACGGCGAGGAGGATACGTTCGTCCTGCCGGCGGAGATGTACGTCGGCTTTGCTGCGGAAGTGTACAGGGCGGAGGAGTCGGAAACCGAGCTCCGTCTGCGGTACATACTGTACGCGGCAAACCAGAGCGCCGCGTACTTCGAAAATACCGGAAGCCTCTACGAGCTGCTGATAAAGAAGGACGAGACCGGCGCGCGCTGGGTCTCGTCCGTACCCGTCACCGACGACGGGACGATACCCGCTCCGCAGAACGGCTCGCTCTATCTGAACACCGAGATAACGAGCTTCTACACGCGGCGGGGCATGACCGTGGAAGACAGCCGCGACGTCGGGAACCTCCGCCTTGTCAGCTACTCCGGCCAGTGGAGCGGGCTCGAGCTCTTCGACCGCACGACAGGCGCGGCAACGCCCATCGCGTACATGTCGGTGGGGGAGAACGGAAGACCCGTCCTCCTGTCGCCCCCGTTCGGCGACTTTGAGGCGGCACAGCTCGCCGCCTTTGAACTGCGCGAGGGCGGCGAGGTCTGGATGCAGGTGCGCGGCCTGACCGACGAAGTCGGCGAGGTCCTGCCGCCGCAGTTATACGTCTGGTCGAACGGAACGTACAGGTCGGAGGAGTACTGCGTCCCGCTGGGCGGTTCCACGAGCTTCGGAGGAAGCTCGCGCGGAACGCTCTACGACCTCGTCACGGGCGAGGGCTCGGCGGCCTTTATCTTTGACACGGGCGGAGCCGCGCCGCAGATACGTTCGGTGAGCGGAAGCGGCAGCGTCACGCTCTACTTCTCGGGCGTCACCCTTACGGAGGAGGAACCGGCGTTCCTCGGCGCTTCGACCGGGCTCTATACGGTGACGACGGTGCGCCAGAGCGGAACGGAGACGAGCGTCACCTTCTCGATAGCGCCGGAGGTGAAGCGCTACCGCATCGTAGCGCACGAGCCGCTTGCGGGCCGGCTGCCTTATTACGAGCTGGACTTTGTTACGTCCGAGCTGGACTATCCGAGCGGCTGGTGACGGCGTGAGTCAAAATTCAAAACGAATATCAAACTGCCCCGGACGGAATACCCGTCCGGGGGCATTATTTGGTAGGCGCTATCTTGAGCTTTCGTTCCTCGTCTTTATGAGCTTCAGGCGCGAGAACTCCTCACGCTCCTTCTCCTCAAGCACCTCCGAGATGTACTTTATCTCGGAGGTGAGGTTGGGTATTATGATGTTCTTTAATGCGTTCGCGCGCTTCTGCGTCCGCTTTATGGCGTAGGCGAGGCGGTAGATGGTGTTCTCGACCTCCGCAAGCTCCTTTGTGAGGCGCTTGACCTCGTGGAAGCGGACGAACGCCTCGTCGAGCGCGGAACCGGTGCCGCGCAGTCCGTAGCTCATGCGGACCGGCGCGTCGCTGTCACGGATGGAGGGTATCTCCACGCCCATTACCGAGCGGGTGCGTATCTCTATGGAGCGGTCGATCGGAACCGACTCCGCGAACGGGTCGATCCGTCCGAAGGCGATGTTTGCCGCCTGGAGCGCCTTGTACGCGGAGGAGAAGCAGCTGTCTATGCGAGACTGGAGCTCGCCCGCGCGGTCGATAAGCGACATTATCTCGCGGATGAGGATGTTCCGCTTCCTGTCCATGAGGTCGAAGCCGGTGTTCGCGAGCTCGAGGGAGCGCTTCCGAGCGATGAGGTTGCCTTTGGTAGGAGCTGTCGGCATCAGTTGTCACCCTCCCCGGAAAGGAAGGAGGAGCTCGTCTGCGCGCGGGGAAGATACTTATCGAGCATCGCGGTGTCGATGCGGTCAAGCTCGCTCTTCGGGAGCAGCGTGAGAAGCCGCCACCCGAGGTCGAGCGTCTGCTCGAGCGACCTGTCCTCGTCGTACTGCTGGGCGACGAACCGGCGCTCGAACTCGTTGCCGAATTCGATATACGCCTTGTCAGTGTCGCTCAGCTCGTCCTCGCCTATGACCGAGGCGAGGCTCCGCGCCTCCTGCGTCTTTGAATACGCGGCGAAAAGCTGGTTTGAAAGGGGAGAGTGGTCCTCCCGCGTGAAGCCCTCTCCGACGCCGTCCTTCATCAGTCGCGAGAGAGAGGGGAGAACGCTTATCGGGGGATATATTCCTTTGCCGTCAAGCTCGCGCGCGAGCACTATCTGTCCCTCGGTGATGTAGCCGGTGAGGTCGGGGATGGGGTGCGTGATGTCGTCATTCGGCATGGTGAGTATCGGCACCTGAGTCACCGAGCCGGTGCTCTCGTGTATCATTCCCGCGCGCTCGTAGAGCGAGGCAAGGTCGCTGTAAAGATAGCTCGGGAAGCCCTTGCGGCTCGGTATCTCGCCGCGCGAGCTCGAAAGCTCACGCACCGCCTCGCAGTAGGAGGTCATGTCGGTCATGATGACGAGGACGTGATAGCCGTGCTTGAACGCGAGGTACTCCGCCGCCGTAAGCGCGCAGCGCGGGCAGAGTATGCGTTCGATTATCGGGTCGCTCGCGAGGTTCAGAAACATCGTCACGCGCATCAGCGCGCCGCTCTCCTCGAAGCTCTTGCGGAAGAAGTCGGCCGTATCGTTCTTGACGCCCATGGCGCAGAAGACTATCGCAAACTGTCCGTCCTCGCCGGAGATCTTCGCCTGGCGGACTATCTGCGCGGCAAGCTCGTTGTGCTTCATGCCCGAGCCGGAGAAGATGGGGAGCTTCTGGCCGCGTATAAGCGTCGCCATTCCGTCTATTGCCGAGATGCCGGTCGTAATGCAGGAACGCGGGTAGGCGCGGCTCACGGGATTTATCGCGGAGCCGTTGATGTCGCGGCTCTCGTCGGGGTAGAGCGCGCCGAGCCCGTCGGCGGGACGTCCCGCGCCGTCAAACACGCGCCCGAGCATTTCGGTGGAGAGCGGAAGCGTCATCGGACTGCCGAGGAAGCGCGTCCTCGGGCCGGAGGACGCCATGCCCTTCGTACCCTCAAAGACCTGGACGACCACGCGCTCGCCGTCTATCATCGTGACTCTGCCGGTCCGGCGCTCCCCGGAGGGCAGTGTGAATTCGCACAGCTCGTCGTAAGCGACGCCCTTGACGCCGTCGAGCGCGACGAGCGGGCCGTTTATCGAGCTCAGCCCGATATATTCCATCTGCATTTCAAAAGCCCCCTCAGTATTCGCTCGTTATGCTCCCGACGGCGCGGTCGATGAGCTCCCGGTAGTCGTCAAAAGCGGACAGGTCGTCGTTCGGAACGTCGTACTTCATGCGTATCAGCGACTCGGAGACGTTCGTCTCGCGCAGGCGGGAGATGGGGATGCTCTTTGCCACGAGCTCGCCCGCGCGGTCGTAGAAGTAGAGTATCGTCTGCATCATCTTCAGCTGCTTTTCGAGCGGGACGTAGGTGTCAACCGCGTGGAAGGAGTTCTGCTGGAGGAAGCCGGAGCGGACTATCCGCGCCGTCTCTATGACGAGCTTCTGGTCCTCCGGCAGGATGTCCGAGCCTATGAGCTTCACAATCTCCATGAGGCTCGCCTCCTCCTGCATGAGCGCCTGTATCCTGCGGCGGCACTTCACGAAGTCCGGGCCGACGTGCTCGTTGTACCAGCCGTCAAGCTCCTCGGCGTACTCGGAGTAGGAGGTCATCCAGTTTATCGCGGGAAAGTGGCGCGCATACGCGAGCTCGCGGTCGAGCGCCCAGAAGCAGCGCACGAAGCGCTTGGTGTTCTGCGTGACCGGCTCGGAGAAGTCGCCGCCCTGCGGGCTGACGGCTCCGATGACCGTGACCGAGCCCTCTCCGCCGCCGAGCGTGCGGACATATCCCGCGCGCTCGTAGAACTCCGCGAGGCGGGAGGGAAGGTATGCGGGAAAGCCCTCCTCGGCGGGTATCTCCTCGAGACGGCCGGAGATCTCGCGCAGAGCCTCCGCCCAGCGGGAGGTGCTGTCCGCCATTATCGCGACGTGGTAGCCCATGTCGCGGTAGTATTCGGCTATAGTCATGCCGGTGTATATCGACGCCTCGCGCGCCGCGACCGGCATGTTTGAGGTGTTAGCTATGAGGACGGTGCGGCTGAGTATCGGCTTGCCGCTCCTCGGGTCCTCGAGCTCGGAGAACTCCTCGAGCACCTGCGTCATCTCGTTGCCGCGCTCGCCGCAGCCGAGGTAGACGATTATGTCCGCGTCAGACCACTTCGCGAGCTGGTGCTGGTTTACCGTCTTGCCGGCGCCGAAGGGCCCCGGCAGAGCGGCGCACCCGCCCTTCGCGAGAGGGAAGAGCGTGTCCATGATCCGCTGCCCGGTTATCAGCGGACGGTCTATCGGAAGCCGCTCGGTGAAGGGACGGCTCTTGCGTATCGGCCAGCGCTGCGCGAGCTTCAGCGGCACGACGCCGCGCCCGGTGTCAAGCTCGATGATGGTGTCGGTGACGGTATAGTTTCCGTTCGGCACGACCTTTGTGACCGTTCCGGAGAGCTCCGGCGGCACCATGCAGCGGTGCTCTATCATCTCGGACTCGGTGAGCGTCGCGAATATGGCGCCCGCTTCGAGAACATCGCCCACCGAGGCGGTGACGGTCACGTCCCACTTCTTCTCCTCGTCGAGCGACCCGACGTTTATGCCTCTCACGATGAAGCTGCCGGACGCCTTTTCAAGTGCGCGCAGGGGACGCGCTATCCCGTCGAAGATATTTCCGATAAGTCCGGGGCCGAGGGTTATCGCCATCGCCCCGCCGGTGCTCTCGACCGGCTCGCCGGGGCGGAGGCCGGAGGTCTCCTCGTAGACCTGAATAGTCGCCTCGTCGCCGGAAATGGACACGACCTCGCCGATGAGCTTCATGTTTCCGACGTAGACCATGTCCATCGCGCCGAGGTCTGTGCCGCCGCGCGCGCGCACGACGGGCCCGTTTATTGAGTAAACAGTGTACATACGGTACCCTCCTACATGACGCGGTCGTTTGCGACTATCGTTCCGAAGCTCTGCGCGGTGCGCGCGAGCGATTCGTCGTAGCTGAGGTCGAGGCGAAGGTGACGCTCGGGATTTTCGGCTATGAGCCCGCCGAGCGTGAAGCCGCCCTCCGCGACCTCCGCGCCGCTTGCCTCGGAGATCTGCTCCGCGAGCGGCATATCATCATGGCGGAGGTATATGCTGACCTTGCCGTCTCCGAGCTTTGACGCGGCGTATTTCGCGAGACGAACGAGCCGCTCGCGGTACTCCGGCGTCTCGGTGTACTCAGCTATCCGCCTCTTTGCGTCCTCCGCGACGGACAGAGCGACCTCCGTGCGGTGGCGGTACAGCTCGCGCTTCTCCTCGAACATCTTCTGGGAGACGCGCCTGCCCGCGTCGGTGCGGATGCGGGAGGTGGCGGTGCGGATGTAGGCATACACCTCGTCAAGCAGCTCGTCCTCCGCTCCGGAGAGGAACGCTTCGCGCTTAGAGGCTATCTCATCGTCGAGCGCTTCCTTCTCGCGCTGTGCGTCCTCGCGTATTGTTGAAATAAAGCTTTCAAGCTTTTCGTCTGCCATCTCGCGTCCTCCTCACAGCTTGACGCCGATAGATTCACGGATGTAGCGCGTGATAGAATCCGGCGCGCGACCGGTGCCGTGTCGGTTGGGTATCTCGACTATGAGCGGCGTGGTGAGCCGCAGCCGCAGATCGTTTATGAGCTCCGGGCAGAGCGAGGCGCACTTCTCGGTGATGAGGAGTATGCCGACGTCGCCGCTCCCGGTGGCGTCCGCCACCACGGCGCGGACTTCATCGCGACCCTCGGCGAGGACTCCCTCGATGCCCGCAAGGCGCATGCCGACGAGCGTATCGCGGCTGTCTGAGATAAGAAAGTAACGCATCAGCCGACCTTAGCTATTATCTGGAAGCTGACGAGCATGCCGTAGAGCGCGACGCCTTCCGCCATGCCGACGAATATCAGGCTCTTGCCGAAGGTGGACTGATCCTCGCTCATGGCGCCGATGGCCGCCGTCGCGCTCGACGCGACCGCGATGCCGCCGCCGATGCAGGAGAGACCGGTGGAGAGCGCGGCGCTGATGAGGCCTATGCCGTCGCCGATGGTGAGGCCGGCGGGCTGAGTGGCCTCGGCGGCGCTCGCGACGCCGCCGATGTTCGCCGCAGTGAAGCCTATCACGAGCACGAAGAAGCAGATGATGTTTGCGATCATGCCCTTCTTCACGTTCTTGCCCTTCTTATTGAGGTAGTAGATGACAAAGAGCGGGGAGAGAAGCAGCACTACGAGCACAAGAGATGTAAGGAATTCCATTTTATTAGCCTCCAAATCATTATTTACGGTCGGATAACCGTGTTGTTCCGTTTTGCAGGTCCCTTCGGGACGCCGTCAGTCTACGGTGGTGAAGTCTATGGCCGCCGGGATGAACTCGCGCCCTCCGCCGTCGTAGAACCGGCCGAACATCTCGTAGAAGTTGAGACGCAGTACCTGTATTGCGACAAGCAGTCCCTCGAGGGCCATGACGATGAGGTTTCCGAACACCACGACCACCATGTTCGGCGACTCGGCGCCGCCGGCGAGCATGAATACTATGTTCATCATGGCCGCGTGGCTTATGACGTAGATGCCGACACGCATGAAGCTGACGGTGTTCGTGACGTAGGAGAGAAGGACTTCGATGAGCTCGAATACGTTCTGGAGCAGGAAGTTTCCGATACTCTCCGGCTTCCAGTCCGGGTCGCCGGCGCAGAGCTTTCCGAGCGGCTCGCGGAGCACGACGAGTATCAGCGGCACCACGAGCATCAGCGCGAGCGCCCAACCGGGGAGACTCACGTCTAGATACCCGAACATCGGGAGTATCACGAAAAGCACCCCGTAGAAGAACACCACGCCCGCTATGCCGTTCTGGCCGAAGATGGCCTTCGCGTAGTCCTTCTGCTTGAAGCCCTCGATAATGTTTATCAGCATCACGAGCGTTATGATGATGACGCCGATGTACACCGCGAACTGAAGCGCCGTGTTGGTGTTCGCGGGCGACTCGAGGACGTGGAAGCCGAAGGGCAGGATGTCCTCAAAGCCGAACACGCTCCCGTAGGCGAGACCCATCAGCGAGCCCGCGATGCCGGTGTAGACGAGCACGCGGCCTATCCACATCTTCTTGAAGCGCCACATGAGGTATCCGCATATCGAGAGCAGGATGCCCTGTCCCACATCGCCGAACATTATCCCGTAGAGCAGAGTGTATATCACGGTCATGAGCGGTGTGGGGTCGAACTCGCCGTAGCTCGGCCGTCCGTACATCTCGATGAACGGCTCGAACGGCTTGAACGCCTTGCGGTTTTTCAGCTTCGTCGGCGGTGTGACCGACTCCATGACGTCCGGCTCGTAGACCTGACAGTAGGTGGAGGGGAAGTTCAGCACGTCCGCGCGGAAGCGCTCGGCTTCGGCGGCGGGCACCCATCCGTAGAGGAAGAAGCTGCCGTCCGCCGTGACGGCGTACCGGCGCATGTCGTAGACCTCGCTGTGGTGGCGGAGGAGACTGTAACGGGCAAGGAACGCGCCCTGTTCCTCGCGGACGAAGCGCTTCCGCTCCTCCTCGAGCTCGGCGGCGCGGGTGTGTTCGGAGTTCAGTTTGCGCTCGAGCTCCGCCTCGGCCTCCTCCGGATTGCCGTGTACCTTGTCCGAGATGTATATCCTCTCGAACCGGAAGGACGCGAAGAGAACGTCCACCCGCTGCTCGTAGCGCCGCGGGACGAGGTACGCACCGTAGACGTAGTCGCGCTCGACGGAGGTGGGGAAGAAGTAGAAGTCCCGCCCGTTGTCGAGAAAGTGCGAGAAGTGGTCGTAGACGCTGCGGGGCATCCGCCCGAACCGGAAGCGGGCGTATTCGAGGCGGAAGAAGTCGCTCACGTCCCGTATATCGCCCATGCCCTTGATGTATCGGAGCTGGTCGAGGACGGTGCGGTCGTCCGTCGAGTCCTTTTCGAGCGCCTCCTGCTCCGTGCGGAGCTTCCCGACGGTCTCCTCAAAGCGGCGGAAATACTCCTTTGCCTCGTCCGCGTCGTCGCCGAGACCCGAGTAGGGCGCGTAGCCGAGGGCTATGCCGTTGGCGTCCGCAAGCGACGCGGCTCTGTGCAGAGTGTCGGTATACGGGTTGTGCATATCCATACGTTTGAGCGTGCTGACGTTCTGCATGACGTCAAGCGCGTTCTCCGGCTGGAACTCGCGGCCGAGTATACATCCGGACACTATCTCGTCAAAGCGCTCGAGCGGGCCGCGCATACGCAGCAGCTTCATCTTTTCGACAGACATGCCTATCTCCTTTCTTCGGGTGCGGCGCCGGGCAGGATAACGCCGGCTTCCTCCGGCGTCATGCCGTAGTGTATGCACTCGATGATTTTTACCAGATTTTGAACCTCGGTCTGCTTCAGGTAGAGATACGCGAGCGGCGTATATACCGAAGGTACCGGCACGGTCATTATCTTTTTGTTGAAGCGGTAGAGGTACATCTCCGCATAGTCGTCTATCGTGCGCAGCTTGCCGCCGCTGAAGAGAGCCTTGTACGGCGAAGCCTTCACGACGGCGAGCGCGGCGTCCGCATCGGGAGCCGCGACGAGCGCGTCAAGGAACCGCTCGCGCTCTCTGCCGCCGACGGGGAGCAGATATCCGCGTATATCTTCCTCCATGGTGGGGAAGTAGGTCTTTATACGCAGGACCGAGACGATGTTCAGCAGGTCTACCTCCGCTCCGTAGCCCTCCTTGAGCTTCAACGCGACGTCGCCGGAGTAGCGCTTGTCGATGAGCGTAAAGAGGTCGGTGTAGTACTTCGCGTCCATGACGGACTTCGCGAGCGGATACTCCGGGCTTGCGCCCCGGTCGCGGGGGAGGTTTGCAAGCGGGAGATAGTATTTCGAATGCTCAAGCTCGCTCCAGAACTGCTCGAAGTCGGTCACGTGCTCGAGCTTCTTGAAGTCGATGGAGGAGTATTTGAGAAAGTCGTCCGGCATACGGCAGACGTACTCGTGGTCGAGCGCCGGGTCCCACGCGCGGAGAAAGGACAGTATCTCGTCTATCTCGGCGCGCTCGATGAGCCGTCCGAGCAGGGGATGATCCTCCTTGCTCATAAAGCGGTATATCCTGATGAACTCCTGATTGAGCGCGCCGCTGAGAACGTGTTCGAGATCGGCGCGCCCGAGCGCGGCGACGTCCACGCCGCGCAGTACGTCGGTATAGCTCCGAAAGCCGCGCAGGTACTCCGCCGCCTCACGGACGCTGTGCATACCGAGCAGCGCGGAGTAGTCCTCGGGACGGAGGCGCCGTCCGTACATGGAGCGGACCTTCGCCGCCGCTCCGCCGTACTTCATGGTTTGGCGTATCATTTCGCGTCGTCCGGCAGGGCGGTGGCCGTGCGGAACAGATAGTCCGCCCAACGCTCGCGCTTCTGCTCCGCCTCGCGGTCGAAGTCCTCGATCTTTCTCTTGAGCTCCTGATCTATGCGCGTTATCTGCATGTCGGCGTACTCGTTTTCGGTCTCGCGGACCTTGTCGATGCGCCGCTCCGCACGCGCGTAAAACGCCTTGCGCATGGCCTCGCGCTCGAGCTTCAGCTCCTCGTCGAGCCCGTCGAGCTTCTGCCGCGACGCCGAGGGCGCCGACTGCGCCTCCGTATCCGCCTCGACGATGCGGCGGATTATTTCGTCTCTGTCCACTGTGACAGCCTCCCGTTTGTGGCTTGTCAAAAAGCCGCCGCGGTTTTCCCGCCGGGGCTTTTCGACAAGCCGGGCAATTCTTGCAATACACTGTAATTCTAGCACCGGACGCCGGAAAATGCTACGCTAAAAATCACGGTTTTCCGGGGGAAAGCGGCGGCGCTTTTTGTTGATATATGAAACAAATATCTCCGAACAGCAAAAGAGGGCGGCTCCGCCGCCGGCCCTATCGACCCGAGGAGATATTTCCGCAACCAAAAGCGGGCGGTAAAACCGCCCGCAATCGCTCTGACGCTTATTTCTTTGCGCCGCCGAGACCGAACTTCTTGTTGAAGCGATCGACGCGCCCGCCGGTATCCACCAGCTTCTGCCTTCCGGTGAAGAAGGGATGGCAGCTGGAGCAGACTTCAACGCGGATGTCCTTCTTGGTGGAGCAGGTCTCGATCACGTTGCCGCATGCGCAGGTGATCGTAGTCTTCTCATAGTTCGGATGTATACCCTGTTTCATCTCTTTCACCTCTTTCATCACGAAGTCACAAATGGTATTATAGCAGGTCGGATGTAAATATGCAAGGGCTTTGAAGAAATTTTTTGCGAAAACCCGCGTGTGAGAACCCGTTTTGCGGCGCGGACACGGACTAGAGCGCGGGAACCTCCACCTCGTGCCCGAGAGAGAAGAACCATATCACCCTCCGCAGAACGGGCAGTCCGAAGATGCGCGCGAGCGCCCGCGCGTAGGCGTCGAGCTGCGGAGCATAGCTTCTCGCGCGCTCCGAGGCTTCGCCGGCGCTTATGCGGTCGCTCTTGAAGTCCACGACCGTGATGCCGCCGTTCTCCTCAAAGAACAGGTCGCACACGCCCTGGAGCAGCACCTGCTCGCCGTCGGGAGCCGTGGGGAAGTAGCGTGCCGCGTCGTCGAGGACGGAAAACTTGAACTCGCGCCGCAGCGTCCCGCTCGAAAGTGCCCGCTGTCCGAGCGGACTCGTTGCAAACGCGCAGAGGCGGAACGCCTCGCCCCGGACGGCCTTCGCCTGCTCGGGGGTGACAAACCTCTCGTGCTCGAGTCGGTCTATCTCGCGGAGCGCGCCGTCGGTCGTTGCAAGCTCCTCGAGCCGCACGAACTGCATGACCGTGTGCAGAGCGGTGCCGCGCTCGGCGGGGGAAAGGCCGGTGTCGCCGCTTATCAGGCGCGGCCGCGCGGGGCGGAAGATATATTTTGCCGCGCCGTCCTCCGCGGGTTCTTCGGCGGCGTCGGACGCCGCCGGTGCTTCGTACTCCTCATCGTAGCCGCGAAGTCCCTTGAGCTGCGTCGCGGTGAGCTTGGAGGGTATCTCGCGGAGAACTTCGCCGGGATAGCGGTACTCGAGGCGGCGCGATATTTCTTCAACCAGAGCTTCGTCCGGCGCTTCGTCCTCTCCGCTTGTTTCGGAGGCTCCGCCGGCGCTGCCGTCCTTCCGGGGCACATTGACAAAGCGGACGGCGATGTGTCCCTCGGCGTCCGGGTCGATTTCCTCCGAGCCGGACAGGGCACGCAGCTCGAAGCCGTCGGGATGCTCCGCCGCGAGCGGGATGAGCCAGTCGGCGGGACTCTGCGCCGTGACGAACGTGAGTTCGCCGAGGAAGCCCGTCGAGAGCATCTTTTTGACCTTGGCCTTCGGATTTGAGTAGGCGCAGGTGAGGATGAGCTTCTCCTTTGCGCGGGTCATCGCGACATAGAGTATGCGCAGCTCCTCCGCAAGCGTCTCGCGGCGCATCCGCTCGGATATGGCGGCGAATGCGCCGGAGGGGTAGACATATCTCGTGCTGCGGTCGTATATCCGGAGGCCGACGCCGAGGTCGGGGTGGCAGAGCAGGTCGCCGCGCGTGTCCGTAAAGTTGAATTTGGTGGTGAGGGCGGAGTAGAAGACGATGGGGAACTCCAGCCCCTTCGACTTGTGCACCGACGTTATCCGCACGCCGTTGTCGCCTCCGCCGGAGACTATCTCGCCGCGCTCTATCGCGCTCTCGAGGTACATCACAAAGCCGTGGAGACCGCCGTTTGCCGAGGCGGCGTAGGAGCGCGCCTTCATGTATACGCGGTTGA
Source organism: uncultured Clostridia bacterium (assembly GCA_947593925.1). Classification (GTDB taxonomy): domain Bacteria; phylum Bacillota; class Clostridia; order Oscillospirales; family JAAYOS01; genus CANRIN01. Next base: position 29,698 of record CANQDU010000003.1, on the reverse strand, counting down.
GACGCTCCCGCCGCGCCGCGCCGCCGGTGAGGGCGGAGTATATCCCGACTATGCCGGTCTCCGCGTAGAGATAGAGCAGGAAGCGGTCGGGCGAGGTCTTGCCCGACTCGCGGCGGAAGGTCTCGAGCCGCGACATAAACTCCTGCGCGCGGACGTTTCCGGCGTCCGCCGCAGCCTTTACCGACTCGTAGACGGGTATCTTCTTGCTGCTCGACGCGCGGATGAACGCGACCTCGTCCGGCGTGAAGCCGAAGACGGGGGAGAGCATCGCCCCGACGAGCGGGACGTCGAGATACGGGTTGTCCACGGCGGTGAGTATCGAGAGGAGCGCGAGCAGCTCCGCGCTGACGTCGCTCTCTCCGGCGGAGCCGCAGGGTATCCCGAGGTTTTCAAACGCCTGACGGTACATCCAGCCGCGCCCTCCCGCGGCGCGGAGAAGCACCGCTATGTCCTCGGGGCGCGGCGCGCGCACCCCGCCGTTTCCGTCCGGGATGAGCAGGCCGCCGTCAAGCATCTCCTTTGCCCGCGAGGCGACGTATGCCGCCTCCGCGGACTGCGCGTCGGCGCTCGAGGCTGATTCCTCGTCCGCGCCGACGATACACAGCTCGGTTTCGTATGCGGCGTCCGGCGCGTCGGGGCGCGCGGGGACAAGACGCTGTTCCTTGTCGTAAAGTATCTCGGAGGAGCCGCCGTCCATCAGCCGGCGGAAGAAGTAGTTCGTCACATCCAATACCTCCGCGCGGGAGCGGAAGTTGCGGGTGAGGCTCTGCCGCGCCTCCGGCGCGCCGGCGTCTATCGGGGGATATTCTTTGTAGAGCGAAAGGAATATCTCCGGCCGCGCGAGCCGGAAGCGGTAGATCGACTGCTTGACGTCGCCCACCATAAAGAGTGTCTGTCCCTCTCCGGCGGTGAGCAGACGGCAGAGGAATGACTGTATCTCGTTCGTGTCCTGGAACTCGTCTACAAGCACCTCGCGGAAGCGCGCGCCGACGGTGCGCGCCGTCTCGCTCGGCTCGAAGTCGCCGTTCGGAAGGGGGGTGGCGAGGAGCCGCACGGCCTCATGCGAGAAGTCGTCAAACTCGGCGGAGCGGCGGAGGCGCTTCACCTCTCCAAACTCCTCGCCGAATATCGCCGCGGCCTTGAACAGTCCGCGCACGGCGGGGGACAGGAGCCGAAGCTCCTCGGAGCACTCGTCCGCGCCGGCGAGGAGGCCGCCCGCGCGCTTTTTCATGCTTTTCCACACCTCGCGCATCGACTTTATCCTGTCCTTTGCGGGGTCGTCGCCGCGCACGCTCCCGAGCCGCGCGTCCGGCAGGGAGAGGCGGGACGCGGCTTCGGCGAGGTCGTGCCTTTCAAGCGCTGAGAGCGCGGCGCGCGCGCAGGCGAGGTCGCTTTCGAGCGCGGGAACGTATGCCTTTTGCAGCTTTTCGTTCCCCGACGCCGCGCCGACGGCGCGGGAAAGTATGTCCGCTCCGCCGAGCAGCAGGCGCTCCGCCGACTCGGAGAGCTCCGTGCCGAAGCCCGTATCGGCAAAGTCCGCCTTATCGTACTCGGCGATCATCCGCTCCGCCCACTGCTCCGGGAAGGGATGGGCGCGCATGCTGTCGTACAGCGCGGTCACGGCGTCCGAGATCTTGCGGTCGGCGCGGCCGTAGCCGAGCGCTTCGCACATGGCGGCGACGTCGCCGTCGCTGTCCGCCGAGGAGTATATCCGCTCGAGCGCGGACGCGAGCGCGTCCGCACGCATCTGCTCAAGCTCGCCCTCCGACGCTATGCGGAAGCCCGCGAGGTCGGAGAGATGGGGATTTTCACGGACGATCGCCTGACAGAGCGAGTCTATCGTGGTGATGTTCTGTCTCGAGGCGGCGACCTGCCGCAGAAGGTGGCGGTCGCCGGTCTCGGCGGCGCGGGCGCCGAGCTCCGCGCCGAACCTGTCCCGCAGTTCCGCGGCGGCGGCGCGCGTGAAGGTTATGATGAGAAAGTCCTCGAGGTCGAGCCGTTCGCGCTCTATCCTGCCTATAACTCTCGAGACGAGCAGACGGGTCTTGCCCGAGCCCGCCGCCGCGCTCACGAGGAGCTTCTGCCGCCGGAACCCGGCCGCGGCAAGCTGTTCGTCAGTCAGACTGTTCACGCTGCTCCGCCTCCTTTTCTTCTTCGGTTTCCTCGGCGGCCGGTTCGGCCGCGGCGTCCAACGGCTTCAGAGCGTCCCAGAATTTCTCCGCCGAGACCGAACCGAGGACGTTTTCGATGTCATGTTCCGTGCTCGGGTCGAAGCGGCAGGCGGTGCGGTATGGACACCGGTCGCACGCGCTGTAGCTTCCGCGCACCGCCGGGTACGCCGCTATGTCGCCGTGAAGGATGCTTTCCGCCGTCTCCTCGAGGGCGGCGTTTACATACTTCTCAAGCAGGTCGAACTGCTTCTTTGTGAGCCGGTACTGTCCCTCCGTCGGAAGGAAGCGGCGCTCCGTGCTGTCTTCGAGCGCTTCTTCCACCTTCGGGTCGCTGAGATAGATGCCGCTCCTGCGTTCTTCACGTTCGAGCCCGGCGCGGATGTCGTCGCCGCTCTCGCCGCGTCCGCCGGCGTAGAACGGCTCTGTGGCGGAGGAGTAGAACGCGCCCGCTTCCTCCGCGTCTTCTCCGCGCGACTCCGCAAACGAGCGGAGAGCGTGCAGATAGATCGGAAGCTGCAGCGAAACGCCGTGGTAGATGTCGGTATAGTCGAACTGCTTCTTGCCGCTCTTGTAGTCTATCACGCGGAAGTAGGGGACGCCGGTCTCCGGGTCGCGCCAGATGTCCACACGGTCGATAACGCCGGTGAGCTGTCCGTGCTCGCCGGCATTCACTGCGGCGAGCGGCGAGTTCTCGGTCCCGAATCCAATCTCGAAGCCCGCGGGGCGGAAGCGGCTCCGCGCAAATTCGTCCATGATGCTGTCTACCACGCGCATGAGCGAGCCCTCGATGCGTCGGAAGAGGTGCTTTGTCCGCGCGCCGGAGGCGGCCGCCGTGCCGAGGCGCGTATCGCGATACAGGCGCAGCTCTTCCACCGCTATGGACCTTGCCGCGAGCTTTACGCCGTCGTCTATTTCTCCGTCGAGCAGACCCTCCGCGCTCACGCGGCGGACTGTGTTCTCGAGGACCGCGTGGATAAGCGTGCCGCTTTCGAGCGCGTCCAGCTCCGCCATGCGCCGCTCGCTTGCTCTGAGCCCGTAGTTCATGAAGTATCTGAACGCGCACTCGCGGAAGAGGTCGCTGCGCGACGCCGTGAGACCGGCGCGCTCGCCGTAGAGCGCGTGCGCAGCTTCCTCGGAGAGGAAACCGCGGCGGCCCTCCGCCGCCTCGCGCGCAACGTCTATCTCCCTGGAATATACGCCGCTCCGCCTGAAGCTCTCCAGCGCCGCGCGCGCAGTGGTGTCTCCGGAGCCGCCGGATGCGCGCACGGCAAGCTCGAGCGCGGAGCGGACGGCATGGAGCAGCCGCTTCTCGTCGGACGGGGGAAGTATCTCCGCACGCAGTGCTCCGCAGAGACGCTTCACTAGCGGACTCGGCGCCGCCGCTCCGCCCTCGCCGGAGGGCGCCCAGGATATGTGCAGTTCCTCGGAGGGGAGGGTGAGGACGGCAAACGCCGCGTCGAGCGAGCGCCATCCGAGCCGCCTTGCGGGCGGCTCTATCTTTATGCCGAGCTCTTCGAGCGCTTCGCGGTCGCGTTCGTCTAAGAGACTTCCGCTTTCCTGCTCCGGCGGGAAATTTCCGCCGGAAGCTCCGAGCAGTATAAGTGCCTTCGGCCGGCGGTGGCGCAGACGTCCCGGCTCGCCGACGGCCGTCTCGTCAAGCGACGGGGGTATCGTGCCGACCTGAACTCCCTCGAGAAGCATCTCAAACAGGCGGGAGAACTCGTCAAACTTCATCGGCTCGCCTCCGGCGAGCTCGGAGAACTCGTCTATGAGACCGCACACCTTCGACCAGAGCTGACTGTATTCGTTTGCGGTGCGGAGGTCGCCCGCCTCGGCATAGCTCTTTGCGGCGACCGCGATGCGCTTCTCCGTACCGAGCTCCTCGAGGAGGGAGTAGAACGCTTTCAGATGCTCGTCCGCGCTGTATGTCTCTCCGGGGCGTATCTTTTTGCGGAAGCCGTCAAACGGCTCCGTAATGGTACGGCGGGAGTCGTTGAGCCGCTTGAGCGCCGCCGAGTCACCCGGATCTGAGGGGTCGAATGAAAAGCCGCGCGGACTGCCGTCCCACTCCTTCCGCCACATCTCGCCGTTTATGCGCCAGATGTATATGTAGTTCTCAAGCTCACAGCACTGCTCGAAGCCGACGGGCGAGAGACCACTCTTCAGATAGCGAAGCACATACTCGCGGGAAAAGCCGTCGCGAAGTATGTCGAGCACCGCGGAGAGCGCCGATAGTATCGGGGCGGAGAGCGCGCTCGTCTTTCGGTCGAGGAAGAACGGTATGCCCCACGCGCCGAATACCGCCTCAACGGCGGCTCCGTACTCGTCGTCCTGAGGTATCGCGACGGCATAGTCGCGGAAGCTCAGTCCCCTCTCACGGACGCCGGTGAGTATCTCCGCCGCCGCGCGTTCGCACTCGTCCCAGACCGAGCTCTCGGAGGCAAAGGTCACCGCGGAGCCGTCGCCGTGGAACTCCGCCTCGCCGGAGCGCATGAATTCGCTTTCCACAAAGCGGAGCGCGTCCGGGCGGGCGCCGTCGTCCGACGGGACGTCTACGGTATCGACGTGAACGCCCTCGCTTTCGGCAAGGCGGCGGAGGCGCGCTTCGGTGCGGGCGTAGGTGTAGAGCGGATCCAGCTCGCCGAGATCGGGGCTTATCCTGCGCCGGTCACAGCCGAGCGCCACCGCCAGCTCGCGGGAGCGGCAGAGTATGCGCAGAAGTTCGAGCTCCTCCGCGTTGAACTCCGTGTATCCGTAAAACAGAAAGCGTTTGTCCTCGGCCCAGCCGGTGAGCCCAAGAAGCTCGCGGAGAGCCTCGGTCTCGGACGTGCGCGAGTCACAGCGGACAAGCTCCGCCTCGTAAGCTCCGCCAATAAGGGCGAGGTCGTAAAGTCGGTCGCCGAGGCGCCTCTCGGCCTTCGCGGAGGCGGTAAGGAGGGTGTCGAACGGGACGCGGAAGGTGCGGAACTCGTCGATCACCCGCATGACCTCCGCAAGAAAGCGCGGCTTGCGCACTTCTCCGCCGTAGACACGCAAATTCGCGGCGACGCGCTGCGCCGCGGTGTAGGTGAGCAGGAGCCGCCCGGCATCGTCCGCAAAACGCTCCGCACTGCCGCCGCACTCCGTGGCGGCGCGCGACCGGAGCCGGTTGAGCGACAGCACTTCGCAGTACCGGGAAGCGCCGTCTCCGAGAAGACCGCACAGCCGCCGTTCGCACTCGTGGGAGTAGTGGCGGGGGACTACGATGAAAAGGCGTTCGCCCTCGCGCGCGGAGGCTTTGACCGCCGCGCCGAACAGGTCGGCGGAAGGAGGCGCAAAGAACAGCTTCAGCATTGAAAATCCTCCTTTGAGGAATATAAACTCCCCAACCGCGGGGCGTAATCTATAAAATCGATATGTTTTACGGTTCCGCCCGCAGGGCGGGAGCAAAACGGATTTAAAACAAATATATTATATCATGGGACACCGCCGCTTTCAAGCCGAGCGGGAAAAATCACAGCAAAGCCTCGCAGAGAATGCGCCCCTCAACTTATTACGCACCGGTATTTTCTACCGGGCGCATCAGACCTCGGCGCTCCGCGCCGACGTCCCGGCAAAGCCTCGCAGAGTTTCGCGCCGCTAGTCGCGAAATAAATTATAATCGGTAAATTTCGGCGGCGTGTACGGCGAAATTTACACCTCTCGCCGTTCGCGCTTCGCGCGGGCAAGGCCCGCGAGGAGCGAAGAACGGCGCCGCCGCCGGCAGAGCTCCGCTCTGTCCGGCGGTTCGTGAGAAACAGTTCGCGGGCAATGCCCGCGAACTGTTTCTCACGACAGTAAAAAATACCCTGCGGCAAAGCCGCAGGGTATTTGAGGGTTTGAAGATCTTGTTGGTCTTGTTGGTTTTGTTGTGTGCCTCACACTCAGACAGGGGTGTCTGCGACGAGCTCCGAACGGTAGTCCTCGGAGATCTTGACGTCGGTATCCCTGTTGCGGTTGATGAAGCGCTGGAGAGCGATGCCGCCGGCGCAGAAAATCGGGCCGGTGAGGATGAAGCCGAGCTCGCCGAGGCCGAGGTAGGCGAAGGCGGAACCGCAGACGCCGGCAAAGACGCTGGTGCCGATTATCTGCATGATCTTCGGCTTGAACATCGTGAGAACGCCGCACGCAACGCCAAAGACCGCCGCGATTATCAGCGAAGGAGTCCACGCGCTGGAGTAGCTCTCAACGGTGAGCTGATCGATGCCGGCAAACGTCCCATGAGCGGCGAGCTGTTCGCCGTATTCGGTGAGCTGGGCGAGGTTGCTCGCGGGCATGTGGATCTTAACGGTCATCTTGTCTTCGCTGATGGTGGCCTTGACGTCATCCTTGTCCATGTTGGCGACCTCGGCGAAAGCAACCTTGATGTCGTTATTGCGGCCGGGAGCCTGGACATCCTGATAGGAGCCGGAGGACAGGGACTGGAAGCTGTAAGTAACGTCGGTGCCGGTGACGGCGTTGATGATAACAACGCAGGCAACTGCCACGGCAAGGAACACGCTTACGCCGCCGAGGAAGAAGCGCTTGACGGGCAGGACCTTGATGGAGACGAGCAGCGAGATAAGGCCGATACAGGAACCGAGGTAAAGAGTACCGATGCCTTCATCCCACGCCGCCATGCTGACAAAGTATCCGATGCCGAAGCCAAGCAGCAGCGAAACGACGACGACACAGGGCTTATCGAAGCGATAGCCTATGACGCCGACGGCCAGACAGAGTATAGCGACAACGGTAAAAACCGCAGGGCTAAAACTGCTGAACATATAGAGAATTTCTACCATACCTAATAACCCTCACTTTAAAATAATTTTGGACACGCCGTCCGGGCGGGTTTAAAGAACCGACCCGCGCGGTTCGTCTGTTCGGAGGTGAAGGCTCCGAGCGTCGGAAAGACGCGCCTTAATATTTGTTTATATTTTAGCAGAAACCGCGAAAATTATCAAGTAGAAATGTGCAAAAAAAACGAAAAATTCTAAAGGAGCCCTTGACGTGACCGAAAAACGGAATTTTGACGCAATTAAGGGTCAATCGTGAAATAAATGTGCAAGCTTCTGAATCAGCTCCAGAATTCGGAAGCGTATTTGTATATCTTGACCGCTCCCCCGGACGAGCTCGAGGTCGGCCTCGGTGAGTCCTGCGGAGGCGGCTTCCTCCTCAAACTCCTCGCTCGAGGCAAAGCAGAGCGGGGGAAAGAGCACGCACCACCAGTTCCGTCCTTCCGCCGCGCCTATCTCCACGCGGAGAGACAGGTACTCTCCGGCGGGGAGCGAGAAGGTATCGTATTCGCGCGTGCCGTATTCCTCGGGGCCGAGCTTCACCGTAACGGGGTACGCCGCGCCCGACTCCCGCACGGCGCGCTCCGCCGCGAGGCGGAGACAAGGGAGCGACGCGGGAAGCGAGTCCTCCGTGAGGCCGGAGGCCGCTTCGAGAACCGCGTCCCGAACGCGGAGCTTCAGAGCCTGATCCTCCTCCGAGGAGGAGTTTGCGATGACGTGCAGCCGGACAAGCTTTGAAGCGAGGGTATGCTGCTCGGCGGAGACCGTCACGAGCGACAGCGTGCAGGCGATAAGTATTGCCGCCACAGAGCGGAGCAGGAAGTTTTTCATTGTATGCACCTCCGAAAACGTGTATACAATGAATATTGACACGGTTTCGGGGAAACATACACGGTTTCGGAAAAATCAGAGGTCGAGGACGAATATCTCCCTGTCCCGTCCGGCAAGGGCGTCCGCCGCGGACTGCGCGGCTTCATGCGTGTCGAAAAGCGCCGCCACCGAGGAGCCGCTGCCGCTCATGCACGCGCCGAGCGCGCCGAGGCGGAGCAGGGAGGTCTTTATCTCGGCTATCTCGCCCGCGAGCGAGGCGGCGGCGGGCTCCATGGAGTTGTACATTCTCTTTGCGAGCGCGTCGAGGTCGCCCGCCTCGAGCGCCGTGAGAAAGCCCCGCGTGTCGGGACGCTCGCGGCGGCGCGGCCAACGGTCTATGCGCCGGAACATCTCCCGCGTGGAGAGGCTCGCCTGCGGCTTTGCTACGACGGCGGTGCAGTGCGGGAGCCGCTTCAGCGGGGTCATCTTCTCGCCGATGCCCTCGCAGAGGGCGCACCCGCCCGCGATGCAGAACGGCACGTCCGCGCCGAGCTCCGCGCCGAGGCCCATAAGCTCGTCCGCGCGGAGCGGGTTCCCGTGGCGCTCGTTGAGAAAGCGGAGGACGGCGGCGGCGTCCGAACTGCCGCCGCCGAGACCCGCGCCGACCGGGATGCGCTTCTTTATTCGGATGGAGAGTCCCTCGCTTATGCCGGTGCGCCCGTAGAAGGCGTTCGCGGCGCGGAGAGCGAGGTTCGTGCCGCTCTTGATGTACGGCAGGTCAGTCGTACAGCGGACACCCTCGCCCTCAAACGAGAGGGTGACGGTGTCCGCAAGAGGTATCTCGTGCATGACGGTGGAGAGCTCGTGGTAGCCGTCAGGACGCAGCCCGACGACGTCGAGCGTGAGATTTATCTTGGCGTTTGCTTCGAGACTAATCATGCGGCCTGCCCCGTTTCAGCTCTATCGCCCGCGCGGGGCACATCTCGTGGCAGCAGTAGCAGCGGATGCACTCGTCGTAACGCACCTTCGCGCGGCCGTCCGTGACGGCTATCGCGCCGCGCGGACATATCTCGGCGCAGCGTCCGCACCCGACGCAGTTCTGCCGTATGACGGGGTAGGGGCTCCGTCGGTCGCGTATCGCCTCGCGCAGTCCGCGCGGGAGGACGAAGGACGCGAAGAAGCCCATACTGCCGCGCGAACGGTGCGAGCCGGTCGCCGGTTTGAACTCGGTGCGGTAGGCGTCGGGCGCTTCGCCGATGTACTCGAGCTCCCGCTCGTCCGCGGGCGCGAGCCCGCGCGCCGCCGCCTCTCCGAGCACCGGGACAAGGCTTGCGGGGAGCATCGCCACGCCGCACATCGCGAGGTCGAGCGCGTAGGGATTTACCGCGCCGCCTATCACGCCCGCAAACTTCGGCGTTCCGCCGGAGGGACCCGGTCCCTCCATGCCGATGACGCCGTCTACAAGCGAGAAGCCCGGCTTCACAAGCTCGCAGAGATCGACGAGCACGCGGTTGAATACCCGCTTATCCGAGTAGGCGGCGTGCATGGCCGCCTTGTCGAGGCCGGGTATACAGCCGTAGAGGTTCTTCACAGCGCCGGTGTAGTAGGCAAGCCCGTGGGTCTTGAGCTTTGCCGCGGAGACGACGAGGTCCGCGTCGAGGACGGCATCAAGCAGCTCAAAGGAGCGGCAGTATTCGCCGCCGCACTCGACCTTGCGGTGGGAGGTGTCAAAGTTCAGCTTCGCGCCGGACTTCCGCGCCGCCTCTTCCATGCCGGTCGTGCGGTAGCAGCGGCGGAGCAGAGTTTCGTTGAACGGCCCGCCGGGACTGTCCGCTATAGTCACATCCGCGCCCGCCGCGATAAATTCGCGGCAGAGCGCCTCGATGACGAGCGGGTGAGTGGTGACGGCCTCCTCCGGCTTGTGCGCGGAGAGAAGGTTTGCCTTGATGAGGACCTTCTTTCCCGCAACTCCGAAGGCTTCCGCGCCGCCGAAGCCTTCGAGCACTCGGTGGACGGCGGGGAAGACCTGCTCCTCGGTATACTCGCCGCATCCGGCGAGGAAAACGCGATTATCCATCGTCATCGGCCTTTCTCAAGAGTATCAAGGAAGCGGCCTATACGGTCAAGCGCCTCGTCTATATTCTTTATGCTCGCGGCGTAGCAGCAGCGTATGAAGCCCTCGCCGCTAGTGCCGAAGGCGTTCCCCGGAACGACCGCTACGTGCTCCGCCATAAGAAGCTTCTCGGCAAATTCCTCGCTTGAGAGGCCGGTGGAGCGTATGCATGGGAAGACGTAGAACGCGCCCTCCGCCTCGAAGCAGTCGAGCCCGAGGTCGCGGAACCGCTTGAGTATGTAGCGGCGGCGGTAGCCGTAGTCCTCGCGCATGGCCTCGATGTCCTCATCGCCCGCGCGCATGGCCTCTATCGCGGCGTACTGGCTCGTCGTCGGGGCGCACATGATGGCGTACTGGTGTATTTTCGTCATCACCTTGATGAGAGGCGCGGGACCCACGGCGTAGCCGAGCCGCCACCCGGTCATGGAGTACGCCTTCGAGAAACCGCCTATCACGACGGTGCGCTCGCGCATACCCTCGAGCGAGGCTATAGAGACGTGCCTCTTGCCGTAGGTGAGCTCGGCGTAGATCTCGTCGGATATGACGAAGATGCCGGTGCCGCGCAGGACCTCGGCTATCGCCTCGAGGTCGCCGCGCTCCATTATCGCGCCGGTCGGATTGTTCGGGAAGGGGAGAACGAGCGCTTTCGTGCGCGGCGTTATCGCCGCGCGGAGCTCGTCCGCCGTAAGCTTGAAGCGGTTCTCCGCCTTTGTCGCGACTGTGACGGGAACGCCGCCCGCGAGGCGGGTTATCGGCGAGTAGCAGACAAAGCTCGGCTCGGGGACTATCACCTCGTCGCCGGGGTTTATGAGGGCGCGGAGCGCGAGGTCGATAGCCTCGCTGCCGCCGACGGTGACTATAGTCTCGCTCTTCCAGTCGTAGCCGTCGAGCGAGAAGCGCCGCGCGAGGTAGCGGCATATCTCGCGGCGCAGCTCGGTGAGGCCGGCGTTGCCGGTGTACTTCGTAAAGCCCTTTGTCAGCGAGTAGATACCCGCCTCGCGGATGTGCCACGGGGTTTGGTAGTCCGGCTCGCCGACGCCGAGGGAGATGGCGTCCGGCATGGTCTCGAGATAGTCGAAGAATTTGCGTATGCCGGAGGGAGGAATGTCCGCCGCCGTCCGGCTGAGAAGCTTTTCGTAGTCCATACTCTCTCCTTACAGCAGGTAGCCGCGCTCCTGCTCCTCCGGCTCGGTCTCGAAGAAGACGCCGCTCTCCTTATATTTCTTCAGTATGAAATGTGTTGCGGTGCTCGCCACGCCCTCGACCGGCGCGAGCTTCGTCGCGACAAACAGCGCGACCTCGCGCATGGTGCGTCCCACTATGAACACGGCGAGGTCGAAGCCGCCGCTCATGAGGTAGAGACTTTCTACCTCCTCGAACTGAAATATCCGCTCCGCGACCTTCTCGAAGCCCTCGCCGCGCTGCGGGGTGACGCGCACCTCGATGATTGCGGTGACGACCTCCTTGTCGGTCTTTTCCCAGTCTATGACGGTCTTGTAGCCGAGTATGACGTGGTCGTTTTCGAGGCGCTTTATCTCACTTGAGACCGACTCCTCGTCGGTGCCGAGCATGGCGGCGAGCTGCGAATTCGTGAGGCGCGCGTCGCGCTCAAGCAGCTTGAGAATGTTTTCCATAGCGGTATCTCTCCTTTTTCCTGTTTCGGGACGATGGTTTTTCTTATTTTATCACGGATGCGCGCCGATGTCTATACGGCGGCCTCGCCGTCGAGGACTCGGCGGACGAGCGCGGGGTCGAGCGCTGCGAAGGGAACTATCTCGGCGGGCTCGGCGGGTATGGGCGTGAGCAGCTTTTCGTACCACGCGACGTCGTGCCACCCCCCGAACTTGTAGCCCATCGAGGGATAGAGCGCCGCGCGGCGGAAGCCGAAGCGCTCGTGCAGCGCGACGCTCGGGTCGTTCGGTATGGTTATCACTCCGAAGACGCGGATGAAGCCCTGCAGCCGCAGCAGCTCCATGAGCGCGCGGTAGAGCGCGCTTCCGATGCCGCGCCGCTCACAGCCGCGCTTTAAATACACCGAGAGTTCAGCGTTCCATCGGTACGCCGCGCGCTCGTGCTGGAAGTGCGCGTAGGCGTAGCCGACCGTCTCTCCGTTCTCCTCCGCTATGAGGTAGGGGAAGAAGCGGAGTATCCCGAGCATCCTCTCTAGAAATTCAGCATGGGACGGGACCTCGGTCTCGAAGGTGACGGGGGTGTCGGTTATGTACGGCGCGTAGATGTCGAGAATATCGCGGCAGTCGCTCTCACTTGCGGTGCGAAGTAATATCATAGGGTTCTCTCCGGGTAGTGTTTATGCTCGGAACATGGTTCCGACAGGTTAAGGATACATCAAATAAAGGGAGTTTGCAAGGAGTATCCGACGCCCGTAAAAATTTTTTGCGAAAAGCCCTTGATTTTTGTTCTGCCCTTTGATATAATTCCTATCGTTGATGTCGAGGCGTGGCTCAGTTTGGTAGAGCGCTGCGTTCGGGACGCAGAGGCCGCAGGTTCGAATCCTGTCGCCTCGACCAAAACAAATGCCACGACTTTGTCGTGGCATTTGTTTTGGGTTCCCCAAACGTTCCTACGGAACGTTTGGGGCCCCTTCCAATTAAAATGCTCGGGGCGAATGAATCGCCCCTGCGCGATGTTGCCTGCGGCAACATCAACCGCGCGAACAGGCGCGGAAAGCGCCTGCGGCGCTTTGCAATATGTGCTGTGCTTTCAGAAAGATCTGACAGTTCGGCAAATCTGTATTTATTTAATGAAAAGAGCCTAATACATGGAGATAAGAAAACTGACAGGATCCGATTATGAACAAGTCCTTGAACAATATGCGGCTGTGAATGAGCTTCATGCGCAGGCGCGGCCGGACTTTTTTGTACACCGGGAAAAGGAGGAATCCTATCCCAAGGAGGCTTTTCTTGAGAATTTGGCCAGCCCCGCCGTGCTTCAGCTGGGTGCCTTTGAGGATGATCGGCTCGCAGGCATTGTCAGGGCAACACTTTGGGAAGAAAGCGGTATGGTCAAGGGTCTGAGGACCGTTTGTCTGGATGACATCTATGTTTTGCCCGCCTATCGTCGCAGAGGGATCGCGGCAAAGCTCTCCAGCGAGGTGGAGACATGGGCAAAGGAGCAGGGAGCCGTTCGTCTGGAGCTGCACACATGGGATTTCAACAAGGGGGCTGTCGCCATGTACCGGGCCATGGGAATGACGCCCCAGCGCTATGTGTTTGAAAAGAAGCTTTGATCCTTAAATCATATATCGTCTATTGGGAGCAACGGCGTTCTCGTTTTTTCGAGGGCGCCGCTTATTTAATATTCAAGGGGTGATCTGATGCACGGAAGGCCGCTTATCGGCGTCGTACCGCTGTACGACAGGGAGAAGGACTCATACTGGATGCTGCCGGGATACTTCGATGGCATAGAGGAGTCGGGAGGGATACCGCTGATGCTTCCCATGACCGCCGACAGGGAAGCGCTCGAACGGCTCGTGCTGTCGGTGGACGGCGTGCTCCTCACGGGCGGGCAGGACGTGTCCCCCGAGCTCTACGGCGAGCCGGCAAAGGAGACCTGCGGCGAGGTCTGCCCCGCGCGCGACGCGATGGAGCCGCGCTTAGTTGAGACGGCGCTGCGGCTCGGCCGTCCGATGCTCGGGATATGCCGAGGGATACAGCTCCTCAACGTCCGCCTCGGCGGAACGCTCTATCAGGACCTGCCGACCGAGCTCGCGGGCGGAGTGTCGCACCACATGGAGCCGCCCTACGACCGCGCGGAGCACACGGTTAAAGTCGCGGAGGGGTCGCCGCTCGCGGCGGTCCTCGGAAAGACGGAGATAGGCGTGAACAGTTGCCACCATCAGGGTGTGAAGCGCCTCGCGCCCGCGCTCGAGGCGATGGCGCGGTCGGAGGACGGCCTTGTCGAGGCTGTATATATGCCCTCGGAGAAGTTCGTATGGGCGGTGCAGTGGCACCCGGAGTTTTCGCACAAGAGCGACGAGCACAGCAGGATGATATTCCGCACGTTTGTCGAGGCTGCCGCCCGCTCGGAGGACAGATAACAAAATGCGCGAATTTGTGAGCTGTGAGCCGGTGGAGAAGGGCTGGTCGGGGGACAGGAAGTACCGCGTGACCGACGCGGAGGGACGCGCGTTCCTGCTGCGCGTCATGCCGCCCGAGAAGGCGGCGGGACGTCCGGAGCTCACCCGGTTCGAGAGGGAGACGGCGGCGCTCGGCGTTCCGATAAGCGAGCCGGTCGAGCGGGAGGAACGCCCGGACGGCGTGTACATCCTCTACCGCTGGGTGGACGGCGCGGACGCGGAGGAGGTCGTACCGATGCTTCCCGAGGCGGAGCAGTACGCGCTCGGCCTAGACGCGGGGCGGTACGCCCGCCTGATACACTCCATCCCCGCGCCGGCGGGCACGGAGGACTGGGCGGCGCGCTTTAACCGTAAAATGGACCGAAAGATTGAGGCCTACAACGCCTGTCCCGTCAAGGTCGAGGGCGTGGAGAGCTTCCTGCGGTATATCGAGCAAAACCGCGGTCTGCTCGCGGGACGTCCGCAGACCTTTCAGCACGGAGACTACCACATCGGAAATATGATGCTCGAGGACGGACATCTCGTCGTCATCGACTTCGACAAGTACGACTTCGGCGACCCGTGGGAGGAGTTCAACCGCATAGTCTGGAGCGCGCAGGCCGCGCCCGCGTTCGCGCGCGGCACGCTTGACGGATACTTCCCGGACGGCGTGCCGGAGGACTTCTGGAGGATCCTCGCGCTCTACATCTCGTCGAACACCCTGAGCACGATACCGTGGGCCGTGGCGTACAGCGAGGAGGAGAAGGAGACCGCGCTCCGTCAGGCGGCGGAGGTGCTGGACTGGTACGACAACATGGAATGCATCGTCCCGAGGTGGTACACGGATTGGTAGACTTTCGCGGCCAAGCTGCGTGAAAAAGGAGGAAAAAGCGAATGAGAGCACCGTTTCAGGTCCTGATAATACCGTACAGAAAAACGGCGGACGGACTGCGCTTCTGCGTATTCCACCGCTCGGACAGGGATATATGGCAGTTTGTGAGCGGCGGCGGGGAGGACGACGAGACGCCGCCGGAGGCGGCGCGCCGCGAGCTCTTCGAGGAGACCGGCATCCGAGCGGAGGCGCTTCTGCCGCTGAAGTCGCTTGCGTACATACGCACGAACGTATACTCCGCCGTCGCCCGCGCAAACTGGCCGGAGGACCTGTACGTCCTGCCGGAGCACAGCTTCGCCTTCGAGTGCGGGGAGGAGCCGGTAATATCCGACGAGCATACCGGCTTTGCGTGGCTGACGTATGACGAGGCGCGGAAGCGCCTCGAGTATGACTCGAACCGCACCGCGATGTACGAGACGGTGTGCATCGTCGAGCACCGGAACGCGCGGGAGGACTGATGTGCGTCCACGCAAAATGACAAAAAGATCGTAAAGAGAAAGACTTTACGACATTGGTTAGCATGTAAAGCAAAATAATTGACAGCAGGCGGAAATCCGCCTGCTGTCTGCGTTTTAGCGTCGTTATGCTTCCATACTGGAAGAAAAATCGCCGCGCGCGGCGCGTTCGATCTCCCGCTTCGTTCTGAGGCGTACCGACTTATCCGGGAAGCGGCGGAGCATCGCTTCGTACTCCGCGCGGCCGCCGCGCTCGAAGTCCCGCGTCCATTTGAACATCATCCGAAGCATTTCAAGTGACGGCCTGTACCCCGACGCTTCGATGCCGAGGCGCTGACGGAGCCAGCGCGTGACTATCCTTCGGAGGCGGGTGCGCTTCGGCGTGTCGAGAAAGACGATCCTGTCCGCGCGCTCGAAGAATACGCTCTGCGTATCCCGCAGAACTCCCTCGAAGACCCATCCGTCCCCGGAGGAAAAGCGTTCGGAGCGCTCGCGCTGTTCGACATCCGAGCGCTTGAAGCGCTCCTCGGATGGGAAGCCGTAGGTTATCTCGTCGCCGCCGATGACGGGGAGGCGCAGATGCTCGCCGAGCTCGCGCGCGAGCGTGCTCTTGCCGCTCGCGACTATGCCGTATATCGCTATCCTCATCCCGATGCCCTCCGAAAACGTGGTAAGCGAAGTATAACACGAAAAGAAAGCTCCTTCAAGCCTTGACTTGACGCCATGGGTGATTTACAATTATTTCATCTATAGATCAAAATGAAGGAGGTATCATTTATGACCTATGACGAGATAGAGCGAAGGGCGGAGGAGCTCGTAGACGCCATGACCGTCGAGGAGGCTGCAAGTCAGCTCCTGCACTCCTCGCCCGCCATCGAGCGGCTCGGCATACCCGAGTACAACTGGTGGAGCGAGGCGCTGCACGGCGCGGCGCGCGCCGGTACGGCGACGGTGTTCCCCGAGCCTATCGGCATGGCCGCCATGTTTGACGACGGGTGGGTGGAGCGCGTCTTCGACGTGGTGAGCACCGAGGCACGCGCGAAGTACAACGCCGCCACAAAGCACGGCGACCGCGACATCTACAAGGGTCTCACGCACTGGACGCCGAACATCAACATCTTCCGCGACCCGCGCTGGGGACGCGGTCAGGAGACCTACGGCGAGGACCCGTTCCTTACCGAGCGGATGGGCGTCGCCGTGGTGAAGGGTCTCCAAGGCAAGGGGAAATACCTCAAGATTGCCGCCTGCGCGAAGCACTTCGCCGCGCACTCCGGCCCGGAGGCCGAGCGGCACAGGATGGACGTCCGCGCAAGCGAAAAGGACCTCGAGGAGACCTACCTCCCCGCGTTCGAGGCGGCGGTGAAGGAGGGTCACGTCGAGGCGATAATGGGCGCGTACACCCGTCTCAACGGCGAGCCGTGCTGCGCCTCGCACCTCCTGCCGGAGAAGGTTCGCGGCGAGTGGGGCTTTGACGGGCATATCGTGAGCGACTGCTGGGCCGTCCGCGACTTCCACGAGAACCACAAGTACACGCCGGACGGCGCACACTCCGCGTCTCTCGCGGTGCGGATGGGCTGCGATATCAACTGCGGCTGCACATACCGCCGTCTGCTCGAGGGGCTCGAACAGGGTCTTGTAACCGAGCAGGAGATACGCACGAGCGCGAAGCGCGCCATGCGCACCCGCATCCGCCTCGGCATGTTCAGCGACGACTGCGAGTATGACGCGATACCGTACTCCGCCGTGGACACTCCCGAAAACCGCGACCTCGCGCGCCGCACGGCGGAACGCTCCGCCGTCCTGCTGCATAACGACGGTGTGCTGCCGATAGACCTCTCGCAGATAAAGACCATAGGTGTTATAGGCCCCAATGCGTACTCTGCGGACGCGCTTTTCGGCAACTATAACGGCGATTCGAGCGAATATGTTACATATCTTGACGGCATACGTCGCGCGGCGGAGGCTAAGGGCGTCCGCGTGATGTACAGCCGCGGCTGTGACCGCTCGCGCGAGGCGGACGAGGCTCTCGCAAAGCCGAACCGCTTTATCAGCGAGGCGTTGAGCGTCGCGGAGGAGGCGGACGTCGTGGTTCTCTGCCTCGGCCTCAACTACGCGATAGAGGGCGAGGAGGGGGACGCCTCCAACGGCATGCCCGGCGGCGACCGAGCCGACCTCCTGCTTCCGAAGACGCAGTCGCTCCTTGCCGAGAAGGTGCTCGCCGCCGGCAAGCCGACCGTCCTCGTGCTCTCGAGCGGAAGCTGTATCGACACGCACATGCACCCCGCAAACGCTCTGCTCCAGATGTGGTACAGCGGCGAGCGCGGCGGTGAGGCGCTTGCAAATATCCTCTTCGGCGAGGTTTCGCCTGCGGGCAAGCTGCCGGTCACGTTCTACTACGACAACCAGCCCATGCCCGACTTCTCGGACTACTCCATGCAGAACCGCACCTACCGCTATCTACGCACCGCGCCGCTCTATCCGTTCGGCTACGGCCTCAGTTATACGGACTTTGAGGTGAGCGGTCTCGAGCTTACGGCGGACGAAAACGGTTTGCACGGCTCGGTCACGGTGAAGAACGTCGGCAGTGTCGATGGGGACGAGACGGTGCAGTGCTACATCTCCTACCTCGGCGACACATTTGAGAAGCCGGCGGCGTCGCTCTGCTTCTTCAAACGCGTGAGCGTGAAGTCGGGGGAGAGCGTGAAGGTCGCGCTCGAGATAGCTCCGCGCCGCCTCACGAGCGTCCTCGAGGACGGCTCCCGCGCGCTCCTCGACGGCGACTACGTCCTCTACGCCGGCACGAACGGCCCGGACGCCCGCAGCGTCGAGCTCACGGGAAAGATGCCGCTCGCGGCGAAGATCCGCGCGAAGGGCGGCGCGCTCACCGTCGCGGACGCGGCCTGTAATGTGATGCCGATAGAGTATCCCGAGACGTTTGACGTCACGGCGCTCCGCCGCCGCCCGAAGTACGACCTCAACACCGGCGTCGGCCTCGTCCTGAAGGACAAGCGGCTCCGCGCGGTGCTCGACCGACATTTCCCGGATCTTGCCGCAAACCCGCAGTCGGATATGTTCTACGATATGTACTTCCCGATAGGAAACATCCTGACACACCTGCCCGGCGTCCCGAAGGAGACCGTGGGCGCGTTTGAAAATGAGCTTTCGGAGATAGAGTGAGCCCGAATATCGGATAAAAAATCGCGCGCCGGAAAATTCCGGCGCGCGCTTGTCAAAGCCTCGCAGAGTTCGCGCAAAGCGCGAATAATCTCAATGCGTTTATTCCGGCGGCGTGTACGTCGGAATAAACTCTTCTCACGCAGCGTGCGTCGATTTTCCGTCGCAGGCGGAAAACTCGGCGCGTAGCGGAGTGCTGCCGTCGGCAGAGCTCCGCTCTGTCCGGCGGCTCGCGTGAAATAGGTCGCGGGCGAAGCCCGCGCGATTTCACGCGAAAGTTTCCTCGCTTGCCGCGAGTATCTTGTAGAGGAGACGGTAGAGCTCCTTCGCCTCATCCTCGGTGAGGTGCAGGCAGGGCGCCATCTTCGCCGGTATGTCCACCGCGAGGTCACGAAGCTTTGAACCCTCGCGAGTGATGGAGACTATCAGGCTGCGCTCGTCCGAGATGGGACGGACGCGGGTGATGAGTCCCTTTGCTTCGAGCTTCTTGAGCAAGGGGGTGAGAGTTCCGCTGTCGAGATACAGGCGCTTGCCGAGCTGCTTGACCGTTACCTCCTTCTCCTCCCAGAGTATCATCATGGTGATGTACTGGGTGTAGGTAAGGCCAAGCTCGTCAAGATACGGCTTGTACCGCTTGATTATCTCACGGGATCCGGCATAGAGCGGGAAGCAGATCTGATTTTCTATTTTGAGCGCATCGTACTTTGATTCTTTCATAGTTCTTTCCCCTTTATATCAATAGTGTATGTCCGGATTGAACACCGTTATCTATGTATATAATACTTGGAGCTGTCTCCGTTTACAATACATAAAAGGAGTATTTTAGCGGAATTTACCTTACTAAAAGCGGATATTCTCTGTTTCTTCCCGTCCAAACACCTGCATCGTGCCGTTTTGGAGGTAATAGACCTCGGTATTGCCGTCTCCGGCCTTGTACATGTTACGGATGCCGGGGTTCGCGGCGAGCATCGCTTCCTGCGCCTCGATGCGCTCGTCGAGCACGGCTTCGGCCGAAATGCGGACCCAGCCGCCCTTGAACATGCCCGCTATCTCGATCTTCGGGTTCGCCTTGAGCTGGTGCGCGACCGCCTTCACCTTGCCCGTCTGGATGTAGACCTTACCCTCGAAGAGCGCGAGCGCGCCGAAGGGACGGACGTGCGGCGTGTCGCCCTCGACGGTGGCGAGGTAGTATACCCCGCACTTTTTCAGTGTCTCATAGACCTTTTCCATTGTAACTTCTCCTCCCGTAATTTCAAAATATTCTCCTGTATGTGCCGAAACGCATAACGATTTCGGCGCATATTGTGCACTGTTGAATGCCGTGTAAAATAACTGTCCGCGCCAAAGAATGAATTTGTTCAAAAAACGAAACTATTCTGTCGATAAATCGTGCAAAAAGACCTCGTCGTCTATCACAATATCGGTTTTGGTGATTTTGTCCCACGAAAAATCACCTATAATGTCGCGCGGCAGAACGTCCTCCCGCCGGTCGATTATCCCGAGCAGGTGCGCGAGAGCTCCGATGATGCGCTGCGGCGGAGCGGCCGCGAGAAGGCTTCCGAGGTCGAGCGACTTCTCGCGCTTCGCGAGCCGCCGTCCGTCCGGCGCGACGAGCATCGGCGTGTGCGCATACTCCGGAGGCTCCGCGCCGAACAGACCGTAGAGATATATCTGGCGCGGAGTGGACGAAGCGAGGTCGCTTCCGCGGACGACTTCGGTCACGCCCATGTCGATATCGTCCGCGACGACGGCGAGCTGGTAGGCAAACGTCCCGTCCGAGCGGCGGAGCACAAAGTCGCCGCACTCCCGTGCGAGCCGCTGGGACACGTGCCCGAGCCGCCTGTCCTCAAAGGACACCGTCACGTCCGGGACGGCGAGGCGCAGCGCGGGGGAGCGCGTCTTCATAAGCTCGCTTATCTCGCAGGTGGAGAGACTGCGGCAGCGCCCGTCGTACACCGGCGTGCCGTCCGAGGCGTGCGGCGCGGAGGCAGCGTGGAGCTCCGCGCGCGTGCAGAAGCAGGGGTACACCTCCGCGCGGCTCCTTATCATTTCGAGCGCCGCCGCGTAGACCTCGCCGCGTCCGCTCTGCATGTACGGCGCGAAGACGCCGCCCTCGTCCGGCGTGAGACCGAGCGTGGCGAGGTCGCGCGCCGCCTGCTCGGCGTATTCGCGCCGGCAGCGTCCGCGGTCGAGATCCTCTATGCGGAGGACGATGCTCCCGCCGGCGCTCTTTGCCGAGAGCCACGCGAGCAGATACGCCGCGACGTTGCCGAGGTGCATCCTGCCGCTCGGACTCGGGGCGAAGCGCCCCTTCACGCTTTTCACAGCTCGACGCTTGAGCGGCCGTTTATAACGGCGAGCGCGGCTCCGACGGCGGTGCCGTGCTCCGAGTGCTCGGGGATGATGAAGCCGAAGCCGCGCACCTTCTGACCCACGCCGCCGAGTATCTCGTGGCAGTAGGGGATGCTCGTGAGGTTGCCGATAAGCACGACCTCGGCGGAGCCGAAGCCGCGCGCCGCAAACACCGAGAGCATTCCAATAGTCTGGAAGACAAGGTTGAAGATGGCCCGCGCGATGTCCTGCTTCTCCGCGCGGTCGCTCAGCTTGCCGAAGTTGGAGGCGGTGGCGTTCGGGGAGAGCTCGGGTATCTTGCCGCGCGAGATGTCGCCGACGGAGAGGTCTACCTTCGAAAGGTCGCCGTCCTTCGCGGTCTCGACGAGCACGTCGAAGTCGCGTATCTTGAGGAGCTGGTCGGCAAGCCCGCGTATCGTTCCGCCGCCGACGCCGGTGCCGCCGATGTGCGTCACCGTGCCGTCTCCCAGGGCGCGGACGAAGGATGTGCCGGTACCCATGCTGACGATTATCGCGTCCTCAAGGCCGGAGAGAAACAACCCGCCGAGTCCGTTGGAGAGGAATTCCTCCACGCGGTAGGTGGGGATGCCGTATATCTTCTTTGAGACGCTCGATGCGCCGACGCCGGTGAGCGCTATGCGGTCAACGTCCGATATCGCAAGCGAGTTTTCGTCTATGAACTTGCCGAACGCGCCGAATAGCGACGCTGCCGGGTCGTTTGCGCGGACCATCATCGGGGTGATGATATTCTTTTCCGGCCCGATGCCGACGATCTTCGTCGTAGTCCCGCCGATGTCAATGCCGATGGTTATGCCCATAGAGAACAGATACCTCCGAGGTCAAAGTTTAGAAGCTCTGTGATTATAGCATAAAAGCGGAAATTTGGCAAATATATCTGCCCCTCGGATTTTCTCCGAGGGGCAGAACGTGCGGGATATATCGTAAAGCGAAAAACATTACAGAATGTTTCGCTAAAAAGAAATCTGTAAAGTAAAACGCATTACATTACTTTCCGGCGAAGGCGAGCTCGCCGCCGTGCTCGAACCGCAGCTCGTTTTCAAGCTCCCTGCCGTCCCGGAAGGCGAGGAGGCTTCCGACGGTGGTCTCTGCTATAGCGCGCATGGCGTCCTCGGTGAAGAACGCCTGGTGCGAGGAGAGAATGACGTTCGGCATGGCGAGGAGCTGCAGCAGCTCCTCGTCGGTTATGACCTCGTTTGAGAGGTCCTCGTAGAAGTAGGCTTCCTCCTCCTCGTAGACGTCGAGCCCCGCGCCGCCTATCTTCTTCGACTTCAGACCGTCGAGGAGCGCCGTGGTGTCGATGAGCCCTCCGCGCGAGGTGTTTATGAGGATGACGCCGTCCTTCATCCGCTCTATTGTGTCGGCGTTTATCATGTGGCGGGTCTCATCGGTGAGCGGACAGTGCAGGCTTATCACGTCCGCGCGGCGCTCGAGCTCTTCGAGCGGCATATATTCCGCGTCGAGCGAAGGGTCGGGGTATGCGTCATAAGCTGCTATTTTCATCCCGAAGCCCCGGCATATCGCGATAAACTTCTTTCCTATCCTGCCGGTGCCGACGACTCCGGCAGTGCGTCCCTCGAGGTCGAAGCCGAGAAAGCCGTTGATGCTGAAATTCCCGCTCCGCACGCGGGCGTAGGCGCGGGGTATCTTGCGGTTCGTCGCGAGCATCAGCCCCGCCGCGTACTCCGCGACGGCGGCGGGCGAGTACGCCGGTACCCGCACGACGCGGACGCGGCCCTCCGCCGCGGCGAAATCGACGTTGTTGTATCCCGAACAGCGGAGCGCGATGAGCTTCACTCCGGCGCGCGCGAGCGCGTCTATCGTCTCCGCGCCCGCGTCGTCGTTGACGAATATGCAGACCGCCTCCGAGCCGGCGGCGAGCGCGGCGGTCTCGGGGGACAGGCGGTACTCGCAGAACTTCACGTCTATGCCGGCGTCCGCGAGCATCGGCTCGAAGTAGAGCCGGTCGTAGGGCTTTGCGTCAAAAAATGTCACTTTCATATCGTGTACCTCACAAATGCGGATTTGTCGGTAGCTTTCCCCGTTGACGGCGCTTTCGATACGCGGACAGTCCGCCGGAGCCGGCGACGGCACAAAAAACGCGGGGACTTCGCCTCCGCCGGGTACGCTTGCAATGCGGCTTCGGTTGTGCTATAATGTCACGTACTCGCGAAGCGCTTCCCGCGGGGGAAGCGCTTCGATATTTCCGGGGGAATACGATGGAGACGTCCGTAAAAAAGGAGAATACCGGTTTCCTCGGCGCGAGAGTGCTTCTCGCGCCGATGGCGGGCGTCACCGACTTTGCGTTCCGCTCGGTATGCCGCGAATACGGCGCGGAGTACACCTGCACCGAGATGGTGAGCGCGAAGGCTCTCACCTTCGGCGACAAAAAGTCCCGCGCGCTGCTGCATATCGCGGAGGACGAGCACCCGTCCGCAGCGCAGATATTCGGCTCCGAGCCGGAGGTCATGCGCGAGGGAGCGAGGATAGCCGCGGAAATAAGCGGCGCGGACGTGATAGACATCAATATGGGCTGCCCGATGGGAAAGATCGTAAACAACGGCGAGGGATGCGCGCTCATGCGCGACCTCGACCGCGCCGCGCGCGTTATCGACGCCGTGCTCGAGGGCTCGCCCGTTCCGGTGACGGTGAAGATGCGGAAGGGCTGGGACTCCGGCTCGTGTAACTGCGTCGAGCTCGCGAGGCTCGCGGAGCGGCTCGGCGTCTCCGCCGTGTGCGTCCACGGGCGCACGCGCACGCAGCTCTACAGCGGACTTTCCGACCGCGACGCCGCGCGGGACGTAAAGCGCGCGGTGAAGATACCGGTCATTGCCAACGGAGACGTCTTCTGCGGCGAGGACGCCGTGCGCCTCCTGCGCTACACCGGCGCGGACGCGGTGATGATAGGGCGCGGCTCCTTCGGGAGACCGTGGATATTTCGCGAGATACTTGCCGCGCTCGACGGAGAGGAGCCGCCGGAGGAGCCGTCCATCGAGGAGAAGTGCGAGACGGCGGTGCGGCAGTTCGAGCGCGCGAGAGAGGACAAGGGGGAGCACATCGCCTGTCTCGAAGCGCGCAAGCACTACGCATGGTACCTGAAGGGCATACCCTACGCGGGCTATTACCGCGAGAAAATATCACACATTTCGAGCTTTGAGGACATCTATTCGATAACAAAGGGCATCTGCCGCGACCTGAAGTAGTCCGGCGCACCCATGATGATACGGATTTGATTTCAGCGCCGGCGGCGCGGGAAGGAGGCGGAGACCATGGACGAGGAGCTTGTAAAACGTGCGGCGGACGGGGACGACTCCGCCTTCGAGGGGCTTGTGCGGCGCTACGAGAAGCGCGTATACAACATGGCGCTCCGCATGACCGGAAACGCCGAGGACGCGCTTGACATCTCGCAGGAGGCGTTCATCCGCGTGTGGCGGTCGCTCGGGAAGTTCAAGGGGAACGCGAAGTTCTCGACGTGGCTTTTCCGCATAGTCTCGAATCTCTGCACCGATCACCTCCGCCGCCTCTCGCGGCGGCGAGAGCTGCCGCTCACGGTGAGCGCGGACGACGAGGAGCGCGAGACCGAGATAGCGGACGGCAGCTTCGCGCCTGACGCGGCGTTCGAGCGCGAGGAGCTTCGCCGCGAGCTCGACCGTGCGATAGATACGCTCGCGCCGGAGCACAGAGAGATCTTCCTCATGCGCGAGGTATATTCGCTCAGCTACGCCGAGATCTCGGAGACGCTCGGCATCGAGGAGGGCACGGTCAAGAGCCGCCTGCACCGTGCGCGGGAGCATCTGCGTGAACTTCTTATAAAGAGCGGGAACATTCCCGAGAGTTTTGCGTCTAATAACAGGAAAGGTAGGGGAGAGCGCCGATGAAAAAGTGCGGATACCGCGCGGAACAGATAGAAGAATACGTCCGCGGCGAGCTCGGCGAGGACGAGTGCGCAGAGCTTGAGCGCCACCTTGCCGAATGTGAGGATTGCAGGCGCGAGGCGGAGTTTCTGAAAACCGTATCCGAGCTCACCGAGGAGAACATGGCGGAGCCGCCGAAGGAGCTTCGCGAGGGCGTGATGGCGGCGGTGAAGAGAGAGAAGCGGCGGAGACGCTTCATCCCGAGGGCGGCGGCGGGAGTCCTCGCGGCGTCGCTCGCGGTGGCGGTCGGTCTGAGGTGGCTGCCGAACGGGAGCACGGAGAGCAGCGGGGCGCAGCCCGGCGTATACGTGATGTCCGCGGGGTCCGCGCAGGACAGCCCGAGCGGCGTCTACTCCATAGAGGTGCCCGAGCCTGCGGCAGCGGAGGATATTTCCCCGCAGGAAAACGAGCCGGAAACGTCGGACGGGACGCCGTATGCCGTCATCGTGCCGGGAAGCGAACCGTCGGCATCGCAGGCCGCCTCCGGTGAGGAGAGCAAGGAGGCAAACAGCAAGCCGGAAGGAATGACAATCGACGCGGAGCGCGTCGTATCCGAAGGGACGACGATGCCGCTCGTGTACAACGGCTCGCTTGCGATAGAGCCGTCCTCCGTAAAGGAACTGTGCTTTACGGAGGAGACCGGCGAAAAGACGCCGAAGGAGACGTTTGTCTTTGCCGGAGACGCCGAGGAAGAGACCGAATATTTCGTGAGCCTTGTACTCGTCCCGGTAGATGAGTACGGCGATCGGGACGGCGCGGTGACCGTGACCTACGCTCCTGCGGTCACGGGAACCCTGGAGACCATAGAGGCTCCTCCGGGGGAAGCCTCCGGGGAGACGGAGCCGTCCGGGGAGACGGGAGCAGTGGTGACAAGCATCGACTCGACCGACGGAGTTACGTTCACCACCGTCACCGTCGTGTTCAACGACGACTCGACGGTGTCCTTTAAATATTCGGAGGAGGGCTACATCGTCGCGGACGACGTGTGGTACATGTTCGAGCAGCCTGAGAGGAGACGGTGAAATACCGGCATACCGGCCGCGCGGCGCAAAAAAACTTGCGCCGTCGCGGCCGGTATGTTAAAATGGAATAAAATCGAAACAGGGGGGAAAACGTCCCTCCGTTGTTTTGGGATTTTATATTTGCAGGGAATGGAGAGAAAAGCTTATGAAAAGAGCAGTATCGCTTGTTTTGGCACTTGTACTCTGCTTCGCGTTCGCGTTCGCGGTCCCGGCCGCCGCCGCGGAGGAGACGGCTCCGAAGACCGCCGCAGACCTTCTGAACGGTCTCGGGCTCTTCAAGGGCGCGGGGACGGACGCGAACGGCGCGCCCGAATATCAGCTTGAGCGTCCGGCAACGCGCATAGAGGCGCTCGTCATGCTGATACGCCTTATCGGACGTGAGGAGGAGGCTCTTGCCTTCACCGGACCAAACCCGTTTAACGACGTTCCGGCGTGGGCAGACAGATACGCGGCCTTTGCCTACAGTGAGAAGCTCGCGACCGGCAGGACTCCTACAACGTACGACGCGAGCGGCGCCGCCGAGGCGAAGGACTATCTCACCTTTGTCCTGCGCGCCCTCGGATATGACGACCACAGCGAAGATCCTCCCTTTACATATAACGACGCGAACGGCTTCGCGATGAAGCTCGGTCTCGTGGACCACATCTACGGGAACGGCGAGTTCCTGCGGGGCGACGCCGCCGTCGCCTCGGCGTGCGCGCTGAAGCTGAAAAAGAACGGTTCGGACACCACGCTCATACAGTCGCTCGTGACGAGCGGCGCCGTCACTCCGAACGCCGCGCATAACGCCGGATTTGCCGACGTGACGGCTATACCCGCCTCCGAAGAGGGAAAGAAGATAGAGATCGCCATAACGGAAGATGGAACGATCACGGCGGAAGCGGTCCACGCCGTCCTGCCGCAGGCAAAGTATTTAAGAGAAACGGTTAAGTCCAGGTCGGCTGCCGAATATATGGAATTATCGGGTATATCCACGGAAGAATACCTGCAAAATGTAATGGCATTTTATGTGCATTTTTATACTAAATATAGTGATCGCTTTGAATTTCCTTCTACTGTCTCACCCTTTACATATGAAGAATCATTATGGATGATTAAGTATGTTTGTATCTTTGACGAAGACGGAAATATTATTGCTACGCATCTCTGGGATACCGATCCATGCGTTGACGGCAAGATCACCTTTACCTGTACTTATGTTGACACTCAGGCGCTCTATGATAAAATGATGGAGAGAATCGATGCAAGCCTTGTAAATAAGGACTCGCTTGAGGTTTTTGTTGACTTGAACGATCCGCAGGATGCTTTGGACGGCGTGCATCATTATTATCCGATATATATAGACGGCCAAGAGGTAACCCGCGAGTATAGAATATCGTGTTTCGGCCCGGGCAACGACGCGAGCCCGGAGGAAGCTGTGATTGACAGTCAGTTTCGGATATTTTATGATGTTGACGTTTTTACGTTAAATGATTTGGACGGAAATCCCGTCATATATGACGCGGTTTTATCGGAAACAGCAATGAACGGCTATGCTTATGGCGGATATTGGGATCCCGAGATCTGCGAATTTGTCGGAGAACGTTTCGGAGTATATGCAACCGAAGAAGAAATTCGGGAATTCAAAACATTTGTCGGTATCTACGACACGGCGGGTAACCTGCTCGGCTACACGATAATCTGAAAACAGCGGCGCGGAACCGGACTTCTCCGGTTCCGCGCCCTTCATAGGGAGGAAAAAGCATGACAAGCGTTGAACGATGGGGAATATTCGAGACGGAGGTCCGCGGCCCGTCGGACGGAAACCCGTTTGTAGAGCGCGAGTTTAAGGGGACGTTCCGCGGCGAGCACGAGACCGTCGAGGTGAGCGGATTCTACGACGGGGACGGAGTGTACAAGGTGCGCTTCATGCCGTCCTTCGAGGGGGAGTATACATACTCCACGGACGGTAATTTCGACGGTGCGAGGACAGAGGGACGCTTCACCGTGACCCCCGCCGGAGAGGGAAACCACGGTCCGATGCGAGTCTCCGGCTGCCACTTTGTCTACGAAGACGGCATGCCGTACTACTCCGTTGGCACCACCTGCTACGCTTGGGCGCATCAGCCGGAGGCGGTGCGCAAAAAGACGCTTGAGGAGCTTCGGAAGGGATACTTTAACAAGATGCGCTTCTGCGTCTTCCCGAAGCACTACATCCACAACTTCCGCGACCCGGAGACCTTCCCCTACGAGGGTACGCCGGTGAGCAACGCGGGCCTCTCGGAGGAGACGTTTACTTATTTTGCAGACTTTACGGGTAACGACTGGGACTTCACGCGCTTCAACCCGGAGCACTTCCGCCGCTTTGAAAAGTGTATAGCGGAGCTCATGGCGCTCGGCATAGAGGCGGACGTCATACTTTTCCATCCATACGACCGGTGGGGCTTTTCGCAGATGTCTCAGGAGCAGGACGACCTGTATGTGAAGTACGTCACGGCGCGGTTTGCGGCGTACAGAAACGTCTGGTGGAGCCTTGCAAACGAGTATGACCTTCTCCGCACTAAGAAGATATCCGACTGGGAGCGCATTGCCGGAATCATCTGCGAGCGCGACCCGTATAAGCACCTGCGCTCCATCCACAACTGCATGGCGTTCTACGACCACACCCGCCCGTGGATAACGCACTGCAGTCTCCAGCGGCAGGACCTCTACCGCCACGTCGAGTATACCTCCGACTATCGCGCGCGCTACGGCAAGCCGGTCGTCTGGGACGAGATAGCCTACGAGGGCAACATCGACATGGGCTGGGGAAACATCTCCGGCCAGGAGCTCACGCGGCGGTTCTGGGAGGCGTCCATGCGCGGAGGCTACGCCGGGCACGGCGAGACCTTCGTCCACCCGGACGACATCCTCTGGTGGAGCCACGGCGGCGAGCTGCACGGCGAGAGTCCCGCGAGGATACGCTTCCTCCATTCGATACTTTCCGAGACGCCCGGCCTCGGCTTGAAGGAGGGGCAGGGCTCGTTTGACGAGACCGTAGCCGTCCCCGAAAATATGTTTGAATACGGGTACGAAATACACTACTACGGCTTCGGACGTCCGTCCTACCGCGACTTCTTCAAGGGCGAGGGCGAGCGCTGGCACGTCGAAGTCATAGACACATGGAACATGACCGTGGAGGACGCAGGGGTGCACGGCGGACGCTTCCGCATACCGCTCCCCGGGCGGGAGTACATGGCGGTGCGCCTTCGCCTCGAAAGGTGAACCGGCTATGCGTGAAATAAGAACGTCCGCGAAGGCGGTGGTGGTGCGGGACGGGAAGCTCCTCGCTCTGCGCCTGCGGGACGCGGACGGCGTGTTTTACATCCTCCCCGGAGGTGGACAGGAGCCGGGAGAACCGCTCCGAGACGCCGTCCGCCGCGAGGTCGCGGAGGAGACCGGCATCGACGTCCGCCCGGGCGAGCTGCTTTTTGTGATAGAGGATCCGAAGGGCGAAAGCTTCCATCGGATAGACCTTGTATTTGAATGCGAGTATGTAGGATCGTCGAGCGGCGTCGCGCCTCACGCGGACACAAATCAGGAGGGCGTCGAGTGGCTGGACGTCGCTACTTTGTACTCGGCGCCGCTCTATCCGTCCCGCCTCCGCGCGGCGATCACCGAGCACTGCGCCGGTAAACACGGCGCGGTATACCTCGGCTGTGAGAGCGAAGGAGACCCGGAGATCGTGGTTCCACCCACCCTCGCGCCGGAAGAGCTTGCGTCCGCCGCGAGATATACGTCTGTGGTGCGGTGAGCAGTCAAGGGGCTTTTTTGCCGCCTCGCAGAGTTTCGCCGCGTAAGCGGCGAAATAGAGTCAAATTGTCGATTTACAATATAAGTGCAACAGGAAGAAAAGGGGGTGACTCATGAGGGGAAAGCTTCTATAATGGA
>CANQDU010000002.1 GCA_947593925.1 uncultured Clostridia bacterium | reverse complement strand
TATCGAATCTCCGGCTTTCAGTTTTACAACACGAGCCGGTATGATTTGGCGGAGCTGGTGAATGACTCGGATCACCTTGCCGCTAATTTCAAAAGTTACATTCAAGGTTTCTCTCCAAACGTGCAGGAGATCATTTCCTCCAACGAGCGGGGCCTTGATTTCTATAAGCAGATTGACAAGATGGACAAGAACAACCGGCTGCTTTCTGTGGTCAAGGCGTTCTCCGAGCTTGACCTCGATCCGCGCACCATCGACAACGTGAAGATGGGGTATATTTTCGAGGAACTGATCCGCAAGTTTTCTGAAAATGCCGAGGCCGGCGACCACTACACCGGGCGCGACATCATCAAACTCATGGTCAACATTCTGCTGGCCGAGGGCTGCGACGACATCTTCGACAACGGGAAAGTTATCACCATATTGGATCAGGCGTGCGGCACGGGCGGTATGCTCTCCACGGGATACAACTTCATCAGGCGGTACAATCCCACCGCCGACGTGCGGCTGTTCGGGCAGGAAATCAACCCGGAATCCTACGCCATGTGCCTTGCGGAAATGCTTATAAAGGGGCAGAATGCGGAGAACATCTGCTATCAGGACACCATGAAAGCAGACCGTTTCAAAGGTACAAAGATGCGGTTCGTTTTGGAAAATCCGCCCTTCGGCACAGCGTGGGGCGGCAAGGACGCCGCCGAGGGCGTGGAGGAAGCGGTCAATGAAGAATACAAAAAGGGCTTCGACGGCCGCTGGGGTGCGGGGCTGCCCGGCTCCGGCGATATGCAGATGCTGTTCCTGCAATCCGCCATTGACAAAATGGACGACGCCCTTGGCCGCTGCGCCATTATTGAAAACGGCAGTCCGCTGTTTACGGGCGGCACATCGTCAGGCGAGAGCCAAATTCGCCGCTGGCTGCTTGAACAGGACTTGATCGAAGCCATCATCGCCCTTCCCACCGATCTTTTCTACAACACGGGTATTGCAACTTACATTTGGGTGCTGTCCAAGAACAAGCGGCAAGAGCGAAAAGGCAAGATACAGCTCATCGACGCCAGCCAGATTTATCACAAGCTCCGCAAGGCGCTGGGCAATAAGAAAAATGAAATTTCCCCAGAAGACCGTTCTACTATCACCAAACTCTACGCCAACTTTGAGGAAACCGACGTCTGCAAAATTTATAAAAACGAGGAGTTCATCTACCGCGAATACACGGTGATGCAGCCGCTCCAGCGCAGCTATGCCATCACGCAGGAGCGCATCGCCGCCATGCTCTCCAAGGGGAGCTTGTCCGCGCTCTACGACGAGGCAAAAGTCAACGAGCTTGAAAACGCGGAGGAGCTGGCTGGGAAGGATCAGAAGAAGCTGGAGAGCTACATAAACAACAAGCCCGTTTATGACGCCATCGTCGCCACGCTGGAGGCCGCCGTATCGGAGGAAATCTTCTACTCCCCTGCCGCCTTTATGCCTGTTTTAACAAAGGTGTTGGCACATGCGACTGCCGACAAGAAATTATTGGAGAGAATCGCGGACGGCCTTTCTGTGATGGACAAGCAGGCGGAGATTCAGCGTGACCGCAAGGGCGAGATCATCTACGACAAAGAGACGAAGGACACCGAGATCGTCAAATTTGAGGAGGACATCGACGCCTACATGGCGCGTGAGGTGCTGCCGCACATCCCGGACGCCAAAGCGTTTTTCGAGGAAAATCTCTCCGCGAAAAAGCCGGTGATCAAGACCGGCGCGGAGATACCCTTCACACGCTATTTCTACAAATACCAGCAGCCCACGCCCAGCGAGGAACTGGCAGCCCGGTTTATGGAACTGGAGCTTTCCGTATCCGAGCGTGTGGCGAAGCTGTTTGAATAAAAGAGGTACAACTTATGTTCAAAGTCATTTTTGATTTCTTAACCGAACCGTTGGGGCTTCCTATTGAGTGGTATTGGGAATATCTAATTCTTGCTGTTATCGGTCTTATCGCCTATGTTATTGCTTTCCGAGCGGTAGGCGACATGTATGACAGCGGTGCAATTAGCGGAAGTGTAGCTGGCTCTTTTTTCCATTGGCTAATTAGACTGATCTTCTTTGCTGTCATTTGGGCAATAACGTATGGGGTAATTGCGGCTGTTAAATGGCTATGCGCTAACTGGATACTTGCGCTATGTATTCTCGGCGGAATCGTATTAGCCGTCGGAATATTGACTGGTGTTTTCTTGCTCAGGCAAAAGCGAAAGAAAAAGGAGGTGGCGGAAGATGCGGGAAATGAAGGACAGCGGGATTGAATGGATAGGGAAAATACCGTCTGATTGGAAAAACGAAACGATTCGCGACCTTGTTTTGCAAAGAGATGGTGGAGCGTGGGGCGAAGAACCTGATGACGATGTTTCGGGAACGATATGCCTAAGAATAGCCGATTTTGATTATATCAAAGGGCGCTTCAAAAAATGTAATGAAGAAGAACTCACTCGCAGGAAATTTACGGAATCACAGCGTAGTCGGCTTGCGCTCAAAAAAGGAGATATTTTAATAGAAAAGTCTGGCGGTGGAGAAAAATCACCAGTTGGTCGTGCAGTTTATTATAACGGAGAATATGGCAGTGTATTATATGCCAATTTCATGGAACGACTACGTTTTGATGAATCGAAAGTTAATCCAGAATATATAGAATATTGGCTGCGCGCATGGTATTCCTGCAAAAGCTCACCATACTACATAAGCCAAACCATAGGTATACAGAACATCAATCTTACATTGATGCTTGCCAAAGAACGCATATTTTACCCCGCTCTGTGTTTGCAGAATGGCATTATCTCTTTCCTTGATGCCAAGTGTGCCGAGAGCGACGCGCTGACCGCCGACATTCAGGAGCAGATCGACACGCTTGAACAGTATAAGCGTTCCGTCATCACTGAGACAGTCACAAAGGGGTTGAACCCCGATGCAGAGATGAAGGACAGCGGGATTGAGTGGATTGGAAGCATACCGGCGCATTGGGACGTAATGCCTAATAAATACATCATGCATAAAGAAAAAGACATTTGTCCGATATATCAGGGGGAAGATATACTTTCCCTTACAATGAATGGAGTTATCGTAAGAGACTTGGACGCGGGTGGCAAAATGCCGAAAACTTTTGACGGGTATCAGAAAATCCGCAAAGGGAATCTGCTCATGTGCCTATTCGATATTGATGTTACTCCACGTTGCATAGGAATTATCAACAGCGATGGTCTGACAAGTCCGGCATACAGCCAGTTCGTATTACATAGTAACGCCACAGCAAATTATTATTACTACTATTATTTGATGCTAGATTTCACCAAAGAGCTTTTGCACATGGCTAAAAATTTAAGGCATTCGCTCACAGAAGAACAGCTTGGAACAATACAAATTCCCGTTCCGCCAGTTGGTGAACAAATCGCCATAGCTGACTACCTTGACTCCAAATGCGCCGAGATTGACGGAATCATCACCCAAAAACGTGAACAGATTGCCACAATAGAGGAATATAAAAAGTCGCTCATTTTTGAGTATGTCACTGGGAAGAAAGAGGTAAATTTATGAGTCAATTTCTAAAGATGTAAAAGTTTATTTTATAGGAATAATACGGCAACTTAGGAGGATAAACTAAATGAATCAGGCAAATATTACCGTACTTACTGTTCAAGATTTTATGCCCTACATAGCTTCGATCGTGTGCTCACTTATTGCTGGTATTACAAGTTACTGTATTGCACGAAAACAGAGCAAATCTGATATAAATAGGTTGGAAAAACAATTTCAGCTCGATTTGGAAAAAGAACGCGAAAAATTTGCAATGGAAAAAGAAAAAATGGAAATTGCACATAAACATCAGATGGAGCTTCAACAACAAGAACAGAACAGTGCATTAGGTGAAGCAATGATGTCTTCTATAATGACAGAAGCTCTGAAAAATCCAGATATTCAGAGACAAATTCAAAGTGGAATTTCTTCTGGTATGCGCCAGAAAGAGCATCGAAAACGAAAATGATTTATGACCGATAGAAAATGGATTTTCGAGGAAAAGTATTAATGATTAGATGAATTTTTACTTCAAATAGCTACATTATGATCTTTCGTTTTGGGAAATATTTTTTATAGAAAAAAGTATTTGAGGGTATCAAAGTATGAATAACATCCTTTCCGAAAAAGAATATCAGCACTACATAATGGATCGTCTCTCCGTCGACGACGGCTACAATATCCGTAAAGCTGTTCATTTTGACCGGCATTTTGCGATGGATCGGGAGCTGTTAATCCAGTTCCTGTGGTCTACCCAGCCGGAGACGATGGATGCTCTGCGGAAAATTTATAAGGACAAGCTGGAGGATACCCTCGTCAGCTTTATCAACGCAGAAGCCACAAAAGCGAGGGGCAGCCTGTTGAACATTCTGCGGCACGGCATCGAGCTCTCCAACATGAAGCTGGAGCTGATGTACACGAAGCCCGCCACCGCGTTCAACAAGGAGCTGTTGGCAAAGTATGAGAAGAACGTGTTTTCGGTTATGGAGGAGGTATGGGCGAGCGATAAAGAGCGCATCGACCTTGTGATCTTCCTCAACGGCCTTGCCATCATGTCCTTTGAGCTTAAGTGCAACGCCGCCGGGCAATCCTATCAGGACGCCATCTACCAGTACCGCACCGAGCGCGACCCGAAGACCCGGTTGTTCCTGTTCAAAGCCGGGTGCCTTGTGAATTTCGCAATGGATCTGGAGCAGGTCTACATGACCACAAAGCTGGCGGGCGACGCCACCTTCTTTCTGCCCTTCAACATGGGCAACGGGGAGGGCGTGAATGCCGGGGCGGGCAACCCGACCTTCGCGGACAAGTACAGCGTCTCCTATATGTGGGAAGACATTCTGAAAAAGGATACCGTTCTCGACCTACTCGGAAAGTTTGTTTTCATCGAGACAAAGGAAAAAGAGGACGAGCTGACCGGCAAAATCAAGAAATCAGAAAATATCATCTTCCCACGCTATCATCAGCTCGACGTGATCCGCAAACTTCTGGCGGATGTTCGGGAGAACCGTACCGCGCAGAATTATCTCATCCAGCACAGCGCGGGCTCCGGCAAAACCAATTCTATCGCATGGCTGGCTCATCGGCTGACCTCACTCCACGACGCGGAGGAAAAAATCATCTTTGACAACGTTGTGATCGTCACAGACCGCGTGGTGGTGGACCGTCAGCTTCAGAAGGCGATTTTAGGACTGGAACATAAGGCGGGGCTTATTCGTGTTATGGACGACAAGTGCAATTCCGCCGACCTCGCTATTGCGCTGAATGGCAACACAAAGATCATCGCCACCACGATACAGAAGTTCCCCTATATCGTGGACAGCGTAAAGGGACTGAAAAATAAGCGGTTTGCCGTCATCATTGACGAGGCCCATTCCTCCACGGCGGGCAAGGATATGGCCGCTGTGACCCAATCCCTTGGAGCCGGAGAGCAGGATCATGGCGATGTGGAAGACATAATCACCGACGAGATCCGGCGCAACGGCAAGCAGGCTAATGTGTCCATTTTCGCGTTCACCGCCACCCCGAAGCCCACGACGATACAGCTTTTCGGACGGCTCAACACAAAGGGACAGCGTGAGGCGTTCCATGTGTATTCCATGAAGCAGGCCATCGAGGAAGGCTTTATCCTCGATGTGCTCCAGAATTACACCACTTATCAGACGTTCTATCAGATCAACAAGGAAATTGAAGAAGACCCGCGCTGCAAAACGGCTGATGCCAAGCGGCAAATTGCCCGCTTCGTGGAGCTTCATGAGACGAACATCTCCCAGCGGGTGGAGGTAATCGTAGAGCATTTCCGCACGTCCGTTATGCCGGAGCTTGGCGGCATGGCAAAAGCGATGGTTATCACTGCCTCCCGTCAGGGTGCGGTCAAGTACCGTCAGGCTTTCGAGGATTACACAAAGAAAAAGGGCTATACGGACATCAAGGCGCTTGTGGCTTTTTCCGGCAAGGTGAAACTGCCCGACGACGATATGGAGTACACCGAGGCGTCCATGAACGGTTTCCCGGAGGATCGGCTTACAAAGGAGTTTGACAAGGACGACTATCAGGTTCTGCTGGTGGCAAATAAGTATCAGACAGGGTTTGACCAGCCGAAACTCTGCGCCATGTATGTACTGAAAAAGCTGAAGGGCGTGTCTGCTGTACAGACGCTTTCTCGGCTCAACCGTATCTGCCCGCCCTTTGAGAAAAAGACCTTTGTGCTGGATTTTGTGAACAGCTACGAGGACATTACGGACGCCTTTGCGCCGTATTACACCACCACGCTGCTGTCCAATTCCGTAACACCCACGGCTATTTATGACCTTGAAGCCAAAATTGACGCATACACGATTCTTGACCCGGATGACATTGAAAAGGCAAATACCCTGCTGTACAAGGAAAAGATCGACGCCAAGGATAAGCAGAAGCTCACGTTCTATTTCAAACGCTCAAAGAACATGATAGAGGCCTATGACCTTTTGAAGCAACATGAGATCGTCGCTCTCATGCGCCACTTCATTCGGTTCTATGAGTTCCTGCTTCAAGTCTCTTGCTTTGAGGACGTG
This sequence comes from uncultured Clostridia bacterium, assembly GCA_947593925.1. GTDB lineage: Bacteria > Bacillota > Clostridia > Oscillospirales > JAAYOS01 > CANRIN01. Next base: position 257,525 of record CANQDU010000002.1, on the reverse strand, counting down.
GAACTGCATAAAAAGTATAATTTTATGACTTACCTGATGGCGTACATCAATATCAAGCATCCCGGCGGCGGATACAATCTCGATGGCAAAATCAAGGCGACCAACTTTGTGCAGAAGAAAGCGGACGAGCATACCAAATCCGACCTTGTAGCACAGCCGGTCGTCAAGCTCCCGACTGCGGAGAGCTTCGGCCTGACACCGGCAAAAGAAGAACGGCTGTCGGAGATCATAGCCGAAATCAACAGCCGCATGGGAAAGAGCTACGACAACGACGTGGCTGTGAAGGCCATGCTCCAGATTCGGGACATTTTGTTAAAGTCCGAAAGGCTGAAAACCAGTGCGAAGAACAACACGGTCAAGGATTTTGAGTTTTCCTATTTTGACGACATTGACGATGCGCTGATTGAGGGACTTTCGCAGAATCAGGATTTCTTCTCTATGTTGCTCAGTAATGATGACGTCAAGAAGCAGGTGCTGGGGATTTTCACAGAGGAGATTTATAAGAGTTTGCGGGAAGCTTAGTGACAGGAAAGGTAAGTGTTTTACTTGGAAACAAAGAAAAATATATGCCCATTTTGTGGTTCTGAAATGAATGTTCAGCCAAGCAAGGATTATGTGTATCATATTTGCGAATGTTCAACTTGTGGACATTATGTGCAAAAAGTTTATCCAACTAACGCAATGGATAATTTGAAGGATGAAACGGCATCCTTCTTGTTCTATGCCGGTAATGAAGCATTTCACGAAAAGTTTGACGGCTATATGAGCTTTATGGGCGATAAATCGTACTATGATAGTCACTATGCGCAGCATCATTCGGTAAGATATATAAGTGAAGAAGAAATCCGTGCGTTTTATCCTCATACATTTGCTGAGCGTATTTCTAAAATATTGTTAGGGTTTGCTACACTCGCTGGTTTTTGGGGAAATGCAATTAACCTCACCAAAAACGAGTTAATAAGTGCGATGTTCATTAAACGTATAGGCAAAAATGGAGAGCAAATGAATGAAGAACAGATGCACCAACAAATAGCGGCTGTAACAGAATATCTAAAAAGAAATGACTATGCAACTTTCGGATTTGGGAATACGGATGTTCGTATAACACTTTTGGCAGAGGGCTGGAAACGGATAGATGACTTACAGCGTAGTGATGACAATAACAAAAAAGTTTTCGTTTCAATGGCATTTAATCCCGGAACAGATGCAACAAGAGAAGCCATAAGAGCAGGAATTGTTGAAGCAGGCTATTCCCCGGAATTTATCGACGAAATCATTCATAATCATCAAATTGTACCCGAAATGCTTCGTCTCATCCGTGAAAGCCGTTTTTTGATTCTTGATATAACTGACCCCAATTACGGTGCCTATTATGAAGCAGGCTATGCACTTGGGCTTGGAAAAGAAGTTATTATCTCTTGTAGCAAGGAAGTTTTTACAAAAGATTATACCGCCAAAGAAGTTAGCCCTTACGCAAAATACTTAAAGCCGCATTTTGATGTTGCACAAAAGCAGACACTTGTTTGGGATGACCATAATGATCTGACAAAAAAGCTGTCTGAATGGATTAAAGCCATTATAGGTTAAACACTACATTCAAGATCGTGTGATAGTTCGATTCATTACAAAGTAAAGCACGGAGTACCGGGGATTCCCTGGTACTTCGTGCTTTTTGTTTGCCCCAATCCAGCCTGACAGATGCCGTAATTATAATTTTGGCTTCAAAACTTTCTTACGGGCACCCGTCATTTCTCCCGGGCTTTTTCCTATTCACATAAAGTTGTTTCCCGGGAGGACTGTCTTTTCCCCGGCACTTGACAGCGCCCCCGAAGTATGCTATTTTAGTATAGCGAAAAAAGTTGCCAGACGCAACCAATCGGGAGTCGGACAAATGCTGAAAAAATTCATGAAGAAGTACGGGTGGCTCTACCTGCCCGGAATAATCTTCGTCGCGCTCAACTCGCGGGTGGCGACGCTCGCGCCCGCGGCGCTCGGAGACGCCATCGGCCTGCTCGAGGAGGGCGCGCCGAGAGACGCGGTCTACCGCGCGGCGCTTGTCATCATAGCCGTGGCGGTGGGCGTGTTCGCGACGAGGTTCGTGTGGCGAATGTTCATCATACTCAACGCTCGCCGGATGGAGACCTTCATGCGCGAGGAGCTCTTTACGAAGCTGCAGAGCCTTTCGCCGAGCTTCTTTGCGAAGAGACGCTCGGGCGACCTCCTCGCATACGCCATAAACGACGTGAACGCCGTGCGTATGACCTTCGGCCCGGCGCTCGCGCAGGGACTTAACGGCATACTCTCCGGCGCGCTTTCGATATACGCGATGATAGCCGAGACGGACCTTCGCATGAGCCTGCTCGCGCTCGCGCCGGTGCCGGTGGCGGTCGCGTCGATACTGATAGTCGGCAAGGCGGTCCGGAGCCGCAGCCGCAAGGTCCAGGAGATGTTCGCGGGGGTGAGCGGCTTTGTCAACGAGTCGATAATGGGCCTCCGCGTCGTAAAGGCGTTCGCGCGCGAGGATGAGTGGCAGAAGGAGTTCGACCGCGCGAGCGACGATCTCCGTGCCGCGAACGTGTCGCTTGTCGATGCAAGCTCGCTTCTCCAGCCGGTGACGACGCTGATGTTCGGGCTCTCCTACGCGATAGCGCTCGTTGTGGGCGGACACATGGTGCTTGAGGGGACGCTGTCGCTTGCGAGCCTAGTGACATTCCTCGGCTACCTGCTTCTCATACAGCAGCCGGTCGTCGCGCTAGGGCGCATCGTCAACATGGTGCAGAGGGGACTTGCAAGCTACCGCCGCCTCGACGAGATACTGAAGGAGCCGGGCATCCCCGCCTTTGAGCAGACCGACTACGGCCGCGAGATAAACGGCGAGATAGAGGCAAGAAACCTCACCTTTACATATCCCGGCACGGATGAGCCGGCGCTTCGCGGCGTGAGCTTCAAGCTGAAAGCCGGCGGAACGCTCGGCATCGCGGGCGAGACCGGCGCGGGCAAGACGACGCTCGCGTCGCTCCTCGTGAAATTCTACGAGTGCCCGCGCGGCCAGCTATTCATAGACGGCGTGGACATCCGCGACATCCCGGCGAAGGCCGTTCGCGAGGCGACGGGCTTCGTGCCGCAGGACGGGTTCCTGTTCAGCTCGTCCATAGAGGAGAACATACGGTTCTACTGCGTGGGGAAGACGCACGAGGACGTCCTGCGCGCGGCGGAGCTCGCTGCGGTCCGCGAGAACATAGAGGAGCTGCCGGACGGCTTTGAGACCGAGGTCGGCGAGCGCGGCACGCACCTCTCGGGCGGACAGCGCCAGCGCGTCGGCCTTGCACGCGCGCTTCTGCGCGAGCCGAGGATGATAATCCTTGACGATGCGCTCTCCGCCGTTGACAACATCACCGAGCGGAAGATAGTCGCAAACCTCGAGGGCGAGCTGAAAGACCGCACGGCCGTGATAATCAGCCACCGACTGAGCGCCCTTGAGCACGCCGACCTAATACTCTATATGAAGGACGGAGAGGTCACGGAGCAGGGGACTCACGACGAGCTTCTCGCACTCGGCGGCGACTACGCCGCGGCGTGGCGCGAGCAGATGGAGGGCGGCAGCGATGAAGACTGAGAAAAAGAAGGGCGGGATAATCCGCCTCGCGGCGCTGATGCGCCCGTACGTCCTTTCGCTCCTGCTCTGCGTGCTCTGCGTCGTCATAGTCAACGCGGCGGAGATAGCAAAGCCGCTTATCGCGGCGTCTGTGATAGACGACGTGCTCGCAAGCGAGAACGCTAACGGCGGCACGGTCTTTGTATTGGGCGCGGCGTACTTCGCGATAGTCGCGGCGGGCTCGGTGTTCTCGATAGTCCAGATGCGGGCGATAAGCCGCATGAGCCAGAAGATACTGAGCGATATGCGAAAAAAAGTCTTTTCCAAGATCATGCACATGTCGGTGCCGACGCTTGACCGCCACGGCACGGGACGTCTTATCACCCGCGCCACAAACGACGTCGAGACGATAAACGAGTTCTACTCGGACGTCTTTCTGAACCTCTTCCGGGACGTGTTCCTGCTTATCGGAATAGTCGTGGTGCTGTTCGTGATGGACGCGCGCCTCGCGCTCGCGGCGCTCACGGGGGTGCCGGTGATAGCCGCGATAACCTTCTCGCTGAAGCGCATAATAAAGCGCAACTTCAAGCGGTTGAAGAGCATCACCGGGCAGATAAACGGCTTTATCGCCGAGAACATCAGCGGCATGAGAGTCGTTCAGGCGTTCAACCGCATGCGAGAGAAGCTTTCCGAGTTCCGTAAGCTCAACGGCGACTACTACAAGGCGGCAAAGACGCAGGTGATGCTCAACACCTTCCTCCGCCCGACGATGGAGGTCATAAACTCGCTTGTCATAGCGCTGCTTATCGCCTACGGCTACAACCGCGTCACCGGCGGGTTCGTCCACGTCAGCATACTCTACGCGTTCACTACCTACGTCAAGCAGTTCTTCGAGCCGATAAACGACCTTGCGGAGAAGTACACGACGGTACAGTCGGCGCTCGTCTCCACCGAGCGGATATATGAAGTCCTTGAGGAGACCGGCGTGGAGGATCCGCTCGCCGGCACGCACGGCGGCGATATGCGCGGCGAGGTGGAGTTCCGCGACGTGTGGTTTGCCTACACCGGCGAGGACTGGGTGCTGAAGGGCGTGAGCTTCAAGCTGACGGCCGGGATGAAGGCCGCGTTCGTCGGCGCGACCGGCGTCGGCAAGAGCACGATAATAAACCTCATCTCGCGCAACTATACGGCACAGCGCGGCGAGATACTGATAGACGGAGTCCCGATAGAGCAGTGGCGCCTCCGCGACCTGCGGCGTAGGGTGTCGGTGGTGCTCCAGGACGTGTTCCTGTTCTCGGGAGACGTCCGCGAGAACATAGATATGCACTCCGGCCTTTCGGACGAGCAGATACGGCGGGCGCTCGTCACGGCTCGCGCCGACGGGTTCGCGAGCCCGGACGACGCCGTGAGCGAACAGGGATTGAACTTCTCTTCGGGACAGCGCCAGCTTCTCAGCTTCGCACGCGGCATAGCGACGGAGCCCTCGGTGCTCGTCCTTGACGAGGCGACGAGCTCGATAGACTCCGAGACCGAACAGCTCGTCCGCGAGAGCATCGAGCGGGTGAGCGCGGGACGGACGGCGATATTCATTGCGCACCGCCTCTCGACCGTCCGAGCGTGCGACGTGATATTCGTGCTCGTAGACGGAAATATAGCGGAGTCGGGCACGCACGACGAGCTGATGGCGCTCGGCGGCGAATACGCAAAGCTCGTCCTTGCGGACTAGCAGAAAATACCACGCGGAAATTTCCCGATAGGATTTGCGTTTGATTGGCATATATGGTATAATACCTGATGTGGTGTTATACCATATATGTTTTTATGCCGCGATATACCTCTGCACCGGACGGCACCCGGAGAGGGACCCGGCAAAGTCAGGGGAATACATAAAATTTGGAGGTCGCTATGTCTTTAAGCAAAAGAGTGGTATCTGTATGTCTGGCGCTTGCGCTCGTGCTCGGCGCTATGCCCGCGGCCGCGGCGAGCGCGGCGCCGTCTAATGTCGTTTCGGTAAAGCAGCAGAGCTCCGTGACGGTCGCAGGCGGAGCGGAGCTCACGGTGAGCTCCGGCACCAACAGCTCGGGCAACCCGCTCGAGGAGAGGATACTTTCCTACACCCCGGGGAAGGGTTCGGAGGTCATGGTGGCATACGGCTCCGGAATGCGCGGCTTCTCGTCGGCGGTGTACGTCGGAAACTGGCTCAAGAATAACGGATACGACCCGGTCGCGGGGACGAACGGCGACTTCTATATGACCGACACCGGTCTCTCCGTCGGTATCGTCGTGACCGAAGGCGTGCTCCGCTCGTCCGACGGCGGGATGCCCGCCTACGGCGTCCTAGAGGACGGGACTGCGTTTATCGGAAAGCCGTCGCTTCAGATAAGCATTTCGAGCTCCTCCGGCGTCGTCGTCTCGAACCCGTTCAAGATGATAAACAAGACGATAAAGAATTACGGCGTATACATACTCACAGACGACTATTCCTCCACCAGCGCCGTAAGCGACAATACGCTGTATATCAGGCTTCAGGGCGCGGAGGATGAGCTGCGCATCGGCGGCGCGGTCCACGCGACCGTGGCGGAGAAGTTCTACTCTACCACCCCGGTAAATCTCGTAGACGGAGAGATATACCTCTGCGCGACGGTCGAGAACGGCAACGACTCGGCGATTTCCGGCATAAATGTCGGAGACGTCGTGACTATCGACATCTCCGCCGCCGATCCGATATGGTCGGAGGCGAAGTACGCCATCGGCGGAGGGGATATCCTCGTCGCGGACGGCTCGGTGCAGAGCGGGCTGGACAGCACTCGCCATCCCCGCACGGCTATAGGCGTCCGGGCGGACGGATCGACGGTGCTCTACACCGTGGACGGACGGCAGAACTCGTGGTCCGTCGGCATGGGTCTCCCGGATCTCGCGGCGCGCATGAGCGAGCTCGGGTGCGTCTCGGCGCTGAACCTCGACGGCGGCGGCTCGACCGCCATGGTGGTGCAGTATCCCGGATATGACAGCTTGAGCACCGTCAACAAGCCCTCGGAGGGTTCGCTCCGCAAGGGCGCAAACTACATATTCATTGTGAATACCGAGCCGTTCGTCGGAGATGTGGCGGGAATGAAGTTTTACGATGCGTATTCGGCGCTCTCCGGCTCCGAGATAAAGCTCGACCTCAAGGCGTGGGACAGCGGCTATCACGCGGTATCGCTTCCCGCCGGGGTCACCTGGTCGGTGAGCGGGACCGATTCCCGCGTTTCGCAGGACGGAGTGTTCACGGCGGGCGAGCAGGACGGCACGGCGGTAGTGACCGCGTCGTACGGCGGCGTCAGCGCCTCGACGTCCATACCGGTCATCGGCTCGCCGGACGAGATACGGCTGTATGACGTCTCAAACGGCAATCTCCTTTCGGGTGCGCTCACTCTCGCGCCGTCCGCCGTGACAAATCTGCGCGCCGAGTGTCTCATAGACGGCTCGGTCGTGACAAACATCAACAACGTCGTCAAGTGGAGCTTTGAGGGCGACGCCGCGACGGTAGACTCAAACGGCGTCCTCACCGCGTCCCACATCCCTGGCAGGACCGGCACGCTCAAGGTCACATGCGGCAAGACCGTGGCGCAGATCCGCGTTACCGTCGGCGACGCGGACGTCGCGCTCGAGAGCTTTGAGGGCAGTACCGCGAACATCGAGGCGGGCGGCGCGGCGATACACGCGTCCATACAGTCCTCCGCGGCATACGTCATGCGCGGCGAGGCGAGCGGACGTGTGACCTATGACTTCGGCTCGGCCGAAGCGGCGGGCGCGAATATGCTCACGCTCCGCACGGCGTTCGAGCTTCCCTCTAACGCGCACTATCTGCGCGCGTGGGTGTACGGAGACGGATCGGGCAACTCCCTGGTCTTTAGCGGAAAGCTTATCGACGGCACAAGCTTCACGCTTACTCCCGTAACTCTCGACTTCAACGGATATAAGGCGGTGAGCCTCGCTCTGCCGGCCGGAGCCGCAGAGGTCACGAGCCTCTCGGTATCGCTTGTGAACTCCGAGCGCAAGACCGGCACCCTCTACCTCGACCAGATAGTCGCTGGAAGGGACGCGGCCGCGTCGTCCGCCGTACCGACTCTCAGCGATGTTAAAACAGACTCCGCGATAACGCCCGGCTCGGTACTTGTGACCGCGAAGCTGTCTGACGGCGGGGAAGCGGTGGATCCCTCCGGCGTCCGCGTGACGATGGACGGCGAGCGTACCGGCTTCTACTACGACGCATCCACGCTGCTCTTTGCGGCGATAGTCGCCGATCCGCAGGACGGGATGCTGCACCGCCTCACGGTCACCGTGTCCGACCCGGACGGCAACCTCATCCGTCACAGCCTCGAGCTCGGCAAGGCCTCGGCAAAGAGCGTTTTTGGCGACGTCGGCGAACACTGGTCCGCTCCTTATGTCGATTACCTGTATGACAGGGGAGCGCTTGAGAAGAACTATACCGTATCCTCCGACGGGAGCATGAGCTTCCGGCCGGCCGCCGCGCTGACAAGAGTCGAGTTTGCGGAGATGATGGCAAATTACCTCGGCATCGACACCGCGCGCTATGAGTCGGCGTCCCTGCCGTATACCGATATGGACTCGATACCCGAGTATGCGCGCGGCGCGGTGGTCGCCATGTACCTGGAGGGTATAATCAACGGCAAGGGTGCAAAGGACGGAAGCCTGTTCTTCGACCCGAACGCTACCATCACCCGCGCCGAGATAATGACGATAATCGGCAGAACGCTCCCGAAGGGCTACTCCGACACGACGGTACCGTTCAGCGATGCATCCGCCATACCTGAGTACGCGCGCGAGTACGTCTCGGTGCTCGTAAATCTCGGCATCGTCACCGGATACAGCGACGGTACGGTGCGTCCCGGCGCGAACGTCACCCGCGCCGAGGGCGCGAAGCTCCTCTACGGACTGTACTAATAATTCGCTGCAAATCGCGGGGGCAGACTTTGTCTGCCCCCCTTACCAATTTGCAGCGAGAAGTTCACTTGGAACTGCGCTTGCGCAATTCCAAGTGAAACTGTCGGATAGGGCGAAGCCCTACCGACAGTAAGCGCTGCGCTATGCGCCTCGACGGCTTCGCCGTCTTCGACGCACTCTTCACGAGAGGTATTTTCTCCTGCAATCAGCAGAAAGTCGGGACGTCGGCGCGAAGCGCCGAGGTCTGATGCGCCCGGTAGGAAGTTGGATGCAGTAATGGGTTCGAGGGCGCATTTTACACGCCGCCGCCGAAAATGATTGAAACCTATTTCGCCGCCTTTGGCGGCAAAACTCTGCGAGGCCGGCGCTCGAAGCGCGCCGGAGAGCGGGGCGAGAAGTCGTTCGGTAGCGGGGAGTATTGGGCATTTCGTTTGCTTGTAATTTTTTGAAAATATCTCTTGACAGATATTGCGGGCTGTGGTATAGTTTATAGCTGTGGGGTGAAAACGCTTTCACGCAGCTCCGCATTTATTCTTAAAGAAAGGGGATCGGCAGGATGAGCAGGACAACAGAGCGTTTCGAGCACGGCTATAACTTCAATGACGCGGCTTGCGACAGCATTCTCCGCATATTCAGGGCTGTCTGCAATAGGGGTACTGCGCCCAAAAATGAATATCTGCCGGTCTTGGGATAGGCTTTTTCCTGTCCGCGGGCCGAGCCCGTGGAAATACGACTTCAGCAAACTGCGGGCAGACGCCCGCAGTTTTTTTTGCGCGTGAAAGCGAATCCTCCGGGGACGTGCGCCGTCCCGCAGCGTCCGTAGGGCGAAAGCGCCTTATGCGGAGCATGATCTTTTCGAGGCAACGCGGTCGAGGGTTGCGGCCGTTTGCACATATCTTTAGTTTGGAGGGATACTTTTGAACAATCAGCGGTTAAGAGCGCTGCTTGGTTACCTAAAGGGATTTAAGTGGCTGCTCGCTGTCGGACTGGTATTCATGGCTGTTGAGATATACCTGTCGTTTGTCAGCCCGCTTGTTATGTCGGTGACTATCGACTCGGTTCTCGACTCGAAGCCGGTGGACGTACCCGGCTACTTCCGGTGGTTCATTGACATGATAGGAGGGGAGAGCGCCCTGCGCGTGGACGCGCTCCGCAGCCTGCTCATAATGGCGGCGGCGATGATAGGCTTCCGCCTCGCGAGCGGACTTCTCACATTCCTTCGCACCTACGTCAACAGCAAGGCGAGCGAGGGCATGATAAAGCGCCTGCGCGACCGCGTGTATTCGCACGTGCAGAGCCTCCCGTTCCGCTATCACGCCACCGTCCAGACGGGCGACCTCATCCAGCGCGCAACAAACGATATGGAGACTCTGCGCCGCTTCATCAGCGGCACGCTCCTTGAGTTTGTGAGGACGATTTGCCTCTTCGTCGTCGGACTCATAGTCATGGCGAACCTGCACCTGCGCCTCGCGCTCATAACTCTGTCGCTTGCTCCGTTCATCGTCATAACGTCGATGATATTCTTCAAGCGGATACAGAACCTCTTTATCGAGCTTGAGAACCAGGAGTCGGACATGTACACGATAGCGCAGGAGAACCTGACGGGTACGCGCGTAGTCCGTGCGTTCGGACGCGAGCGCTTCGAGCTCGACAAGTACCTCAAGAGTAACGAGGAGCTCCGCCGCCGCACGGTAAAGCTGAACAACATGTTTGCAAACCTCTGGAGCGGGCTCGACGTTGTGAGCGGCATACAGATAGCGCTCGTCGGCATCTTCGGGATAATATTCGCGGTGAAGGACCAGAGCCTCTCGGTAGGCGAGTACACGGCTTTCATGAGCTACGTGTACATATTCATCTGGCCGCTCCGCAACTTCGGCCGCGTCCTCTCCGACCTCGGACGCTCGCTCATATCGGTCGGGCGTATCGAGGAGGTGCTGAACGCCAAGCCGGAGGATGAAAACGAGAACGGCAGCACGCCTCCGCTCGGCGGCGACATCGACTTCCGGGACGTCACCTTCGGTTACGAGAAGGGTCAGAAGGTGCTCGACGGGCTCAACATGCACATCGAGGGCGGCTCGACCGTCGCGATACTCGGCGGCACCGGCTCGGGCAAGAGCACGCTCGCGCAGCTGCTCCAGCGGCTCTACGACGTGAATTCGGGTCACATCACAATAGGCGGCGAGGACATAAACAGAATGAGCAAGCACTATCTCCGCGACCACATCGGAATAGTCCTCCAGGAGCCGTTCCTCTACTCGAAGACGATAATGCAGAACATCGGCATCAAGCTCGAAACACCCGAGCCGGAGCGCGTCTACGAGGCAGCGAAGGTCGCGGCCATTCACGACGACATAGAGTCCTTCGAGCAGGGCTACGACACAGTTGTAGGCGAGCGCGGCGTAACGCTCTCCGGCGGTCAGAAGCAGCGCGTCGCGATAGCGCGCTCGCTCATTGGCGACAGCAATATACTCATCTTCGACGACTCGCTTAGCGCCGTTGACTCCAAGACCGACGCGCAGATACGCGCGTCGCTGAAGGAGCGGCGCAAGGGAACAACTACCATCATAATCTCCCATCGCATAACCACGCTCATGGAGGCGGATAAGATCTTCGTGCTGAAGGACGGCCGCATAGCCGAGGAAGGCACGCACGACGAGCTCCTGAAGCTCGGCGGGATCTACCGCCGCACCTATGACATACAGAGTATGCAGGCGGAGGAGGTGTAAGCATGAACAGCGCGATAAAAGAAAAAGAGTACCAAAATCAGAAGATAAACTGGGGAACGTGGAGAAGGATCCTCGGCTTTGCCTCGATGAGCAAAAAGTATATCTGGATAGCCGCGCTTGCGGGCGCGCTCACAGGCATACTCGACTTCTGCTCACAGCTCGTCTCGAGCTGGGCTATAGACGACTTCATCGGAGCCATGTCGATGAACGGCATCTCGCTCTACATCTTCGTTGCGGTCGGACTGCAGCTCGTGTACGCGGCGCTCACGCTCGCGTTCAGCCGCGCCTGTGGAACGCTTGAGGCAAACCTCAACGCGGACATCCGCAACGCGGAGTTCCGCAAGCTCCAGACGCTCTCGTTCAGCTACTTCGACAAGACGTCGGTCGGCTACCTGCTCGCCCGCGTCACGACCGACGTGAGCCGCACGGTCGAGACCATCTCGTGGTGCTTCATCGACCTCGGCTGGGGCATAATGGCGATAATCGCGGGGCTTGTCGGAATGTTCATCATCAACTGGCGGCTCGCGCTCATACTGCTCGCGGCCATGCCGATACTTGCCCTTGTCAGCGTCTTCTTCCAGAAGCGGATACTCCGCCATCAGCGCGAGACCCGCCGCTTGAACTCGATGATAACCTCCGCGATAAACGAGGGCATCATGGGCGCCCGGACGACTAAGACGCTCGTGCGCGAGGAACTGAACAACCGCGAGTTCTTCTCGACCACCGCCGCCATGCGCGGCGCGAGCATGCGCGCCGCGATGATCTCCGCGCTCTATATGCCGGTCGCGTCGATGATAATCAGCATAGCGGTCGGAGCGGTGCTCGTCAAGGGCGGCGTGGATGTGACGAACATGGTCATCTCCATCGGCACGCTGAACCTGTTTATCAACATGGGCAACATGATGTTCGAGCCGATACGCAACTTCGCGCGCATCTTTGCGGACTTCCAGTCGTCCCAGGCGGCGGCAGAGCGCGTCATAGATGTTCTGAACGCCGAGAGCGACATCCGCGACAGCGACGAGGTCATCGCCAAGTACGGCGACCTCTTCGACCCGAAGCGCGAGAACTGGGAGGACGTGAAGGGCGAGGTCGAGTTCCGCAACGTCAGCTTCAGCTACATCGAGGGCGAACCGGTCCTCAAGAACTTCAATCTCAAGGTCCGCGCGGGCGAGAACATCGCCCTCGTCGGCGAGACGGGCTCGGGCAAGAGCACGATAGTCAACCTCGTCTGCCACTTCTACGAGCCGCAGGAGGGCGAGATACTCATCGACGGCGTGAACATCCGCGAGCGGAGCCAGCTCTGGCTCCAGTCGCGGCTCGGGTACGTCCTCCAGCAGCCGCACCTCTTCAGCGGGACGATACGCGACAACATTCGCTACGGCCGCCTCGACGCCTCGGACGAGGACATTGAGAACGCCGCGAAGATGGTCGGCGCGGACGAATTCATCCGCACGCTCGAAAAGGGCTACGACACCGAGGTCGGCGAGGGCGGCGGACTGCTCTCGACCGGTCAGAAGCAGCTCATCAGCTTCGCGCGCGCCATAGTCGCCGACCCGAAGATATTCGTGCTCGACGAGGCGACGAGCTCTGTCGATACCGAGAGCGAGGTCAAAATTCAGAAGGCGAGCGAGACGCTGCTCCGCAACCGCACGAGCTTCATCATAGCGCACCGCCTCTCCACCGTCCGCGACGCGGACAGGATACTCGTCATAGACAACGGCGAGATGATAGAGCAGGGGAGCCACAAGGAGCTCATGGCAAAGAAGGGCTACTACTATGAGCTCTACACCAACCAGTTCAGGAGCGAGAAGGTGGCGGAAAGCGTCAAGGAGCTGTAAAGCTTCGCGGCAGGCACGGGGAACCGTGCCCGCCGGTCTCACGGTCGCACCGCGCCATGCGCGCGACGATAATAAGCTTCCGAAGGGAGAGATGTTTTATGAGGTATAACGACATTTTCTGCGAGGCAGCTCGCACCTGACACCATCTTTTCGGGAGGCGATATTCTGAACGATGACAATTTAATACAGGCCGAGGTGCTGGAGGTACAGCGCTCGGGATGCTTCTGCCTGCTTGACGGCAGAGAGATTTTCGCAAGGACGCGCGCCGGCGGCGAGCCGGTAACGGTCGGGGACAGCGTAAGGCTCGAGCAGACAGGAGAGGACTTTCTGCTTCGCGAGGTCCTGCCGCGCCGCTCCTGCTTCTACCGCCTCGCCACGGACCCGGACGACATGCGCCGTCAGCCGGCGGCGGCAAACTTCGACTATGTGCTTATAATGCAGGCGCTCGGGCACGACTTCAACGTCGGACGCCTCGAACGATACCTCGCGGCGGCGTGGCAGTCCGGCGGGACGCCGGTGGTACTGCTCACCAAGGCGGACACCTATGAGAACGCGGCGGATGCGCTCCTGCGCGCGTCGGAGACGGCGATAGGCGCGGAGGTGTACGCCGTGAGCGCCGTCACCGGCGAGGGGATGGATGCGGTGCGCCGTTACTTCGCACCGGGCAGCACCGTAGCTCTCGTCGGTTCGAGCGGCGTCGGAAAGAGCACGCTCGTCAATGCGATTGCGGGGCGGCACGTCATGGACACCGGCGAGGTTCGCGCCTCCGACGGGCGCGGCCGTCACACCACGACCTACCGGCGGATGATACTTCTGCCGAACGGCGCGCGCGTTATCGACACGCCGGGGATGCGGTCGTTCGGCGTCACTGACGCCGCGGGAGTCGCGGCGGCGTTCCCGGACGTGGAGGCGGTCATAGCGAAGGGCTGCCGCTTCCGCGACTGTACGCACTCCGGAGAGCCGGGATGCGCCGTAAGCGAAGCTCTGCGGCGCGGGACGCTCTCGCGCGAGCGCTGGGAGCAGTACCGAAAGCTCGCGGACGAGACCGAGAGGATAGAGCGCGGCATAGCCCGGCACGACATGTTCAAGGAAAAGAAGAAGGAGCGCAGGGCGAAGGTCCGCCGCTCCGGTAAAGGCACGAACGGCGAGGAGGATTTCTGAATGCTTCTTAAAGATAATGAACTGACTATCCGCGACGCCACCGCCGCTGACGCGCACACCCTCGGCGAGTGGTGGCGGGACGGACGTGTGATGGCTCACGCCGGGTTCCCGCTCGGCCTTGACGAGACGGACGAGCAGATAGCGGAGTCTCTTTCCCACGACAGTGACGACCGCCGCCGTAGGCTCATCATCGAGCTTGAGGGAGAGCCGATAGGCGAGATGAGCTATTCCATCCTTGAGGACGGCACGGCGGAGATAGGAATAAAGATTTGCCGCGAGGACAAGCAGGAGAAGGGCTACGGAAAGCGGCTGCTGCGTATGCTGATACGCGAGCTCTTCCGGCGCGGAGCTCCTAAGATAATCCTCGACACGAACCTCAAGAACACCCGCGCACAGCACGTCTACGAGACGCTGGGGTTCCGTAAGACGAGCGTAAATATAGACTCGTGGACCGATCAGCTCGGCGTTCCGCAGACGACGGTAAATTACGAGCTGCTGCCGGGCGAGCTGAGATAAGTTTCGGGAGAACAACCCGAAACGACCTTGGAGAAAGCACGGTTTGCTCAGAGAGCTGCTGCAAAGCATGTTTTCATTAAGGATTTGTCATGGGGGCTTTTACTCAAAAGTTCAACATTCTGAAAAGAGAGGTGCTTTAAGCAAGTTGAATATTTTGGATGCGATTGCAAATCGGCACAGTTATAGGGGAGAGTATCTCTCGACGCCTGTTCCGAGGGAGCATTTAATAACGATCATGGAAGCGGGTTTAAGCGCCCCGTCAGGCTGTAATAAACAAACGACAAGTCTAATCGCCGTAGATGACAGGGAAACCATTCAAAAAATACATGAGGTCATCGATCCGCCTGTCGGAAAAACAGCAACTTGCATGATATGTGTTCTTACTCAAAGGGTGAATGCTTATCGTGACAGATGCTTTGCGGTGCAGGACTATTCCGCGGCAATAGAAAATATGCTCCTTGCCATCATTGAACTTGGGTACCAGAGCTGTTGGTACGAAGGTCATATTACGGATGAGGATCAAATCGGGCATAAAATAGCGGAGATATTGAAGGTACCCGACGATTACGACTTGGTATGTATTTTGCCTGTCGGAATTGCGAAAGCCGAACCGGCAGCGCCCAGGAAAAAGGCATTTGAAGAGAGAGCGTGGTTTAATTCATTCGGAAACATATAGCTGACGGCTGACAAAACAGAGCCATGACCGCCCATCGGCGTGTCATGGCTCTGCCCGCTTTGCCTCTTGTAACTTCGGCGTTTTTCTGGTATAATCAGCAGGAATATGAAATCTCTGAGGTGGAAAATGTTCGAGCTTATCACGACCGACGGCGCGGCGCGCCGGGGACGGTACACTACGCCGCACGGCACGGTCGAAACGCCGGTTTTCATGAACGTCGGCACGCAGGCGGCGATAAAAGGCGCGCTCGACGCATTCGATCTCGAGAGCGTGGGATGTCAGGTGGAACTGTCAAACACCTACCATCTGCACCTCCGTCCTGGCGAAGAGACGGTGGCGGCGATGGGCGGCCTGCACGGCTTCATGCGCTGGCATCGCCCGATACTGACGGACAGCGGCGGGTTCCAGGTATTCTCGCTCGCGGAGCTGAGGAACATCCGCGAGGAGGGCGTCGAGTTCCGCTCGCACATAGACGGCAGAAGGATATTCATGAGCCCGGAGGGCAGCATGCGCATACAGTCCCGCCTAGGCTCGGACATAGCGATGGCGTTTGACGAGTGCGTCGAGAACCCGTCCCCGCGCGAGTATGTCGTGCGCTCTGCAGAGCGGACGTACAGATGGCTTGTGCGCTGCAATACGGCGCTTGCGGACTTCAACTCCGCCGAGGACGCCGTGAACCCCGGTCAGGTGCTCTGGGGGATAAATCAGGGCGGGGCCTATGCCGACATCCGCGTGGAGCACATGAAGAAGATACGCGAGCTCGACCTTCCCGGCTACGCGATAGGTGGGCTCGCCGTCGGAGAGCCCACAGAGGTGATGTATGACATACTCGAGCACGTCTGCCCGGAGGCTCCCGCTGACCGTCCGCGCTACCTTATGGGCGTCGGCACGCCGTCAAACATCATCGAGAGCGTCGCGCGCGGCGTAGACTTCTTCGACTGTGTAATGCCGGCGCGGAACGCGCGCCACGCGCACGTCTACACCCTCGACGGACGGATAAACCTCCGCAACGCCGCCTACGAGCGGGACGAACGACCGATAGACGAGCACTGCGGCTGCTACACCTGCCGGCACTTCTCACGCGCGTACCTCCACCATCTGTTCAAGGCGGAGGAGATGCTTTCGATGCGGCTTGCCGTCATTCACAACCTCTATTTCTACAACTCGCTGATGGAGCGGATACGCGCCGCCATCGAGGCGCACGAGTTCGAGGCGTTCCGTCGGGAGTGGTCGGAGCGGCTCGACAGGCGGCTTTACGCCTGAAACAAAAGAATTTTCGCTTATACCCTTGCCAAACGTCCGCCGTTTGGCTATAATTAGAAGGTAAAACAAATATGAGGAGGTGACAAGCGATGCTTACAAAGATACTCACTCTTATGCTTACCGCGGGAGACGCCGCCGCCGACGCTGCGGCAGAGGGCGCCGCTCAGGGGCTCAATATCGGCTCCATACTGACGATGATACTTCCGTTCGGAATAATCATAGCGGTGTTCTACTTCATGCTGATACGCCCGGAGAACAAGCGTAAGAAGTCGATGCAGAAGATGTTGTCCGAGCTCGTCGTCGGCGATGAGGTGACTACGCGCGGCGGTCTCGTCGGCAAGATAGTCAAGATAAAGGACGACCGGCTGACAATTCAGTCCTCCGGCGCAGACGGTATGACATTCCAGATAATGCGCTGGGCGGTCTCCTCCAAGGGCGCAAGCACGGAGGAAGCACAATAAACCTTCGCGGGAAACATTTTGCGGGCTTTGCCCGCAAAATGTTTCCCGCGAAACCGTTTGACAGAGCTTCGCTCTGGCAAACGGAGAACGCTCCGCTACGCAATTCCCAAACGGTCTGTAGACCGTTTGGGAGCCCTTCCGATTGAAATGCTCGGCGGAAATGAATTCCGCCTGCGCGAAGTTGGCGGCGTTGCCGCCAACTTCAACCGCGCGAACCGGCGCGGAGTACGGCTTCGCCGTCTTCGACGCACGCTCCGCGCAGTACAAGGTCGGGACGTCGGCGCGAAGCGCCGAGGTCTGATGCGCCCGGTAGATGGATGGATGCGGTATGGGTTCGAGGGCGCATTGTACACGCCGCCGGGAAAAATGATTGGAATTTATTCGCCGCCTTTGGCGGCGAACTCTGCGAGGCTTTTGAAGTTGGCGGCAAAGCCGCCAACTTCAACCGCGCGAACCGGCGCGGAACCGCCTTTGGCGGCGAACTCTGCGAGGCTTTGGGCAAAAAGGAGCGCGCTGTGCGCGCTACTTTTTGTGTCCGAAGTATAGGCAGCGTCATCTCGCTCAGATTATGATTTGCTTGTACTTTTTTCTGATCTGGGCGAATACCTTTAAGCAGGAAACTGTTTAGGGGTGATGAAATGCGCGGTGAGGAAAAGAAGTCGTTCGATCTGAAGAAATTTGCCGTCTCCGCCGTGATAGGCGGGGCGTCCGGGACGCTTGCGGCACTGCTGATACTTATGGGCGCGGCGGCGCTGGTGCTTGGGGGAATGCTCGGAGACGGCGGCGGAGCCGTATACATCGCGGCGGTGCTCGGCGCGCTCGCCGGCGGGTTCATAACCGAGAAGAGAAGTAGGGCAGGAGCTCTGCCGTGTGCCGGAGCCGTTACGCTCGTCATGCTTATACTGCTGGCGTGCGTGGGGCTCGCGCTGTACGAGGACTTTGAGCTTACCGCCGGAACGTTAAAGACTGCGGCGGCTCTGGCGGTCGGAAGCGTCGCCGGAGCGCTTCTCGGTTCGGGAGGAAAGCCGAAGCGCGTAAAGAACAGAAAATAGGGAAGAGAGATCCGGGACGGCGCGGAAGCGCCGTCCTTTTTGTCTTCCTGTGTGAGTTTGCAGGATAGGAGCAGGTTTTGGTCATTTTTACTGTTCGGGGTAACTAAGCCGCCGCGCTTATATCTGGTTGTGCAAAGTTTTGAACAACTACATCTTGACAAAAAACGGCTCTTTTGAAGTTTACATAAATCAGTTTACATAATATAGGCGGCAGAATTTGGGCAAAACTCCGAAAATCCGCTCGACAGGCGGGTCACGCTTGATTTTGACGCAAAACAGTGGTATATTATGTATACGCTTTTATGTAAACTCCGCAAGAGTCGGTTCGGCATATCCCTTTTCCGCGCATCATACGATAGTGTGGGGAGGGACGAGCTTTGAAGAAGATATTGCTTCGCCTTCGCGCCGCGTCCGACGGAGGAGGGCTCGGCGCGGCGGGTTTGGTGGTCTCGGCGGCGTTTATTATAGGGGCTCTCGCGGGAGGCATAGTCGCGGCTTACGGCGGCCCGCTTCCGTCCGACGTTGTTCCGCAGCTCGGACGGGTCGGCGCCGCAGACGCCGTGTGGGACGTGTTCTGTTACCCGACCCTCGCCCTACTCTGCGGGTTTACGCTCATCGGATTTCTGCTCGAGCCGCTTCTCGCGGCGGTGCGCGGATTTCTGCTTGCCTTTGCCGCGACCGCGCTTTGCCGCCTCTACGGCTTTGCGGGACTGCTCCTTGCGCTGGCGTCCGGCGCGGTGGAGCTTGCGGTCGTGATACCGTGCTTTCTCGTTATCGCGGCGCGGGGACTTACGATCTCCTCCGCCATAACCGGCGCGGTTTCGGGGAGGTACAAGGGCGTGAGGATCTTCGATTCGCTGTTTTTTGTCCGCATGGCCGGGATACTGCTGCTTCTTGCGGCGGCGGTGTTCGCTGAGATTTATCTGACGCCGTGGCTTGCCGGCCTCGCGTCGCGGCTCATAAGCTAGTTTCGGAAAGAGGAAGTAAAAAATGCAGGTTCAGCAGCTCAGGAAATATGAGGTATATCTGCGCGGCGCAAAGGGCGCTTCGGAGAATACGGTAGAGGCGTACATGCGCGATCTCCGCCGTTTCGGGGAATGGCTAGGAACGCGCGGGGTGCGCAGCTTCTCCGCCGTGAAGCCGGAGCATGCGTCGGACTATATAACGTACCTTGCCGAGAGCGGCAAGAGCCCGAGCACGATCACTCGGACGCTCGCCTCGCTGAAGTGCTTCTTTGCCTATCTCTGGTCGGCGGGGAAGTGCTCGCTTAATCCGTTTGACGGCATTACGCCGCCGAAGGCCGAGAAAAAGCAGCCTATGATCCTCACGAGCGACGAGGTGGAGCTTCTCCTGAGCCAGCCAAAACCGGTAGACTTCAAGGGCTACCGCGACCGCGCAATACTCGAACTGCTATACGCGGCGGGAGTCCGCGTGAGCGAGCTTATAGCCATGGACCTCTCGGACGTGAACCTCAACGCGGGATTTGTGCGCGCGGGAGAGTCCGAGCATGGAAGAATGATACCCATATACTCGAGCGCCGTCACCGCGATAAGCGACTATCTGAAGTGCGCCCGCTCCAAAATAGCCGTCATGCCCGGCGAGACCGCGCTGTTTGTCAACTCGGGCGGCACGCGCATGACGCGGCAGGGGCTCTGGAAGATACTCAAAAAATATCAGGAGCAGACCAAGCTCGGCAAGGACATAACCCCTCAGACGCTCCGCCACTCGCTCGCGACGCATATGCTCCAAAACGGCGCCGACCTCGGTACGGTTCAGGAGATACTCGGGCACACCGACAAGGCGTCCACACAGTTCTACGCGCAGATGCTCATGCGCGGCCTGAGAGACGCTTACAACCGTTACCATCCCCGCGCTTGACTTTTCCGCTATGTAATGGTATCCTA
This sequence comes from uncultured Clostridia bacterium, assembly GCA_947593925.1. GTDB lineage: Bacteria > Bacillota > Clostridia > Oscillospirales > JAAYOS01 > CANRIN01. The sequence goes on along the minus strand of CANQDU010000002.1, from coordinate 237,386 downwards.
ATCAGAGAAGTACGGACTTGCCTTGGCGGGTGCGACAAACGAATACGGTGCGGCGTCCGCGCCGCCCGCGACATTGCGCGGGCGTGCGGCCGCCGGGTGAGCTTGGGGCGTGACGAAGCGCCCCAAACCTTTATCCTAACCGCCGAAGGCTTTTACGGGAGGAAAGAACTTATGGGCCTTTTTTCCAACGATATATGGTCAAAGCCCGGCAAGGGCGTTGACAAGGACGAACCGCAGAAGAACGCGTTTTTCCACTTCTGGGAGCTTGTCGGGCGGAAGTTTTTCCGCCTTGTGGCGTTCAATGTGTTCTATTTTATCTGCCTGCTTCCGGTGATAGTGGCGGTGTACGGAGTGTTTTACACGTGGCTCGCGGCCATCTCCGGCGTAGGGGCGGATGAGGCGGTGAGCCTGCCGGTGCTGCCCGGAATGCTCAGCCTGCTTTATACCTATGTTCCGGGCGTGCTGCACATTCCGCTGCTCATAATTTCGCTTCTCATATACGGACCGGCGACGATGGGGCTTACCTACATTCTGCGGAACTTTGTCCGCGAGGAGCACGCTTGGACGAGCGACTTCTTCTCGCGTGCGCTCTCCAACTGGAAGCAGGGGCTGTTCTTTGGGATACTCGACATCATCGCCGCATTCATCATGTATGTGAACTGGAACTATTCCGCGCTCTCAGGAGAGGAGGTCGGCGCGTTTGCGATAGTCATACGCGGCGTGACGACGGTGCTCTTTATCTACTACCTCTTCATGCGCAACTACTTCTATCAGCTCGCCGTGACCGTCGATCTGAACGTCCGTCAGATAATCAAGAACGCCGCGATATTCGGCATCGTCGGTCTGGGACGGAACTTCCTTGCGCTGATCTGCGTCGTGGCGATAGTCGTCGTCTCGACGATGCTCCACTCGCTTGTGGAGCTGCTTGCCGTGCCGCTCATCATGTTCTCGCTCGCGGGGTTTGCCGCCGTCTACTGCACATATCCGATAACCGACAAGTATATCGTACAGCCCGCGCTCGCGGAGGAGCGGAAGAACGAGGAGCGGATAGGCTTTGACGACCTCGAACCCGCCGTCCTGCCGCCGGAGCTCGGCGGCCCCGGCGCGGGCGCTCTCGGACCGAGAGACGCGGCGGAAAGGAGCGCCGCTCCCGTAAAGCCCGAGGATGCTCCCGCAGACGCGGCTCCGGGAAGCGCGGAGACAGAGAAAGTCGAAGGGGAGACCCCGTCGGCGAAGGAGGACAAGCCCGCAGATTTCGACAGCTCCGAAACAAAGGACGAAAACGCTTGACATGGAGTGCGCTCCATATTGTATGATACCTTTACACACTCAAGAGCAAAAGGAGAGACCGGAAATGAAGGAAATAGTGCTCGGCTCGACAGGAATAAGGACGCCGCAGAACGCGTTCGGCGCGCTACCCATTCAGCGCGACGATACCGAGACGGCGGTGAAGCTTCTCCGCAAGGCGTACGAGGGAGGAATGACCTTCTTTGACACCGCGCGCGCCTATTCGGACAGCGAAGAGAAGCTCGGTATTGCGTTCAAGGGTATGCGCGACAAAATATTCATCGCCACAAAGACTATGGCGCACACGCCGGAGCAGTTCTGGAGTCAGCTCGATGAGTCGCTTGCAAAGCTCGGCACCGACTATGTGGACATTTACCAGTTCCACTGCGCGGGCCGCGTCTACCGTCCCGGAGACGGGACCGGCATGTACGAGTGCATGCAGGAGGCGAAGAAGCAGGGGAAGATCCGTCACATCGGCATCACCGCGCACCTGATAGCCGTCGCGGAGGAGGCGGTCGAGTCCGGCCTGTACGAGACGCTCCAGTACCCGTTCAGCTATCTCTCCATCGACCGCGAGATAGAGCTCGTGAAGAAGACCGAGAAGGCGAATATGGGCTTTATCGCGATGAAGTCGCTTGCCGGAGGACTCATCACGCGCTCGGACATTGCGTTCGCGTTTGCGGGGCAGTACCCCGTCCTTCCGATATGGGGTGTCCAGCGCGAGCACGAGCTTGACGAATTCCTCAGCTATTTCGAGAAGCCGCCGGTCTTTACCGACGAGATGCGGGACTTTGTGGAGCAGGAGAAGAAGGAGCTCGCGGGCGACTTCTGCCGCGGCTGCGGCTACTGTATGCCGTGCCCCGCGGGAATACAGATAAACACGGCGGCGAGGATGTCGCTGCTCATACGCCGCGCCCCGTCCGCGGGACAGCTCACACCGCAGGCGCAGGCCATGATGGAAAACATCGAAAACTGCCTCGAATGCGGGCAGTGCAAGTCGAAGTGCCCGTATCAGCTCGACACCCCGGCGCTGCTCAAGAAAAACCTCGCGGATTACAGAAGGATACTCGCGGGAGAGGTAAGCGTAAATTAGAGCGGTTGATTACAAAAACAGGCGGGAAACTTTTCCCGCCGATGCCTAAGAAAGTAATTCAAATACTATCAAATCGGCGCCAGTAAAGATAAACGGCAACACAGAAAGCATTTTGCTTTCTGTGTTGCCGTTCTTTATTGTTCATAAAGATGGCGGTACAGTTGAAGGGGTTGAACAATGAGTGATTTTTCAATATCCTCTTGACACATATTACGGTTAGTGATATATTTATTACGGTAACCGTAGCAAAGGAGGCGTAGAATTGCGTGACAATATAAAGGGCGGCGCACTGACTGAAGTAACATTTTTTGTTTTGCTTTCGGTTTATCGGCCGAGGCATGGATATGCGATCATGCAGTTTATTGAAGAAAAAACGAACGGTCGGTTGGCGCTTGGGGCAGGAACACTGTATGGTGCGCTCACATCTCTGGAAGAGAAGGGGTGGATCATACCGTGCGGCAATGCAGGCGGACGAAAAAAAGAATATCTCATCACAGACGCGGGAAAAGAAATCTGCAATAAAGAAATCCTTCGACTAAAAGAACTGGTCAAAATCGCCGAGGATATTATGGGAGAAAAATATGAGTAAAAAATATTATCGTTTCTTTTGGGGCTTCCTGAAAAGGCAGGAAAACTGGCTGAATAAAATGGCGGATAAAGGCTGCCGTCTTGTTCGTACAGGCAGGGCATGGTATGAGTTTACGGATTGCGAACCGGGGAAATATCGCTACGCGGTAGAATTTGTCGGAGAAAAATCGAAACAAAGTGCCACAGAATATGCGTCTTTTTTGGAGGATTTCGGCTATCGTGTGTTATTTAAGAATTTAAATCTTGATTATTCCGTGGGAAAAGCCGTTTTTCGCCCGTGGGCGAAAAACGGCGGTAAAATCGCAACGACCGGAGGCTCTTACAACAAGGAGCTTCTCATCGTAGAAAAGGAAAACGACGGAAAACCGTTTGAATTGCACACTACCGACGAGGACATCCGAGAATACAAAAAGACGGTTCGCAAACCCTGGATCTTTTCTATCGTTACCATCCTTAGTGTTATATTAATATCCTTTGCCAGTATTTTCTTGACAAGAACTTTGGGCATTGAAAGCGGCAGAAGTGCAATAAGGATCGGTTATGTCGGCAGCGAAGGGTATAGCAGATGGACAGGCAGATATAGCTCTCTTGACGGAACCATGAAGAAAAACATTCACCCAAAGACGGATATGCTCCATATTGATGTAACGACCGACAGCGGGACGATCTCCATTGAAATACAGGATGCGGATGGGAATGTCATTTTTGATGAGCACGATATAGGAACGGAATCTTTTGATGTAGCCGTATCCGGAAAAGTTGTTGTCAGAATTATAGCTGACAGTCATAAAGGCAGTTTTTTCATAGAATAAGAAGTTCCGTTTGAAATCGCTTCTTTTTTAGTCTTCTTCGCCGTCTTTCGGCGCGGACGCGCGGCGCTTCACATTGGCGAGTGGGTTTGCGTCCGCCGCGTAGCGAAGGTCCTCACTTGCGACGTGGGTGTATATCTGCGTCGTGTTGAGGTTCTCGTGGCCGAGCACCTCCTGAAGCGTACGAACATCGACGCCGTTGCGGTGCATCAGCGTCGCCGCCGTGTGGCGGAGCTTGTGCGAGGAGTACTTGGATGCGTCGAGCCCGGCCTTCAGCAGAGTGCGCTTGACCATGGCGTGTACCGCGTCGGTGGAGACGCGGCGGTGACGCCGCGCGGACACGAACAGAGCGGCGCGGTGCGGTCCCTCGAGCGTTATGCCGGAGCGGACGGCGAGCCAGTCGTTTATGGCGTCCACGCAGGCGTCGTTGAGATAGACCGTGCGCTCCTTGTTGCCCTTGCCGAGCACGCGGAGCGTGTCGCCGTTGATGTCCGAGACATTCAGCCCCACAAGCTCTGATATACGCAGCCCGCAGTTGAGGAATATGACGAGGATGCAGTAGTCGCGCTCGCGATTTTCGCCGTCTACGGCGTTCAGAAGCGCAAGGCTCTCATCGACCGTCAGATAGCGGGGGAGGGACTGCTTAAGCTTCGGGGAGTCCAATCCCTGAATGGGATTTTCCTCGAGGAGCTGAGCCTTCACCGTCAGATACTTGTAAAACGAGCGCAGAGACGATATCTTGCGCGAGCGGCTAACCGCGTTCAGCCCGGAGCCGGACTCGGGCGAGTTGTGACGGCGCTCGCGGTCGCGGCTGAGGTAGCTCATAAAGCCGTAGACGTCCGCGAGCGTTACCGACGCCGCGAGCGGAAGATCCACGTCGTCAACGGGGATATTCTCAAACAGAGTATCCTCGGGGACGAGCCCGCGCGAGAGCTTCAGGTATCGGAAGAATGTGCGCAGGTCGAGAAAGTATTCGTTGACGGTGAGCTTCGAGTGTCCGCGTATCGTCTCGTGATATGTAAGAAAGTCGCGTATAAGCGGCGACGCTTCCTTGCGGTAGTCCATAGTTTGACCTCCTTTGGCGGTTTTCCCGTCGGCACAGGCCGAGGGGAGAGGCCGCTTGCTTACATATACAGTCTAGCACACAAAAACACATTTGTCAACAAAATAAAAATTTTGTTGAATTGAGAGGAGGGTAAAACCGCTTTTGCAGCGTCGAAAGCCCTCTCAAACCCCTCTCGGGGTCTCTCGGAGTCTCTTAGGGTATATCGAACCTCGCTCGGAGTATATCAATCTCACGGACTATTTCCAACCGTCCGAGGCGTGTTCCGTGTGAGCTGCATCACGGCACTATATTTATAAGGAGCTTTCGAATTTGCCGCGCCGCGTATTTCGACGACCCGTGTCGCTGTATCTCTCAATGACCTTTAAGTTCATCACTTCCGACTATCTGCGGTCTGTTCGGCCGTCGATTATTTGCGCTGCCGTCCGACCGCGCCGTTTCTATCTCGGGCTGGAGCCAACGGCGAGCGGCAAAACGGAGCCTACGTCATACAGCGGCTTTTCCGTCAGCTCCAGCGGGCGCACGCCGTGCCGCTCAAGGAAGCTATGTATCCTGCCGGCGTCCGGATGACCGTCGAGCCGTCCGGTGAACGCCAGAACGTCCGGCGCGAGCAAACCGGACGCGCCGCCGATAAATCCGCTGTCGTAGCCGTCGAGACGTATATGTCCCGGGCTTATCCGCAGTACGTCGACGCCGTGAGCCTCGAGCGCGGACGCCAGTCCCGCGTCCGCCGTGATGGCGGCGCGCCGACTTACGACGCACACAGAGCACTTGGCGTACCCCTGCCGGACGTCGATAAACTCGACTCCCCTATGGTACAAATGTTCGAGAAGGGCCGAACACACTGCGGAACGCTTTCCGTAGGCATATCCGCCGAGGCGCAGCACGTTCAGCGCGACGTCATTCGGATACTGCGGCGAAAGCTCGATATTTGGGTCTATTATCTCGATATTTCCCAGCTTTTCAGCTTCTTTTCGAACAGATTTAAGCATTATCCACCGGTTTTCGCCCAGATGGTGCGCCGTCATGTCGGCGTGATACGCCACTCTTTCGTCAAGACCTCTCCCCGCCCCGAGCGTCACAACGGTGACGCCGAGGCGTTTGATCGCCGGGGCGAGCTTATCGGCGTATCTTTCTCCGAGCAGCACATGGGTAACTTTTTCGTCGGGAATATTCGGTTCTTTCACAAATTTCAACATATTTATATCTCCCGCAAAGCCTCTATCGGGTCTATTTTGGACGCTCTTACCGCCGGAAGGACGCCGAACAGCGCCCCACAGCACGCCGCCGCGGTCACAGCCGCCGCAATATACAGCGGTTTCGGCGTAAGGTCGAGCGAGAATATCCTTCCCGCAACATACAGCGCGGCGTATGCGGCGGCGGCTCCGACCGCCGCGCCGAGCGTCGAAATGACGCCGGCCTCAACGATAAACCCGAGAACTATGTCGCGCCGCCTCGCGCCGAGCGACATGTAAATGCCGACCTCTCTGCGCCGCTCGGCCGCCGTCGAGAGCATGGTGTTCATGATGCCGATGCCCGCGATAAGCACGGAGATCCCGCCGACGGCAGTGATAAACAGTCCGACGCTCCGCGTGACGCCGTTTATATCCTCGCGGAGCCCGCTGATGTCCTCACTTCTGAGAGAGTTTGGCGCGGCGTGGACGCGCTCGAGAAGCGCTATCACATTTTCGACCGCCGCAGGATCGTCGGAGCCTATGAGCAGCTGATCTGCGCCGTCCTTGCCGCACATTCCCGAGAGCGTGCTTATCGGGACGTAGAAAAAGTGCGGAAGCGCGTCACCGAGCAGCGGCAGCATGCCGCCGCTCTGCGAGCTTATCACGCCAACGACCGTAAACTCCCGCGACGAACCCGCCGTGAGCCTCATCGTTTTCCCGACGATGTTTGCGCGTCCGTAGACCGTCTCCGCAAATTCCTCGTCAACTACGACGACGTTTGCGCTTCCGCGCAGGTCGCTTTCGTCGCAGAACCGTCCGTAGAGCAGCTCGACGTCAAGCAGGTCGCCGAGCCCCGCGCCGGTGCCGAATATAACGGCGTTCCCCTGCCAGTTCTTCATCGTGTACGAACCATATCTTATCACGACGGCGAGGGCGTTGTCTACCCCCTCGACCTCTTTCATTACCGTGACGGCGTCGGACGGGTCGAGACGAAGGCCGCCGTCCGCCGCGACCTTCTTAGGATAGACGCTGACGCCGCTTATCCCGAGCGCGTCGAGCTGTTCGGAGACGGCGTTCCGCGCGAACATCCCCACTGCAAACACCAGTATCGTCGCCGCGACGCTCACGGCGGCGGCAAATACTGTGAGCGCCGTCCGGAGCCTTCCGCGAAAGGCGTTGAGAAGCGAGAAGCGGAGTATGTCGCGCGCCTTCATTCTTCCGCCTCCACCGGCGCGTCGTTATACAGCTCGCCCTCCGCGCTGACTATTACCGTCTCGCCCGGCGCGACGCCGGAGAGTATCTCCACCTGCGCGCCGAACTCCTCGCCGGAGGTCACATAGCAGAGCCGCGCCGCGCCGTCCTCGAGGACGTAGACGTACTCGAGGTCGTTCTTGTCCTGTCCGATCGCTTCAAACGGAAGAAGCAGCATCCCCGTTCGCCGCTCCGCGTATATCACGGCGGAGGCGGAGGCTCCGGGAACGGCGCCGTCCGGCGAATACAGCTCAAGCACGGCTTCGCAGTACCGCGCGGACGTGCCGGTGATGCCGCCCGAGCCGCGCACGACCGGCGAGACTTCTATTACCACGGCGTCGTATTTCACGCCGCCGCTTGTCACCGAGGCGGGCATTCCTACCTCGACGAGCCTCGTATTCTCCTCGCCGAGGCGAACCCTCGCACGTATCCGGCTGACGTCGCTCACCTCGGCTATCGCCTCGAACGGAGACGCCTGCTCGCCTTCCGCCACGGAGAGCCGCGTGAGAACGCCGTCAAACGGGCTTACAAGCTCCCGCTCGGCAAGGGCGTCGGCAAAGACGGAGCTTTCCGTCGCGCCGCCGTCGAAAAGCGACGCGACGTCCGCCTCCGAGACAAGCTCCTCCAAAGCGGAGGCCGGCTCGTCCGCCGGCCGAAGCGTCATTATCACCTGACCCTCCGCCACATCGTCGCCGACGTTTAAGTATATCCGCTCCGCCTCCGCATAGCCGCGGACGCCGAGCCTGCGGACGCGGTACGCCTCGAGAGCGCCGTCGCCGGATACGCTTATCAGGCGGGACGTCGTCACCGCTTCGGTCGTCGTTACCCGTATCGGCTCCGGCTCCCCCGAAATCGAAGAAAAAAGGAACATGGCGGCGGCAGCGGCCGCGACCGGAATAAAAAGAGCGCTCTTTTTCATAACTTCTCCAAACTCACAGGAATTTTTTCAGCGCCGTGAGGCAAGCTAATCACGGCTTTAAGGGGGTGGGAACGGTGATAGAGTGTTCAAACAAGTGCGTCTACCAGCAGGACGGCATCTGCACGCTTTCGATGGCCGCGCCGCCGGGCATCGGCGGAAGCGACTGTATCCATTATGTCCCGAGCGAGCCCGATAAACACGCCGAAGGACAAAAAAATACCACCGACGACGAGTGGTATTTCTAAAAAGAGCTCACCGTGAAAATCTTCACGGTGAGCTCTTTATCTTCTGCCTCGGCCCGTTACAGCCGCTTGAGGAAAACAAGCACCTCGCGCTTTCCCTCCGCATACATCGAGTTATCGGACGGGATATCCGTGCGCTCGACAAATTCGCAGCCCGCAAGCTCGCAGGTGCGTTTTGAAGCCGGGTTTGACGGGTCGCAGGTGATGTAGACTCTGTCCATCCCCTTCTCCTTCGCGAGCCGGAAAAGCAGAAGACACGCTTTCGCGGCGTACCTGTTCCCGCGAAACGACGGGTCGATGTGGTAGCCGATGTTGCCGCCGTAGTAGGTCGAGTAGTACGCGTCCCTGCCGCTGTGACCCACGCGCAGGTCGCAGCCGCCCACCTCCTCGTCGTCCGAGCAGCGGCAAACGGTGAAGATGAACGCAGGTACGCGTCCGATGTCGTCGTCCCGGCCGACGGTGCGGTCAAGGCGTAGGTATATCTCTCCGTCGCTTAGAACGGTTGCAAATTCACTCATGTCACTACTCCTTCTCCCGTCCGCCAAACCGGAACAGAACTATCGACCAGCATATCAGCGCAAGTCCCGCGACGCCGGTAAAGACCGTGCGCGCCTCGAATATGCCGACCTCAAGGTCCGATGAGCAGTATATTCCCGCGTCATACAGCGCGATGTCGTTTGCGAGAAGCGTCCGCTCCGCCGGAGTCATGGCGCGCGCCGCGCCGTTCTCACCGCCGATGGCGCAGTTCTCCGGCTCGCCCTCGGGAAGAACGGTCTCTATCGCGCGGAGCAGATCCGCCGTCTTTACATAGAGCCGTTCTCCCGGCTCCTCCCCGCTCTTCACGAACGGCCGGACACAGCGCCAGCCGTCCGACACGGGCAGGCTCCGCTCGCCGTAGACGTTTTCGGCGTCCTCGGAAGATCCTGCGGCGAAATACTCTCCCGGCTCGAGCGTGAGGACCGCCGCGCCGCCCGGACGGTCGTAGTAGATGAGGCTTTTCTCAAGCGTGAAGACCCCGCCCTCGATCTCAGCAAAGTCCGGCGAAGGCACACCCTCAAAGACGTCCGGCGAGGCGGGATCGTACACCGCGCCGGAGGGTTCAAATCCTTCGCGGAGGAGAGAGTTCCAGCGCGAAAGCTGTATGACGCGCGCGGCGGAAAGGATGGCCGCAAATATCGCGACCACCATCATTATAGCCGGCAAGGCGGACTGTGAGCGTACCTTCATCGGGCGAGCCTCCCAAAAATCGTTTCTAACATTATACCATGTAATTTGGGAGGCTTCAAGTGTTCACTCACCGAGCCTGTCCTGCACTATGAGCGCCGAGAGGAGCGCAAGGAGCAGGACGGACGAGCCCACCGAGCAAAATTCGCAGGCGGCATGGCGAAGCGCAAATTCCGCTTGAAAAATTGCCGTTTCGGTGTATAATAGAAATATGTAAGCGATAAACATCGCAAGTGAGGCAAATTGGAGTCCCCTTTTCGCCAGCCACAGGGCAAGCTCCGAGGATGTTCTTTTGTTTTTCATTGAAAGCGCACTCTCCTTTCCCGTACCGATAACATTATATCAGAACTTTTGCGGTATTGAAACCGCCGAATATTGGAGGTTTTGCTATGAAATGTCCGTTTTGCGGTCACACCGACAGTAAGGTCGTCGATTCCCGACCCACCGAGGACGGGAGCATCCGACGCCGCCGCGAATGTCTCGAATGCTCGAGGCGCTTCACTACATACGAAAAAGTGGAGAGCATGCCTATAATCGTCATAAAGCGGGACGGTTCGCGCGAGGCATTCTCGCGCGAGAAGGTCCTAAACGCTATGCTCCGCGCCTTTGAGAAGCGCTCCGTGACGCTGGACGTTCTGAACGCCGCCGTGAGCAACATCGAGCAGAGCCTTCAGAACAGCCTCGTGCGCGAGGCTACGTCGCAGGAGATCGGCGAAATGGTCCTCGGCGAGCTGAGAAAGATAGACGAGGTCGCGTATGTCCGCTTCGCCTCGGTCTACCGCCAGTTCAAGGACGTGGACAGCTTCCTGCGCGAGATAAAGGCGCTGACTTCTGACGAAAACAGGTAAGGAAGTGACGGTATGACAAAGGAAATATACCTCGCCGGAGGGTGCTTCTGGGGCTGCCAGAAGTACTTCGACCTCATCCCCGGAGTGCTTGAGACGACCGTCGGCTACGCGAACGGCCCCACGGCAAATCCCACCTACGAGCAGGTTAAGCACGAGCACACCGGCCACGCCGAGACCGTATATGTGAAATACGACCCGTCGCGGCTCACGCTTGAGACTCTGCTCCGAAAATACTTTGCCGTTATAGACCCCACCGCCGTGAACCATCAAGGCGAGGACTACGGCATACAGTACCGCACCGGCATATATTACACCGACCCCTCGGACGCGGAGACGGCGGAGCGTATGCTCTCCGAGCTCGCGCGCGGGTATGACAAGCCTCTTGCCGTGGAGCTGAAGCCGCTGGAGAACTTCTACCCCGCCGAGGAGTACCACCAGAAATACCTCGAAAAGAACCCCGGCGGCTACTGCCACATTCATTTTGACTGAGGAAGAACCTATGGATATAGAATACAGAGAGTTTGAAACCAAGCGCGAGACCTACGCCTATATCAACGTGAACGCTGAAAAGATCACGGCTGAGACGGACGACGTCGCCGCCGTCCTCGCAAACCTCTCCGCGCTGCTCAAGATGGAGCTCCGCGACACAAACTGGGCGGGCTTCTACCTTATGAAGGACGGAGTTTTGATACTCGGGCCGTTCCAAGGCAAGCCCGCCGTCGTGCGGATAGAGCCAGGCTCCGGGGTCTGCGGAACGGCTGTAGCGGAGAACCGCGCGCAGATCGTCGAGGACGTACATAAGTGTACAAACCACATCGCATGTGACGCGGCGTCCTCCTCCGAGATAGTCGTGCCGATATACGCGGCGGGAGAGCTGTTCGGCGTTATCGACATAGACAGTCCTTCTACAGGAACATTTGACGAAGAAGATCTCTCGGGTCTCACCGAAACGGCAAGGATATTGGGAGATTTCCTCGGTAAAACAAGCAAGCAACTTTACAGTCCTTTGCTTCTGTAAAGGATTTTATTTGACAGCGGTTTTGCTAAATTTAGCGGACAAAGTACACAGGATGCTCTTGATTATTGACCGGCGACGGTGTATAATGTGTATAGAAAAATAAGTTCTTCGAAGGGGGTCAGATCATGGCAATCATCGCGATAAACAGGTACTACGGAAGCGGCGGACGCGTCATAGGGCAGAATGTCGCAAAGAAGCTCGGTATTCCCTTCTATGACAAGGAGCTCCTCTCCATCGCCGCACGGGACAGCGGCTTTACCGAGGCGCTCTTTGAGAACGCCGACGAAAGGCCGTCCAACAGCCTGCTCTACTCGATAGTCACCGGCAACTACAATTCGCGCTCGCTGTTCTTCGGCGGCTCGGACGTACTTACCAACGACACGCTCTTCAACATACAGGCGGAGGTCATCCGCAAGGTCTCCGCGAACCCGTGCGTTATAGTCGGGCGCTGTGCAGACTTCATCCTCCGCGAGCGCAAGGATCTGCTCCGCGTGTTCATCACCGCTCCGCTTGAGAAGCGCATGGCCTTCCTTGTCGAGGACTCGCCCGAGCTCAAGACCGACCGCGAGCGTGAGAACTATCTGCGCCGTATGGACAAGAGCCGCCGCAACTACTACAACTACTATACCAACCGCACCTGGGACGAGCTCGACAACTACGACCTCACGATAAACACCGGCCTCATAGACGACGATTCGTCGGTCGATCTCATCATAAAGGCGCTCGAGCTTGCGGGACTCAAGTAAGCGGCGGCCATGAAGATACTTTTTATCGGAGGGACGGGGCTGATAAGCTCCGCCGTCACCGAAAGTCTGCTTCGCTCTGGGCATGAGGTGTTCCTCCTCAACCGCGGCTCCGACCGCGGGTATGAATTGCTCGGCGCAAGGTATCTCATTGGCGACATCAGGGACGAAAAGACCGTGCAGGAGCTTCTGCACGGTCTTGTTTTCGACGCCGTCGCCGACTGGATAGCCTACACGCCGGAGGACGTCGAGCGGGACTTCCGCCTCTTCGGCGGCAGGACAAAGCAGTACATCTTCGTCTCCAGCGCCTCCGCCTACTCAAAGCCGATAACCTCCTACCCCATCACCGAGAGCAATCCCCTCGGCAACCGGTATTGGGACTACTCGCAGAACAAGGCGGACGCGGAGGCGGCGCTGTTCCGCCGCTTCCGGGAGGACGGCTTCCCCGCCACCGTCGTGCGTCCGTCGCACACATACGGCAGAGACAAGCTGATAGTCCCCCTCTCCGGAGCGAAGACCCAGTGGACCTACGCCGCGAGGATGCTCGCGGGCAAGCCCACGGTCGTCCACGGGGACGGGCGCTCGCTCTGGACAGTGACGCACAACACCGACTTCGCGAAGGCTTTCTGCGGGCTTGTGGGAAACCTTCAGGCCGTGGGGCATGCGTTCCACATCACTTCCGACGAGGCTCTGAGCTGGGACCGTATAATCGAAATTGAGTGCGAAATACTCGGCGTGGAGCCGAATATTCTCCACGTCCCGAGCGACTATATCGCGCGGAAGCTCCCCGAGTACAAGGGCGGTCTCCTCGGCGACAAGGCGGAGAGCATGGTCTTCGACACGACGAAGATCAAGCGGTTCGTGCCGTCGTTTGTCTGTACCGTACCGTTCAGCGTCGGCGCAAGGATGGCGATAGAGAGGCTGCTTGCCGGCGACAGAATAGTCGATGCGGCGTATGACGCGAAGATCGACGCGTTCTGCGAGGACTACATCAAGAGGTTTGGGGACTGATATGTACGAACTGACTCTTGCCTCGGGAAACAGCTTTTATCTTCAGTGCCCCGCAAAGATCGGGCTCGTGCGGCTGGACGGCGGCGACGTCTGCCTCATAGACAGCGGCGGAGACAGGGACGCGGCTAAGAAGGTCCGCCGCCTGCTCGACGAGAACGGCTGGCGTCTCCGCGCCATATACAACACCCACTCCCACGCCGACCACATCGGCGGCAACAAATTTCTTCAGGACAGGACCGGCTGCAGGATCTACGCGCCCGGCGCGGAGCTCGGCTTTGTGCGGCATCCGACGCTTGAGCCGTCCTTGCTTTACGGAGGATGTCCGCCGGACGAGCTCCGTCGAAAGTTCCTCCTCGCGGAGCCGAGCGACGCCGAGCCGCTGACGCCGGAGGTGATGCCGGATGGGTTTGAGGTCATTCCCCTGCCCGGCCACTTCCTCGACATGGTGGGATTTCGCACGCCGGACGACGTCGTCTACCTCGCGGACTGCCTCGCGAGCCGCGCGACGCTTGAGAAGTACGGCATAGCGTTCGTCTACGACGTCGGAGCGTACCTCGCGACGCTCGACAAGGTGAAGACGCTCCGGGCAAAGCTGTTCGTCCCGTCCCACGCGGACGCGGCGGAGGACATAACCGAGCTCGCCGACTTCAACATCGCGGCGACGCACGACACGGCGGACAGGATAGAACGCCTCCTCGCGGCGCCGATGACCTTTGACCCGCTTCTCCGGCGGGTGTTTGAGGAGTTCTCGCTTGCGATGACCTTCGAACAGCACGCGCTCATCGGCGCCACCGTGCGCTCCTACCTCACTTGGATGAAGAGCCTGGGTCGCGTCACTGCGGAGCTCTCGAACAATACTCTCCTCTGGCGGAGAGCGTAGATGCGTGCGTGCAACGGTGCGCCGCGCATCTTACAACCATAACACCGCAAACAATAACCGGCGGGCGCGTTTCGCGCCCGCCGGTTTCAGTTTGCAAAGAAGCCTCGCAGAGTTCGCCGCCGAAGGCGGCGAATAGAGTCAAATCATTTTCGGCGGCGGCGTGTACGTCGCCGAAAATACTTCTCGCGTAGCGTGCGTCGAAGACGGCGAAGCCGTCGAGGCGCAAAGCGCAGCGCATGCCGTCGGCAGAGCTGCGCTCTGTCCGACGGCCTCACAAGAAAGAGGTTGCGGGCTACGCCCGCAACCTCTTTCTTGTGAAGTTTAGAACTCTGTGAAGTGCAGCTCAAACGGCGCATAGTCTCCCCACGTGCGCGGGAGAAGTATCCCGCCGTTCATCAGCGCCGTGCCGGAGTATATCTTTCCGTCGGTGTCGAAGCGGTAGAGCTTCTCAGGGTCGAGGCCGCGGAGACGAATACGATAGCGCATCGCGCTCGGCTCGGTGCGGAAGACCATGCCGTGGACAAGCGCCTCGGTCTTATCAAAGGACACATATTCCCACGCGGCGAATTTGTCCGCCGTCGGGTCGGAGAGGCGGTGGTAGCTGCCGTTGTGGATGAGGTCGTCGTACTTCCGGAAGCGCGCCGTCTGCTCCTTCACGGCGGCCTTCTCAGCGTCCGAGAGCTTACCGAGGTCGAGCTCATATCCGAAGCTCCCCGCCATGGCGGTAACTGCGCGCGCCTCGAGCGGCGTCACGCGGCCGGTCTGATGGTTCGGGACGGCGGAGACGTGCGAGCCGACGGCGGAGACGGGATATATAAAGCTCGTGCCGTACTGTATCTTCGTGCGCTCGTAGGCGTCGGTATCGTCGCTGCACCATATCTGCGGCGTGTAGTAGAGCATACCGGCGTCGAAGCGTCCTCCCCCGCCGCTGCAGCCCTCGAACAACACGTCCGGGAAGTCGTGCGTGAGACGTTCGAGAAGCTCGTACAGACCGAGCATGTAGCGGTGCGGCATCTCGCCCATGCGATCCTTCGGTATGCCGTGGGAGTACCAGTCGCAGATGCTCCGGTTGAAGTCCCACTTCACATAGGATATATCCGCGCTTGTGAGTATGGCGCTTATCGCGCCGTAGAGGTATTCGCGGACGTCCGCGCGCGTGAGGTCGAGCAGGAGCTGACTGCGGCTCAGCACCGGCGCGCGTCCCGGAACGGCGATCGCCCAGTCGGGGTGCGCGCGGAAGAGGTCGCTGTCCTCGCTTATCATCTCCGGCTCGAACCATATACCGAACTTCATCCCGAAGCTCTTTACCCTGTCAACAAGCGGCTTGAGTCCGCCCTTCAGCTTGCTTTCGTTGACCGTCCAGTCGCCGAGGCCGGACGTGTCGCTTGAGCGTTTGCCGAACCACCCGTCGTCCATCACAAAGAGGTCCACGCCGAGCTCCGCCGCCTGCTCCGCTATCGCGGCAAGCTTTTCATCGTCGAAGTTGAAGTAGGTCGCTTCCCAGTTGTTTATGAGTATGGGACGCGGCGCGAGCTTGTACTTCCCTCGGCAGACGTTGTTGCGTATGACGCCGTGGAAGTTCTGCGAGAGGCGGTCAAAGCCCTCGCCGCTGTATGTGATTATTGCCTCGGGCGTGTAGAAGTCCTCCCCCGCCCCGAGCTCCCAGCTGAAGAGGTCGGGATTTATACCCATCGTGAGGCGCGTTCCGCCGAGCTGGTCGCGCTCCACCTGAGTCTTGAAGCTCCCGCTGTAGACGAGCGCCGCGCCGTAGCACTCGCCCGTTGTCTCGGTGCAGTCCTTCGAGCAGAGTATGACGGACGGGTTCTGCTGATGGCTCGACGCGCCCCTCGCGCTCGAGCTCTCGTGTATGCCGGGGTCTACCGGCTGACGGTCGGGCACGCGCTCCATGGCGTGACGGCCGACAAAGGTCATCCTGTCCCACTCACCGAACGGAATGTCGAGGCAGAAGCTCATGGCGTTTTCGAGGCGAACGGGCTCGCTTCCCTTGTTGGAGATAACGGCGCTCCTCGTGATGACGTCGTACTGCGGCAGGACGCCGTAGCGGAGGCGCACCACGAGCTCGCTTGCGACGTCCTGAAGGTATATCTCAAGCGTCTCCGCGTCGTCATCGGAGGCGTAGACGGCGGGAAGGCCGGGGATGGAATACTTCCCCTTCTCTATCGTGTAGCCGATGTAGCGGAGATCGACCGTGCGCGAGCCGTCCGGAAATACGACGCTTATCGACGGTACGCGGTAGTCCGCGCCGCCGCTGCATCCGTACTCCTGCGGAAGCGTGTCCGGCGAGTATTCGCGCCGGTCGCCCGACTCGTGGATGTTTCCGGCGAAGCCTATGCCGGGATAGTCGAGGAGATGATCCATATCGTCCCAGACCGGCCGGCCGTACCAGACGTGTTTGAGTATGCCGAACTTATCGACCTTTATCTGGTACTCGGTGTTGTTTGTGAGTATGCGTATGGTGTTCGCGTTCTTGTTTGCTTTTATCGGCATAACGTATCCGCCTTTCCGAATTATCTCCGTAAAATCAATGAATGAACATAGCGTCCCCGAACGAGAAGAAACGCATTTTATGCTCGACCGCAGCCCTGTAAGCCTCGAGGATGTGCTCCCTTCCCGCGAGCGCCGAGACGAGCATTATAAGCGTGCTCTCCGGCAGATGGAAATTCGTTATGAGCGCGTCAACGGCCTTGAACCTGTAACCGGGATAGATGAAGATGTCCGTCCAACGCGAGCCCGGTTCCATCGTCCCGTCGTCACGCGCGAAGGTCTCAAGCACGCGGCAGGAGGTCGTCCCGACGGAGATCACCCGCCGTCCCTCCCGCTTCGCGCGGCTCACGGCCTCGGCGGTGTCCTCCGGCAGGATACAGAATTCGGAGTGCATGGGGTGGTCCTCTATCTCGTCCTCGCTCACCGGGCGGAAGGTCCCGAGCCCGACGTGCAAAGTTACGAACTTCTCCTCCACGCCTTTTTCCCGTATCCTTTGCAGCAGCTCCTCGGTGAAGTGGAGTCCCGCCGTCGGTGCGGCGGCGGAGCCGAGGTGCTTTGAGTAGACCGTCTGGTAGCGCTCCGGGTCGTCGAGGGTCTCCTTGATGTACGGCGGGAGCGGCATCCGTCCGAGCCGCTCGAGTATCTCGAGAAATATTCCGTCGTACTCGAACCGGACGAGGCGGTTTCCTCCCTCCTCGACGGACACTATCTCGCAGGAGAGCTCATCCCCGAAGGTGACGCGCGCGCCGGGGCGGAGCTTCCGTCCGGGGCGCACGAGACATTCCCAAAGACCGCCCTCGCGCTCGCGGAGCAGCAGGACTTCTGCCGCGCCGCCTCCGCTCCGCGCGCCGATAAGCCGCGCGGGAAGGACGCGCGAGTCGTTCATAACGAGAAGGTCGCCCTCGCGAAGGAAGTCCGCTATCTCGCGGAAGACGTGGAATGAGTATTCACCCGTCGTCTTGTCAAGGAGCATAAGCGACGAGCCGTCCCGTTCGGGGGACGGCGTCTGCGCTATCAGCTCCTCGGGGAGCTCGTACCAAAAATCGCTCTTTTTCATCGGCCCAGTACCTCTTGTATGTTCATGACCTTTGCGCCGGTGTAGTAGTATTCGAGGATAGACACATAGTCCCAGCCGGCCTCGGCGCGGCCGCGGCTTCCCCACTGGCTGAGGCCGACGTTGTGGCCCCAACCGGTTCCGCTTACGACGAACACTCCGCTTGTGGACTCCGAGCGGAGAACGTCGGTGCCGGAAGCCGTCAGAACATACACCTCGCCGGGGTTCCGCAGTCCCTGAACGCTGCCGTCCGCACCTATGACCTGCGCGGTGGAGGCGGAGATCGACGTCCCGCTCTCGCCCGCAACGATGTCCACCGTCCCGCTCGAGATAGTGTACCGCTGGCTCCGCGTACCCTTTCCGAGGGAGCTGCTTGTGAGGATGGTGCGCGCCGCTTCCTTTGAAAAACTCAGCTTCTTCCCGCTCGCGTCCATAAAGCTCACGGTGTATACGTTCCCCGCAGGGGTGAACTTCTCGACCCAAGCCTTTGTGACGGTGCCGATGGAGTAGTTCTTCTGGTTGAGTACCCGCGCTATCTCCTCGCCGGTGTAGGTGTAGCTCCAGCGCCCGTACTGAGCGCGGTCAAGATCCTCGTAGGTGTCGGGCACGGCCTTCAGATACGGGTAGTCCACACCCCAGACGTTTACCGCGTCCTCGGTGTAGCCGCCGTTCGTGGAGTGGTAGACCGTGTCGCATATCTTGCCGTCGTAGAACATCGCGAGACCCGCGACGGCGTCGCAGTAAGCGTTCGACTGCGCGGTGGCGCGGTTCAGTCCCTGATAGACCTGGCAGTGGTCGGTGTTGCAGACGTCGAAGCCGTAGGCGCTGTGGCGGTTCTTATTGAATACGACGTAGCTCGAGGCGCAGACCGCGCCTACCTTCGTGCCCTCCTCGGTCCAGTTGGTGCCTATCTCGTAGGGTATGACCCCCTTGGTATAGTCGCCTATTTCGACGACGTTTATAACGACGAGCGAGCCCGACGAATTCCGCTTGTACTCAAAGCCGCCCGCCCACTTGTAGCCCTTGTGCCAGGTGACAGGCTCCTCCGAGCCTATCGGGCGTATGCCGAAGCGGTCGCCGCCGTTGTCAAACTCGAATATGATGGTCCCGGTGGGCGTCACCGCCACCGTGTAGCAGGTATTGGACGCGCCGACGACCGTGCCGTTCGGCACGCCGAGCGACGCCGCGGCCTCGCTTGCCGCGCCGGACGAGCGGTAGGAGCCGGCGCGGACGCGCCATTCACCGTTTATGTATGCCGGGAACGCCGAAGTATATGCTCCGGCGGCGGCGAGCGCCGCCTGATAGGTCGGGTAGGAGTCCGGCGTCTGGACATGGTACGCGCCTATCGACGTCGCGCCGGAGGGACCCATCGAGTCGTAGTAAGTGCTGTCCTTGACGTACATATTGCGGTCGGAGAAGGTCGTTATCCTCTCCTGTGAGGTGTAGCCGACGGCGGTGAAAACTCCGTCCTTGTCGTACCAGCCGAACATGTACCCCGAGCCGTCAAAGTTCTGGAGGTTCGCGGAGGCGAGCGCCGTCGAGCCGTAGAACAGTCCGGCGCGGACGATGTATTCCTCCGGCTCGCACTCTACGGGGTATGTGACGGAAGCCGGGTCAACGTCAGTCGGGACGTAGGACGCCGGCTGTGCCGCCTCGGGGGAAGCCTCGGGTGCTGCGGATGCGGCAGGCTCGGCGGACGCGAACGGGTCCGCCGCATCCTCTCCGGTAGCGGGGATAAATCCGACTCCTTCGCCCGCGGCAAAAGCCTCGCCGCCGAGAAGGAGCGCAAGTACAAGCAGGAAAGAAGTAAATCGTTTCATTTTGTTCCTCCGAACGGGGTTTGCGTTGACAGAAAGTACATGCTGTGCTACAATTATATCCGGCGGGAGGAGTCCCGCATATTATGTAAACAAAGCACCTCTCTATTATAGCACATTTTGTCGTTTTTTCAACGGCTTTTTGATAACTTGATAAACGGCATACATTCGGAGGAGATCAAGATGAAAAAGTACAGAGTCGGCGTCATCGGCGCTACCGGCATGGTCGGGCAGCGGTTCGTGACGCTTGTGAGCAAGCATCCGTGGTTCGAGCTCGCGGCTCTCGCCGCCTCTCCCCGCTCGGCGGGCAAGCTCTACCGCGACGCGGCGCATTGGATGATGAGCGAGCCGATGCCGGAGAGCGCGGCGAACATGACAGTTCTCGACGCCACGGCGGACATCGACAAAATAGCAGGCGAGGTAGACTTCGTCTTTTCCGCCGTCAACATGACAAAGCAGGAGATCTACGCGCTCGAACTCGAGTACGCGAAGCGCGAGTGCCCGGTCATATCCAACAACTCCGCGCACCGCGGCGACCCGGACGTTCCGATGGTCGTCGCCATGATAAACCCGGAGCACATTCGGGTGATAGACAGCTTCCGAAAGCGCCTCGGAATAAAGCGCGGCCTCATTGCAGTGAAGTCGAACTGCTCGATACAGTCCTACGTTCCGGCGCTCCATCCGCTGCTGAAGTACCGTCCCACGAAGGTGCTCGCCTGCACCTATCAGGCGATAAGCGGCGCGGGCAAGAACTTCGAGACCTGGCCGGAGATGATAGATAACGTCATCCCCTACATAGGCGGCGAGGAGGAAAAGAGCGAGCTCGAACCGCTGAAGATCTGGGGTCACATCGAAAACGGCGTTATCGTGAACGCCGTGACGCCGTCCATCACGACGCAGTGCATCCGCGTCCCCGTCACCGACGGTCACCTCGCGGCGGTGTTCGTGTCCTTTGAGGAGAAGCCCTCCGTAGAGGAAATAAAGGCCGCGTGGGCGGGCTACCGCGCGCGGCCGCAGTCGCTCGCGCTGCCGAGCGCCCCGAAGCAGTTCATCCACTACTTCGAGGAGCCCGACCGTCCGCAGACCCGCCTCGACCGTGAGCTCGAGGGCGGCATGGCGGTGTCGGTAGGACGTCTGCGCGAGGATACGCAGTACGACTACAAGTTCGTTTCGCTCTCTCATAACACCCTTCTCGGCGCCGCCGGAGGCGCGGTGCAGCTCGCGGAGCTGCTCTGCGCGGAGGGTTACATCGACTGAACGCATCATGCAGTCCTATCAACTTACGACATTCTGCAAAAGGAGCCGAAAATTATGAAGCAGCCGATTTTTACGGGAGTAGGTACGGCGATAATCACTCCGTTCACATCCGATTTTGTCAACTTCGAGAAGCTCGGTGAATTAATCGAGCAGCAGATCGCCGCCGGGGTCGAGGCGCTCGTCGTCTGCGGCACCACCGGTGAAGCGCCCACGCAGACCATCCCCGAGCACCTCGCCACCGTCGAGTACGCGATAAAGCGCGCAGCGGGCAGGATAAAGATAATAGCCGGCACCGGCTCGAACGACACGGCTCACGCCATCATGATGAGCCAGAACGCCGAGAAGAGCGGTGCGGACGCGCTCCTGATGGTCACCCCCTACTACAACAAGACGACGCAGCGCGGACTTGTCCGCCACTTCGAGGCCGTCGCGGACAGGGTGAACATCCCGATAATCCTCTACAACATTCCGAGCCGCACCGGCATGGGCTTCACCGTGGACGCCTACAAGGAGCTCTCAAAGCACCCGAACATCAACGGCGTCAAGGAGGCTAGCGGCGACCTCGAGCTCGTCAGCCGCACAAGAATGGCCTGCGGCGACGATCTCAATATCTGGAGCGGGGACGACAGCGCGACGCTGCCGATGATGTCCCTCGGCGCGAAGGGAATAATCTCGGTCCTCTCGAATATCCTCCCCGGCGCGATGGTCGAGCTCTCCCACGCCTGCCTCGAAGGCGACTTCGAGCGGGCGCGCGAGCTGCACTACAAATACTATCCTCTCATGCGCGCCCTCTTTATAGAGACTAATCCGATACCGGTCAAGGCGGCGATGAACATGATGGGCATGGGCGTCGGGCCGACGCGCATGCCGCTCGTCGAGATGACCGAGGCAAACGAGAAGATGCTCCGCGACACTCTCACGGAATACGGGCTTCTCGGCTGAATTTCAACAGGTAACTATCCGAGGGGGCGAGCGTTCGCCCCCTGAATTCTAAAGAAAGGGACGTCCCGCCGCCGTCACGCGGCGCGGGACAGAGGTGAAGGGAATGACGAAGATACTTCTCTGCGGAGCCGGAGGACGGCTCGGAGGCTTCATAGCGGACGCGGCAAAGCAGGACCCGTCCTTTGAGATTGCCGCGGGCGTAGACATCAACGGCTCGGAAAGGGCCGGCTTTGAGATATACCGCAGTCCGGCGGACTATACCGGCACGGTGGACGTCCTCGTGGACTGCTCGCACCCCTCCGCCCTGCGCGGGATACTTGACTACGCCCTACCCCGCTCGCTTCCGCTCGTGCTCTGCACCACCGGCTACTCGGAGGAGCAGGAGGCGGAAGTGCGGCGCGCGGCGGAGAAGCTTCCGGTGTTCCGCTCGGCGAATATGTCGCTCGGCATAGCGCTCCTCACGGCGCTTGTGGAGGAGGTCGCGGGTGTCCTCGGCGACAGCTACGACATCGAGATACTTGAACGTCACCACCGCAGAAAGCTCGACGCGCCGTCCGGCACCGCCCTCACGCTTGCGGACGCCGCGCGCAGAGCGCAGGGCGGCTCGGCGGAGTACGTCTACGACCGCCACGAGCGCCGCCGCGAGCGTCCGCGCGGAGAGATAGGCATAAGCTCGGTACGCGGCGGCACCATCGTCGGCGAGCACGAGGTCATATTTGCCGGAAACGACGAGATAATAGAGCTGAAGCACACGGCGCAGAGCCGCGCGGTGTTCGCGGAGGGCGCGCTCCGCGCCGCGAGGTTCATCTCGGAGCGCAGGGAGCCGGGAATGTACGGAATGGACGATTTGATGCGTGAATATCTAAGATAATTTCGCTGACGTGTCGGCGCGAAATGTGCTTGCTTCGCTGCGCATGGGAGAAACCCGATTTTTCTGCAAAACAAAAGGAGCAGTCGCATGACTGCTCCTTAATGTTTGTCAAAACTCGATGCCGCGCTACTTGGTGGTTTCCATCAAACGCTTAAATTCGTCTTCGGTGATGCCCAGTTCTTCCGCGGCCTGCTCGATAGTGATGAGGTTTTTCCGAACAAAGTTAACTGCAGCCTCGGTTCTGCCTTTAACCAAACCCTCGGCATTGCCTTTAGCCAAGCCTTCGGCGTTGCCTTCAGCCCAGCTTTCGTTTTTGATTTCAGTGATTTTTTCGGACCACAACATATACTCGGCACCCCGCTTTCTGTCGCGTCGGACTTCATTGACTTTTTGGATGATTACTGTTTTTGTAAAGATACCGTACGAAAACAATTATTTCAAATTCTGTTTATAGCGGTTCGCCGCGTCGATGAGCTCACGCGCGCTTTTGAGGATGGTGTCCGTCACCTCTTCGCCGCCGATGATGCGCGCGAGCTCGCGTTCGCGAGCTTCGCCGTCGAGATTTGTCACCGACGTGAAGGTGCGGCCGTTCCGCTCGCGCTTCTCGACGAGAAGCTGACAGTCCGCCATGGCCGCGAGCTGCGGCAGGTGCGACACGCAGAGCACCTGCCTCGTGCGCGCGATCTTCGCGAGCTTTTCCGCGACGCGCTGCGCCGCACGCCCGCTCACGCCGGAGTCCACCTCGTCAAATATCAGCGTGGCCACTTCGTCGCCCGACGTCAGCACCGACTTCATCGCAAGCATTATCCTCGACAGCTCGCCGCCGGAGGCTATCCTGCTGAGCGGCTTCGGCTCCTCGCCCGCGTTCGCGGAGATGAGGAAGCGGACGCCGTCGCCGCCGTCCGCGCCGAGGGCGCTCTTTTCGACCTCGGTGACAAACCGCACTCCCGGCATGTCGAGCTCGCGGAGCTCGCGCTCTATCGCTTCGGCGAGGCGGACGCCAGCCTCGCGGCGCACCGCGCCGAGCTCGTCCGCAAGCGTCTCCGCGCGCTTCAGCGTATCCGTTTCGCGACGGCGGAGCTCCTCAAGCGCTTCCTCCGAAGACTCTATGTCCGAAAGCTCCGCGCGCCACTTGTCAAGGTCATGGAGCAGCGTCTCGACCGTGCCGCCGTAGCGGTGCTCGAGCGTATTTATGACGTCGAGGCGGCTTTCCACCTCGTCAATTTCCTCAGGCGAGAAGTCGTACTCGCCGCGGAGCCTTCTCAGGTCGTCCGCCGCGTCCTCCGCGGCAAAGCGCAGGTCGCGGAGCTTCGAGGCAAGCTCCGCGAGGCTCGCGTCGGTCTGCGCGGCCTCGTCTATGCGGCCGGACGCGCTCTCAATGAGCGCGAGCGCGCCGGAGTAGTCCTCGCCGCCGTAGAGCTCGGAAATGCTGTCATCCACCGCGTCGGAGAGCTTCTGCGCGCTCTGGAGGATCTTCCGCCGCGCGGTAAGCTCCTCCTCCTCGCCCGCTTCGAGCTCCGCCCCCTCGACGTCCTCGATCCTCCGCCGAAGGAAGTCCGCGCGGAAGGCCTTCTCCTCCTCGCCGAGGGTGTGCTTTTCTATATCACGGCGTATTTCGCGCAGTTCGTTCCAGACCGCACGGTACTTCGCAAGAAGCTCGCCGTCTCCCGCAAATCCGTCGAGGTAGTCGAGGTGCTCGTGCTCGTCGAGCAGACGTCCGCTGTCGTGCTGGCCGTGTATGTTGACAAGGAGCGCTCCGAGCTTTTTCAGCGCGGACACGCTCACCGGGCGGTCGCCTATCCGGCAGAGATTGCGTCCGTCCGACGACAGGCTCCTGCGTATGATGAGCGAGCCGTCCTCGTCAGGCTCGTAGCCGTTTTCCTCGAGCCATTGAAGCACGCTCGGCTCAAGCGGCGAAAAGCACGCGCTCACGGTGGCGCTCTTCTCGCCGGAGCGTATGAGGTCGCGCGGCATTCTCTCACCGAGGACGGCGTTTATCGCGTCGATAACGATGCTCTTGCCCGCGCCGGTCTCGCCGGTGAGGACGCTGAACCTATCCCCCGGCTCGACCTCCGCGCGCTCCACCACGGCTATGTTTTCGATTTGCAGAAAGAGAAGCATCTTAGTCCTCGATAAGTCCGCGCAGCTGTTCGCAGAGTTCGTGTGCCTGTTCTTCGCTTCGTACTATGATGAGCCCCGTGTCGTCGCCCGCGAGGGTGCCGACTATGCCGTCATACTTCATGCCGTCTACCGCCGCGCACGCCGCGCTTCCGAGGGCGGCCATGGTCTTTATGACGATGATGTTTGCCGCGTAGTCCACGCCGTAGACGCTCTTGCGGAAGATGTCCTGAAGGCGTTCGTCGCCGGTGGTGCTGTCCGGACGCTCGTCCGGAAGAACGTACCTGTATCCGAAAGAAGGGGCGGCCGCCTTCTGCAGCCGCAGCTCCTTGATGTCCCGGGAAATAGTGGCCTGAGACACGTCGTAGCCCGCTTCGCGCAGCATATCGACGAGCTCATCCTGTGTGCCGACCTTGCTTGTCCTCACAAGCTCGATTATCTTCTCGTGACGTTCCTTTTTCACAGATTGCCCACCTCCGATATTTGTGTCTGCCAAAGTTTCGTACCAATGATACCATAAAAGTCATAATTTTGCAAGCGTATCAACGTAGTTTTTTTGGCGCATTTGCCGATGAGCACACTGTCACCCGCTTCGAGGCGTGTTCCCGGCCTGCCGTCGACCGTCAGGACGGCGCTCTCCGGCGCTTTCAGCCGCACCTCGGAGCAGAGCGGCAGGACAATAGGGCGCGCGTATGGCGTGTGCGCGCAGACCGGCGTCAGAACCATGCAGTCGGAGCGCGGGTCGATTATCGGCCCTCCGGCCGAGAGCGAGTACGCCGTCGAACCGGTCGGCGTCGCGGCTATGACACCGTCGCCGCGCAGGACGGCCACGCGGCTCCCGCCGCAGGAAATTTCAACGCGCACCATCCTTCCGAGCTCGCCCGCGGATATGACGGCGTCGTTGAGCGCCGCCGCGCGGAAGAACTCCTTGCCGCCGCGCTCCGCGCGCACGGAAAGAAGGGCGCGTTCGTCGGTGACGTAACCGCCCGCAAGCACGGTCGCGAGCGCGGTTTCGTCGGAGGCGTCGAACGCGCTCATAAAGCCCATATTGCCGAGGTTTATCCCGAGTATCGGAACTCCCGCCTCCGCCGCCGGAACTGCGGCGGAAAGAATGGTCCCGTCCCCGCCGAGCACCGCCGCCATGTCCCGCCCGGAAAACAGGGAAAGAAGCTCCGCTCGCCCGCAGTGCGAGTCGCAGAGCGTGACGGAGACGCCGAGGCGGCGCGCGGTGCGCTCCGCCTTCGCGGCGTACAGGAGGCCGGGGTCGCGCTCGGGATTTGAGTATATCAATAGAGACTTTACCGCCGTCACCTTTCGCTCTCCCTTCCGTCGAGCGCGGCATGTGAGCTCTCCACGAGCCGCTTCAGGTCGAAATTTCCGCTCTCGCCCTCGCATGCGAGGTACGCAAGATACTCTATGTTGCCCTCCGGACCTCTGACCGGAGAGAAGTCCAGACCCTTTACGGCAAAGCCGGCGTCATGAGCGTTGGCAAGGAACGCTTCGAGGACTTCGAGGTGCGTCTCCGGATCGCGGACAACGCCCTTCTTTCCCACTTTCTCGCGTCCCGCCTCAAACTGGGGCTTCACGAGCGCGACGACCTCTCCTCCCTCCCGGAGCAGAGGTTTAACACACGGCAGGACTATCCGAAGCGAAATAAAGCTCACGTCTATCGAAGCAAAGTCAAGCGGTTCGCCTATCATATCCGGCGTGACACTACGTATGTTCGTCCGCTCCATGACGACGACGCGCTCGTCCGTGCGGAGAGACCACGCGAGCTGTCCGTAGCCGACGTCTATCGCGTAGACCTTCGCCGCGCCGTTGCGGAGCATACAGTCGGTAAATCCGCCGGTGGATGCGCCGACGTCCGCCGCGCGGACGCCCTCGAGCTTCACGGGGAATACTGCGAGCGCCTTTTCGAGCTTCAGTCCGCCCCGGCTGACATACGGTATCGCGCGGCCGCGGAACTCCACCTCCGCGTCCTCCGGCACCGACGCGCCGGCCTTGTCCACGCGGACGCCCGCGACAAATATCTCGCCGCTCATTATCGCGGCGCGGGCGCGCTCGCGGCTCTGAAATATCCCGCGCTCCGTGAGGAGCACGTCAAGCCTCATTTTTGCCACAGCGCCACCTCCGCTATGCTCTCGGCGTCGATGCCGTAATATTTTTCGAGCTCGGCCGTAGGGCCGTGAGTGCAGAACCTGTCGCCGAGGTTCACAAGCCTTATCCCGAACTTCTCGCCGGCGCACGCCGCTTCGGCCGCGAGGCGCTGACCCGCGGAGCCTGCGGCGGTGCAGTCCTCCGCGATGACGAGCCGCCCCGTCCGCCGCGCGGACGCAAACACCGTTTCGGCGTCGAGCGGCGAGAGAGTATTCAGCTTCACTATCTCGGCGGAGACGCCGCGCTTTTCGAGGATACCGGCGGCGTCTATAGCGTTTGAAAGCATGTGCCCGTAGGCGGCAAGCGTCACGTCCGAGCCGCTTCTTATGACCTCCGCCGCGCCCTTTGAAACTCCGATGAACCGGCCGTCGTCTCCCCCTCGGGGATAGCGTATCGCGCACGGCTCGCCGCAGGAGAGCGCGAGGCGCAGATACTCCCGCGTCTCCGCAGCGTTTGCCGGGCAGTAGATCCTGACGCCCGGAGCCTGCGCGAGAAACCCTGGGTCGAAGATGCCGTGGTGCGTCGCGCCGTCCTCGCCAACGAGCCCCGCGCGGTCTACGGCTATAACTACCGGCAGGTTTTGCAGAGCGACGTCGTGCAGCAGCTCGTCATAGCTTCTCTGCGCGAAGGTGGAGTAGACGGCAAACACCGGCTTCATCCCCGCCGCCGAGAGTCCCGCCGCCATCGTCATAGCGTGCTCCTCCGCTATGCCCACGTCAAAGAAGCGCTCGGGAAACTCCCGCGCGAACTTCTCGAGCCCGGTCCCGCTCTCCATTGCCGCCGTGATGGCGCATATCCTGCCGTCCTCGCGCGCGAGCTCGACGAGCGCGTCCCCAAACGCGCGGGAAAAGCTCATCCCCGGCTTTGCGCTTCCCGCCGGCGCGACGCTGTGATACTTCTCCGGGTCATTTTCCGCAGGGCCGTATCCCCTGCCCTTGACCGTGATCGCGTGTATCAGAACGGGCCCGTCGTAGCTCTTTGAGAGCTCGAGCAGACGGCAGAGATTTTTCACGTCATGCCCGTCCACCGGGCCGAGGTAGGTAAATCCCATGTCCTCGAATATGTTCGAGCGGATGATAAGACTTTTCAGGAACTGCTTCACGCCGTGTACGAAGCGGTACAGGGTGTGTCCGATGCGTCCTCTGCTCGTGGCGGCGCGGAACTTGTCCTTCGCGCGCATGTATCCCGGGCGGAGGCGCAGTCTTCCGAGCATCTGCTCCACGCCGCCGACGTTGTGCGCTATCGACATCTCGTTGTCGTTCAGTATGACGATGAGGCGCTCGCGGGACTGTCCTGCGTCGGTGAGGGCCTCGTACGCGAGCCCGCCGGTGAGCGCTCCGTCGCCGAGCAGGGCGACGACGTTGCCGTCCTCTCCCTTAAGCGTCCTCGCCCGCGCCATGCCGAGCGCGGCGGACACCGAGGTTGAGGCGTGGCCGGCGCGGAACGCGTCGTGCTCGCTCTCGGCGGGGTCGGGAAAGCCGGAAAGTCCGCCGAAGCGGCGGAGCGTGTCAAACCGCTCGCGGCGTCCGGTGAGGAGCTTATGCGCGTACGCCTGATGGCCTACGTCAAAGACTATCTTGTCCTTCGGAGTCGAAAAAACACGATGAAGAGCAACTATGATCTCCACCGCGCCAAGACTTGAGGCGAGGTGCCCGCCGGTGCGGAGCACCCCGTCCGTTATTTCGCGGCGCAGCTCGGCACAAAGCTCGTCAAGCTGCGCCATATCCAGCTTTTTTACGTCTTCGGGGGAATGTATCCCATCGAGGATGGACACCGAAACACCCCCGTCCCTATGTGTCCGTCTTATTTCTGCTTATGTTTTCCGAAGGTGAAGGGACGCTTGACAAAGTACACCACGCGCCCCGCATAGTGGACTATGACCGTGCTGTGATTTATCGCGAGACTCTTGCCGACGGCCTTGCCGCCGACCGTGAGGGCGGAGATCATTCCGCTCATCAGCAGGCTCACGATGACGTTCGGCAGGTCGAAGCTCGTGACAAGGCGCGCGGCGATGATGGCGCCGGTAGCGCCGGAGATTATACCCGAGATGTCGCCCACAACGTCGTTGCAGAAGGAGGACACTTTGTCCGCCGACCGCACGAGAGCGAGCGCTTCGCGCGCGCCGTTCACCTTGCGGGCGGCCATGGAGTTGAGCGGCTTTTCGTCCGCCGCGGTCACGGCAACGCCTATAACGTCAAAAACTATACCGAGCAGTATGAAAAAACCGAGCACACAGAACGCGACTATGTCTCCCACTCCGCGCAGCGCCTCGTTTGCGACAAACGACATCGTCATGGATATCGCCATAGTTACAAAGAACAGGGTTATTATCCAGCGCGGGTTGAAGTTCTTCTTTGATGACGGCGGCTTCTTTTTCTTGTCGGTAAGCCGCGCGTCGCTTCGTTTCGGTTCGGTGCTACTTCGGTCGCCTTCCATAAAATATCCGCTCCTTGAATTAAAAAATTACAAGCTCCGTCCCGCCGCATTTACGGCGGGATACGCATAATAAAGTGGCGGCAGCGAAAGTAAATCTTACGGCTTAGGTCCGGTCTGATTTCCACGGAGGGCTGCCCCGCGTCGCCGCAGGGGGCGGTTTCCCTTTGAAGCCCTCGCCCAAAACGGGTACCGGATTACCACTTAGTCCGTACTGCAATCCTTTCGCCGCCCCAGACATCAGTCTCGGACAGCCTAGGTGATTTCCACAGCAGGCAAACCGACTCTTAGCCTCTTTTGCAGGCATGATTTCTTCGAGCAATAACGAGTCCGCCGCGGCCGGCGTCGAACCCGCCTGATCCCGGATCCGCCATGCCCACTCAAGGCAGGCTACGCTGCACACAGCGCTACACGGGCCGCAAGCGGCCTTTCGCACCGCAATACAGGTTTCACCCCGCCTCGTACCGATTACCCCGGGGCGCTTTCGCGCGTCCGATAGGAGTACGGCACAACAACGGGTCTCCACGGAAACAGGGTCGGGGGATGCATGCCGTTGCAAGCCGCCCTGAAACCTTAACCCCCAGCATCCACCCCAGTCTGGGCGAAAGAAGCAAACACCAGGGACTTCATCGATGTGCCCTTCAACGGATTTTTAGGCCCGTCCTAGGAGCCGGCTGCTCTGACTAGGATACTGCGCCACCATTATGCAGTTTCTTATTATAACACAAACCTCCCCTTTATTCAAGGGGAGGAATAAATTCTGTTTAACGAATTAAACAGCGCAATTACATAAAGAAGCCCACGGCGACGCCCAGGAGCATCCCCACGAACACCTGAAGCGGCGTGTGACCGAGAAGCTCCTTCATCTGCCGCCCGAACAGCTCGGGGGACTGCTTGTCCGCGCTCTGTATCATGACGTTGAGGACGTGGGAGTGCTCCCCCGCCGCGCGGCGGACGTTCACCGCGTCAAATATCACGATGAACGCGAATATCGCGGATATGCCGAACTCGACGCTCTGTATCCCCGCGACGCGCGCTACCGCGACCGTCGCCGCGCAGACGCAGGCGGAGTGCGAGCTGGGCATCCCGCCCGAGCCGACAAAGAACCGCCTCCACACGAATTGCTTCAGGCGGAGCGACTCCACTATTACCTTCGTCACCTGAGCTATAAGCCATGCCGCAACGGCGGCGTTTATTATCCTGTTGCCGGTGAGAAAGCTCACCGCCGCCGATATGGACAGATACGGAATAAACATCTTGTCACCTTTCCGAATGTAGTGCCTAGAAGCTGCGCCGGGCAAGCTCTTCGGCGAGCGCCGTGAGCTCCTCCGAGCCGGGTATGTCTCTTATCGTTGCCGCCGCCCCGTCGGTGAGGGAACGGATGAGCCTTTCGCACTCCTCGCGGCCGAGCTCGGAGGCAAACGTGCTCTTTCCGCGCCGAGCGTCCGCGCCGGTGGCCTTGCCGAAGCTTTCGGCGCTGCCGACAACGTCGAGCAGGTCGTCCATCACCTGGAACGCGAGGCCGACGCCCTCCGCGTACTTCCGCGCCGCCGCGCGCCCGGCGGCGTCCGCGCCGCCGAGTATCGCGCCCATCTCGCAGGCGGCGGAGATGAGCGCGCCGGTCTTGAGGC
This sequence comes from uncultured Clostridia bacterium, assembly GCA_947593925.1. Lineage (GTDB taxonomy): Bacteria > Bacillota > Clostridia > Oscillospirales > JAAYOS01 > CANRIN01. The sequence goes on along the minus strand of CANQDU010000002.1, from coordinate 206,450 downwards.
GGCAGGTGATTTCGAGCCGCGCGCGGGAGGCGCGCCGCGTCTCGTTCTCCAGGTCTAGGAGCTGCCCGCCGCACATCCCCGCGGGACCGGCGGCGCTCGCCGCGACGCGCAGAGCTTCCAATCCCACCGACGGACGTTCCGCCGCCGCCAGCGCCATCTGCTCGAAGGCAAAGGTCTGGAGCGCGTCGCCCGCGAGCACGGCGACATTCTCACCGAACGCTATGTGGCAGGACGGCTTTCCGCGGCGCATATCGTCGTCGTCCATGCAGGGCAGGTCGTCGTGGATGAGCGAGTAGGCGTGTATGCACTCCAGGGCGCACGCGAACCTCATCGCAAGCTCTTTGTCGCCGCCGAACAGCTCGCAGAACTCGAGGAGCATCACCGCGCGGAGACGCTTTCCCCCGTTCAGGACGCTGTATCGCATCGCCTCGTACAGGCGCGACATCTCGCCGCCCTCCGGCAGGAGCGCGTCAAGCACGGCGTTTACCTCGCGCGCGAGCGCGTCGCGGTGCGCGCTCATTCCTCCGCTCCCCCGAACGGTTCGGTGACGGGCTCGCCCTCCTCGGATGTTCCGGCGAGGATGCTCACCTTCTTCTCCGCTTCCTCGAGGATCTTATTGCAGTCCTTGAGGAGCGCTGCGCCCTCCTCGAAGAGCTTCAGCGACTCCTCGATAGGCGTCTCTCCGTTTTCGAGCAGAGCCGCTATCTCCTCGAGCCTTTTGAGCGACTGTTCAAAGCTCGGCTTCTTCTTTTCCGCCATATATAATCACCTCGAATTATAATATCTCAAGCTGCTCGGGCGGCTCGTCCGTGTCGGAGGGCTTCCGCCGCCGCTTCGGCGCGCCGGCGGTCACCGCAGCCTCCGCCGTGCCGTCCGCAAACCTCAGCCGGAGCGCCATGCCCGGCTTCAGCGTCTTTACGCTTCGGACCGCCGTGCCGTCCGGCAGACTCGCGATGGAGTAGCCGCGCGCGAGGACGGCGAGCGGACTCAGTGCGTCGAGCGACGCCGCTATCCGCGACAGCTTTGCCCTCTCCCGCTCGACCTTCTTCTCCGCCGCGCCGAGGAAGGCGCTCTCCGCGCGGTCGAGGCGGTGCCGCCTCTCGCGGAGCGTCCCCTCCGGGCCGGAAAAGACCGGTTTTTTCGCGAGCGCGTCGAGGCGCATCCGCGCGAGCCGTATGTGCCGGTCGGCAAGCGCGCGGAGGCGCGCGCCGGCGCCGTCAAGCTGTATCCTTACCTCGTCCGCGTCCGGCACGGCGAGCTCCGCCGCGTTCGACGGCGTCGCCGCGCGGAGGTCCGCCACCGAGTCGGATATGGTGAAGTCCGGCTCGTGGCCGACGGCGCTTATCACGGGTATCTTCGAGCGGAATATGGCGTCCGCCACCCGCTCGTCGTTGAACGCCCACAGGTCTTCTATCGAACCGCCGCCGCGCCCCGTGATGATGAGGTCGCAAGGGATGTGCTTATTAACGTAGTCGATGCCGGCGGCTATCTCCGCCGGAGCTTCCTCGCCCTGCACGCGCGTCGGGACAATAACGACCTCCGCCACCGGCCAGCGTCCTCCGAGTATGCGGAGCATGTCCCGCACGGCCGCGCCGGCGGGAGAGGTTACAAGGCAGATCTTCGCGGGATACCTCGGTATCGGCTTCTTGTGCGCCTCGTCAAAATAGCCCTTTTTCTCAAGCTTCTGCTTTAACTGCTCGTATGCGACGTAGAGCGCGCCCACGCCGTCCGGTATCATCTCGGAGGCATAGAGCTGGTACGCGCCGTCGCGCGGGTAGACCGCGACGCGGCCGCGGATGATGACCTTCATTCCGCTCTCCGGCTTGAAGCGGAGCTTTGATGCGTCCCCCCGGAACATGACGCACTTCAGCGTGCTTTCCGCGTCCTTGAGGGTAAAGTAGTGGTGGCCGGAGGGGTATGTCTTATAGTTTGAGAGTTCGCCGGAGACATAGACGTCCGCGAGGGCTCGGTCGCTCTCGACGAGCATCTTGACGTGGTACGTTATCTCCGAGACGGTGTAGACCGTGCGTTCCATTCTCTCCCCTCCCTCGTGTAAAGTCTCTCCGCGAGCAGCGCGACGCCGCAGGCGTTGTCGCTTGAAAAGGACGGCTCGGCGAAGTGCGCGCCGAACCTGTCCTCAAACCGTGCGCGTATTATTCCGTTTGACATTACGCCTCCGGCGCAGAGAAGCTCGAGGCCGGGACGCTCCTCTAGGGCGCGCGCCGCCGCGCGCTCGAGCACCGCAGACACGCTCTCTATCACGAACCGCGCTATATGCTCCGGCGGCCTCGCGCCTATCAGCTCGCGGAACTTGTTTTCGATGCCGGAAAGCGAGAAATCTCCGCCGGAGGTTTTCGGCAGGAACGGCCTCACCGGCTCGCTTTCGAGGGCGAGGCGTTCAAGCTCCGGCCCCGCCGGGAACCCGAGTCCGAGCGCGACTCCGCAGCGGTCTATCACCTGTCCCGCCGCGAGATCCGCCGTGCCGCCGACGCGGCGGCAGACCGGTAGTCCGTCCTCCCCGGGCGTGACGTGAAGAAGCTCGGTCGTGCCGCCCGAGACGTGGTACGCGAGAAACTCACGGTCGAGCAAATCAAATCTCCCCGCCGACCACGCGGCGGCGGCAATGTGTCCCTGCTGGTGCGACACAGCGTAAAACGGTACGCCGGCGGCGGCCGCGAGCGTCCTCCCCTGTCCCTCGCCGACGAGGAAGCAGGGCATGTACGAGCCCTCGACGGCGCGCGGACGTGTGGACGCCGCGACGGCGGCGATACTGCCGCTGATACAAGAAAACAGCGCCTCCGCAAGCTCGGGGAGGCGTTTTGTGTGTGCGAACACCGCGTCGCTCTGCCGAAGGCCGAGCTCGCCCGGCTTCACGTCGAGCAGACGCTTCTTTCCCACAACCTCGCCGCCGCAGACGGCGGCTATTGAGGTCGTGTAATTCGAGGTGTCAAAGCCGAGAAAGAGGCTCACTTTGTCTCGTCCTCCGGCTCGGACGCCTCCTCCGCAAGCTCCGGCGCTTCTCCGCCGTGCTCCGAGCGGTAGTACGCGCCGAGGATGCCGTTGACAAAGGGCGCGCTGTCGTCCGCATCGTAGCACTTGAGCATGCGTATCGCCTCGTTTATCGCGACCGAGGCGGGCACCGTGTCGCTCATATATCTGAGCTCGCAGATGCACAGCCGCAGCACCGCGAGGCATATCCGGCTTATCCGCGAGATCTTCCAGCCGTGGGAATACTTTGAGATATAACCGTCTATCTCGTCATAGTGCTCGACGATGTTGTTTACGACCGCGTTTATGTAGCCGAGAGAATCGCTGTCTATCGGCATGTCAAAAAGCTCGGTCTGGTCGGAGAGGCTCTTCAGTCCGTCGTCGCTGAGACGCCAGTTTGCCGCCTCATACGGCAGCTTGAAGCTCATCTCAAAAACTATCTGCAGCGCTGCCTCGCGCGCGGCACGTCTTGTCATCAGCTCTTTTCCTCCACGGGGTCAAGCCCTACGACGTGAATGTTGACGTTGTCGGTCGGAAGTCCCGCCATCGCCTCGAGCGCCTGCGTGACCGCCTTCTGAAGCTCTGCCGCCGCAGAGGGTATCTTCGTGCCGCGCTTTACAGAGACCGCTATGTCCACCGAGGCGGAGGCGTCTCCGAGGGTCACGCGCACGGCTCTGCCCCTTCCGCCGGCGAGCGTAAACTCCTTCACCTCTCCCACGGCGGCGGACGCTATCGAGCATATCACTTCCTCGGATATGCTGATGCTTCCGAACTCGTCCTCGCTTCTGATGTATTCCTTGTTGTCGGGCATTTTCCGCACCCCCAAAGCAGATTGTGACGGTTACTCCGTATATATTCCGATTATAACACGCCCGCGGAAAAAAGACAAGGTATTTCCCGCGATCCGTCCCGGCTTACTCCGTGCGGACGCAAAAAAGCGGACGGTGCCGCCACGCCGTCCGCCGTTTTGTCATGCCCCGACTATCCTCACGTTTTCTATCGGGATATCCGTCTTACTGAGGACTATGTCCTTTATCTGAGAGACCTGCTCGCTGACAAGCCCGCCCTCCGGCGCGGCGACGATGACGTCTATCCCGCCGTCGGATATGTACGCGACGCAGTCACTGAAGCCCTTTGCCATGACGAGGCCTTCGATCTCCGCCTCCTTGAGAGCGTTCGCGGCGATGAGGTTCGCCGCCGCTATCGACTCGTCCCGCGCCTCCTGCGACGCGGTCTCGGTCTCGCCCGATTCGCGGAGTATCGCTATCGAGCTCGCCCGCGCCTGCTCGCGGCTGAGTCGCGCTTCCGCAAAGTATTCGTTTGCCTCCGGCGCGTCCGCTGCGGACGTCTCCCCCGACGGCTCCGATGCCGCCGGCTCGGTGCTCGCTCCCACGGCCGAGAGCTCTGTCGAGCCGCCGCCGTCGCCGCCGGACACCTTCGTTCCGGACGCCGCCGGGGACGGAGAGACCTCCGCCACGGCCGCCGCGTCCCTCCCGTAGGACCAGTTGAGGTACACCGCCACGCATACGAACAGTATAACGGTGGCGAGCACCGCGTTCTTCTTCCAGATCTTTGCGTTCTTCATTGCCTGAACTCCTCTCTTTACCTATCGGTCTGCTCCGCGCTTCAGTACGGTGATGCTGTCGCCGGAAAGGCCCGTGAGCGTCTCGACTGCTCGGGTCACCTCCAGCCGAACGCTTGCGCTCGACGCTCCTTCGCACACCACGAGCGCTCCGCGAAACTTGGGATATATCCGCTCCCGCACTACCGCCGACTGCGTGCCGGAGCCGGTGTTCTCGAGCACCGTGTCGCTCCTGCGGGAGGCGGAGCCGTCCCGCTCGTCGCTTGTAAGGTCGGACTGGTAGACAGTCTCCATCGTGGATCCCAGTGTCAGAACCACCTCCGTTTTTCCCACGCCGTCTATCTTCTCAAGCGCGCTCTCTATCCTGCGCTCGAACTCGGCAAGCTCGAAGGCTTCAAAGTCCGGCGCGGACGAAGGCTCGCTTTCGGTCTTCTTCCCGGTGGGAAGCAGCAGAAGGAGCAGGCCCGCCGCTATGACTATCAGCATATACCTGTAGCGCTTCGCCGCCTCCGTCAGCTTTTTCAGGACGTCCTGTCTCATCCGCCGTCAGCTCCCCCAGCTCTGCGACGCGCGCGGTATCCCGAGGTCGCGTGCAACGGCGTCCGCGAGGCGCTCGCGCGCGTCCTCGTCTCCAGTCAAGACTCCGTGCAGCGATACCGGCACCGGCACGCCCTCCTCGTCGGAGCACATCACGTCTACGTCGCACGCCACCCCCAGCTCATCCGCTTTGTCCAAAATATATGCTTTCGCTTTCTCCTCTATGACCGACCTCATAAACTCAAACCTTTCGCGCTCCATGCGCTCCGCCTCGGCGGCGTATTCGTCCGAGAGCTCCCCGGCTTCGAGCGCGAGGACGCTGAGATCCGCCTTCGCTATCGGCGCGCAGACCGCTATCAGCACGCACGCGCCTCCGGCGAGCCGCACGGCGCGCTTTGCCGCGCCCTCCGGCGCGAGCGAATACACGGCGGCGTAGAGTATCGACGCCGCGCATATCCCGACTATCCAGTTATGTATGAATTCCATTGTTCCGCCTCACAGAGCGCCGCGCGGACGGCGCTGTTTTAGTTATCCCGACGAGAGCGAGATCATACTCAGCGCGGAGACGAGCGTAATGAGCGAGCACGCCCCCAGCATCCCGAGCAGCATACCGAACGCCCCGGTAAGATTTTCGATGAGCTTTGAAAGCCGTCCCTCGCACACGAGCGGACTTACCGCCGCCGCGAGCTTCAGGAACAGGTAGCGTAAACCGATGTGGAGAAACGGCGGGAGCACCAGCGCCGCGAACGCAATAAGTCCGGTTATCCCCGCCGTGCTCCGCACGGCGCGGGTGGACACTATCACCGTCTCGCTCGCGTCGCTCAACACTCCGCCCACCACCGGCACCGCGTTCGATATGACCGTCTTTGCCGCCTTTATCGCGAGCGCGTCCGCGCCGCCCGCCGCTATGCCGCTGAGGGCAAGGTAGAGTGTGAACGTCGCAAGCAGCGTGCCGAGCGCGGCTGTCACGGCGCTCTTTATCAGCTTCGCGAGCCCCGAAAGCGAGTCTCCGCCCACCGCCGCGTCGGCAGCTGCGACCGCGACGTACACGTAGAGCGCGGGTACGGCTGCGCGCTCTATCACCGTTGCGAGCGCGTCCGAAAAGATCATCGCCGCCGTGTACCGTGCCGCCGCGCCTCCCGGCGAGCCGAGTACGCCTCCCGCCGCCGCGAGCGACGCGAGAAGTCCCTTCGAGAAGGAGTTGAGGGTCTCGACCGCGCTCCGCCCCATGTCCATAAGCGACGCGAGGTCGGAGCCCGCCGCCGCGACTATCGCGAGCGCTCCCGCGAGCGGTATGACCTTCATCGTCCTGTCCCGCCCCGCGAACGCCGTCTCCGCCGCGCCGCAGAAGAGCGCCGCCGTGAGCACCGTCACGGCGGGGAGCGCGGCGGCGCGGAGTATCCCGCCGGAGTGCGAGGCTACGCCCTCCGCAAGAGCGCCAATTCCCTCGTCGAGCGTCATATTCTCCGGGCTCCCGCCGAGGAAGTCCGCCGCCTCGGAGGGAATGTCAAACGACATATCCGGCGCGGCGGCGTCGTATTCCTCCCCTACGCTGTGGGGGTGGAGCTCCGCCGCTAGTGCGCCGCAAAGCCACGCAAGAATGAAAACACAGCCGAGAGAAGCGGCAGCGATACGACAAGCGCGGCCGCCCCGCCCGCGAGGTCTATCGCGGCTCCGACGCCGCGCTCCCCCGCGTCCCGGCAGCTCTCCGAGGCTATGTGTGCGGCGCTGGCCACCGCAAGCACGCGAAGGAGCGTGCCGAGTGTCTCGCCCGAGAGTCCCGCCGCCTCCGCAAGCTCCGAAAGGAACTCCGCCGCGGGAGAGAAGATCCCCGCCGCCGCCGACAGTATTACGGTTCCGACGGCGAGGGCGAGCACGAACGCTCCGGCGGGATTGTCCCTCTTTAAGGCAAGCACCGCCGCCACCGCCGTAAGTCCCGCGACGGCGGCCTTCAACGCAGTTTCCATACATCTCTAAAGCCCAAAGAGGGTGCGCACCGTCTCAAACAGGTTGTTTATCTCCTGAAGGAGTATCATGAGCACCACGACAAGTCCCGCAAGCGTCGTCATCATCGCCTGCTCCTCTCGCCCAGAGCGCACGAGAAGCTGATTGAGGACCGCGACGAGTATGCCTATCGCCGCTATTCTGAATATCAGGTCTACCTGCACACAGACATCCCTTTCTCTAAAGGAGCATCACCGCCGCGGCAGCTCCTCCGCATATCCCGAAGGTTATATACATCCGTCCCGAGCGCCGCCGCTCGTCCTCCGCCGCGTCGCGGAGGCGCTCTATACGCAGTTCCGCCTTCTCTAGCGCTCTGCTCTGTTCCTCCGCAGAGCACCGTCCGAGGAGCGTCGCAAGCTCCGCGAGTATCCCGCGTATCTCGCTCGGCGCGGCGGAGCACGCTTCAAGCCAACATTCGGAGGCGTCCGCGCCTCCGCGCGAGCGCATACCGCGGAGCACGCTTCCCGCGAAGTCCGGCGCGGCGTCCGCGCGGACGGCCGCCGAAAGCGCCTCCTCGAGCGTCGCAAGCTCCGGATATATCTCGCGCCTCAGCACGCCGAGCATCGCCGCATATGATGAAAGCGTCCTCACCCGCGCGGCGGCGGCGCGGAACGCCGCCACACCCGCGCCGGACGAGCCGAGTATCACGAGCGCGGCGCCGACGGCCCGCATCATGTGCGGCGCGGCATATCGGATATGCTCGCCCTCCGCCCGTCCTCGCGGCGCTCTATCCGCACCGCCTTCTCGAAAATATGTATGACGCCGGCGAGCGCGGGGCGCGTCATGGCCTCCTCCGGGGAAGCGGCATGTACCGTCGCGAATACCGCCGTCCCGCAGCCGGAGGCGTGCAGTAGCGCGCGGGCGTCGGCGGGGTCGGTTATCTCGTCGAGCGCCAAAACCTGCGGATTCATGGCGCGGAGCAGCGTGAGCGCGCTCCAAGCCTTCGGCGCGCCCGAGAGCACGTCGGTCCGCGCGCCCACGTCAAAGCCCGGAACTCCGCCGGAGCACGCCGCTATTTCGCCGCGCTCGTCCGCAAGCGAAACGCGAAAACCGAGGTCGCTCACCGTTCTCACGAGGTCGCGGAGCAGCGTCGTCTTCCCGCCGCCCGGAGGCGAGACGATAAGCGTTGAACGCACCCGTCCGCCGGAGCATATCTCCCCGAAAATACCGTCCGCCGCGCCGCGCACCTCCTTGGATATGCGGAGGTCGAGCGACGAGAACTCCCGCAGTCCGACGCATTCCCCGCCGCTCATCGCAGCGCGTCCGCAGACGCCGAGGCGGTACCCTCCGGCGGCGGTGAGAAATCCCGCCGCCAGCTCGCCCGCGAAGGTGTGCAGCGACCCCCTCGCCGCCCGCGTCAGAGTGTCGAGGATGTCGTCCGGGGTCACGGGCGGGCCGTCGAGGTCGTGCTCGCCGGACGCCGACGCGACCGCGGGCGCTCTCCCCGCGCGGAGGCGTATCTCCTCCGCCTCCGCCATAAGCGCCTCGCGCACGGCGAGCGCCCGCAAGCGGAGCCTCGACGGAAGCAGCTCGCACGCCCCGAGATATCGCGAAATAAAGTAGTCCATACCGGCGCACCCCCTTGTCCACTGAAAAGATATGCCTGTCCTCGGCGAATATTCCTGAACAGCAAAAAAGGACGGTGCGGGTGCACCGTCCTTCATTTCATCATATGCTGTAAAGTTAGTAAACTTACATCGTTTTTTCGCACCTCAAAGTCTGTAAAGTAAATCTCTTACTCTGCAAGCATTGCTTTCAGTTCCTCTTCCGTAAGAACGGGAATACCCAGCTCCTGCGCCTTTTTCAGCTTGGAGCCGGCGTCTTCGCCCGCGACGACGTAGTCGGTCTTCTTTGACACCGAGCCGGAGCATGTCCCGCCGGCGCGCGCTATCAGCGCCTCCGCTTCCTTGCGGGTGTACTTTGAGAGCGTCCCCGTGAGGACGAAAGTCTTGCCCGCGAGCTTATCGCTCGAGCCGTCCTCCTCGGCATATGTGAAGTCTACTCCGGCCTCGCGGAGCTCTTCTATGAGGTGCCCCGCGCCGCGCCGCCAGCTGTCAAAGCTCTGCGCCATGACCTCGCCGATGTCGCGAAGCTCGCTTATCTCTTCCACCGGGGCGAGCAGCAGAGCTTCGAGCGAGCCGAAGCGCTTTGCGAGTATCTCCGCCGCCTTCTCTCCGATGTGGCGTATCCCGAAGGCGTAGAGCAGGCGCTGCAGCCCCGCGGACTTCGACTTCTCGATGCTCGCGAGCAGATTTTCCGCCGACTTCTTTCCCCAGCCCTCGAGCGACATTATCTGCGCTCGCGTGAGCTTATATATGTCCGCGCAGGAGCGGAGCAGTCCCGCGTCCGCGAACTGCTCGCAGGAGCGGATCCCCATGCCCTCGATGTCCATCGCGTCCCGCGAAGAGAAGTGGGCGAGGTTACGCACTATCTGCGCCGGACAGTCCGCGCCGGTACAGCGGACGGCGGCGCTTCCTTCTACGCGCACCGCCTCCGCCCCGCAGACCGGGCAGACGCGGGGAAATTCGTACCGCACGGCGTCCGGCGGGCGTTTCGAGATGTCCACGCCTATGACCTCCGGGATTATCTCTCCGGCCTTGCGGACTATCAGCGTATCGCCTATCCTCAGGTCCTTCTCGGCTATGAAATCCTCGTTGTGGAGCGTCACGTTCGTGACGGTCGTGCCCGCGAGGCGGACGGGGTCTATCTCCCCCTTCGGGGTGAGGACGCCGGTGCGTCCGACCTGTATGGTTATCCTGCGCAGCACCGACGGCTTCTCCTCAGGCGGATACTTGAACGCCGCCGCCCAGCGCGGAGCCTTCGCCGTGGAACCGGCGGTCTCTCGGTCGCGGAGGCTGTTCAGCTTGACGACGGCTCCGTCTATGTCGTAGGGGAACTTGTCGCGGTCCTCACCGATGCGGCGTATCTCCGCTATCGCCTCGTCTATAGTGCGGCAGACGATGTGCGGTATCGTGCGGAAGCCGAGCGCCGCTATCGCGTCAAGCGTCTCCGAATGCTTTTCGAAGCTCATGCCGTCCGCAAGCTGGAGGTTAAACACTATGAGATCGAGGCGGCGCTCCGCCGCGACCTTCGGGTCGAGCTGGCGGAGCGAGCCGGCGGCGGCGTTGCGGGGATTTGCGAGCAGCGGACGCTCGTCCCGCTCGCGCTCGGCGTTCAACTCCTCGAACACCTTCTTCGGCATGTAGACCTCTCCGCGCACGATGAAGTCCCCCTCCGGCATGGGTATGCGGAGCGGGAGCGACCTTATCGTGCGGATGTTTGCAGTGACGTCCTCACCGGTGACGCCGTCCCCGCGCGTCGCGCCGCGCAGGAACGCGCCGTCCGCGTATTCGAGCGAGACGGACAGTCCGTCAACTTTTGGTTCGACGGTGTACTCGACGCCGCCCGGGAACATCTCGCGCATACGCGCGTCGAAGTCGCGAAGCTCGTCCTCGCCGAAAACGTCGTTGAGGCTCTGGAGCGGGACGCGGTGCGTGACCGGCGTGAAGCTTTCGACCGGCGCGCCGCCCACGCGCTGCGTGGGCGAGTCCGGCGTGATGAGCTCCGGATGCTCCGCTTCAAGCTCCTTCAGGCGGCGCATTTTCATGTCGTATTCGTAGTCGGAGATGGTCGGGGCGTCCTCGACGTAGTAGCGGCGCGAATGCTCCGCGAGCTCCGCGCGCAGAGCCTCTATCTCCCTTTCAAAGTTCTCCATATCTTCCTCCGGGTGCGTCGGCAGCCGTTGTTTGCCGTGTTGGTTCTGACGGATAAATTATACCACCGCCGTCCCCGCGCCGCAAGAGTCAGAGGAGATTTCCGAGCGTCAGGCGCTCGCCGTCGCCTATCAGCCGAAGCTCCTCTATCGCCTCCGAGTATGCCTCCGCCGCGGCGGCTGGGTCGCTCTCGAGCAGGCGGATGAGCACGTCAAGCCTTCTCTCCGCCGAGGAGGACGCTTCTCCGTGCAGCGCCGCGCCGAAGAACTGCCTCGACGTCTCCCAGCGCCCGCGAGCAGACTGCGCAAGCTCGAGCGCGCCGTGAATGTCGCCCGCCTCGAACTTCTCCTCCGATAACGTGAGTTCTTCTGAGATCTCGTCCATGCACCGCTCGAGCGTGATGCCGGAGACGACGCAGACCGTCCCGACCGCCACGAGCACCGCGAGACCTATCAGAAGGTAGCGCATCAGCTCTCCTCCTTGCGTTCGACGTATATCTTGCCGATGTCGTCTATCGTCATGAGAAATATCCTCTCCGGCGACGGGTGGCCGTTCTCGCGGAGCCACTTCTCAAGCCCGCTTCTGTCCATGCCGCGAAGCGCGAGGTTGCGGCCTATCACCCGCCCGTCGCTTATTATCGTCATCGGCAGACCGTGCTCCTTCGGGGTGACGCCGAGGTTCTTTGGCGTCGCGCTGTCGTCCGCGGAGTAACGTATGGCGCTCACCTCTCCGCCCGGCTCGAGAATGACGTACCGCAGGGTGCCAAGGTCGGTTATACCCTTCTTGCGGAGCTCCTCTATGAGCTCGTCCACCGACATTCGGCTGCGATGCAGCTCGCGCTGATCTATCTTTCCTTCTCTTAGGACTATCGCCGGCCGGCCGCTCACGATCGCGCGGAAGCGCAGGCTTTTCAGCGCCCCGAAGGCGGAGATGTATTCCAGCCCAACGAGGACTATAATGGGTATCAGCCCGTAGAGCAAGGGAATGTTGTTGTCCTGCATGGGTATTGACGCGAGCTCGCTTATCATCATCGCCACAACGAACTCGCTTGCCGAGAGCTGTCCGAGCTGCCGCTTGCCCATGGCGCGCATGGCGGCGATTATCGTAACATAGAGGATGATGGCCCTCACAAAGAGTATCTGCAACTGCCCCGCCTCCCGAAATTCTGTCGCTCGGCATTATACTTGCCCGCATATCGCCGAATTATGCGCAACGGGACAGGCGGCGGCGCATACACTTGATACGGCGGGAGGTGTTTATATGCGGAGGATAGTGTCGTCGCTTAGGACGGTGCTGGCGCGGCGAAGAGCGCGCCGCGCGGCATCCGGGCGGAGAAGCTTCGGGCGGCGTATGCTTGTGCGGCTTGTCGTACTGCTCGCTGTGGCGGCGCTGATGTTCGCGTGGTTCCAGAGGAGGCTCCGCCCCGTGGTGGAACAGCTTGCGGCAAGCCGCGTCGCGTACCTCGCGGGCGAGGTGATAAACAGCGCCGTCAACGAGCAGATAGCCGAGAGCGGAGCGGGCTACGACGACCTCGTCCTGCTCGAAAAGGACGCCTCCGGGAAGGTCACGGCGCTGAAGACGAATATGTCCGCCATAAACCGGCTCAAGACCGATATAACGGCGCTCGTGCTCGAGAGGATAAACAAAATGGACACCTCCGAGCTCGCCATCCCGCTCGGGAACATCATCGACGGCGAGCTGTTCAGCGGACGCGGGCCGGAGATACCCGTGCTGGTCGTGCCGGTCGGGACGGCGGAGGCGGACTTCTCCACGGCGCTCGTGACCGCCGGGATAAATCAGACGCGCCACCAGATGATTGTCACCGTGACGGCGGATATTTCCGTACTTCTGCCGGGCTACGAGACCTCGACGAGGGTGTCGTCCAAGGTCGTCGTCGCCGAGACGGTGATAGTGGGAGACGTGCCGGAGGCGTATACATATCTCGAGGACACAGGCGCTTCCCCTCGCGAGCTCTACGGCGACTACGACATAGTGGCGGAGCCGCCGGACTGAGCTTGTATTGTCCGCGAGGATGTGCTACAATCATACCAAAGGACTTTGTGAGCCGGAAAAGGAAGTGACGCTATGCGTAAAAGACTTATATCGTTCGTGCTCGCGGTTATCATGCTTCTGCCGGCGGTCTCCGCCTCAGCCGCGCCCTCGGGCGAGCCGTACTCGGATATGCCAGCCGCCGAGTGGGCGCGGACTGCCGTTCTAAAGGCAAAGGAGTACGGTTTGATGGGCGGCGTCGGCGGCGGACTGTTCGGCACTGGCAGGACTATCAGCCGCGAGGAATTTGCGACGATACTTTTCAGAATGTTCGGCTGGTCGGAGGAGCCGGAGGACGCGTTTGACGACATCGCGGGCCGCTGGTCCCGCACATACGTAAACGCGGCGGCAAAGCACGGCGCGGTCGATGCCGGCGGAAAGTTCCGTCCTACGGAGGCGATAACCCGCCGCGAGATGGCGGTGATGCTCGTCCGCGCGCTCGGATACGGCGGCGCGGCGGAGGCGTCCGAAAGCTGGGACGGATTTCCGTTCACCGACGTCACCGAGGACAAGGGATACATCTCGGTCGCCTATGACATCGGTATGACGACCGGCGTCACGAAGACCACCTTTGCCCCGGAGGGATACGCGAAACGCGAGGAAGCGGCGGCGATGCTCGTGCGCGTCTACGAGCGCCGCGTCTCCCCGCTCGGATGGCGGCACGCCTTCTACGCCATATCCTCATACAGCCAGTTGGAGCTTGCAAAGACGCTCGACGCGGTGAGCCTCGGCTGGAGCCGTATGCGCATAGAGGACGGCGCTCCGCGGCTCGTCACCACTACGTCCGGCGGGAACGAATACTGCGTGCCGGACGGATACGAAAAGGTCACGGAGGCGCTGCATGACAGCGGCGTCACCATGCACCTCGACGTCGTTATGACAAACGTGACGAGCGCCGAGTTTGTTGATGCATTCTCCCTGCCGGAGAACCGCTCCGCCGCCGTGGATATGATACTCGGCGAGATAAAGAAGCTCGGGCTCGACGGCGCGACCATAGACTTTGAGGGACTGCGCTTCTCCGCCCGCGAGCCGTTCGCGCTCTTCCTTCGCGAGCTCGACGGGGCGCTCGAGTCGGCGGGGCTCACCCTCTACGTCGCGGTGATGCCCGCTACCGCCGACGGGGCCTACTTCGACGGATACGACTACCGCGCTATAGGCGAGCTTGCGGACAAGGTGATACTCATGGCGCATGACTACGCGCCGAGGCAGATGGAAGAAAACCTCCTCGGCTCGACCTTCTTCCAAAACTCCGCGCTCACCCCGATAAACTCGGTCTACTACTCGCTCCGCGCGGCGTGCGACCCGAAGACCGGCGTCCGCGACAAATCGAAGCTCGCCCTTGCCGTCAGCATGACGGCGATGGCGTGGGAGACCGACGCCGCCGGCAAGCTAACCTCCACCGAGCCGCTGTACCCGACCTACGATACGGTGCTTAGCCGCATCGAGGGCGGCGCGACGATGGGATGGTCGTCCGCGCTCGGCAACCCGTACCTCACCTACAGCACCGAGGACGGACAGAATTTCTTCCTGTGGTACGAGGACGAGCGGAGCATCGGCGAAAAGCTCGACCTCATGCGTCTCTTCGGCGTCACGGGAGTGTCGGTGTGGCGGCTCGGACTCATCCCCGAGGCGCGGGACGCCGCCGCGTGGCTCAACGTGGCGGCTCTGCTGGGATAAAACTTCAACATAAGTAAACGAGGCACGGCTTTTTTTGCCGTGCCTCGTTTGTTGTTGTCTCTGGATTTGCTTTACTTCCCTTCCCACGCGGCTATGACCGCCGCGCGGAGGGGTTCGACGTTCTCCTTCTTCCGTGCGGAGTAGAGAATGACCGGGTCGCGCTCGTCGAGCGTGAGCGTCTCGCGGATAGTCCGCACCGCATCCTCCCGCGCGCTTTTCTTCAGCCCGTCCGACTTGTTCGCCGCGACGATGAACGGATACCCGCACTGACGGAAGTAGTCGCACATGTTCCGGTCGTCGGCGGTGGGCGCGTGGCGGCTGTCTACGATGAGGACGCAGAGCGCGGGTCCCGCCTCGCGGTCGGCGAAGTAGTCCTCCATCATCTCGCCCCATCTCTCCCGCTCCTTCTGCGAGACCTTCGCAAAGCCATAGCCCGGCAGATCGACAAGATAAGCCTTCCCGTCTATCGAGAAGTAGTTGACGTGCGCGGTCTTGCCGGGGCTTTCGCTCACGCGGGCAAGCGAGTTGCGGTTGAGTATGGCGTTTATCGTTGAGCTCTTTCCGACGTTTGAGCGTCCCGCGAACACCACCTTAGGCAGTCCGTCGCGTATGAAGCCGCTCTTTCCCGCGGCGGAGCGCAGGAATTCGGCGTTATGCAGATTTATCGGCATATTTTGCAGGCTCCTTGCTTCCTACGGGCAGAATGGCGGCCTTGAACACGTCGAGCGCGCTCCCCGCCGTGATGAAGTTCAGCGCCGAGCGGACGGTCGGGTCTATCTCCGCGAGGTCGCTCTCGTTGTCCTCGGGTATTATCACCGTGCGGATGCCGTTCCGATACGCCGCCATCGTCTTTTCCTTGAGGCCGCCTATCGGCAGGACGCGGCCGCGAATGGTTATCTCTCCCGTCATGGCGACGTCCGAGCGGACCGGCGCGCCGAGGAGCGCCGAGCATATCGCCGTCGCTATCGTGACGCCGGCGGAAGGCCCGTCCTTCGGTATCGCGCCCTCCGGGAAGTGGATATGTATGTCCTTTGTCTTGTAGAAGTCCGGGTCTATGCCGAGCTCGTCCGCCACCGAACGGATATAGCTTATCGCGGCGCGGGCGCTCTCCTTCATGACGTCGCCGAGGTTGCCGGTGAGCTCTATCTTTCCGGTGCCCGGCATGACGCCGGCCTCGGTCTCAAGTATCTCTCCGCCGACAGACGTCCATGCGAGGCCGCAGACGACGCCCGCCTCGTCCCGTCCGCTCCGGCGCTCCGGCTTGTAGCGGTGCGGCCCGAGAAGCGTCTCGAGGTCGCGCGCGCGGATGTGGACCGACTCCTCTCCGGAGGCCACCTTCTTTGCCGCCTTGCGGCAGAGCGAAGCGAGCTCGCGCTCGAGACCGCGGACGCCGCTCTCCCTCGTGTAGAGCGTGATGACGTCCCGTATGGCCTTTCCGTCAACGCGCATGGTCTTGGGTGTGAGTCCGTGCTTTGCCATCTGCTTCGGGAGAAGGTACTTCGTCGCTATCTTCATCTTCTCCTCGTCGGTGTAGCTCGAGAGCTCTATTACCTCCATGCGGTCGAGCAGCGGGCGCGGTATGGTGTCGAGAGTGTTCGCCGTGGTGACGAACAGCGTCTGCGAGAGGTCGAAGGGTATCTCTATGTAGTGGTCGCGGAAGGCGTGGTTCTGCTCAGCGTCAAGCACCTCAAGAAGCGCCGCGGCGGGGTCGCCGTGGAAGTCCGCACCGAGCTTATCCACCTCGTCGAGGATGAGCACGGCGTTCTTCGAGCCCGCCTGCGCGAGGGCGTTCATTATGCGCCCCGGCATGGCGCCGACGTAGGTCTTGCGGTGGCCGCGTATCTCCGCCTCGTCGCGTATGCCGCCGAGGCTGAGACGCGCCGTCTTCCGTCCCATGGCGGAGGCGAGGCTCATCGCTATAGAGGTCTTGCCGACTCCCGGAGGACCGACAAGGCAGATCACCTGCCCGCCTATGTCCGGCTTCAGCTTGCGCACGGCAAGGAACTCGAGTATGCGCTCCTTGACCTTCTCGAGGCCGTAGTGCTGCCTGTCGAGTATGCGGGCGGCGCGGGTGAGGTCGGTGTTGTCCTTTGTCTCGACGTTCCACGGGAGCTCGAGGACGGTGTCGAGGTAGGTGCGCGAGACCGCCGCCTCTGCGGACGACGGGTGCATCATCTCGAGCCGCGCCACTTCCTTGGTAAGCTTTTCCTTGTACTCCGGAGCGAGCTCCAGCTCGGCTATGCGGCGGCGGTAATCCTCCGCGCCGGTCTCCTCCGGCTCCTCGCCGAGCTCCTCGCGAATGGCGCGGAGCTGTTCGCGCAGGAACTGTTCCCTGTGGCTCTGCCCCACTCGCTGACGCACGCGGTACTGTATGCCCCGGTCGAGCTCGATTATCTCGGTCTCGCTCTCGAGCAGCGCCGCGACGCTCTCGAGGCGCTGTGCCACGCGCAGCTCCTCGAGTATAGACTGCTTTGCCTCTACCGCCACGGGGAGGTTCTGGGCTATGTAGTCGGAGAGGTAGGATGCGTCGTCCGCGCCGAGTACGCCGTGAAGTATCTCCTGCGAGATGCGCGGCGACATTTCGGCGTACCGCTCAAACTCGCTGTGCGCGTGGCGGACAAGCGCCTCGAGCCGCTTTGCCGACATCCTTGCGGACGGCCTGTCCTCGAGCCGTTCGACGTCGGCGACGTAACAGCCGCCCTCGTTCGCGACCCCGGCGCGGCGGGCGCGGTAGAGCCCTTCCACGAGGACGCGGACGGTCTCGTCCGGCAGCTTGAACACCTGGCACACCTTCGAGACCGTGCCTACCTCGTAGACCTCGTCCGGCGACGGGTCTTCCTGCTGGACGTCCTTCTGCGCGGCGAGGAACACGAGCTGATCGGAGGAGCGCAGCGCCGCGTCGATAGCGGCGGCGCTCTTTTCGCGCGCGACGTCGAAGAACATTATCATGCGCGGGAACACGGTGAGCCCGCGCAGTATAAGCATCGGGAGAGTTGTGACGTTTTTCTCTGTATTTTCCATTTTTACCTCATAAACACGGCGCGGCGTTCCGCCGCTCCGAAAAGTTGATATTTGAAAAAAGCCCGGCATACGCCGTAAATATTTTACGACAAAAACCGTCCCGACGCAAGCGTTTCACATCATTTTCTTTATTTCCCTTTTCAGCCTCGCTATAATTTTCTTCTCGAGGCGGGATATGTAGCTCTGGGAGATACCCATCGCGTCCGCCACCTCCTTCTGCGTCTGCTCCGGCCTGCCGTCGAGCCCGAAGCGGCGGGTGATGATGTCCCTCTCGCGGACGGACAGCCGTTCAATTGCCGCGCGGAGCATCATTCTGTCCGCCTCGTCCTCTACGGGACGGTGTACGACGTCCGGCTCGGTGCCGAGCACGTCCCCTAGAAGGAGCTCGTTGCCGTCCCAGTCGGTGCTGAGAGGTTCGTCTATCGAGATCTCTCCCCGCCGCGAGGAGTTTTTTCTGAGGTACATCAGTATCTCGTTTTCTATGCAGCGCGAGGCGTAGGTAGCGAGCTTTATCTTCTTTGCGGGGTCGTAGGTGTTTATCGCCTTGATAAGCCCTATCGTGCCTATCGAGACGAGGTCCTCCAGCCCGACGCCGGTGTTGTCAAATCTCCGCGCTATGTACACGACAAGGCGCAGGTTGTGCTCGATAAGCGTCTTTCGCGCCTCGGCGGAGCCCTCCGCGAGGAGTTGTATCTGCCGCGCCTCCTCATCCGGCGGAAGCGGCGCGGGCAGGAGCTCGCTTCCGCCGACATAGTGCAGAAATCCTCCGCGCAGCCGCGCAGCCGCGCCGCGTATGCGTTCAAGAAGCCTTTTCAAGATGCTCACGGGTCTCCCTCCTCTCCCCTTCTATTTCTCCTATGAGCGCGGGGAACGCTCCGAGCGGCTCGCGGCACACCGCCGCGAGGATATGTATTTTCCGGCCGTCCGCCTCCGCCGAGTCCGGCCGGAACGCCGGCGCGAGCCGCGAGCCCGCGGCGGTCACGAACGGCAGGAGCCGCCACTTCACCTCCGGCGGCAGCTTCTCCATCACGTCCGCCGGGAACGGACTGCGCAGGAGCCGCAGAGTCTCCGGCGGGAAGAGCGGCGCGAGCGCGTCCACCTCGACGACAAGCACCGGCGAGCCGTCGAGCGGGTCGCGGAGGGTGTTCCCGCTGTCCCGAAGCGCCGAAAACTCCGCCGTTCTCCCGCCGAGCGTCAGCCTTATGCGGACGCTCCCGCTTTCTCGCTGACGGGAGCTTCCGCGCGAGGCGATACTTACCGCGCCCACCGCCGCCGCGCTCGCAAGTATGGCGGCGCGGAGCGTCCACGGAGCATAGATCATCCCTCCCCGGGCGTCCGCGCCCATGGCAAGCGAAAGCGCGTATGCCGCGCCGCCCATTATCGCGGAATATACCGCAAGCGCCGCCGCGCGGCGGAGGAAAAGCCGCCGCGAGACGTATCCGAACGCCGCAAGAAGCATCACGGCGGCGGAGACTAATTTCGCGGGGAGGCTCCCCGCCGCCGGAAGCAGATACGCCGCGACGGCGTACAGTCCTCCGAACGCCGCGCCCGCGAGCAGCCGAAGGCGGCTGTAGTGGGCGGCGGAGGTCTGCGCCGCGCCGTAAAGCAGGATATAGTCCGCCGCAAGATTAAGCAGGAACAGCTCGTCAATATAGACCGTCCGCATATCCGCACCCCCTGTCCACCCGGATATTATAGCGCCGTAGCAAGGGTGAAACCGAGCGAAACTTTGCGCATACCGCATTCGACCCGCTCCGCGCCGCGTCCCGCGCAGGATGTTGCGGTTTGCGGATTTCGGTGGTATGATATACGCAAATAGACATATAGGAGGAAACACAGTGCAAAGGATAATCAAGTCGATGGAGGAAAAATACCTTCTTCCGTCGCTGGAGCTCGTCGAGGACGTCTTCGCGAAATGGGACAGTCCGGAGGAAGGCAGGACCGTCCGGCGGCTGGTCGAAGAAATTCGCCGAAAGAAATATTACCTCCCGGAGCTGGAGCTCATAATGGTCAATGAATATGACGAGGTAGTGGGATACGCCATGTTCTCAAGGTTCCACATCGAGGGAAGGTACGAGGATGAGCTGCTGATGCTGACGCCCGTGGCCGTAAAAACAGAGCTGCAAAGGCAGCACATCTCAAAGGACCTGCTGGAATACGGCTTTGAAAAAGCCAAGTCTCTGGGGGTCAAGGCCGTGCTAGTCGAGGGAAACCCCGACAATTACAGATCTCGCGGCTTTCAGCCGAGTTACCTATTCGGGATCGAGGCCGGACCGAACATACATCTGCCTCACCCGGACTGCCTGATGGTAAAAGAGCTTGAAGAAGGCGCGTTGGAGAAGATGAGCGGCTCCGTAGACTACTCGTTTTACGAAACCCTATGCGAAGGCTGACCGCGCCCGCGTCTTGACCGCGCCCCGGGCGGGTGCTATACTCTTGATATCAACGACACCACGGAGGGACGGTCATGGGCAAAAGCTGTCTTATAATATCCGGCGGGGACTTCTCCCGCGAGGGCGTCTGTGGGCGGTTCGACCTCGTCCTCGCGTGTGACCGAGGGTACGAGTACGCCGCGCGGCTCGGCGTCACGCCGGACGCCGTCATCGGCGACTTTGACTCGGCGGACGCGCCCGACTCGGCGGGTATCCCGATAGTCCGCTTCCCATCCGTCAAGGACGACACCGACACGATGCTCGCCGCGAAGTACGCGCTCGAGCGCGGGTGCGACGACGTCGCCGCCTGCTGTGCCTTCGGCGGGCGGCTCGACCATGCGCTCGCGAACATCCAGACGGCGGCGTACATCGCGGAGCGCGGCGCGCGGGCGCGCCTCTTCGGCGCGGACACCGCCGCCGAGGTATTCTCCGGCGGCGCGAGGCGCTTTCCCCGCCGCGACGGTTGGTCGCTCTCGGTGTTCGCTCTCTCGGACAGGTGCGAGGGTATCTCGATAAGCGGAACAAAGTACGAGGTTCGCGGCGCGGAGCTCACGAACGGCTTCCCGCTCGGCGTGAGCAACACATGGGCGTCGGGCGAGGCGGAGGTTTCGGCGGAGCGCGGGACGGTGCTCGTCCTCATGTCAAAGCTCAGACCGGGAGAGCATATATAATATAAAAAATGGACGGCGCGAAGCGCCGTCCATTCGTTTTACAAATTATTCTTTTGGCAGCTCCTTATAGTCCGCGTCGAGCGAGGCGTAGGCGTTCTGCTCCATGCCGGACGTGTGGCCCGCCATGAACTCGTAGTACCCTTGCGCGCCGATCATCGCCGCCGCGTCTCCGCAGAGACGCACCGGCGGGATGAACAGCCGGAGCGACTTCTCCCCCGCCGCCTCCGTCATCATCTCGCGCAGGCGCTTGTTTGCGGCGACGCCTCCGGCGAGCACGACCTTGCCGTACCCCTCGGAGACGGCGCAGTCTATGACGCGCGGGACTATCTCCTCGCAGACCGCGAGGCGGAAGGACGCCGCGAGGTTGCCCACGGGCAGCGTCTCGCCCTTCTGCTCCGCGTTGTGGACTAGGTTTATCATGGCGGTCTTGAGCCCGGAGAAGCTCATGTCGTGCGGCGCGCCGTCCACGCGGGACTTCGGGAGCGTGTAGGCGTGCTCGTCCGCGCCCTCCGCCGCCCTGTCTATCGCGACGCCGCCGGGATATCCTAGCCCCATCACCCGCGCGACCTTGTCGAATGCCTCGCCCGCCGAGTCGTCCCGCGTGCAGCCGAGCACGCGGTAGTCGGTGTAGCCGTCCACGCCGAGGATGAGCGTGTGTCCCCCGCTCGCGACGAGCGCGCAGAACGGCGGCTCTAGCTCAGGGTAAGCGAGGTAGTTTGCCGCGACGTGCCCCCTGTGGTGGTGGACCGGCACGAGCGGACGGTCGAGCGCGAACGCAAGTCCCTTCGCGAAGTTCAGTCCCACGAGCAGAGCGCCGATAAGTCCCGGCGCGAAGGTCGCCGCGACGGCGTCTATCTCCTCCGGCCGTATGCCCGCCTCGCGTATCGCCTCGCGGTACAGTCCGGCTATCGCCTCCGCGTGACTGCGGGACGCCAATTCCGGCACGACGCCGCCGTATATCGCGTGCATCTCGACCTGACTTGCGACCTTGTCCGAAAGGACCTCCCGTCCGTCGCGCGTGACGGCGACGGCGGTCTCGTCGCAGGAGCTTTCAACAGATAAGATAAGCATTATTCGTCCTCTTTTAGTATCTTCTCGTATATTACGGCGTCCTCGGCGGGCTTTATGTAGTACCTCGGGCGCACTGCTATCGCCTTGAAATCCAGCTTTTCGTATGCGGCGCGCGCCGCCGAGTTCGACTCGCGAACCTCGAGGAGCATCCGCACGGCGCCGCTCCCGCGCGCGATGTTCTCCAGCCGCCGCATGAGCGCCGTCGCCACGCCGTTGCGTCTCGCGTCCGGGCGGACGGCGACGTTTGTTATGTACGCCTCGTCGAGGACGACGTGCATTCCGGCGTAGCCCGCAACCTTTCCGTCCCCGTCCTCGGCGACGTAGTAGACGGCGTACTCGTTTGAGAGCTCGTCCTGAAGGCTCGCGCGGCTCCACGGCATCGAGAAGCAGACCTGCTCTAGCTCCGCCATCTCGTCGAGGTGCGAGAAGGTCATCGGCAGTATGGCGAAGGTCATTTCAGTCTCTCCTTCAGCGCGGGAAGTATCGAATTTATCGCGTCGCGTATCTGCGTCGCACACTTACGGTAGTCGTCGAGGGTGCCGCCGTAGGGGTCGGCTATATCCCGCCCGGAAAGCGTGAAAATTTTGTCGGAATACTTAGGAAACGCGCTTTTCAGGGCGTAGAGATGCCGCGCGCTCATACAGAGGACGACGTCCGCGCGGCGAAGCAGCTCCTCCGTCACCTGTCGAGCTGTGTGGCGCGATATGTCCGCGCCGAGCTCCGCCGCCGCCGCGACGGCGTTTTCGCTCGCGGGAACGCTTATCGCCGCGAGACCGCAGGAAGAGGCGTGTATCGGGAGGTTTTCCCGCGCCGCCGCGAGGTTTGTCAGTCCCTCCGCCATCGGGCTGCGGCAGGTGTTGCCGGTGCATACGAAAAGTATCTCCAAAGAGCGCGCCCCCTCAGTTCTTCGCGTCGTACCACGTGCGGCCGCTCGCCGCGTCCGCCACGAGCGGGACTCGGAGCCGCATCACGCCCTCCATCTCCTCGCAGAGCAGGCGCTTGACCTCCTCCGCGCGCTCCGACGGCGTCTCGACGATGAGCTCGTCGTGTATCTGCATGACTAGCTTCGCCTCCGGCACGTCCCGGCGGAGCCGGTCGCGGACGCGGAGCATCGCGAGCTTTATCACGTCGGCAGCGCTGCCCTGTATCGGGGCGTTCATCGCCGCGCGCTCGCCGAACGAGCGCAGGTTGAAGTTCTTCGACTTCAGCTCGGGAAGGTAACGTCTCCGTCCGAGGAGCGTCGTGACGTATCCGAGCTCCTTTGCGCTCTCGCGCGAGCGCTCCATATAGTCACGGATGCCGTGATAGTGGCTGAGATAGCTGTCTATATAGTCCTTCGCCTCGGCGTTCGAGACGTGCAGGTCGTCGGCAAGCGAGAAGGCGGATATACCGTACACGATGCCGAAGTTGACGGCCTTCGCGCGGCGGCGAAGCTCGCCCGTGACCTCTCCGCGAGGCACGCCGAACACCTGCGACGCGGTTATCGTGTGGATGTCCTCGCCCTCGGCAAAGCCCTTTATCATCGCCTCGTCGTTTGCTATGTGCGCAAGGATGCGCAGTTCTATCTGAGAATAGTCCGCATCGACGAGGGTGCATCCCTCCTCCGCGCGGAAGCAGCGGCGGATCTCGCTCCCAAGCTCGCGCCGCACCGGGATGTTCTGAAGGTTCGGGTCGGTGGAGCTGAGGCGTCCGGTGGCGGTGGCGGTCATGTTGAAGGTAGTCCTCACGCGCCCGTCCGCGTCTATGACCTTGAGAAGTCCGTCGCAGTAGGTGCTCTTCAGCTTCGTGAGCTGTCGGAACTCGATTATGCAGTCGATTATCGGGTGCTTCCCGCGGAGCTTCTCGAGCACGTCGATGTCGGTCGAGTAGCCGGTCTTGGTCTTTTTCACCGGCGGGAGACCCAGCGTCTCGAACAGCAGCTCGCCGAGGAGCTTCGTGGAGTTGATGTTGAATTTCTTGCCCGCGAGCGCGTATATCGTCTCTTCCAGCTCCGAAATGCGCGCGCCGAGAGTGTCCCCGAAGGCGCGGAGCGCCGCGCCGTCAAGCGACATTCCCGCGCGCTCCATCTCCGCGAGCACCAGCGCGAGCGGCTGCTCGAGCTCGCAGAGAAGCGGGCGCATATCGAGCGAATCTATCCTCTCTCCGAGCAGCTTCCGAAGCTCCCACACCGCCTCGGCGTGGGAGTACAGAGCGTCAGAGGCGGCCTCCGCGTCGCCGAGCACGCCGAAGCTGTCCTCCCCGGCATACGCCGACGCGGACGGAAGCTTGCGACCGAGGTAGGAAAATCCTACACGCTCGAGCGGGTACTTCCCGAGCGACGGGTCGATGAGATACGCCGCGAGCTCGGTGTCAAACTCCGCCGGGGACGGCTCCACGCCGCACTCCATCAACTCCCGGAAGAACTGCTTCGAGCCGTGCAGAGCAAGCTTCTTTTCCCCGCCGAACGCTTTTTTCAGCAGATCCTCGTAGCCTTCGCGCGTGAAGCCGGAGGCGCGGACGAGGAAGCTCCTTCCATCCGCCGCCGCCGCGAACGCGCCGAGCCCCGGCTGCCACGCGACGGCAAATCCGTCGAGCGCGAGCAGCTCCCCCGCCGTCGCTTCGTCGAGCTCTTTCCGCTCGAACTTCTCCGCGGCGTGCTCCGTGGCGGAGCCGCCCGAGCCGTCCGAGAGTCCGAACTTTTCTATGAAGGAGCGGAATTCCAGCTTCACGCAGAGCGCGTACAGCTTGGAGTTGTCCGGGTTCGCCGGGCCGATATCGTCCGGGCCGAAGTCAAGCGGCATGAACCTGTCTATCGTCGCGAGGTCGTAGCTCGAGTAAGCGCTGTCCTTTCCTTCGACGAGCTTGCGGCGCATGGCGGGCTTTATCCGTTCGTCATCGAGGTTTTCGTACACTCCGTCGAGCGTGCCGAACATGTGAAGCAGATCGCCCGCGCCCTTCTTCCCTATGCCGGGAACGCCGGGGATGTTGTCCGACGAGTCGCCCATGAGCGCCTTCAGGTCGATGAGTCGGAGCGGCTCGAAGCCGTACTCCTCGACAAAGCTCTCGGGCGTGTAGACCTTTGTCGTCGTCTGACCCTGCGCCGTAGAGACGAACTTCACGCAAACCCTCTCGCCCGCGAGCTGGAGCATGTCGCGGTCGCCGCTGACGACGACCGTCTCCCCGCCCCGCTCCGCGTTGAGGCGGCTGAGCGTTCCTATGATATCGTCCGCCTCGTAACCGTCGGACGAATAGCGGCGGACGCCCATAGCGTCGAGCAGTTCGTCTACGAGCGGCATCTGTTCGAGAAGCTCAGCGTCCATCGGGGAACGCTGAGCTTTGTAGGCTTCGTATTTCAGTCTTCTGAAGGTGGGCGCGTGTGTGTCCAGCGCGACGAGTACCCCGTCCGGCTTCTCCTCCTCGAGGAGCCGCACAAGCGTCGTGAAAAAGCCGTAGACGGCGTTCGTGTGCAGTCCGTCCTTAGTTGTAAACGGGCGTATCCCGTAGTAGGCGCGGTGGACGAGGTTCGTCCCGTCGAGCAGCATGAGCTTCATGTTGCGCTTCCCTCCGAATATTTTGTCGGCATGCCGTAAAGTTTTATGCTTCACAGCATAACGCAAGTTGTAAAGCCGATGTCTTTACGCTTTTACCGCCTTCACGCCTTGCGGCGTGTCGATGAGCTTTATGCCCTTGGCCGCAAGCTCGTCGCGGATGCGGTCGGCCTCGGCCCAGTTCTTCGCCTTCTTGGCGGCGGTACGCGCGTCGATGAGCGCCTGAGTCTCGGTGTCCGGGACGTACTC
Organism: uncultured Clostridia bacterium; assembly: GCA_947593925.1. GTDB lineage: Bacteria > Bacillota > Clostridia > Oscillospirales > JAAYOS01 > CANRIN01. Next base: position 180,929 of record CANQDU010000002.1, on the reverse strand, counting down.
ATCCTCCGCCGGCTTCTCCGGCTCGCGCGTGATGTCTACGGCAAGCACTTCGTCAAACTTCTTCATCAGCTCGTAGACGTCGTTCGACTTCTCCGCACGCCTTGCCGCGCCCCAGACGACGCCGAGCGCCTTCGGGATATTGAGGTCGTCGTTTATAGCCTCGTCAAACGCGGCGACGATCGACGCCTTCTCCTCCTCCGGCAGCACTCCGGGCGCGCCCTTGTGCGCATGGACGGCGGCGCGGAGGTTCTTCAGGCCGGACTTTGCTGAGTCCATACCCTCGAAGGTGAAGTTCAGCTTGTTGCGATAGTGCGCGCCGAGGCAGAAGTAGCGGAAGTCGAGCGGGTCATAGCCGCGCTCCGTGAGCTGATCTATCGTGTAGGTGTTGCCGAGCGACTTGCTCATCTTTCCGCCGTCAACGAGCATGAACTCGCCGTGCATCCAGATGCGCGCCGCCGGGTGGCCGAATAGACCCTCCGCCTGCGCTATCTCGTTCTCGTGGTGTATCGGAATGGCGTCCACGCCGCCGGTGTGGATGTCAAACTCCTCGCCGAGGTACTTGAGACCCATCGCCGAGCACTCGATGTGCCAGCCGGGATACCCCATCCCCCACGGCGACTCCCACTGCATGATGTGCTCCTTCGGAGCCTTCTTCCAGAGCGCGAAGTCGGCGGGGTGACGCTTCTCGGTGTTCACCTCGACGCGCGCGCCGGCCTGCTGCTCCTCGAGGTTCGCGCGGGAGAGCTTGCCGTAGTCCGGGAGCTTGCCGATGTCGAAGTAGATGCCGTCGGACGTCTCGTAGGCGTAGCCGCGCTCCATGAGCGCCACGACGTAGTCTATCATCTCTTTGATGTGGTCGGTCGCCTTGCATATTATCTCCGGCCTGCCGATATTCAGCCGGTCGATGTCAGTCATAAACTGCGCGGTGTAGAACTCCGCTATCTCCCACGGGGTCTTCTTCTGCTCGCGGGCGGTCTTTGCCATCTTGTCCTCGCCGTCGTCCCCGTCGCTCACGAGATGTCCGACGTCGGTGATGTTCATGGCGTGGCGGAGCCCGAAGCCGTTGTACTTCAGCACGCGGCGGAGCTCGTCCATAAAGATGTAGGTGCGCAGGTTGCCGATGTGCGCGTAGCCGTACACAGTCGGGCCGCAGGAGTACATCCGGACCGTGTTGCCCTCGAGCGGACGGAACTCCTCCTTCTCGCGGCTGAGCGTATTATAAACTCTCATAGCAGTATTACCTCCGTATCGTTATTCGACGGCCGCCGCAGACACCCGCGGCGTGAGTCGCCGTCTCAAAAACTGTTTATCACGTCGCGGTTCCTAACGAGATACTCTATGCCCGACCAGAGCGTCACCGCCGTCATGAGTATGACGAGCAGGTCGTTCACGGTGACCGCGCCGAACACCGCGGCGGAGCCGACACTTCCCGCCGCGCCGAATACAGGCTCGATGAGCAGAGCCGCGAGCACGACGCACTGCACCACCATCTTTATCTTGCCGGAGACGGAGGCGGCAAGCACGCGCCCGTCGCTCATCGCGACGACGCGCAGGCTCGTCACTATAAACTCTCTCGCGATTATGAGGATGGCGTACACCGTGCCGACCGTTCCGCTCTTCACAAAGAGCAGCAGCGCGGAGGTTATGAGCAGCTTATCCGCGAGCGGGTCCACGAACTTTCCGAAGTTTGTCACCTGGTCGTAGTGCCGCGCGATGTATCCGTCGAGCTTGTCTGTGACGCTTGCGACGACGAACACGGTAAACGCCGCGTACCACGGCAGGAAGTACCACGCCGCTATGAACACCGGCACGAGCGCGATACGTATAAGCGTGATGATGTTTGCTGTTTTCAAGGGGGCTTCCCTCCTTATGAGTTCCGGCGGAGGCTGACTCCGCGCGGAATGATCGGCGTCAGTCCGCGACGGACGCCGCATGCCGGAGCGTCTTCTGTACTTACGGCTCAGAGCATCTTGCCGAAGAGGTCTCCGTCAATGACTTCGTTGATAAGCACCTGCCTGATGTCTCCCGGCTTTGCGCTGCCGCGCGGCGGGAAGAACACCTTCCCGTCTATCTCGGGCGCGTCCGCATAGGTGCGGCCGTAGGCGAGCTTGATTATCGGGTCGGCGCCCTCGCAGAGCACGTCCACGACCTTGCCGACAAGGCTCTCGTTATACTCCTCGACTATCTCGTCGCGGATCATCTCCGCCGCCTCCATGCGGCGGGAGACTATGTCCTCGTCGGGGTAGTCCATCTCCGCCGCCGGCGTTCCGTCCTCCGGGGAGAACGCGAAGAACCCGGCGCGCTCGGGACGGTACTCCCGCAGGAAGTCGCAGAGCTCCGCAAATTCATCCTCCCCCTCGCCGGGAAGGCCGATAATGATGCTCGTGCGGAGCACGACGCCCTCCAGCTCCTCGCGGAGCTTGCGGAAGAGGGCGCGGATCTCGTCGCCGTCGGTGCGGCGGCGCATCTTCTTCAAAATTCCGCTGTTGATGTGCTGTATCGGTATGTCGAGACAGCGCAGGACCTTCGGGTTGCGCTTTATGCACTCAATGAGCTCGTCCGTGACTCCCTCCGGGTAGAGGTAGAGGAGCCGCAGCCACTTTACCTCCTCGATTTCGCAGATCCTGTCTATCAGCTCGGGAAGGAGAGAATGTCCGCAGAGGTCGCGGCCGTACATCGTGAGGTCCTGTGCGACAAGGATTATCTCCTTTGCGCCCATCTGCGCGAGCGCTTCCGCCTCCTCAAACACGCGCTCCGGGTCGCGGCTGCGGTACTTGCCGCGGAGCTTCGGTATGACGCAGTAGGCGCAGTTGTTCGAGCATCCCTCCGCTATCTTGAGGTACGCGGTGAAGCTCTCACCCGTGATGAAGCGCGGCGTCTCGGTCATGGGCGCGTTGATGTCTCCGAACTCGCTCACGCGCTCGCCCGCAAGCACCCGTTCAACGACGTCCTCTATCTCGTCGTAGCTGCCGCAGCCGACGACGGCGTCTACCTCGGGTATCTCGTCAAGTATCTCGTCGCGATAGCGCTCGGCCATGCAGCCCGTCACGATTATATGCTCCACGTTGCCGCCGATGCCGTCTATGCGGTTCTTTACCATGGCGGCGATTATCTCGTGGATGTTCTCCACCGACTCCTCGCGAGCGGGCTCTATAAAGGCGCAGGTGTTTATCAGCACGACCTCTGCCATCTCCGGCATTTCGACTATCTCGTGACCGGCGCTCATCAGCCGCCAGAGCATCTGTTCTCCGTTGATAAGGTTTTTGTCGCACCCGAGCGACACAAGACCCACTTTTGCCATAAATCCTATTCCTCCGTGTACTCCCTCAGAATGGGCGCTATATCCTGCCAGCGGAAGCCCCGGCGCATGAGCGCGTCTGACACCTTCTTTGCTTCCTTCCTGTCGAGAAGTCCGTCCCCCGCTTTTGAGAGGATGAAGCTCTCGATAGCTTCCTCGCCCGTGCCGAGCTCGTCAAGCACTTCCTCGGTTATATCGTCGTCCACGCCGCGTCTCCGAAGCTCGCTCCGTATCCGCATCGAGCCCCAGCCGCGCGCGCGGCGTTCCTGCACGAACATCCTCGCGTACTCCGCGTCGTCAAGCGCGCCGTAGCTCTCGAGCCTGTCCGCCGCGCGCTCCGCGAGCTGCCCGTCGTGACCCTTGTCTGTGAGCTTTTCGAGAAGCATCGCGCGCGTCATGGGACGCATCGCGAGCGCCGCCGCGCCGTCCGACAGGGCGGGCTTTGTGAGCACGCCCCACAGCTCCTCCTCGTCCTCGCGGTCGAGCTCCGCGCCGACAAGCGGGCGGAGCGGCGCGAGGTCGCCCTTGAAGGAGATCTCGCCGTAGGGCTCGAGCTCTATAACGTATCCGTCCTCCGACGGGGAGAGCGCGAGTATCCTCGCCATCGCTTACTCCTCGCCGCCCTCGGCGTCCTCGTCTCCCGCGTCAATGTCCACGGCCTTCGCGGACGACTTCGCGGGCTTTGCGGCCTTGGCCGTCTTTGCGCCCTTCTTCGCGTTGAAGATTGCGGGATCGTCGCGGTAGAGCTCGTGTATCTTGCGGTCGAGCTCCTCCGCCACCTCGGGGTGGTCGGTGAGGTACTGCTTGACGCTGTCGCGCCCCTGACCGACGCGCTCCTCGCCGATGCTGTACCACGAACCGCTCTTGTTTATCAGACCCGCGCGCTCGCCGAGCTCAACTATCTCGCTCTCGTGGCTGATGCCGGTGCCGAACATAATGTCGAAGTACGCCTCACGGAAGGGCGGCGCCATCTTGTTCTTGACTACGCGCGCGCGAGTGTAGACGCCGATGTTCTCAGTGCCCGACTTAATCCAGTCGGCGCGGCGGATGTCTATGCGCACCGAGGAGTAGAACTTCAGCGCGCGGCCGCCGGTCGTGACCTCCGGGTTGCCGTACATGACTCCGACCTTCTCGCGGAGCTGGTTGATGAATATGACGGCGCAGTTGCCCTTCGAGACGACGCCCGCGAGCTTGCGGAGCGCCTGGCTCATCAGCCGCGCGTGCAGGCCGACGAAGCTGTCTCCCATGGCTCCCTCTATCTCCATCCTCGGCACGAGCGCCGCGACCGAGTCTACCACTATGACGTCCACCGCGCCGCTTCTCGCGAGGGCTTCGGTTATCTCGAGACCCTGCTCGCCGGTGTCCGGCTGGGAGATGAGAAGGTCGTCCACCTGGACGCCGAGCGCCGCCGCATAGGTCGGGTCGAGCGCGTGCTCCGCGTCGATGAACGCGGCAACGCCGCCGAGCTTCTGCGCCTCGGCAATGATGTGGAGCGCCACCGTCGTCTTGCCGGAGGACTCCGGTCCGTATATCTCGACTATCCTTCCGCGCGGTATGCCGCCGCAGCCGAGCGCGAGGTCGAGCGAGAGCGAGCCGGTCGGTATCGAGCTGACGTACATGTCGCTCTTCTCGCCGAGACGCATGACGGCGTTCTTGCCGAACTGCTTCTCGATGCCCGCTATCGCGGTCTCCAATGCCTTTTTCTTTTCGCTGTCCATATCCTTACCTCCGTATATGTGTCCTATTTAGTATACATCCTAAATGTACTTTAAGCAAGCGTACATTTTACGACCCTTTCGATGCCGGAGAGGTCGCGGAGTATCTCCGGCGCCTGCCATCCGTTACGGCGGAATATTTCCGCGGCTTCTCTCGCCTCACCCGCTCCGACCTCGACGGCGAGGAGCCCTCCGGGCTTCAGCGCACGCTTGAGGTTGCGGGCAAACGCGCGGTAGAAGTCAAGTCCGTCCGCGCCGCCGTCGAGCGCCATGCGCGGCTCGAAGTCTCTCACGGAAGCATCGAGCGCCGCTATGTCGCCCGCCGGTATGTAGGGCGGATTGGAAACTATCACGTCAAACTGCCCGAGCGCCTCCGCCGGAGGCTCCGTCGCGTCGCCGCAGATGAAGAACGCTCTGCCGGTGACGCCGAGGCGCCGCGCGTTCCGCTTCGCCACGGCGAGCGCCGGCGGCGAGAGCTCCACCATTACGGCGTTCACATCCTTCCGCTCCGCAAGCGCGGAGAGGCCGACGCACCCGCCGCCGCAGCAGAGGTCGAGGAGCTTGCCGTTCTCGGGAAGCGCGTCAAGCGCCGTCTCGCAGAGAAGCTCGGTATCCGAGCGTGGAATGAGCGTGTCATGCGTCACCTCGAAAATGCGGCCCATGAAGCCCCACTCCCCGATTATGTACGCGAGCGGTTCGCCCGAAAGCCGGCGGCGGAGGTATTCCGCCACGGCGTCCAGCCGTTCGGCGGACGGGTACATACGCAGGTCGCGAAGGAGCTCGTCCGGCGACTTCCCCGCCGCCGAAGCGACGAGCAGCCGCGCCTCCAGTCCGGCGGAGCTGATGCCCGCCTGCTCCAAAGCCTTCCGCGTATCGACGACTATCTCCTGATACGACGCGCTCACCAGCGATCCTCGCCTTCCACCTCGGGTATGACCGCCTTCAGGGATGCTATGGCGACCTCTATCATCGAGTCATCCGGCTCGTTCGTGGTGAGGTTCTGCAGCCACATCCCCGGCGCGCGGAGCACGCGCGAAACTATGTTGTCGTGCCGCCCCGCCCACATATTGAACTCGTAACTTATGGCGACTATCACCGGCAGAAGCGCGAGGCGCAGTCCGGCGCGCGCCAGCGGGTTCGATATGTTCGCAAAGCCGAGGAGGCTCGTGACGAGTATGCTGATGATTATGACGACAAAGAGAAAGCTCGTGCCGCATCGCGGGTGCTGCCGGCGCTGGACCCTCACGTTCTCGACCGTGAGGTCGAGCCCCGCCTCGTAGCAGTATATAGACTTGTGCTCCGCGCCGTGGTAGGCAAACGTCCGCTTCATGTCCTTCATGAGGCTAATGAGGAACAGGTAGAGTATGAATATCGCTATCCTTATCGCGCCCTCGACGAGGCTGCGGAGAATGCCCGTTCCGAGCCACTTCCCGAAGAGCCCCGCAATGAAGCTCGGCAGGAGGAAGAACAGCACTATCGGAATAGCTATGCCGAACACCAGCGCGACGGTGGTTATCATCGTGTCAATCGTCTTTTTGGAGAAGTGGCGGTCGAGCCACTTGTCAAACTTCGAGGGCTCCTCCCCGTCGTCCGCGCCCTCCACCGCGAGGTCGGCGGAGCGGAGAAGCGACTTCACGCCTATCTTCATCGACGAGCCGAAGCCGATGACGCCACGTATGAACGGCACTCCCCATATTTTGTGCTTCTCCTTCGGCGCGACGTAGTCCTCCGTCTCGGTCACTATCCCGTCCGGCGTGCGGACGGACATGGCTATCTTGTGCGGACCGCGCATCATCACGCCCTCGATAAGCGCCTGACCGCCTATCGACGTCTTGAATTTTCCGTTCTCCTGCTTTTTCACTGCTTTTACTTCCTTTTCTTCATATCTGCTTCCATCGAGAGCGGCAGGCGTATCGTCACCGCTGTGCCCTCGCCCTCGTTCGAGTCTATGTCAAGGCTGCCGCCGTGCAGCTCGACTATCTCGTTTGCCACGGCGAGACCTATGCCGCTGCCGCGCGTGGAGCTCGCGCCCTTGTAGAACTTCTGCTTGACGTAGGGCAGGTCGGCCGCCGGGATACCCGCGCCGTAGTCGCGTACCCGGATAAGTATCTCGCTCCCGTTGCAGGTGACCGAGGTGGTTATCTTGCCGCCCGAGCCGCCGTGCTTTGCGGCGTTGTCAAGTATGTTGTAGAACACCTGCTTGAGACGCTCTGCGTCTCCCGTTATCTCGGGGATGTCCTCGCCGCAGCTGTACTCGAGCTGGATGTTCTGCGCCTTCAACGTGTCGCGGTATACAAACATTACCTCCTCGAACTCCGCCGCCGCGTCCATCTGCTCCATGTGAAGCTTCATCCGTCCGCCGTCTATCGACGTGAACACCAGAAGCTCCTCGACAAGCGACGTGAGCCGCCGCGCCTCCTTGAGTATCGTCTCGACGCCGCTCTTCATCTCCTCCGGGTCGTCCATGTACATTATCGTCTCCGCCCAACCGGCTATGACGGTGAGCGGCGTGCGAAGCTCGTGCGAGACCGAGGCTATGAAGTCGTTTTTCATCTTCTCGGTCTTGGATATCTCGGCAGACATCTCGTTTATCGTGTCGCAGAGCTCGCCTATCTCGTCGTCAAACTTCGCGTCTATCTGCGCGCCGTAGCTGCCCTTCGTTATCTGCTTTGCAAAGTCGTTTATCTCGCGGACCGGGTTGACTATCGAGCGGATGAAGAAGCGGTTCGACGCCACGACGAACGTGACTATCACTCCGCCTATCGCTATCGCGCCGAGGACGAAGGTTATAACGCGCGCGTCCACCTTTGAAAGCGAGGAGACGTATCTAACGAGCCCGACCGGCTGTCCGTTCGCAAGCGTAATAGGACAGCTCACCGCCATGATGCGCTCGCCGGTTTCGGGGTCGCGTCCGCTCCAGGAGGAGGTCTCGCCCGACGAGAGCGCCGCCGCTATATCCTGCGTACCGGGGTCGGAGCCCGCGAGCAGTCCGCTCGAGGAGAAGTTCAGCCTTCCCGTGGAGCTGAGGAACTGGAGCTCGAGGCGGTTCCTCTCCGAAAAGTTCTCGACATACGACTTTGCCGACGCATAGTAGGTGCTGTAGTTCGAGGTGTAATAGTCGCTGAAGACCTGCGCCGTGGACTTTGCGCTCTGCTCCAGAGATGTCCTCATATTGGAATAGTAGTAGCCGGAGACAAAGGTACTCACCGCGATGACCGCCGCAAGCAGCACGATAAAGACGATGCTGAGGCTGTTGAGCATCCAGCGTCGCTTTATACCCGGCCCGCGTCGCGGCCGTTCCGCGGTTATCGTATCAATGGCTTCGTTCACTCGGCGCCTCCGTCGGTTACTTTCCCCACTGGTAGCCGTAGCCCCAGATGGTAGTGAGGAATTCGGGGTTCTGCGGGTCCTGCTCTATCTTCATGCGGAGGCGGCGGACGTTCACATCGACTATCTTGAGATCGCCGAAGTAGTCCTTGCCCCAGACCGCGTTCAGTATCTCCTCGCGGGAGAGCGCCTTTCCGGGGTTCTCCATAAAGAGCTTCACTATCGTGTATTCGACCTGCGTGAGCTTGATATGCCTGTCTCCCCGGTCAAGCGTGCGGTTCTCCATATTCAGTATGAACGGGCCGCTCCGAAGCTCGTTGCGCTTCGGCTGGGGCTCCTCGCCACGGACGCGGCGGCAGACCGCGTCAATACGCGCGATGAGCTCGGTCGGAGAGAACGGCTTTGTGACGTAGTCATCCGCGCCGGTCATAAGCCCCGTGACCTTGTCTATCTCCTGCGTGCGCGCGGTGAGCATGATTATCCCCACCGACAGGTTCATGGCGCGTATCCTGCGGCAGACCTCGAACCCGTCGATGTCGGGAAGCATGATGTCGAGCAGCGCCACCGAGACGTCGGGATTTTCGACGAGGCGCTCGATAGCCTGCTCGCCCGTGCCGGCCTCGACCACATCATAGCCGGCGCGCTTGAGGTTGATGACGACGAAGCTGCGAATAGACTCCTCGTCCTCGAGTACAAGAATTTTTCTCATCAGTTTGTCAACTCCCCGGTTATCCATTCTGTCTGAGTGAGGCGGAAAGCGTCGGTCACCTGCTCCTCGGTGAGCGCGTAGCGCTCAAAGGCGGTGCCTGTGAGGTCGAGAAGCTGCGCCGCATATATCGTTGACGCGACCGTTCTCGTCTGCGAATTGAGTATCGTAAATCTCCCCGGAAGCTCGCTGCGGCTCACGCGGTTGTCTCCCGTGAGCGTGAAGAGCCGCAGTATCGGTACGGGCTCTCCCGTATCCGGGTTCAGCACGGAGAAGGTGATCGTCCTCTCCCCCGTCACGCCGGACTGCCTGTCCGCCGCTATCTGCGCGTCGTACCATGTCTCGGGCAGGACGAAGTACCATCCGTCCGCCTGATTGTGGAAGGTTTGAAGCACCTCCGCGCTCGCGCCGTCGAGCGAGTAGTCCCTCCATATCGTCTTGCGGAAGACCTCGTTTGAGTTCTTTCCCTCGTAGGTCGAAAGCAGTACCGGCATCGGGAGGTCGAACACGCCGTCTCCGTTGATGTCCGCCGCGTTCACGTCGTAGCTCGGCACGACCTCGCGGCTGCGCCCAAGCTCCGGGTCGAGGGTGATGTTTGCAAGCGTACCGTTCCGATAGGCGCAGACGTCGGTGAGCATCTCGCCGGAGTTCATGGCGGCGGTGACGAATACGGCGGGAACGCCGTCGGTGAGGTAGCCGGTCCTGAGGCGGCGCAGGGACGATATGTCCCGGCTGAGCTCGGCGCTTCCGTCAAGGAGCATCGCGCCGTCCGCGGCGCTGTACCGATAGACCTCGACGACGCCGCTTGAAAGCTCCAAATCCTGCCGCGCTATTATAAGCTCAAGGCGCCCGTCCGAATCCATGTCGAGCTGCGTGCAGCCCGAGTAGGTCGCCGAAAGAAGCTGTGAGAAGCCGTCCGGTCCGAGCGAGAGCACGGAGAGCGCCTTCGGCACTCCGCTGCCTAGGCTCCGTCCGACGAGCAGGTCGAGCGTTCCGCCGCCGGTGAGGTCGGCGTAGCCGACGCTGTCGAAGTTTACCCCTTCGCCCTCCGCCTCCGCAAAGAGCGAGTAATTGCCCTCGGAGTCCTGCTCGTAGACGCAGATTTTCAGTGTCTCCGGCATTCTGAGGAAGAGTATGGCCTCCTCCGTCCCGTCTCCGTTCAGGTCGGACATCTGCACAGACTGACGGTTGAGACCTCCCACCGGCGCGGAGTATTCTCCGCCGCCCTCCATCGCTTCGTCTATTGCGGACTGGAGCGCGAGTATCGCGCCGGCCGTCTTAGGAAGCGCGAAGAGCTCGTCCCCCGACCCGTCGAAGCCGGAGCATCCGCCGAGTATGAAGCAGAACGCGAGCGCCAAACACAGAGCCCGCGTTGCCGCGCGCCGCAGAACTACGTTATTTGCCGCCGGGCGGCGCTTGTCATCCATTTTGCACATACGAATGTATTATATCATAAGAGCGAACGAAAGTACAGAGCAGACTTTGACTAAACAATGAAATTTTCTTATTCGGTTGACAATCGGCTCCGGTGATGATATGATTAAGTTACAGCAGACGGAGGGTTTAGGATATGTTTGCACTACATGCTCACAACTGCATAATTACCGTCGTTATGTCGATAGGCTTTGCCGCCGTATCGGCCTTGCCGCCTGCATCGTTCTTTTGAGTTATAAAAAATGTAACATCAAAAAGGCGGTGTGGCGCGTATAGTTACCACACCGCCTTATATTTTGCTCTTCCCCTCCCGTAACATTTGATATTTCCGATGCTTTCGGCATCTGCCTCCCAAAATACAAACTTTCAAAGGAGAAACCACCATGGCACTCAACCACACCGGCACGGTCGAACTCGAAACAAACAGGCTGAAGCTCCGCCGCTTCGTCCCCGAGGATGCGGAGATGATGTTTGCAAATTGGGCGGGCGACCCCGTCGTCACCGAATATCTGTCGTGGGACCCGCACGCCTCCCCCGACGCTACCAGATCCCTGCTCGACATCTGGTGCGCGCAGTATGACGAACCGAACCACTACAACTGGGCGATAGAGTACGAGGGCGAGATAGTCGGCAACATCTCGGTCGTGCAGGTCCGCGAACGGAACGAGCGCGCCACTATCGGCTACTGCCTCGCGCACCATTACTGGGGCCAAGGAATCATGCCGGAGGCATTCTCGGCGGTCATCGACTACCTGTTCGGCACCGTCGGCTTCCACGCGATTGAGGCCGAGCACGACGCGCACAATCCAAGGAGCGGGCGCGTCATGGTAAAGTGCGGCATGACGCGGGACGGCGTCCGCCGCGAGGCGTGGCACCACCGTGACGGGACGTGGCACGACCTCGAGGTCTACTCCATACTGCGGAGCGAGTGGCGGCAGTCGTGGCTCAAGCGCTGCAAGGCGTAGCGGATTACACGGCGTCCCGGCGGCACAGCACGCCGGCCGGGCGGAGGTCGATTTGCCGAAGTCGGCAAAATCTCTCGACATACGCCGAAATGTATGTTATCATATTTACATGAATATTTCGAGGCGGTCCTTCACGCCCGAAAAACTCCCCTCTGAAAGAAGGAAAAATCATGCTGATACTGAAAATCGCCGCGCTTTTCTTCCCGATCGCAGTGGTGTTTGAGATCCTGCGCCACAGAAGAGAAATGCAATAAATTTTGCGGGCAAAATCTGCGGGCGAAGCCCGCCACCGCTTTATTTGCGAAGTAAAACTTCGAGGTTTTATGCGGAACCAAGAGGTTCCGAAACCTTGCGGGGGCTGCGCCCCCGCGCCCCCATGTGGGGCTTTGCAGCCCCACACCCCCGCGTTACTTTTTGCTTGTGCAAAAAGTAACCAAAAAGCACACATAGGGGAGAAAACGAAGTTTTCTCCCCTATGTACCCCTCTTTACTTAACCGGAAAGCCTCTACTACGCAGGACGTCCGTCTGTAGCTTAGTACAAGCGTCCCCGCTTATACTTTCCCCTAGAACCGAACGCTCCGTTTTCTCGGGGAAACCTCTGCATTACGCTTATAGCAAGAGCGTAGGACCGGATTTTTATTTCTACTACGCAGGAACTGTTCGATGTCGTCGGTCGCCTAGGGAAAGCTGGATAGAAACTCACCCGGTAGGATGATAGATTTGTTTGATACAGAGTGTCGTCATACTCTGGGGGTAATGGTGTTGTGTCTGTATTCAGGAGAGGGATTATTAAGGGAGAGGGCGGAGCCCTCTCCCTTAAGCGCGCTTTTTGATTACTTTTTGCGCGAGCAAAAAGTAATGCAGGGGTGCGGGGCGGCACAGCCCCGCGAAGGTGTCGGTGAGGCTCTGCCTCACTTAGGAACGCGGGTTCACCCCCGCGAATGCCCGCGGGGCTTCCCCGCTATACGGGTGCGGGCGGCACAGCCCCGCAAGTGTCGGTAGAGCTTTGCTCTACCAAGGAGTGCAGGTCACCCTTGCAAAAACCTACGAAGTTTTACTTCGTAAAAGTAAAGAGGTGGCGGGCTTCGCCCGCATAGTCAATGCTTCCAGGCAAACTCCGTCGCCGTCGCTTCGGGGACGTCCTCCCCTTCCCAAAAGTGCCTTGTGTCGCGCAGATACTCGCTTGTGACGTTGAAGTATTGGTGGCGCTCAAAGTCGCTGTTTGTGACGAGCCCCACCGGATCGTCCCACGTCACATCGACGCAGTACCACTCTCCGCCGAGGCGCACCATGTTCCATGCATGCTCCTCGCGGTCGGCGTTTGCCGCGCCGTTCACCGTGACGCACTCAATGCCGAGCATGTCCATAAACAGCTGAAATGTGCCGGAATACCCGGAGCATATCGCGCGGCCGTTTATGAGAGTTCCGTAGGGGTTCGAGTTGTCCGGGTCGGGCGAGCCGAGGCCGGGATAGAGCTCCGCGCGGTCGTAGTCGCTGACGTCGATGATGTAGTCGTGGAGGGCGAGCTCCTTTTCGTAGTCGCTCATGCCGTCGGTGATGAGCGCCGCTATCGCCTCCGTGACGCACTCATAAATGGCGGCGTTCTTCGGCGATAGCGCGGACGTGTCGCCGCTTGTGTACGCCGCGAGCACCGCGTCGTGGTCGTACAAGTCGTCCGGCGAGGGAGAATATATCTCCGGCGCGGGAGAAGCCTCCCGGGACGGCTCCGCGCTCGGCGAATCCTCCGGAGACGGCACGGCGGTCTCGGGCGGCACTTCGCTCGGTTCCGAGACGGCTTCGGTGTCGGACGGCTCCGGGGACGGCGGTTCTTCGCTCGGCGGCGTGGCCTCCGGCGACGCAGAGACTTCGGCCGATGGCTCCGCGCTCGGCGACGGCTCCGCCGCGAGCAGAGCGTCGAGCGTCCCCGACGGCGCCGCGCCGTCCATGCACGCTTCAAACGCCGCGACCGCCGCGTCTGCGTCGCCGAAAATCGCGAGAAGGACGGTGCGCCCGTCGCAGACGACTCTGCCGCCCTCCACGAGCGCCGCCTGCTCGGGGGCGTAGCCCTCGAACGCGGAGGCGCGGGAGAGAAGGTAGTCCTCCATGCTCTCCTCTGCAGTCTCCGCCGCTTCCGTGTCCGCGAAGCGGAGCACCGCGAGCTCGGTCGCGTCCACGCCGTAGGGGTAGCATATCACGCCGTCCGCGACGGCGGCGACGTCTTCGACGTACAGCGCGGCGTAGTCCTCAAAGCCGTCCTCGCCGTACCGAACAGTGTAGAGCGGCGGGGTCCCGTCCTGGCTTGCGAGCACGGCGGCCGCAAGCTGTTCCGCGGACGGTTCCGGCGTCCCGCTCCTCTCGGCGCAGGACGCAATAAGAAATATGAAAAGCAGGCACACGGCCGCTATCCTTTTCATTATATCTTCCTCTCAAAGGGTTTCCGAAAATCATTATATCCCCGCGCCCGGGGCGAGTCAATAAACAAATTGTGAACTAAAAAGAGCAGGGGTTCCCAAAATGGCGCTCTGCGCCGTTCCGCGCCGGTTCACGCGGTTGAAGTTAGCGGCAAAGCCGCTAACTTCGCGGAGCCTGATTCTGTACAGTGTTGGGCTTTGCCGCAAAGCGGCAAAGCTCACGAGGGCTGAATTGTGCAGATGCGGAATGTGTCGGCGCCCTCGTGTTCGGGAGCGAGCATTTAAATTGAAAGGGATCCCCAAACGGTTCCATGGGAACCCTGGGTCAAAGCGGCCGAAGGCCGTTCCGCGCCTGTTCGCGCGGTTAAATTCGGCGCGGAGCGCCGAATTTGCGCAGGCGGAATTCATTTCCGCCGAGCATCTAAATTGATGGGGTTCCCAAAATGGCGCTCTGCGCCGTTCCGCGCCTGTTCGCGCGGTTGAAGTTAGCGGCAAAGCCGCTAACTTCGCGGAGCCTAATTCTGTACAGTGTTGGGCTTTGCCGCAAAGCGGCAAAGCTCACGAGGGCTGAATTGTGCAGATGCGGAATGTGTCGGCGCCCTCGTGTTCGGGAGCGAGCATTTAAATCGAAAGGGGTCCCCAAACGGTTCCATGGGAACCGCTGGTCAAAGCGGCCGAAGGCCGTTCCGCGCCTGTTCGCGCGGTTGAAGTTGCTTGCCGCAGGCAAGCAACTTCGCGCAGCCTCGATTCATTCGGGGCGAGCATTTAAATTGAAGGGGTCCCCAAACGGCACTGCGTGCCGTTTGGGGAATCCAAAACAAAAAGCAGCCGAATGGCTGCTTTTTGTTTTGGTGGAGGCGGGGGGAGTTGGACCCCCGTCCGAAAACACTTCCTCGCGATCTTCTCCGGGTGCAGCCGAATGTTTAAGCTTCCCTCCCCGCATCGCCGATCGGCGGGCTATGCGGAGCGGTAGTCCGATAATTCATGCACCCCGCGCAGGACGTTGCGGGGGCACGTTCACCGCTAAATCACGCCCGAGCCGGAGCCGCGGTACTCTCCGGGCGGACGGCAGCCTTTAGTTAGGCCGCGTAAGCAAGACTATTGTCGTTACTTAATTTATAAAGGTTGCCCTTTTAACGTGGTGGGCGCCACGACCCGCTTATCACGCACCCGCGTCCCCGTCGAAACCGGTACGCCCCCGGATGCGGGCGGAGCATGGGCTCCGCCTCTGACAGTACAGACAATAGTTACTTTATCGTTTCCGGCTCGGGATAGTCAACGCCGAAGGTATCTACCGTCATCGTTGCTATCTTCTGCTCGGTGGTGGGACGGTCGTAGTAGTCGGTCGAGACGGTCTCTATCTTGTACACGACGTCCATGCCCTCTATGACCTTGCCGAAGGCGGCGTAATTCCCGTCGAGGTGCGGGGAATTGCTCGTCATGATGAAGAACTGGCTGCCCGCGCTGTCCGGGTCGTTCGCGCGCGCCATCGAGAGCACGCCCGGCGTGTGCTGCAGATTATTCTCGAAGCCGTTTGACGTAAACTCGCCCTTTATCGTGTAATCCGGTCCGCCCGAGCCGGTCCCGTCCGGCGAGCCGCCCTGGATCATGAAGCCCTCGATGACGCGGTGGAATATGACTCCGTCATAAAATCCGCTCTTTGCAAGGCTTATGAAGTTGTTGACGGTGTTCGGCGCGACGTCCGGATACAGCTCCGCGACTATCACTCCCCCGTCTTCCATGGTTATCGTTACCTGTGGGTTCTGCACTTCTTCTTCCTCCCCGTTGTTATTCTCCGCCTCTTCCGAGGGGTTTTCCGTGTTTTCTCCGACTATTACCTTCGTCGGACCGTCCTCACTGCCGATGACGCCCGCAGAGCAGCCGCCGCAGGCGGCCGCCCCGAGCAGCATGGCAAGTAAAATAAGTACCGAAAACGTCCTTTTCATCATACGTCCTCCGTGTTACCTGTTTCGCGATTTCATCACTCTGTCCATCTCGCGCTTCGCGTCCCGCTCGGCGGCGGCGGCGCGCTTGTCGTGCAGATGCTTGCCCTTCGCGAGCGCTATCTCGACCTTCACGCGCGGACCCTTGAGATATACCGATATCGGCACGAGCGTGTATCCGTCCTGCTCGACCTTTGCCGCGAGCTTCCATATCTCCCTCTTGTGCAGGAGCAGGCGCTTCGGGCGGAGCGGGTCGCGGTTGAAGATGTTCCCCTTCTCGTATGGGCT
This sequence comes from uncultured Clostridia bacterium, assembly GCA_947593925.1. Classification (GTDB taxonomy): domain Bacteria; phylum Bacillota; class Clostridia; order Oscillospirales; family JAAYOS01; genus CANRIN01. The sequence goes on along the minus strand of CANQDU010000002.1, from coordinate 164,841 downwards.
GATGTGCATCCCGCGCACCCACATCTCGCCGTCCTTAACGGTACAGAACGCGTCGCGCAGGTTGACCGCGCCCAGACGTATCGACTTCACTTCGGTGCCGTACAGCTCCACGCCCGCCTCGTACCTGTCCTCGATGAAATAGTCGTGGAACGCCTTGCGGTTGGTGGCAAGGCTCTTGATATTCTCTTTCCCGGCCACGGAACCGCCTCCTTTTTCATTCGTATGCCGCCGCTCAGGCCTTCGCCCGCACGGCCGCTTCGAGGACGTCGACGCCCTTTGTGTCGTCGAGCGTGCCGTTCAGCACGAGGTCGGCGTGCCAGCGCGTCGGCTCGATAAGCTCGTCGTGGCGGTATCGGACGGTGTCAAGATAGCGGTCGGTGACCTCGTCCATCGTCTGCCCGAAGCTCATGAAGCGCTTTATGCGGCGGACTATCCGCTCGTCGCTCCTGAGGTCTACGAACACCTTGAGGTCGAGCCTATCTCTGATTTTATCCAGATACAGGGCAAATAAACCCTCGATTATCACGACGTCCGCATCGGAGCCGCACGCCGCGTCGAAGTCCGAGTACATGCGGTCGAGCTCGAGCGCGTCCGGGTGGTTGTGCTCAACGTACACCTTCCGCGTCACCGGCGCGACGGTGTTTATAAACGGACGGCGGAAGTAGGCGTCCATGTGCAGAACGGTGACCTTGAGACCGTCAAGACGTTCAGCAAGTCTCTCCGCCGCCGTGCTCTTGCCGGAGCAGGTGCCGCCGGCTATTCCCACTATGTACGGCATTGCGTTCGCACTCCTTTGCTCTGAGATAAAACGAACCGTTCAGAACTCTATCCTGTGAAGCACCCACTGACGGAGCGCCTCCGCGCCCATCCCCCGATAGAACTTGAGGGACGGACTGTTCCAGTCGAGGCAGACCCACTCCATTCGCGGGCAGCCTCTCCTCTGCGCCTCGGCTTTCAGATACTCGAAGGTCTTTGTGCCGAAGCCGCGTCCCCTGTACTGCGGGCGGACGTATATATCCTCGAGGTACAGCCCCGCGCGCCCCTTGAAGGTCGAGAAGTTGAAGCAGTATATCGCGTACCCTACAGCCTCTCCGTCGAGCGTGAGAAGCAGCGCCTCCGCCTCGTGACGGTCAAATATCGAGGCTTCGAGGGTTTCCGCCGTGGCTGTCACCATGTCGGTCATCTTTTCGTACTCCGCAAGCTCGTTTATAAGCGACATAATGAGCGGCGCATCCTCGCGCACCGCCGCGCGTATCTCAAACGGCATATCATCCCTCCAAGCGTCGAATTACATTGTAGCACATCAGATGCGATTTGTCCATAGAAAAAGTTCAGCGCACGAGCCACGCGATGGCGCGGGCGAGCCGCCCGTCCGGGTCGCGGAAGTGGCTCCCCGGCTCGTTCCTGAATATAACTCTATCCGCAGAAGAAAGGCAGAGGCGCTTCGTTAGTTCGGTGGCCTCCGGATTTGCCGCCATCAGCGGGTCGCGGGTGTTTTTCTCCTTGCCGCCGAGACTGAGGTAGACCGCGCCGCGCGCCGGATGCGTTTCGAGAAATTCGCACCAGCCGGGATACCACAGCGAGCCGGAACAGCTTCCGCATCCATCCGAGAGCCCGAGCGTCAGGTGAAAGTACATCGCGGCGAGTCCGCCGAGCGAGTATCCGACGATGTACACCGCGCCGGGACACATCTCCTCCCGCAGCGCGGTTATCGCCGCCGCGACGCTTTTCCCGAACTCGTCCGCGCCGCCGGAGAAGCGCCGTCCGTTCGATCCCTCCGCCGGCCACGGCGTAAAGTCGCCGTCCCAGTCCGCGTCGCACGGGACGGCGAAGTTCGCGGGCGGCGCTCCCTCCGCCGAGAGCTTCGCGAAAAACTCCTCCGAAAGCTCGTCCCCGCCCGCGAGCAGTATAACGAGCGGAGCGCCGTCATGCGGCTCCCCGAAGCTTTCCGTGCGCCAGTTTCTGCCTCCGAAGCTTCTCATCTGCGTTTTTGCTCCCGTCAAATCTGTAATGTTAATTGTTTTACGATGTTTACACTATGTCAAGCTGTATTGCTTTACAGCATTTTGCCGCCCATCCACTGATGTCCCGTGACCTCGAAGCCTATGCGGCTGTACCAGTCCACGAGCTCGACATACCGCAGTTCGACTGATTTGTATCCTCTTTCCTTCAGCCAACGGCACCCCTCCGCGACCATGCGGAGGCCGGTTCCCTTTCTTCGCGCTGAATGTACGACACCCACGCAGCCAACCGAGCCGACCGCTTCCCGCTCCGGGTGGAACCTCCCCTTGCCAAGTATCTGAAAGCCGACTGTCTCGCCGCCCTGTACGGCAATCATTACCGGGTCTTCACAGTCCTCAAAGATACCCGTCCAGTCCGGCTCCGCGTCCTCCACGGCGCGGAGCACCGACTCCTTCTCCTCCGGGCGGGCTATGCGGAACTCCGTTCCCTCCGGCGCGGGATATATTTTCAGCGAATCCGCGTTGAACGCATCGAGAAACATCCCCATATTCGCGCTCGTCCACTCCGCCGAGTACCCGCGCCGCTCAAAGAAGCTCACCGCGTCGTGCCCCTCGACCGGCACTCCCTGAAGGACGCAGCACGGCCCTTCCCCGAGCGTCACGCTTCCGAAGCCGTTCTTTCGGATAATGCGCTCGCTCTCGGAGAGCAGCCGCGAGCCGATACCGCGACGGCGGTACCTCTCGTCCACGCAGAGCAGGGATATAGAGCTCTCGTGGATGAGCGAATATCCGACAAGCGCGCCGCCGTCCCGCTCCTCTACTATTTCCGCCTTCTCCGGCGCGGTCAGCTCGCGAAATATCTCAAACGTCGTATTGTAGTCGGGAAAGCAGCTGTTGTACAGCGTAAAGAGCTCCGAAATTTTGTTCTCCGTCATGTATTTTCCTCCGTCCTTGCCGTCTTTATTGCCGAGTCATCGCCGGGAAGCGGCGCCGCTTCCGTTCAAAGTATTAAATATGCAAATCCCTCTTGCTTTTTTGAAAAAAAGTTGTATTATTATAAGGTATGCCCGAGTGACCGGGGCTTCCGCTCTTTCGGTACACGGTCTATTATATCGGGCGCACTTTCCAATGTCAACAGTATGAAAGGAAGGTTTTATGCAGAAAATCAAGATATCGACCGACTCGACAGCCGATATTCCGAATAATTTTTGTGAAGAGCTGAATATCAGCGTCCTCCCGCTGACGATACTCGTGGATGACAAGGAGTACCGCGACGGCATCGACATAAGCAAGGAGGAGTTTTACAATATACTCGACACTGCGGTGACGCTGCCGGTATCCAGTCAGGTAACGTCGGTGCTCTATGCGGAGCTCTTTCTTGAGACGTGGAAGGCGGGCTACACCGACCTCATACATATTTCGATAAACTCCAAGGGCTCCGGGACCTATCAGGCTGCGGTCATAACCCGCGATATGTTCTACGAGGAGCACCCCGAGGCAAAGGAGACCTTCACCATACATCTCATCGACTCGAAGACTTACAGCATGGCCTACGGCATCCCCGTCATCGAGGCGGCGCGCATGGCAAAAAGCGGCAGCAGCTCGGACGAGATACTCGCGCACCTCGGCGACTGGCTCGAGCACGCGCGTCCGCTCTTCGTGCCGCTCAACCTCAAGTGCGTCAAGAAGTCGGGACGCATCTCCCCCGCCGCCGCGTTCCTCGGGGACGCGATAGGTCTCAAGCCGCTCATAACCTTTGAGGACGGCGAAGCAAAGATTCTCTCCAAGGCCCGCGGAGACAACAAGGCGATAGCCGCGCTGGTAGAGACCTGTCTGCGCGAGCGCAAACAGGGAACGAACTACGCGCTCGTCTACGGCAGCAACCGCGCCGCCTTTGAGCAGCTCCGTGAGGCGTGCGCGAAGGCGTTCGACATTCCGCCTATCACGGAGTATCAGGTGGGCTGTGTCATCGGTATAAACACCGGCCCCAACATGATAGGCATCCTCTACCGCACCTGACAGATATGCTTACCACCGTACTTTTTGATCTGGACGGCACCCTGCTCCCGATGGACCAGGACGAATTCGTCGCGGGCTACTTCGGTCTGCTTGCAAGGAAGGCCGCGCCATACGGCTACGAGGCAAAGCGGCTCATAAATACCGTCTGGGCGGGCACCGCCGCGATGGTCCGAAACGACGGCTCATGCACAAACGAGGAGGCGTTCTGGCGGAGGTTTGCGGAGGAATACGGCGAGGAGCGCCTTCGCGACAAGGCGGTTTTTGACGAGTTCTACGCAAACGAGTTCGCGGGCGCGCGGAGCTTCTGCGGCTTCAACCCCGAGGCGGCGGAGCTCGTGCACGGCTGCCGGCGGGACGGGCTCCGCGTACTGCTTGCGACAAACCCGATCTTTCCCGCCGTCGCCACCGAGACGCGGATACGCTGGGCGGGGCTCGAGCCGGAGGACTTCGAGCTCGTCACCACTTACGAGAGCGACCGCTTCTGCAAGCCGAACCTCGACTACTACCGCGACATACTCCGGCGGACGGGCGTCCCCGCCGCCGAGTGTCTGATGGTCGGAAACGACGTCTCGGAGGACATGGCGGCGTCGGCGCTCGGAATGGAGGTCTTTCTTCTCACCGACTGCCTCATAAACAAGGAGCAAAAGGACATCTCGGCCTACCCGAACGGAGGCTTTAAGCAGCTTGCCGCGCATATCCGCCGGCTCCGGGGCGCGTAAAAATCCCGGAAAGAGCAATTTGCCTATTGACAGACTGAATTTCATATGATATACTCTGTTAAACCGTTGAAGAAGAGTAAGTAGGTCTTTTCCCTTTTCTCAAAGAGAGCCGCGGACGGTGAGATCGCGGCAGAAAACATCAGACCGAATGGGCTTCCGAGGGCGCGGTGAAAGGCGCATGACGCCGAGTAGCATGCGACGTGTTGGCATACGTCAGTTGCCGGGGATATGCCTGTATCCCGCTAAGTGCGCGGCCTCTGCGCCGCGAATCAGGGTGGCACCGCGGATCATATTCGCCCCTGACAGAAGATGACCTTCTGTCGGGGGCGTTTTCGTACCCCGGCGGGAGAAACGCTTGCGAGGAGGTATGTACATGAACATCAGACCCGGTCCCGAGGAGGTCAAAGCGATAGCCGCCGAGGGACGCTGCAAGGTACTGCCGGTCAGCTGTGAAATGCTCTCCGACGTCTGCACCCCGATCGAAGCTCTGAAAATCCTGAAAAACGTCTCCGCCCACTGCTACATTCTCGAATCGGTGGCCGAACAGGAAAAGTGGGGGCGCTACACTTTCCTGGGCTTTGACCCGACTCTTGAGATAACCTGCACCGACGGGATAATGCAAATCAAGGGCGGCGCGCAGGACAGCTGCCGCCTAGTCAAGGATCCGTCGGAGGAGCTGCGGAAGATACTGCGCAATTACACAAGCCCCCGGTTTGACTACCTTCCCTCCTTCACCGGCGGACTTGTGGGCTACTTCTCCTACGACTACCTCGGATACAGCGAGCCCGCCGCCCGCACCGGGGCGCTCAACACGGAGGGTTTCAAGGATGTCGATCTGATGCTCTTTGACAAGGTGATAGCCTTTGACAACGTCCGTCAGAAAATCATCCTTATAGTCAACATGCCGCTTGACGACCCGGAGACCGGCTACAACAAGGCCTGCCTCGAACTAAAGCAGCTCCGCGACCTGCTCCGTACCGGCGCGCAGAAGCATGAGCCGGGCGGAAGGCTCGGGGGCGAGGTCACTCCCCTCTTTGACAAAGAGGAATACTGCTCCATGGTGGAGCGGGCAAAGCGCCACATCCGCGAGGGCGACATCTTCCAGATAGTGCTTTCCAACCGTCTCTCCGCGCCGTTTGAGGGGAGCCTGCTCAACACCTACCGCGTACTGCGCACGCTCAACCCCTCCCCGTATATGTTCTACTTCTCCGGCACCGACGTGGAGGTCGCGGGCGCATCGCCGGAGACGCTCGTGAAGCTTGAAAACGGAGTTCTCCACACCTTCCCGCTCGCCGGCACACGTCCGCGCGGAAGGACCGAGGAGGAGGACGCCGCGCTGGAGGCAGAGCTGCTCGCCGACGAAAAGGAGCTCGCCGAGCACAACATGCTCGTGGATCTCGGACGGAACGACCTCGGCAAGGTAAGCCGGTTCGGTACCGTCCGCGTGGAGACCCTCCACTCTGTCGAGCGTTACTCGCACGTCATGCACATCGGCTCTACCGTCCGCGGAGAGATCCGTCCCGAGTTCGACGCTTTGGACGCCATCGAGGCGGTCCTGCCGGCGGGGACGCTGTCCGGCGCTCCGAAGATACGCGCCTGCCAGCTTATCGGCGAGCTCGAGAACAACAAGCGCGGCATTTACGGCGGCGCTATCGGCTACATCGACTTTACCGGAAATATGGACACCTGCATAGCTATACGCATCGCGTACAGGAAGAACGGACAGGTCTTTATACGCAGCGGCGCCGGCATAGTGGCGGACTCGGTGCCGGAAAAGGAGTATCAGGAGTGCATCAACAAGGCCCGGGCGGTCGTGAGCGCGCTGGAGCTTGCGCAGGAGGAAGAACTATGATACTGCTTATTGATAACTACGACAGCTTTTCCTACAACCTCTATCAGCTTGTCGGGGAGATAGACCCCGATATAAAGGTCATCCGAAACGATGAGCTCACTACCGGCGAGATACGCGAGCTGCGTCCCTCCCGAATCATTCTCTCACCCGGCCCCGGACGTCCGGAGGACGCGGGTGTGATAATTCGGGTGGTTCAAGAGCTGGGAGCCGAAATCCCCGTTCTCGGCGTGTGTCTCGGTCATCAGGCCATCTGCGCCGCGTTCGGGGCGACCATAACTTACGCAAGGGAGCTCATGCACGGCAAGCAGTCGGTGGTTCGCTTTTCTCGGGACTGTCCTCTGTTTCGAGGATGCCCCGAGTCCGCCCCCGTCGCCCGATACCACTCCCTTGCCGCCGACCCGGACACTATCCCGGATTGTCTCCGCGTCACCGCCCGCACCCGTGACGGCGAGGTCATGGCCGTGCAGCACAGGGAGTACCCCGTCTACGGGGTGCAGTTCCACCCCGAGTCGATAATGACTCCGGACGGGAAAACAATGCTGAAAAATTTCATAGAACTTTAACAACAAAACTAAAAGGAGTGTTTTTATGATCAAGGATGCAATCGCGAAAATCGTTGACAAGCAGGACCTGACATACGACGAGGCGTATGCCGTCATGAACGAGATAATGAGCGGAGAGACCTCGCAAACCCAGAACGCGGCGTTCCTTGCCGCCCTCTCCACCAAGAGCGCGAAAGCCGAGACCTCCGACGAGATAGCCGGGTGCGCCGCCGCCATGCGCGACCACGCCACCCGCGTTGACGCCGGAATGCCCGTCTTCGAGATAGTCGGCACCGGCGGCGACGGAGCTCACAGCTTCAACATATCCACAACCTCCGCGCTCGTCGCCACCGCCGGAGGGATGAAGGTGGCAAAACACGGCAACCGCGCCGCGTCCTCGAAGTGCGGCACGGCCGACTGCCTCGAGGCGTTGGGAGTAAATATCGAGCAGGATCCGGAGAAGTGCGTCGAGCTGCTGCGCGAGGTCGGGATGTGCTTCTTCTTTGCGCAGAAGTATCACACCTCGATGAAATATGTCGGCGCCGTCCGCAAGGAGCTGGGCTTCCGCACGGTGTTCAACATTCTCGGGCCGCTCACAAATCCGGCGGGCCCCAAGATGCAGCTTCTCGGCGTATACGACGAGTATCTCGTGGAGCCGCTGGCGCAGGTGCTGATAAGCCTCGGCGTGGAACGGGGCATGGTCGTCTACGGCAGGGACAGGCTCGACGAGATCTCCGCTTCCGCCCCCACCGCCGTCTGCGAGTTCAAGGACGGTTGGTTTAAGAGCTACACCGTCTCCCCAGAGGACTTCGGTATCACTCGCTGCCAAAAGAGCGACCTCGTGGGCGGCACGCCGGAGGAGAACGCCGCCATCACCCGTTCGATACTCTCGGGCAAAAAGGATCCCGCCCGGGACGCCGTCCTGCTAAACGCCGGCGCGGCGCTCTACATCGGCGGCAAAGCCGAGACGTGGAAGGACGGCGTCACGCTCGCGGCGGAGCTTATCGACAGCGGCGCCGCGGCGTCGGTACTCGAAAAGCTGATAGAAGTCAGCAACAGATAGTCCCAAAGCGATTTTCAGGTGATAACGATGAGTCAAACGATTTTAGACCGGCTTGCGGCTCACGCGAGAGAGCGTGTGGCGGCAAAGAAGGCAGAGCTTCCCCTGGACAAGCTGCGGGCGCTTGCGGAAAACAGCGCGGGGGGCGATGGCACAGCCTTTTCCGACGCCCTGAAAAAGCCGGGACTGTCCTTTATATGCGAGGTCAAGCGCGCGTCCCCCTCCAAGGGACTGATAGCGCCGTCCTTCCCCTATCTCGAGATAGTCCGGGAGTACGAGTCAGCCGGGGCGGACGCGCTGTCCTGTCTGACGGAACCGAAGTGGTTTTTGGGCTCCGACGAGATATTCGGGGAGATCCGCGCGGAGGTAAATATACCCATGCTCCGCAAGGATTTTACCGTAGACGAGTACCAGATATATGAAGCCAAGGCGATGGGCGCGGACGCCGTGCTGCTCATATGCGCCCTGCTCGATACCGAAACGGTATCAAAATACCTCGAACTCTGCTCGTCTCTCGGGCTTTCCGCGCTTGTAGAGGCGCACGACGAGGCGGAGGTGCGCTCCGCCGTCAGCGCCGGGGCAGAGATAATCGGGGTAAACAACCGCAACCTGAAGGACTTTTCGGTGGACTTCTCCAACGCCGCCCGGCTGCGGGAGCTTATCCCTCCCGAGCGCGTGTACGTGGTGGAGAGCGGCGTCTCCCGCCCGGAGGACGTCGAAGTATTGCGGAAAATCGGCGCGGACGCCGTACTTGTCGGCGAGATGCTGATGCGCTCCGAGGACCGGGCCGGTCTCCTCCGCAAAATGCGGGAGGCGGCGGGATGACTAAGATAAAGATATGCGGCCTGTTCCGCCCGGAGGACATTGAGTTTGTCAACTGCGCCCTCCCCGACTGGTGCGGCTTTATCATCAACTTTCCCAAGAGCCACCGAAGCGTTACCCCGGAGCAGGTCCGCGCACTGCGCGCGGGACTGTCGGACAGTATTACTCCCGTAGGCGTGTTTGTGGATCGTCCCGCGGAGGAGGTAGCGGCGCTTCTGAACGACGGGACCGTCTCGGCAGTTCAGCTCCACGGCAGCGAGGACGACGGGTATATCGCGCACCTCCGCTCACTTGTGACGCGCGCACCCGCGCGTTGCGATGTTCAAATCTGGAAGGCGTTCAAGGTTCGTTCGTCCGCAGACCTTACTGCGGCGGAAGCCTCCGCCGCCGACCTTGTCCTGCTCGACAACGGATACGGCACGGGCGAGACGTTTGACTGGTCCGTCGCGCGCGGCATAAAGCGCCCCTTCATCCTCGCCGGCGGACTGACCCCGGAGAACATTCCCCGCGCCGTCGAGGCGCTCCATCCCTACGGGCTCGACCTCTCAAGCGGAGTGGAGGTCGAAAAAAAGAAGGACTTGGGAAGGATCATGGCGGCGGTCGCCGCCGCCCGCCGGTGAAAGGCGGCACTTTTGTCCGGCCGCACGGCGGATGGCGGGTAAGCTCCGCCGATAATCGTTTTAATCTCGATAAGGAGAGTTTGCAATGAGCAAGGGAAGATTTGGAATACACGGAGGGCAGTACATCCCCGAGACGCTGATGAACGCCGTGAGTGAGGTCGAGGCGGCGTATATGAAGTACAAGGACGACCCGGAGTTCCTGCGGGAGCTCGACGAGCTTTACCGCAACTACGCCGGCCGTCCTAGCCTCCTCTACTACGCAGAGAGGATGACGCGCGACCTCGGCGGCGCGAAGATATACCTCAAGCGCGAGGATCTCAACCACACCGGCGCGCACAAGATAAACAACGTCCTCGGTCAGATGCTCCTCGCAAAGCGGATGGGCAAGACGCGCGTCATAGCCGAGACCGGCGCGGGTCAGCACGGAGTCGCGACCGCGACGGTCGCCGCGATGATGGGTATGGAGTGCGAGGTGTTCATGGGCCGTGAGGACTGCGAGCGGCAGGCGCTGAACGTCTACCGCATGAAGCTCCTCGGCGCGAAGGTACACCCCGTAGACACCGGCACCAAGACCCTCAAGGACGCGGTGAGCGAGACCTTCCGCGAGTGGACCCGCCGCATAGACGATACGCACTACGTCCTCGGCTCGGTGATGGGTCCGCACCCCTTCCCCACCATGGTGCGCGACTTTCAGGCGGTGATAAGCCGCGAGATAAAGCAGCAGCTCGCGGAGCGCGAGGGACGTCTGCCGGACGCGGTCATCGCCTGCGTCGGCGGCGGCTCGAACGCGATAGGCGCGTTCTACCACTTCATAGAGGACAAAAGCGTCCGCCTCATCGGATGTGAGGCGGCGGGGCGCGGCATAGATACCTTCGAGACCGCCGCGACGATCAGCACCGGGCGGCTCGGCATCTTCCACGGCATGAAGAGCTACTTCTGCCAGGACGAGTACGGCCAGATAGCGCCGGTCTACTCCATCTCCGCCGGGCTTGATTACCCCGGCATCGGCCCGGAGCATGCGGCGCTTCACGACAGCGGCAGAGCCGAGTACGTCCCCGTCACCGACGAGGAGGCGGTCACGGCGTTCGAGTATCTCTCCCGCACAGAGGGGATAATCCCCGCCATCGAGAGCGCGCACGCCGTCTCCTACGCCTGCAAGCTGGCGCCCACAATGCCGCGGGACAGCATCATCGTCGTCAACATCTCCGGGCGGGGCGACAAGGACGTCGCCGCGATAGCAAGATACAGAGGTGAGTCGCTTTATGAGTAACATTTCACGGGCATTCGACCACGGGAAGGCGTTCATCCCGTTCATAACCTGCGGCGACCCGTCGCTCGACGTGACGGCGGAGACGGTGCGCGCCATGGAGCGCGCCGGAGCCGACCTCATAGAGCTCGGCATCCCCTTCTCCGACCCGACGGCAGAGGGCGCGACCATTATAAACGCGAACCTCCGCGCGCTCGCCGCCGGAACGACGACCGACAGGGTATTTGACATGGTGCGTGAGCTCCGTAAGACCGTGAAGGTTCCGATGGTTTTCATGACCTACGCGAACGTGCTCTTCTCCTACGGCTCGGAGCGGTTCATCGCAAAGAGCGCGGATATCGGCATGGACGGGTTCATCATCCCGGACGTGCCGTTTGAGGAGCGGGACGAGTTCCTTCCGCTCTGCCGCAAGTACGGTCTCGACCTCATCTCGATGATAGCGCCGACCTCCGACGCACGCGCCGAAACGATAGCGCGCGAGGCTCGGGGATTTCTCTACTGCGTATCCTCGCTCGGCGTGACCGGCGCGCGGAGCAGCATAAGCACCGACATCGCCGCCTCGATAGCCCGCGTGAAGAAGGTAAGCGGCATTCCCTGTGCGATAGGCTTCGGAATATCCAACGCGGAGCAGGCGGCGGAGATGGCGCAGTACGCGGACGGCGTGATAATCGGCTCCGCAATAGTTTCGCTCTGCGAGAAATATGGCGCGGACGTGCCGGGGCAGATAGAAAAATTCGTGCGCGGCGTCAAAACCGCGATATCAAAGGTATAAATCTGCAGACAAAGCCCGCTGCCGCTTCACGTGTGAAGCGGCAGCGGGCTTTTCACTCGAAAAATCCTTTATTTCCAGAGAATATTCTTTGCAAACTCGGTAAACATCTGCGGCCAGCAGTACCAGTCGTGCCCGCCGGGGACGAAGTAGGTGACGTGCGGCACGCCCTTCTTCTCAAGCTCGTCTATCGTCGGCGGAACGCCGATCTCGCGGAAGTTCCACGCGATGTCCTCCTCCGCGCAGCCAATGAGCAGCATCCTCTGCATGAGGTTCGGGTCGTCGAGCGAGAAGTGCTCTCCGCCCGCTATGCCGCCGCTGAACGCGCCGTAGTAGTGGAACGCCGTGTTGTGGTGCATGTACATGTACAGCGTCGTCATGCTGCCCATCGAGAGGCCGCAGAAAGCGTTCTTCATCGGGTCGCAGGACACCGGGAACAGCTTGCGGACAAACGGGATGACGCACTCGTAGAGGTTCTTTGCTATCTTCTCGAAGTCCCACCCGTAGACCGAGTTGTTCATCGTGACGAGTATGGCTTCCTCGGTCTTGCCCTCGGCGATAAGGGTGTCCATGTTCCAGTGGATGCCGCCCTGATGGAACCAGTCTGCCTCGTTTCCGCCGCCGCCGTGCGAGACGAACACGGCGGGATAGGTCTTCGTGCGGTCGTAGCCTGCCGGGAGGTACACGCCGAGCGTCTGCGGCTTGCCGTCCACATCGAGGTAGGAGACGTAGGTGACAGCGCCGCGCTTCTCCTCCGGCACGCCGGGGAGCCACGGCAGGTCGGCGCAGGTGCCGACGACGCGGACGCTCTCCTCCTGCGCGCCGGTGACGGTCGGTATCAGCGGAGGATTTGCAGGGTCGGGCAGGTACACGGTGTCCTTCGAGAGAACGTGCATCTTCCCGTCGTGCCCCACCGCCGGTAACCTTCCGCTGCGGAAGTCCGGCTCGCCCTCCTCGAGCTCCGCGTTTATCGCGAAGCGGTAGTTGTAAAGTCCGGGCGGGAGCATAAATTCGACGGTGTAGACGCCGTCCCGAAGCTCCATCTCCTCATAGCAGCCCATTCCGATGCGCTCCATGCCCTCTTTGTACATGTGGGGCGGGAAGAACTCCTTGTTGTCGCCCATGCCGGTCTCGCAGGTGTTGCCGGTGAGGTTGCTGTTGTAGAACAGGAACGTTCCTACTATCCCGACGTGCTTTATCTCGCCCCGAAAGCTCTCCGGCGAGAACGTGAATCTGACCTTTTCAAGCCTTGACATAAGCCCACTCCCCTTTTTAAATCGTCGTTCGGCCGAGGCAAACGCCTCGGCCCGCTTCATCCTTTTAGAAAAGTTTACCACAATTTATTCGGAGTGTCAACGTATCCTGCTAGACTGCGCGGCGTTCCGCGTAAGCGCCGCCTACTTGCCCGACGGTGCGGGCGTCGGAACCTCTGTTATAAACGCCACGAGTCCGCCCGTGTCTTCGCAGAAAGCCTTCAGATCGCCCATCTGCTCGCCGTCAAGCGGGGTGTCAAGCCCGTCGAGAGCCTCCGGCGGCTGTATGTCCACGTCCATGCCCAGCTCCTCTGCGGTGCTTGTCGAGAAAAAGACGTCCTCCCAGCCCTCGCTCCTCACCACTATCGCTATCACCTTGAGCTCCGGCAGATATTTGTACAGGTAGAAGTGGAAGCCGCTCATGTCCTCCGCGTCTACGCACAGCCCGGGCGACGGACGCCTGTCTATCTGCTCCTGAAGAAGGTAGCTCATAATCAAGGGATCGGTCACTACCGTCAAGCGGTGGTCGTATATCTCCGCCACGCTCAGACCCGGCTCGGAGCTTTGCTCCTCCGACGGGTCGGTCTCCCCCGGCACGGTCTCCTCTGCCGCAGAGCTTACCTCCGCCGACGGGACTTCCGACGTCCCGGACGTTTCTTCCGCGCATCCCGCCGCTTGCAGCGCAAGCGCGAATATCAGAATAAACAGAACGAGTTTCTTCATATTCCGTTCCTCCGTTTCATTCCCCGGACTGCAAAAGCTTCAGCGCGCTCCCCGCGCTCACGAATGCCGACGCCGCAATACATACCGCCGCCGACAGCAGAGCGCATGCCGCGAAGTACCCGTAAGCTCCGGCGAGGTCTGCCGCCGCCTCATGCCCGAAGCCGTGCGCTGCGAAAAGTCCGAATACTCCGAGCGCCAGCCCCGCGAGCGTGAGAAGCATCTGCTCGCACACGAGCATGGCCATAACTCGCCTGCGCGTCGTGCCGAGCGCGCGCATCGTCGCCGCCTCCTTCGAGGACTGCAATATTACAAGCCCCGGTATCGCCGCGCCTATCATGACGACCGCCGCGCCGACGAACGGAAGCAGCAGCTCGAGCAGGTCGGTGTTCTCCTCGAGCGGCTTTATGACGTTCTTTACCTCGTCGTCAAAGAAGCGGAGGGTGAGCTCTGATATCCTCTGCGACGACGACTTTGCAAGCAGCTCGTTCGGACTGTCGCGGTAAGCGCGCTCGTCGCGCAGGAGGTCGTTTCGCACGCGGAACTGTACCGCAGTCTGCATGGTTCCATCTCCGTCGCTCGACCCTGGATAGAATCTGTCATACAGTCTCTTTATCGTACCCCACGGCATAAGGACGTCGTAGTCGCCAAGCCCCGTCCTAAAGGAGCCTATGACGGTAAACCTCGCCCCTTCCATGAAAGCGTTGCCGTATATATTCGCATATATCCGGCGGAGAGACCCGTCCGCGCCGCTGAGATTCACCTCGTCCCCGAGCTTCAGCCCAAGCCTGTCAAGCGCCGTCTCGCTTAGAAAACACACGTTGTCACGCGACGCGGCAAACACGTCCGCGCCGTACCCCTCGGCGTAGGTCAGTCCGGCGGCTCTGCCGAAAAGCTCCGGGTCGGTCGTGGCGTACAGGGAGGCGGCGCCGTCCTCAAGCGCCGGCGTCACCCAGTAACACTGACCCGTAGACTCGCCGTAGAATCCGCTTGAGAAGTCCGCCGCGAGCAGGAGGTCGACCGCTCCGAACGGAATATTCGTCACGACGACCCCGGAACGGTTCGCGGGCGAGGCGTACACCTCCGCCGTGTCGTACATCTCACCCACGAGCGCGCGGTTTGAGCGGACTATCGCGATAAACTGCCCGAGCGAGGCCGTGAGCGCCGCCGCAAGCAGGAGCGAAAGCAGACTTCTCAGCGGCGCGCGCGGGATATGCCGCAGAACATACTTTGTCACCATAATGTCACCTCTCGCGCGTAAGCACACCGTCCTTCATACGGTAGACAACGTCTGTCATGTCCGCCACCTCCGCGTCGTGGGTGACGACTATCACGCAGTAGTCCTGCTCGTCCGCGAGCGAGGCGAGGATGTCTATGACCGTCTGCGTGTTCTCGACGTCGAGGTTGCCTGTAGGCTCGTCGGCGAGTATCACCTTCGCGCCGGAGGCGAGCGCCCTCGCTATCGCGACGCGCTGCTGCTGTCCGCCGGAGAGGTTTGCCGGGAATCGCCGCATCTCCTCCTCGGTTATGCCGACGCTTGCGAGCAGCTCCCGCGCCCTCCGCTTTGCCTCCGCGCTCTTTACGCCGACGAGTTCGAGCGGATAGCACACGTTCTCAAGGGCGGTGAGCAGCGGGAACAGTCGGAACGCCTGAAATATCATCGAGATGTACTCGCGGCGGTAGAGGTCGAGGTCGTGCGCCGCGATGCTCTCCCCGCCGAACAGGACCTCCCCCTCGTCTGGCAGGTCGAGCCCCGCGAGCAGCGCGAGAAGCGTGCTCTTGCCCGACCCGCTCGGGCCGACGACGGCGTACAGCGTTCCCGCCTCGAAGTCGCAGGAGACCGAGTTTACCGCGGGTTTCGCCGCGCCCTTGTAGCTGTAGGTCACGTTTTTAAGCGAAATGACTGCCATTTTCTTTCCACCTCCGTTATTTTTCGCCCTGAAGCAGTTCGAGCGGCGGCTTTCTGCCGACGCGGCGCAGTCCGAGCGCCGCAAAGAGCATCAGCAGGACTATTTCTCCCGCGCCGAACGCGCACACCGTCGGATACGAGAGCGTCGCGCGGACATCCTCGCCGGTTATCTCCGTAAGCCGCGCGGCGAGCTCCGCTCCGGCGTCCCGCGTTATGACCGTCGCCGCCGCGCATCCGACGCATACCGCCGCTGCCGCGAGGATGAGAAGTCCCGTAAGGAGCGACATATTCGCGCGGCGTACAGACGTCCCCATCGCTCTCATCACGGCATAGTCCTGCTTTCTGCGCGTGATAAAGAGGTAGACCGCAACCGCGAGGGCGAGCATCAGCGCCCCGCTCATGGCGGCAAAGCCGACAAGCGCCGACGTCTTCATCATCTCGAGCGAATGGCGCGTCTCCGCATAGCCCATGTCGTCTATCGCAAGCCCGTACCCGAGCTCCGCGAGCGTCTGCGAAAGCTCGCTCTCTATCTTCTCCGCGTCTCCCGGGTGCTTCAAAGTAAAGCTGAAGGTCGAGGGCATCAGCGGCTGCTCTGCGCCGTCCGGCCACGGGTAAGCGTCCTCCGGCAGGAACACCGTGTTTATCGGGTATGCGTAAGGGTCGCGCTCGCGGAGCGACGTGATGCTGTCCGCCCACAGTCCGACTATCTCGAATGTCTCTTTTACCGGCTCGAGACCGAGGTCACTGTATGCCTGTATTTCAAGAAAGGCGATGTCCGGCATGTACCCGTCCACGACGGGCAGACGGCGCGCGAACAGCTTTCCGCTGTGCATCATCGTGTCCGCGCTCACCGTGAACTCCACGCTGTCCCCGACCGCGAAGCCGTTCTGCTGCGCCCACAGAGCATTCACGACGCAGACGTTCCCGCTGTCCGAGGGTTCGAGCGCCCGTCCCTCCGCGATGTACTCCTTGCCGTCCCGGAAGCGCACGAGGCCCGCCATGTCCCCGGTGTAGACGAGCTCCTGCGTGTGCGCGTTGAAGTTCAGCCGCTCCATATAGGTCTCGACCGAGACGAGCTGTTTGTCCTTTATATCCCGTGTGGAGGGGTAGCTGTTGTCGCCCTTGAACCTGACAAGCCCGTATTTCTCCGGGTCGGCGAGCGCCGCGCGCCAGTCGTCCGTGCCGTGCTCCTCCTCGAGTCGCGTCAGGTCTATGAGCGGATAGTCCACCTTCGTACTCAGCTTTCTCTCGTCCGAAGCGGGGCGCTGACCTATGCTCTCCGCCTCCACGACCAAAAAGTATCGGTGTCCAGGCACTATCTGGTCGACTATGGCAGAATTATCTACGCTGTATTTGCCCCATTCGGACACCTCCGGGTCGGAAAACCACGTCTCCGACTCCTTCCAGCCTCGGGCAAAGGACTTTAAGACAAGCTCCCGCCCCTCACCGTTCCACTGCGGCATTCCCGCTACAAGTTCTTCGACCCTTATCTCAGCGTCGAGATGACCCGGCGTCTCGACGCCGTTGAGATGCTTCACCGTCTCGCGGCTCACATCCGTGCAGGACGCTATGAGCGCCGCCGCGCACCCGCGCAGATCGTCGCCCAGCAGCTCGCCGCTTCCGTTTGTGGCCGCCTCATAGAGCGGCTGTTCTACTACGTCGAAATACTCGTCCGACGTTCTGCCGCCCGCCGTGCGGCGTATCTCGCTCCGCTCCACATACTTCGAGCTTCGCACCGCGTCCACCGCCTCCTGCGTGAGCGGCATAAACTCCGGGAAAAACTCCGGCGAATACAGCTCGTAGCTTTCGTAGTTTTCCTGCGTGGCGCGGACGGTTCCGCCGGCCTCGTAGTATCCCTCCGCCGAGCCGACGGCGCGGAGCGTCGTCACAAACTCCGCTCCCCTGCCGACAAAAGCTGCGCTCACCGCCGTAAGCAGCAGGAACGTAACGAAGGTCTTTATCGGCGAGCGGAGAAGCACTCTGAGCGAAAATTTCGCTTCCATCTTTTCAACTCCCGCTGTCCGCCGGATACGGCGGCGTCTTTTCTATCGAGTCAAGCATTTTCTCCAGCTCCTCAAGCGGACATTCGCCGTACAGCGCGCACTCGTACCTCCCGTCCTTCCAGTACGCCTCGGACGTGCCGCCGGAAGCGCCGACAAGGTAGACGGCGGCCGCACCTCCGTCCGGGGTGTACTGCTTGAGCGCGCCGTTCCGCTTCGGGACGGCGCTCCCGACGCCCTCGCCGGACACCGTGACGCTCATCGTTATCTCCGCGCCGCCGTCGGAGCATCTCAGCAGGAGCACGCTGCGTATCCGCGTGCCCACGGTCTGCGCGCCGGTGCATGTAAACCCCTCCGGCAGAGTCCTCGGCGCGGACAGGTCGGAAACGCCGAGGAAATAGAGCGCGCTCTGCAAGCTCGTGTACTCAAATTCAAAGCCGGCGCTCTCCGCCGTCTCGTACTCCCACGGAGCGGCGGCGCGGGCGTCCGCTCCGGCGGCATACGCCGATACCGAAGCGGCGGATATGAGCGCCACGATGACGAGCGCCGCCGCGGCCGCCTTGAGGTTAGAGCGTCTGACGCTCCGCGCCCACGACGGCCGTCGCCTCGGCAGACGGCGGCGGAGCGACGGCGGCAGCGTCTCCGCCGCCGTTCTGCGCTCCATCGGCTCGAGGTAACTCCGCCGGAAGCGCTCCCACGCTGTATCCGCCGGGGTGTACGGCGGCGAAGGCTCCTTTTCACCGAGGGCTTCCAAGACCTCCCACGCCTCCTCCGGCTTGAGCGCGCCGTCCGCACCCGCCTCGGCGTCCGCGCGGAGGAGCGCTTTCAGCTCGTCTGAGCTCTTACTGCGGTAGTATTCCTTCACGAATATGCCTCCCTTCACTCTCTGAAATACCGTCTCAATCTGTTTCTTGCCCGCTGGAGCCGCTTTTTGCAGGCTTCGGCGGATATTCCCATCGTCTCCGCAAACTCCGCCACCGTCATGCCGCAGTCAACATATTCCCGCAGGAGACGGTATTCCGGCAGGTCGAGCAGGTCGCCGTAGAGGACGTCGGGGTCGGTCTCGTCGTTGTGCGAGTTCTCGCCCGCCGCCGCACGGCTTTGCAGACGCTCGAGCAGCATCACGTCCCCCGTGCGCTCCTTTGCCGACGTCTTAACGAGATTGCGGAAGGTGACGAACACCCAACCCTCCGGCGCGGGGTGGCGCGTCAGCGCCGCGACGTTCAGACAGGCGAGTTCGAAGGTGCTCTGTACGACGTCCTCCGCCCTCGCCGCGTCCCCGAGTGTTTCCAAGGCGTAGCGCATAAGGCGGTCGTACATCCTGCGGTAGAGCGCTTCGACAAACCGAAGCTCCTCTGTTGTCATCGAAACGCCCTCCCTTCAAAAAACTTTGAGACTATTTTACCCCTACATTCCTTAAATGGAAATACCCCGCCCCGAGGGGACAGCTTTTTTACATTTTTTGAAATTTTTTCGTTTTGAGCCCCCGCGTCTATGGAAAATGCGGCGTGCGGGTGTTATAATAGTTACAATACATTCGTATACAAGGGAGGCCGGTCTATGAAGCTTTCTTTCCGATGGTACGGGGAGAGCGACCCGATACCGCTTCAATACATACGTCAGATACCGGGCATGCGCTCGGTGGTGTCCGCCGTCTACGACGTAAAGCCCGGCGAGGTCTGGCCGGAGGCGTCGCTCGCGCGGATCAAAGAGCAGTGCGAGGAAAACGGCCTCGTCTTCGACGTCGTGGAGTCCATACCCGTGAGCGAGGACATAAAGCTCGGCACCGACAAGCGCGCCGCGCACCTCGCGGCGTACTGCGAGAATATCCGCCGCTGCGCGAAGTACGGTGTGAAGTGCGTCACCTACAACTTCATGCCGGTGTTCGACTGGACGAGAACGCAGCTCGACCGCGCAGCGCCGGACGGCTCGACGAGCCTTGTCATGTATTGGGACCAGCTTCGCGGGCTCGACCCGCTCACTGACGACATCCACCTCCCCGGCTGGGACGCGAGCTACACCCGCGACGAGGTGCGCGGCCTCATCCGCGCCTACGGCGAGCTCGGCGAGGACGGGCTGTGGAAAAACATCGAGGTTTTCCTGAAGAAGGTCATACCCGTGGCGGAGGAGTGCGGCGTCACGATGGCGCTCCACCCGGACGACCCGCCATACCCCATATTCGGACTTCCCCGCGTCGTCACCTGCGAGGAAAACATCGACCGCTATCTCTCTATCGTTGACAGCCCCGCAAACTCGCTCTGCCTCTGCACCGGCTCGCTCGGGTGCGCGAAGTCGAACGACGTCGCAGCGATGGTGCGGAAGTACGCCTCGATGGGTCGAATAGGCTTTATGCACATGCGAAACGTGCGCGTCCTCGAGGACGGCAGCTTCGAGGAGAGCGGACATCTCTCCGCCTGCGGCGACCTCGATATGAGCGAGATGGTGCGCGCGCTCGTGGAGTGCGGCTTTGACGGCTACGTCCGCCCCGACCACGGCAGAATGATCTGGGGCGAGACCGGCAAGGCAGGCTACGGACTCTACGACCGCGCGCTCGGCGCGGCGTACATAAACGGCCTCTTTGAGGCGTGGGAAAAGGCGCTGCGGCGCGGCTGAATTTTTCCGGTCAGCGCGGAATCGGATATTGCAAGGAGGAAAACAGTATGCGGAAAAATGTTCTCAACACCGACCTCACCGGCAAGGTCGCGGTCGTCACCGGCGCGGGCGGCGTGCTCTGCTCGTCGTTTGCGAAGGTGCTCGCGTGGGCGGGCGCGAAGGTCGCGCTCCTCGACCTCAACCTTCCGGCGGCGGAGGGCTTTGCGGAGGAGATACGCGCCGAGGGCGGCACGGCGAAGGCGTACGAGTGCGACGTGCTCGACCGCGAGGTCTGCTATGCCGTCGCGGACGCGGTGCTCCGCGACCTCGGCCCCTGCGACATACTGATAAACGGCGCGGGCGGGAACAACCCGCGCGCCACGACAGACAAGGAGTACTTCGAGCCGGGCGACCTCGACAGTGATGTCAAGAGCTTCTTCGATTTGGACAAGGACGGCGTGGAGTTCGTGTTCAACCTCAACTTCATCGGCACGCTGATACCCACTCAGGCGTTCGCGCGGCAGATGATAGGCCGCGTGGGGTGCAACATCCTCAACATCTCCTCGATGAACGCCTACACCCCGCTCACGAAGATCCCCGCCTACTCCGGCGCGAAGGCGGCGGTGTCGAACTTCACGCAGTGGCTCGCCGTCCACTTCTCGAAGGTCGGCATCCGCGTAAACGCGATAGCGCCCGGCTTCTTTTCGACAAAGCAGAACGCCTCCCTCCTCTTCAACCCGGACGGCACTCCCACCGCGCGCACCGGCAAGATACTCGCCGCGACGCCGATGGGCCGCTTCGGAGACAGCGAGAAGGAGCTCGCGGGCGCGGTGCTCTTTCTGCTGAACAACGAAGCCGCGAGCTTCATCACCGGCGTCTGCATACCGATAGACGGAGGCTTCTCCGCCTACTCCGGCGTCTGAGGCGCGGGGACGAAACAATTACGGACGGAGGTCATTTGATATGGACAGCGTTTCCGAGAGAATAACCGAGACCGGCGTCGTGCCGGTGATAAAGCTGACTAATCCCGAGCGGGACGCCGCGCCGCTTGCGCGGGCGCTCCTCGCGGGCGGCGTACCCGTGGCGGAGGTGACCTTCCGCGCGGAGGGCGCGGCGAAGGCCATCGCCATAATGACGGAGACCTGCCCCGAGATGCTCGTCGGCGCGGGCACCGTACTCACGACGGAGCAGGTAGACGAGGCGGTTGCGGCCGGCGCGAGGTTCATCGTCACGCCCGGCCTCGACCCGGAGATTGTTACTTACTGTCAGAAGAAGGGTCTGCCGGTCTTTCCCGGATGCACCACGCCTACCGACTACCACACCGCGTTCAAGCTCGGGCTGAAGGTGCTGAAGTTCTTCCCCGCCGAGCAGTCCGGCGGGCTCGCGAAGATAAAGGCGATGAGCGCGCCGTTTCCGATGTTCCGGATAATGCCGACCGGCGGCATATCCCTTAAAAATCTCGCGGAGTACATGGCGTGCCCCGTCGTGTGCGCGTGCGGCGGGAGCTACATGGTGTCCTCTGACCTCATAGAGGGCGGACGCTGGGACGAGATAACGGAGCTCTGCCGCAAGTCGCGCGAGATAGTGAAGGAGGCGCGGAAAAATGGCTAAGGTAGTCACCTTCGGCGAGCTGATGGTTCGCCTCCAGCCCTACAACTACGAGCGCTTCGTGCAGGCGAGCACGCTCGAATTCACCTTCGGCGGCGGCGAGGCGAACGTCGCGGTGTCGCTTGCAAACTTCGGGCTGGACTCCGTGTACGTCACAAAGCTCCCCGCCCACGCCATCGGACAGGCGGCCGTCAACTCGCTTCGCCGCTACGGCGTGGACACAACGAAAATTGTGCGCGGCGGCGAGCGCGTCGGCATCTATTACAACGAGAAAGGCGCGAGCCAGCGTCCGAGCGTCTGCATCTACGACCGCGCGCACTCCGCCATACAGGAGGCCGACCCCTCCGAGTTTGACTGGAGCGCGATCTTCGACGGCGCGGACTGGTTCCACTTCACCGGCATCACCCCCGCGCTCGGTCCGAACATGGTAGAGGCGTGTCTTGCCGCGTGCAAGGCCGCAAAAGCGAAGGGCGCGAAGGTCTCCTGCGACCTCAACTACCGCGGAAAGCTCTGGACGCGCGCCGAGGCGCGCGAGGCCATGACCCGGCTCTGCCGGTACGTCGATATCTGCATAGCAAACGAGGAGGACGCGAAGGACGTCTTCGGCATCGAGGCGGAAAGGACCGACGTCACGGCGGGCGAGCTCAACCGCGAGGGGTACGTATCGGTCGCGCGCCGGCTGGCGGAGAGGTTCGGATTTGAGAAGGTCGCGATAACCCTCCGCGAGAGCCGCTCCGCCTCCGACAACGACTGGAGCGGGATGCTCTACGACGCGGCGAGCGGCGAGGCGCGCTTCTCCAAGCGTTACAGTCTGCACATCGTCGATCGCATAGGCGGCGGAGACAGCTTCGCCGGCGGACTCATCTACTCGCTGCTGGGCGGCAGGAGCGACGCGGACGCCATTGAGTTTGCGGTCGCTGCCTCCGCGCTCAAGCATTCGGTGGAGGGCGACTTCAACTTCGCCACCGTCGCGGAGGTCGAAAAGCTCGCCTCCGGCGACGGCTCCGGGCGGGTTCAGCGGTAGCCGTCAGCCGTACAGAGAGATTTATTCGGAGGGGAGCACGGGATGAGAAAATTTGACAACAAGATACAGTACCTCAAGTATCAGGTCAGGCGCGAGGTCGCACGGCATGCGTGGAACGGCACTCTTCTCGAAAACATGCTCGACATTCCTCACACGATAGTCCCCGGGAAAAAGCCCACCATGCGCTGCTGCGTATATATGGAGCGCGCGATCCTCTCCGAGCGTGTCAAGATAGCCATGGGAGGAGACAGAAGCGACCCGAATGTCATCGAGGTCATCGACATTGCCTGCGACGGGTGCCCCGCCGCAGGCTACGAGATAACCGACTCCTGCCGCGGATGCCTCGCCCACCGCTGTATGGAGGTCTGCCCGCGCGGAGCGATAGTCTTCGACCACAACCACATAGCGCACATCGACAAGACAAAGTGCGTCGAGTGCGGGCAGTGCGCGAAGGTCTGCCCTTACACCGCGATAATCAACCGCAAGCGCCCGTGTCAGAGCGCGTGCAAACTGAAGGCCATTTCCTTTGACGAGGACAACGCCGCCGTCATCGAAGGCAACAGGTGCATCGCCTGCGGCGCATGCGTCAACCAGTGTCCCTTCGGCGCGATGATGGACAAGAGCTTTATGCTCGAAGTTCTGGACATGCTGAAAAAGAGCGACGCAGGCAGGAACTTCCGCCTTTACGCGATAGTCGCGCCGTCCGTCGCGAGTCAGTTTGCATATGTCCGGCTCGGGCAGGTCATGAGCGGACTGCGCGAGCTCGGCTTCAGCGACGTCGTGGAGGCGGCGCTCGGCGCGGACATGGTAGCCCATGCGGAGGCGCGTGAGCTTGCGGAGAAGGGATTTCTCACGAGCTCCTGCTGTCCGGCGTTCGTGGAATATGTCAAGCTGGAATTTCCCGACCTCGCGGAGCACATCTCGCACAACCTCTCCCCCATGGCGACGATAGCGAAGTACATAAAGGAGAAGGATCCGTCGGCAATGACGGTGTTTGTCGGCCCGTGCACCGCAAAAAAAGCGGAGATCCTCCGCGAGGAGGTGCAGCCGTATGTCGATTCGGTGCTCACCTTCGAGGAGCTTCAGGCGCTCTTTGACAGCCGGGACATCGACCTCGGTGCGCTTGAGGACGCCGCGCCGGACGGCGCCTCCTACTTCGGCAGGAGCTTTGCCCGGAGCGGCGGCGTTGCCGCCGCCGTGAAGCAGGCTCTCGCGGAACAGAATATCGACTTTGAGCTGAAATCCATAGCCTGCGACGGTATCGAGGCCTGCCGCGCGGCGCTTCTGAAGAAGCGCGCCGGCACGCTCGACGCAAACTTCATTGAGGGTATGGCCTGTCCCGACGGGTGCATCGGCGGCGCTGGCTGCCTGACATACGCCGCGCGCGACCGCTCGAAGGTCGAGAGCTACGGTCGGGACGCCGGCGACAGGACCATTACGGACGCTATATCCGCGCTGGAATGATCGCAAGAATAACCGAAAACAGAGCCGTGAAGCGCTGCTTCACGGCTCTGTCTGTTTTGAGTATCTGCAACACGCGGCTTTGCGTATCCGCTAAGTATGGCTCTGATCGGAGTAGCGCCCTATCACTTCCTCCGCGACGGCTCTGCGCGGGACGCACATATCCATAGCGCGCTTCTCTATGTAACGGTGCGCCGCGGGCTCGTCCATCTTCTCACGGTCGATAAGCAGCCACTTCGCGCGGTTGACGAGGCGTATCTCCTCCATCTTCTCGCCGATGGAGAGCTCCTTGCGCTCGAGGGAACGAAGTCTCTCCCGCGCGCTTGCCATCCAGCCGAGCGCGAGCGCGAACGCCGAGCGCGACACCGGCTTCGGGAGCAGGAACACTCCGTGCTCCGCCGCCGCGTCGTACACCTCGCCGTAGACGTCCTCGCGCGCGAGCAGGAGCACCACCGTGCCTTGCCGCCCGCATGCGTCCGCGGCGAAGTCGATACCGCCACCGTCCGGCAGAGGGGAATTTACTATGACAAAGTCGTAGGAGCGCTCGGCCGCCGCGCGGCGCGCCGCGCCGACGCTCGGGACGGTGCGCACCGGGTCGTAGGATGCTTCGGGGAGCATGGACTTCACGGAGGAGTTCAGATTTCCGGACGCGGAGACAAGAAGAACGCTGTACACGCGCTCCTTCAGGCTCATCGTTCTCCCCTCCTCCCGAATTTACTCTAGTCCCGGCGCTATTTCCCGCAGTAGATGTCAAGAATGGCCTTCGGAATGTGTTCCCTGATAAATTCGCTCTCGCGAGCCGCGCGGCGCGCCTCGTCGAGGCTCTCCGGCAGCTTCTCGAAGCCCGCAAGCGTCTCCTCGGACGCCTGATAGAGGTTGAAGTCCGCCACCATCGGCAGGGCGAGCTTGCGCTCTATGCCCTGAAGCCCCGCGTATATCATCAGCGCGTAGGCGAGGTACGGGTTTGAGAGCGGGTCGGGCGAACGGAGCTCCGCCCTGCGGTACTCTCCCTCCGCCGCCGGTATGCGCACGAGCTGCGAGCGGTTCTCGCTCGACCAGGAGATGTACTTCGGCGCCTTGTGGCCTCCGAAGCGGCGGTAGGAGTCCTCCGTCGGGTTGAGGAACGCGGTCATGCAGCGGACGTTTGCGAGTATGCCCGCTATCGTCTCCGGCAGGACGTCCGCGCCGTTCTTTGACTTCACCGACATGTTTATGTGGCATCCGTTGCCCGGCGCGTTCTCGAGCGGCTTCGGCCCGAAGTCGGCGACGAGACCGTTCCTGTGCGCCACCGTCCGCACGACGGTCTGGAATGTCATCGCGTCGTCCGCAGCAGCAAGCGGGTCGGAGTAGCGGAAGTCTATCTCGTTCTGCCCCGGCCCCTCCTCGTGGTGCGAGCGCTCGGGACGTATGCCCATCTTCTCGAGGGTAAGGCATATCTCGCGGCGGATGTTCTCCCCCTTGTCGTCCGGCGCGAGGTCCATATATCCCGCACGGTCGTAGGGTATCTTTGTCGGCTCGCCGTTCTCGTCCTGCATAAACAGGTAGAACTCCTGCTCCGCGCCGAAGGAGAAGCTGCAGCCCGCCCTCTCCGCGTCCTCGACGGCGCGGATGAGCAGACGGCGCGTGTCGCACTCAAACGGCCGTCCGAAGGGATAGGTCACCGTGCAGTACATCCGCACGACGCGCCCGTGCTCCGGCCGCCAGGGCAGGACGGCGAGCGTGTGCGGGTCGGGGTGCAGCAGCAGGTCGGAATGTGTCTCGTCGCCGAACCCGCGCACGGCGGATCCGTCAAAGGTTATCCCGTTCTCGAACGCGCGCGGAAGCTCCCCCGGCATCAGCGAGATGTTTTTCTGCCTCCCGAACACGTCGCAGAACGCGAGGCGGATGAACTTCACATCCTCCTCGTTCACATATTGGATTACTTCCTGTTCCGTGTATTTCATAGCCCTCTGCCTCTCTTTACTCAGTTTGAGACATACATGCGCTTGTATGGGTTTTTGCTGTCCGGCGTGACGACTGTGAACGGAGACGACAGTATCTCCTCCTCGTCCGCGCCGAAGAGCGCGCAGTATTCCGCGACGTACTTCCGAAGCTCCGCCATGTCCGCCTTCTCTGCGGGGCGGGCGGTCACCTGCGCCGGAAAGAGAACGTCGCGCCCGTCTCCGCGCAGAAACAGCTTTCCGCCGTGCATGCCCGTGCAGGAGAAGTTGCCGACTATCCTCCGTCCGTTCGCGCCGAGCCCGAGGACGACTATGACGCCGCCCGCCTGATACTCCCCGAGGAAGCTCCCGGTGCAGCCGCCTATGACCATCAGCGGCACCTTGTCCTTGTACTCCTTCATGTGTATGCCCGCGCGGTAGCCGGCGTTGCCCCGGACGAAGATGCTTCCCCCGCGCATGGCGTATCCGACGGCGTCGCCGACGCTGCCGTGAATGACTATCCTTCCGTCGTTCATTGTGTCCCCGACGGCGTCCTGCGCGTTGCCGTGAACGGTTATCTCCGCGCCGTCCAGATACGCGCCGAGCGCGTTGCCCGGAATGCCGTCTATGCGGATATTTCTCGCGGACATTCCCGCGCCTATGAACCTCTGTCCGCAGCAGTTATTTATCCTGACGTCGCCCCCGGCGGCTCTCACGCGCTCGCCGAGCGTCCTGAAGTCGAGGCCGTTTGCGTCCAGTACAGTCATTATACCACACCTCCGAACTTTTTTCTGCGGGTTTCGGGAGAAAATGCGGCGGTCGTCGCGGTTTTTTTCAGAAGCTCGAAGTCCACCTCCGAGAGCGGCGTCCTCTCCCGTATGAGAGACGTGTATATGCCCGCTCTCTCCGCGCCGCCGACGAGGATGTAGCCCGCGAGGCGGCCGTCCTTCAGATAGAACCGCTTCAGCCCGCCGTCCGTCTTTTCCTCGAGCACCTCCGAGTCCTCGGCGGAGCATGTCCCGGCGCTCATTATGTGCAGGCCGAAGAAGCCTATCGAGTTCATCGGCACGGCCTTGTCAAACGTCTCGTCTCCGCCCGCCATGTTCACGCCGGCGCAGTGCCCCTGAATGTATGCGTTCGGGAGTATCGCCATGACCTTCCGCTTGCCGCAGGATATGTCCTCGCTCTCGGTGCAGTCCCCCGCGGCGAAAACCTCCGGCAGGCTAGTGCGCATCCGGTGGTCAACGACGATGCCGCGATCCGTCTCCCCGCCGGCGTCACTCACAAGCGCGCTGTTCGCGCGGACGCCCACCGCGAGGACGAGCAGGTCGAAATCCACCGTTCCGCCGCCGGTCATGACGGCACGGTTTTCTTCAAAGCGCGCGACGCTCTCCGACAGCATGAGGCGTATGCCGTTTCTTTTCAGACACTCCTCCACCGGCGCGGCGGCGCTGTCGTCAAGGATGCTCGAGAGCACCCTCGGCGCAAGGTCGCAGACCGTTATCTCCGCGACGCGGCCGTGCAGTCCCTCCGCGCACTTCAGTCCGATGAGTCCCGCGCCGACGATGAGCACGCGGCTCTTTTCGTCCGCCGCCGCGTCGAGGGCGAACATGTCGTCCATCGTCATAAACGAGAAGCGGTTCTTCACCGTCTCAAGCCCCTCGAACCTCGGCACGAACGGCGAGGAGCCGGAGGCGACGCACAGCGCGTCATACGCGAGCGCCGCGCCGTCGTCGAGCGTGACGGTCTTATGCTCCGCGTCTATTCGGACGGCTCTCCTGCCGTAGAGCACCTCGCAGCCGTTCTTTTCATAGAAGTCGTCCGGGCGGTAGTTCATCTTTTCCTGAGTCGTCTTGCCCTCGAGGAAGTAGGATATGAGCGGGCGGCAATAGACCGGGCGGCGCTCCTCCGAGACGACGGTTATCGCGCCCTCCGCATCCGCCGAGCGTATGCCCTCTATGCAACCCGCGGCGGCGGTCCCGTTCCCGATTATCACATATTTCTTCATCCCGTCACCTCTCCTCGTAGACTATCGCCCTGTTCGGGCATCCCGTGACGCACGCCGGCTCGCCGCAGGAGTTCTGCAGGCAGAGCTCGCACTTCTGCATGACGCCGTCCCCGTCCGGCGCGAGCGCGCCGTAGGGACAGACAAGTACGCAGGTGAGACAGCCGACGCACTTTTCGCGGTCTATGCGTATCACGCCGTCCTCCTGCCGAAGCGCCCCCGCGATGCAGCTCTTCACGCAGATAGGGTCGGTGCAGTGGCGGCAGGACACGGCGTAGGAGATCTTGTCGTTCTCCTCGATGTGTATCCTCGGATATATGGGCTTGCCCTTCAGCGCCGTCGCCATATCCGGCTTGCCGGAGTTTGCGAACGCGCAGTTGTACTCGCAGAGGTGACAGCCGAGGCACCATTCCTCGTTTACATATACTCTCTTCATTCTCTCTACTCCCCCGCGTGAGAGATACCGAGTATCCCGAGTTCTTTTTCGTTGAGGCCGACGCCCCGGAGCATCATGCGGTTGCCTTTCAGCGCCTCTATCGAGTTTATACCCATGCCGCCCATCAGCTCCATTATCTCGTGCCGCCACGCGGTCATGAGGTTTATGAGCCGCTCGCTGCCTATATCCGGGTTCAGGCGCTTCACGAGCTCCGGGCGCTGTGTCGCTATCCCCCAGTTGCAGTTGCCGGTGTTGCAGGTGCGGCAGAGGTGGCACCCGAGCGCGAGCAGCGCCGCCGTCGCGACGTAGCATGCGTCCGCGCCCAAGGCAATCGCCTTGACGACGTCCGCGGCGCTGCGGATGCTTCCGCCAACGACGAGCGACACGTTGCCGCGTATTCCCTCGTCGCGCAGGCGGCTGTCTACGGCGGCGAGCGCGAGCTCTATCGGTATGCCAACGTTCTCGCGAATGAGCGTCGGCGCGGCGCCGGTGCCGCCGCGGTAGCCGTCTATCGCGATTATGTCCGCGCCGCTCCGCGCGATGCCGCTCGCGATGGCGGCGATGTTATGAACCGCCGCGACCTTGACTATGACGGGCTTTTTGTACGCCGTCGCCTCCTTGAGCGAGTAGACGAGCTGACGCAGATCCTCTATCGAGTAGATGTCGTGGTGAGGAGCGGGAGATATGGCGTCCGAGCCCTCGGGGATCATCCTCGTCCGCGAGACGTCGCCCACTATCTTCGTGCCGGGCAGGTGACCGCCGATGCCGGGCTTTGCGCCCTGACCCATCTTTATCTCTATCGCCGCGCCGGCCTCGAGGTAGTCCTTGTGGACGCCGAAGCGTCCGGACGCCACCTGGACTATCGTGTTCTTTCCGTAGCGGTAGAAGTCCTCGTGAAGTCCGCCCTCGCCGGTGTTGTAGCATATCCCGAGCGCCTCGGCGGCGCGCGCGAGCGAAGCGTGCGCGTTGTAGCTTATCGAGCCGTAGCTCATCGCGGAGAACATCACCGGCATGGAGAGGTCTATCTGCGGGGAGAGCTCGGTTTTGAGCCTTCCGTCCGCGCCGCGCTCGGTGCGCGAGGGCTTCTTGCCGAGGAACACGCGCGTCTCCATCGGCTCGCGCAGCGGGTCGATGGAGGGGTTTGTGACCTGCGAGGCGTTTATGAGTATTCTGTCCCAGTAGACCGGCTGGGGCTTGGGGTTGCCCATGGCCGAGAGCAGCACGCCGCCGCTCGACGCCTGCCTGTACACCTGCTTTATCGTGTCCGGCTGCCAGTTCGCGTTCTCGCGGAAGGTGCAGTCGCTCTTTACTATTTTCAGCGCCCGCGTCGGGCAGAGCGAGACGCAGCGCTGACAGTTGACGCACTTCGTCTCGTCCGAGAGCATCGCCCCGCGCTCCTCGTTGTAGCTGTGTACCTTGTTCGAGCACTGCCGCTCGCAGACGCGGCAGGCGATGCACCTGTCGCTGTTCCGAACGACCTCGAACTCGGGAAATATGAAATCTACCGCGCTCAAAGCTCCACGCCCTCCTTCACTCTGACTATGACCGGCTCGCCGCCGAACGGCGCGCGTATCTCGCCCACGTCCGGCTCCATCGTGCGTATGGCGGCCTCCTCGCTTGCGATAAACACCCGGTCGTCCTTCTCGCCCACGACCATCGAGCGGAGCTTGAGGCGGTCGTTTAAGGCCATCAGTCCGCCGGTGAAGCCGAAGACTATCGAGAACGGCCCCGTCACGAGCAGGCTCGAATACACCGTGCGGAGGTAGGTGTTGAGTCTCCTGTCCTCCTCGCTCGGCTTGTTTGCAATCGTGCTCCAGAACGGCGCCGCGATGACGGCGGACGCCTCCTCGAGCGTGAGGCCCTGCACCCGGAGCAGATAGTCCATGATATAGGTCATGACCTCGGTGTCGGTCTGGAGGGTGCACTTGTAGCCGAACATCTCTATGTAGCGGCGGTTCGCGTCGTAGGAGGATATTTCGCCGTTGTGGATTATCGAGTAGTCGAGCAGCGTGAACGGGTGCGCGCCGCCCCACCATCCGGGTGTGTTCGTGGGGTACCGGCCGTGACCCGTCCAGGAGTAGCCATCGTACTCCTCGAGCTTGTAAAACTCGCCGACGTCCTCGGGAAATCCCACCGCCTTGAACGCGCCCATGTTCTTCCCGCTCGAAAAGACGTAAGCGCCCTCCGCCTCCGAGTTTATCTTCATCACCGTCTCCGCGACGAACGCCTTCTCGTCGAGCTGCACCGACGCGAGGACGCTCTTCAGCGGCGCGACGAAGTAGCGCCAGATTATCGGCTCGTCGGTGATGGCGGGTATCTTTCGCGTGGGGATTATCTCGGACTGGACTATCTCGAACCGCTTCTCAAGGAAGCGCTCGCAGTTCTCGCGCGCCGTGCGGTCGTCAAAGAAGATGTGCAGCGCGTACAGCTCCTTGTATTCGGGATATATCCCGTAGCCCGCAAAGCCGCCGCCGAGCCCGTTGGAGCGGTCGTGCATAGGCTTCATGGCGTTTGTTATGAGTTCTCCCGTCATCTTCTTCCCTTCCCGCGAGATGACGGCGGCTATCGCGCACCCCGATGGGATGCGCACCTCGCCTTCAAGCTTCATTCCGTCTCATTCCTTTCGGAAAAAAATAAAAGCGCCCATTTCGGCGCGGCATGCTGCCCCGCCGAAATGAACGCCATTGCTCATTTCTTCTACATTATATCCCGCCGCCGGAGCATTGTCAAGGCGGAAGTAACGGTCTCGCCCCGTCCGCAAAAAAATCTGTTGACAAACCGAATTTTCCGGCGTATAATTCGTTCCGTAAAGGCAAAGGCGTCTTTGGTGCTCCGGCACCGAAGACGCCTCATTTTTTGTCCGCAGCACCACTTCGGACATCAGCGAAAGGGAGAAGCAAAGAATATGAGCAACATACCCGACTATTTTGGCAGCCTTGTGTTCGACGACCGCGTCATGAAGGCGACTCTCGCCGCAGACGTATACAGCTCCCTCAGGAGAACGATAGACGAGGGCGCGCAGCTCGACCCGGAGGTGGCGGACGCCGTCGCCGTCGCCATGAAGGACTGGGCCGTCGCCCACGGCGCGACGCACTACACCCATTGGTTCCAGCCGCTCACCGGCATCACGGCGGAGAAGCATGACAGCTTCATCTCCCCCTCCCCGGACGGCGGCGTCATCATGTACTTCTCCGGCAAGGAGCTGATAAAGGGTGAGCCGGACGCGTCCAGCTTCCCCTCCGGCGGCATCCGCGCGACCTTCGAGGCGCGCGGCTACACCGCGTGGGACCCGACCTCCTACGCCTTCATCAAGGGCAAGACCCTCTGCATACCGACGGCGTTCTGCTCCTACGGCGGCGAGGCGCTCGACAAGAAGACCCCGCTCCTCCGCTCGATGGACGCGCTCAACCGCCAGGCGCTCCGCATCCTCCGCCTCTTCGGCAACGACACTGTGAAGTGTGTCCGCAGCTCGGTAGGGCCGGAGCAGGAATACTTCCTCATCACAAAAGAGATGTACGACAAGCGCCCCGACCTGCGCTTCACCGGCCGCACGCTCTTCGGCGTAAAGCCGCCGAAGGGTCAGGAGATGGACGACCACTACTTCGGCGCGATAAAGCCGCGCGTGCTCGAATACATGGAGGACCTCAACGAGGAGCTGTGGAAGCTCGGCATCCTCGCAAAGACCGAGCACAACGAGGTGGCGCCCGCCCAGCACGAGCTCGCGCCGATATACTCCACGACAAACATCGCCACCGACCACAATCAGCTCACCATGGAGATAATGCAGAAGGTCGCGGAGAGGCACGGGCTTGTCTGCCTGCTGCACGAGAAGCCGTTTGACGGCGTCAACGGCTCGGGCAAGCACAACAACTGGTCGATATCCACCGACACCGGCGTGAACCTTCTCTCCCCCGGCGAGACGCCGTAT
The DNA here is from genome assembly GCA_947593925.1 of uncultured Clostridia bacterium. Lineage (GTDB taxonomy): Bacteria > Bacillota > Clostridia > Oscillospirales > JAAYOS01 > CANRIN01. Next base: position 132,355 of record CANQDU010000002.1, on the reverse strand, counting down.
GACAACGCGCAGTTCCTGCTCTTCCTCTGCGCCGTCATAAAGGCGGTGGACGACTATCAGGACCTCCTCCGCATCTCCGTCGCGACCGCCGGAAACGACCACCGTCTCGGCGCGAACGAGGCTCCTCCCGCCGTCGTGTCGATGTTCCTCGGCGACGAGCTGAACGCCGTCCTCGAAGCCATAGAGAGCGACACGCCGTACAAGGGCGTCGAAAAGACGACGATGAAGCTCGGCGTGGACGTCCTGCCGACCTTCAGCCGCGACACCACCGACCGCAACCGCACCTCGCCCTTCGCGTTCACCGGCAACAAGTTCGAGTTCCGCATGGTGGGTTCCTCAGACAGCATCGCGTGTGCAAACGTCATGCTGAACACCGCCGTCGCGGAGAGCCTGCGGATATACGCCGACCGTCTCGAGGCCGCGGACGACTTCAAGACCGCCCTCGGCGAGATGATAAAGAAGACGATAAAGGACCACAAGAAGATAATCTTCAACGGCAACGGCTATGACGACGCATGGATAGAGGAAGCGACCGAGAAGCGCGGCCTTCTCAACTACCGAACAACGCCGGACTGCCTGCCACACCTGCTCGACAAGAAGAACGTCGATATGCTCACCTCGCACGGCGTCTACACCCTCACCGAGCTCCGCAGCCGCTACGAGATAATCCTCGAGAACTACTGCAAGACCGTCACCATCGAGGCAAACACCATGAGCGGCATGGCAAGGACGCAGATAGCCCCCGCCGTCGAGGCGTACTCCGCCGAGCTCGCGGGCTCTGTCGCGGCGAAGCGCGCCGTCGATCCCTCGATAGAGTGCGCCTACGAAACTGCGCTTGTGCGTAAGCTCAGCGGCCTCCTCGACGGCATAGCCGAGGCCGCCGATGCGCTCGACGCCGCCGTCTCCGAGATAGATTCAAAGGGCGAGATAGGAGACGAGGCAAACTACATCCGCGACGTCGTCATCGCAAGGATGGCCGACCTCCGCCGCGTCTGCGACGAGGCCGAGACCGTCACCTCAAAGAAGTATTGGCCGTTCCCGTCGTACGCGGATCTGCTGTTCAGTGTAAGATAGTCGCATAAAACAGGTCGCGGGCTTCGCCCGCGACCTGCTTCGTTACGAGGCTTGTGTTAAGACGTTCTTTCGACACAAATCAGGTACAGGAAGCGGTGCTCATCCTGCCCGTCCTCCGCGAGAAACCAGACGCCGTCAATGGGAATGTATCCCTCGGTCTCGAGAGTACACGTCACGCTCCACCCGTCTCCCGAGGCGGAATACGTCCCCTCACGGGGGCGGGTTACATTATCTATCACATTCTCCCACTCTCCAAGCGCCACGGCGCCGTGTCCCGTAAAGGCGTTCATCATGGCGGTTATCCTGTCTGCCGGTATAACCACCATAGATCGTACCGGGTCTGCCCCTTTGTCCAGAGCCGTATATGCGTAGGTGACAGACTTCAGCAGGTCTCCTTCTGTCTCGTACTCGAACCCGGCAGCGTCGGCATAACCGACGTTTGCGCCGCGTTCCAGCGTTCCGTCGTCTGCCATTCTTTCGTCGGACGGTTCAAGGCCGACAAAGTTGCAATATTGATTGTAGTTTTCGGCAAACTCCGCTATAGTAAGACTTCCCGTATGAACCGGCCGCGCCGCCACGAATACCAGCCCGGCGACGGCAAGGAGCCGGAGCAGATTTGCCGCCACAAAACCGGCGGCACGGAGCTTGCTTCCCTTGACACTCCAGAAGCCGTAGGGACTCTTTGCCGCAAAGTCGTCCCACACCTCATCCTCATTTTCCCACGGCTGTCCCCACTCATTCCGGCACCGCCTGTAGGCGAGGATGTTGGTTATGATTCCGATGACAGGCAGATCGAGTCCCATGCCGGAGATGATGACGTTTGCCGTCCGCCTCGCCGCCTCGTGATAACTAAGGAAGCTCCCGTCCGAGCGGGTAAGCTTCAGCCCGAGCAGCGCCTTTCCCGGCGTGGTACCCAGCTTCGAGAGGAAAACAGGCTCCGCCGCCAGCATCAGAAGCAGCGACACGGCAGTACCGAGGATGTTTAGAACGACCTCCCAAGCTCCGCTCGCCACGGGGTTTACGCGCAGGAGCGCGAGTATTGCCAACCAGACGAGATTACAGAGCGCATAGTCGAGCATCCTTGCGAAGTACCGCCTGAACGGGATAAAGTGCCGCACGTCCCGCACCTCCGGCTCTGGGAGCCGCGCCAAAGGCGCGGCGTCGACATAGCGCTCGGGCTCGAGACGTTCCCAGCTCGTGCGGTCGCTCCTTATCCGCTCGCAGAGGGTCTCGGCGCGCTCTATGCGTTCGCGGTCGCCTTTGAGTCGGATAAGGCATTCGTCGAGAACGTCGTCAAGAGGGCGCGTTCCGTTTTTCACCGCCGCGATGTCTTCTATAGGACAGTCCAGTTCCCGCAGAAGCTTTATCTTTTTCAGCTCTTCGAGGTCTTTCTCCGAGTAGTTCCTGTACCCGTTATCCCCGCGCGAGGGAGATATCAGCCCCTCGCTCTCGTAATACCTGATGCTCGCGCGCGGGAGGCCGACGGCGGTCTCGATCTCTTTTATCGTCACCTTGCCGCACTCCTTTCCGGGAAAAGGACTTCCCGTTTTTCATCATTATAGAGTATAAAGCAGGTTTACAGTCAAGAGAAAAAGCGAAAGTTTCTCGAAATTTCCCGTTTCCTCTATTATCGGAAGAGGCGTTCGCCGACAGGCGAACGCCTCGTTGTTTTACGCACTTATTCCGCCGCGAGCACCTTCACTATCTCGCCGACGTACATGGTGTGGAAGTCCTTCTTGGGATAGTTGCAGTCGGCTATCTCCTTATCGGTAAATCCTTCCTCGGTTATCGGCGCGGCGTAAAGCTTCCGGCAGACGAACACCAGCTTTGCCTCGGCAAAGTATGTCGTTCCGTCCTCAAACACCGGCGTAAGACCCGCCGCCGCGACCTTGTCTCCGTCCCGCCCGGAGTGCGAACCGAGGTACGCGAGCGCCTCGTGGCGCTCCGGAGGGAACACCGAAAGAGTGAACAGTTCCTCCCTGTCCGTAAACTCCTTGGTGTAGCGCTGCGGACGGATGAAAACTATCGCGGTCGGCAGACCGTGTCCGCCGGCGTCGGGACGTCCCCACAACGAGCCGAGATGACCCCACGACGCGGTCATGGTGTTGTAGCCGCGCTCCCTGTTACCCGCCGTGATAAGCCACCAGTCACCGCTCACCATCGTCATCGGGTTGAGGCTGAGGTCCTTCAGAGGCACTTCTTTCATGCTGCTTCCCCTCTCTGCATCAAAATTATAAGTCACGCGATACATCCGAAAATAAGTATGCTCCGCGAGCGGGATTTATCCTGCGTCCGCCGCCGCGGGCTCGGCCTTGCGGAGCTTCGCGCGGACGTAGAAGTAGTACGCGATGCCGCTCGCCGCCGCAAATACCTTCGACACCGGCCACGCCGCGAACAGCACGTCCACCGTGTGCCAGTGCTGGAACACCGTGTATATCCAGATTATTCGGAGCACGCAGACGCAGAATATCGTGCTTATCGTCGGATAGAGCGAGCGTCCCATACCGCGCACGACGTTTGCCGGGATGTTCATTATCGCGTTCGTGAAGCCGAAGACGCAGAGAATGAACATTATCTGCTGTGCAAGCGATATGACCTCCGGGTCGTCGGTGTAAATACGCAGAAGCTGCGGGGCGAATATGTACGCGGCGATGCCGAGAACGAGGCTTATGCCGCACCCCATACTCAGCGTATAGGCAAATATCTTGTCGATACGCTTGTAGTTCCCCGCGCCGTAGTTCTGCCCGGTGAAGCTTATCGACGCCTGCGCCAACGCATCAACCGCGACGTAGCAGAACGAGTCGATGTTGTTTGCTATCGTGCTCGCCGCCATCGTGGACTCGCCGAACCGGTTTATCGACGACTGTATGAGCATGTTCGCTATCGAGAAGGCCGAGCTCTGTATCCCCGCCGGTATTCCGACGCGGAGTATTGCCACGAGCTTGCTCTTGTGTATGCGGAGCCGCCTCAGTTCGATGTGATAGTCGGTGTCCGAGCGCACCATCGTTATTATGACGAGTACCGCAGAGAGAGTCTGTGATATGGATGTCGCGGCGGCGACGCCGTCCACGCCCATCTTGCAGACTATGACAAAGAAGAGGTTCAGTATGACGTTCAGCACGCCCGCCGCCGTGAGATAGTAGAGCGGACGGCGCGTGTCTCCGAGCGCGCGGAGCACCGCCGCGCCGAAGTTGTAGACCATCATGCTCGGCACGCCCACGAAGTATATCACGAGGTATCGCTTCGCGAGCGGCAGGACGCCCGCCGGGGTGTCAAGAGCCTCGAGGAGCGGCCCCGCGACGAACAGTCCGAGCAGCATTATCATGATGCCGACGCAGACCGACATCGTTATCGCCGTATGGACGGCGTCGTGCAGGTCGTCCTTTCTGCCCGCGCCGGCAAGCTGGGCGCATATCACGTTCGCGCCGACGGCAAGCCCCATGAACGTCATGACTATCAGGCCGGTAACGGGTCCCGCCGCGCTGACGGCGGCGAGCGCGTCCGAGCCGGTGAACTTACCGACGACGGCGATGTCCGCCGCGTTGAAAAGCAGCTGCAAAAGTCCCGAGAACATCATCGGTATGCTAAAAATGATAAGCTTCGAGAGCAGCGGCCCCGAGACCATGTCCATGTTCACGCCGGAGCCGGTCTTTGTCAGTTCCTTTGCCATCTTCGTCCTTTCCGGGAAGGCGGAGACAATTTTCCGCGTCCCTCACTGAAATTTCGGTTATTATTATAGTGAGTTTCCGTGCGGTATTCAAGAGGATAAACCGCCAAAACATCGTACCACGCGGCGTGTTCTTTTGTCGCTTCTCGCGCCGCGCGCAGCCGGACTATACGCGCTGTCCTCCCCCGGCGCAGCGCGGAAAAATCATTTACATTTCCTACCGCAATGTGCTATAATGATTTTACTGAATAAATTGCGGTGCGCCGTTCTTTTCTCCCGTGTGCAGAGGAGGAAACGCGCGCATCTGCCGAAGGTTCGGAAAGGAGAACATACTTTATGGTAGAGACCAGCTACGGCAAGATCGTCGGCATCGACTGCGGCGACCACTACGAGTACCGCGGCGTTCCGTATGCCAAGCCGCCCGTCGGCGACCTTCGTTGGAGAGCGCCCCAGCCGCTCGACCCGTATAACGGAGTTTACATGGCGACCGAGTTCCCGAAAAAGGCCATGCAGGAGGCTCATTCGGGACCTCCCTACGACAAGGACTTCTATGACGACCCCGCCTACGACCGTCCGATTAGCGAGGACTGCCTGTACCTCAACATTTGGGCGCCGAAGGACGCGCAGAACTGCCCCGTCGCTTTCTGGATACACGGCGGCGCGTTCCTCGGCGGCAACGCGAGCGAGAAGGAGTTCGGCGGCGAGGCCTACGCGAAGCGCGGCGTCATACTTGTCAGCGTACAGTACCGCCTCGGCGTGTTCGGCTTCCTCGCGCACCCGTGGCTGACGGCGGAGAGCGGAGTTTCCGGCAACTACGGCATCCTCGACCAGATAGCGGCGCTCAAGTGGGTGCGTGAGAACATCACCGCCTTCGGCGGCGACCCGGAGAACATCACGATTTTCGGCCAGAGCGCCGGCGCGATGAGCGTCCAGACGCTCATCTCCTCTCCCCTTACCGACGGTATGTTCCGTCAGGCCATTCTCCAGAGCGGCGGCTCCTACGGCGAGGGACTGCACCGCGACACTCCCCTGAAAGAGCAGGAGGGCTACGGCGAGATCTTCGCGGAAGTTCTCGGCGTTGCGAGCCTCGCGGAGATGCGGGAGAAGTCCGCAGACGAGATAATGGAGGCGTTCGGGCCGTTCATGGGTCGCGTCATGCCGATAGCGAAGGGGCTCTTCCTCGTCCCGGTCATAGACGGCTGGGTGCTCCACGGCGGATACTACGAGCTCATGGACAAGGGCGAAATAAAGGACGTTCCGTACATGCTCGGAAGCACCAAGGACGATATACTCGTCACCCCCGAGATGCAGTCGCCCGAGGATAAGCCGCTCTACCGCGGCAGTATGGCGTTCAGCCGCAAGCTCGAGGAGCTGGGACGCAAGCCCGCCTACGTCTACTACTTCAAGCGCGACCTGCCGGGCAACGACTTCGGCGCGTGGCACTCCTCCGAGCTGTGGTACATGATGGGCACGCTGAAGCGTTGCTGGCGTCCGTGGACCGAGGGCGACTATGCCCTCTCCGACCGTATGACAGACTACTGGACAAACTTCATGAAGACCGGCGACCCGAACGGCGGCTCGCTTGAGAAGTGGGAGCCCTGCTCCGTGGAAAACGGCTTCGTGATGGAGCTCGACGTTAAGTAAAATAAAGTTCAAACTCATATAAGACGGGCGGGACGGTCGCTTGACCGTCCCGCTCGTCTTATATAAAACCCTTCGGTTCCGTCTTATGATAATTTCTTCCGCATAACGACGGTACTTCCGTGACGTTCCGTTTCTTCAAATCCGAAGTGTCTGTACATCTCCTCCGGGCCCGCAAAATCACGGACGGAATATTTCTCGGTCATCTGCGGATAAGCTTCGACAAATTCGTAACCGTCGCTTTCGGCGTCCTTGCAGACCTGCTGCAAAAGAGCCTTGGCGATACCTTTTCCACGGTATTCCGGGGCAATTTCAAAGCATACGAGAGACTTTACTTTTCCGTGCTCGCCATCCGAAATATAGTAATCCTCGTCACGTCTCTCGTAGGAAACAAACGAACCTGCGCGGACATAATTCTGTCTGTCGTTTGCGTTGCACCAACCGACGGAAATTCCGCCCTCGTATGCGAGATAGCCCTGCATAATACCTTTTTCTATAAGCTCTTTTGCGGATTCCTTTAACGCAAGAGTAAAACCTTCAAATCCTCCGCCAAGCATCTCTGTCCGCTTTCCTATATCATCGCAGACCTCCTCGGGCGTCAGATAAAATTCGTTGCAGTAACAGGGCGCAAAAGGCGAACCGTCTGAAAAAGCCCTGTTGTCAAAGAAATCAAAGAAGTCCGCCATATTTGATTTTGAGAGTTTTTCAATGGTGATATTCATATTTCCCTCCGCCATAAGGCCGCGTATTGTCATTTTCTGCAACCGTATATATCTTATTTTCTTCGGCGATGTATCAAACTCCGCGAGATGATTTCAAAACTTTACACCGGTATCGCGCGGGATATGACGTCGACAATGCAGCCTCCGGCTATCATGAACACCCCGACTATGCCTACGACCTCCGGCAGACGGAGCACACGGAACCTCTCGCGCCACTTCTTCTCGTCCTTGACGTCGCCGAATTTGGGCTTCTTGCCCCGGGCAAGAATCGCGCCGGCGAGTATGAACATACCGAGCGCCCCGAGCACGAACAGTATGCTTCTGGCAATTTCGAGGCTCCCCTTCATTCCCGCAAATATGCCGATAAGCGCCGCGACGACGCCTATCGCGGCGCTCGCGGCGAGACCCGCCGCCGCCGCTATCGCTATGTCTCTGAACGCACCGGACGCTTTCCCCTTCATACGTGACCTCCGCAGAGCCCCGCCGTCCCGCGGGGCGTATTTTTCGGATAAATCAAGGGCGGAGGCGTGAGCCTCCGCCCTGTTTTATTATACTTCGCCGGGCAAATGCTGTCAAATGTTATTTCTTACTTGTCAAACAGATGGCAGGCGACGAAATGCTCCGGCTCGACCTCCTTGAGCTGAGGCGCTTCCTCACGGCACCTGTCGGTGGCATAGCGGCAGCGTCCGCAGAAGCGGCAGCCCTTCGGAGCGTTTATCGGGCTCGGTATCTCGCCCTCGAGCTTGATGCGGGTCGTCTGACGTTTGCGCTCGACCTCCGGGTCCGGCACCGGCACCGCCGAGAGCAGCGCCTGAGTGTACGGATGCAGCGGGTTTGCGTAGAGGTCTGCCGACTTCGCGTGCTCCGCGACGACGCCGAGGTACATGACCGCGATGCGGTCGGAGACGTGCTTGACCATCGAGAGGTCGTGCGCGACGAAGAGGTACGTGAGACCCATCTCGCGCTGGAGCTTGATGAGCAGGTTGACTATCTGCGCCTGAATCGAGACGTCGAGCGCGGAGATAGGCTCGTCGCACATGATGAACTTCGGCTCGACGGCAAGCGCGCGGGCTATGCCGATACGCTGGCGCTGTCCGCCGGAGAACTCGTGAACGAAGCGGTTCGCGTGCTCCTTGTTGAGTCCGACGAGGTCGAGATAGTGGTAGATCTTCTCGGTACGGTCGGCCTTGTTCGCCGCGAGGTTGTGGATGTCGATACCCTCCGCGATGATGTCCGCGACGGTCATACGCGGGTCGAGCGAGGCGTACGGATCCTGGAATATCATCTGCACGTCCTTGCGGAGCGCCTTGCGGTCGGCGCCCTTCTGGGTGTGGACGTCGCGCCCTTCGTAGTACACCTCGCCGCCGGTCTTGTCGTAGAGGCCGATGCAGGTGCGGCCGCAGGTGGTCTTGCCGCAGCCGGACTCGCCGACGAGGCCGAGCGTCTCGCCGCGGTAGATGTCGAAGCTGACGTCATCGACCGCCTTGAGTATCGCGTTCTTGCCGACTTTGAAATATTTCTTGAGATTTTTGACCTCCAGGACCTTATGACTTTTGTCCATTATATCACATCTCCTATCTCAAAGGGCTTCTCGATGCCGGTGCCGTCGAAGGCGTGCTTTGCCTCCGGGTGATGGAGCCAGCAGGCGGCCTGATGCGTGTCGCTGAACGTGCTCACGTCGGGAGCTTCGCGCTTGCAGATGTTCATGCAGAACTTGCAGCGCGTGCAGAACGGGCAGCCCTCGGGCGGAGCGATAAGGTCGGGCGGCGTGCCCTCTATCGCGACGAGCTCCTGCTTGTTCTCGAGGTCGAGGCGCGGAACCGCGCCGAGTATCGACCATGTGTAGGGGTGGCGCGGCTGATAGAATATCTCGTCGCAGAGGCCGCGCTCCACTATCTTGCCGGAGTACATGACAACGATGTGCTTTGCGACGTTCGCGACGACGCCGAGGTCATGCGTGATGAGTATGACCGACGTGCCGTGCTGCTTCTGAAGGTCGCTTATAACGTCGAGTATCTGCGCCTGAATGGTAACGTCGAGCGCCGTGGTGGGCTCGTCGGCTATCAGGAGCTTCGGGTTGCACGCGAACGCCATGGCTATCATGACGCGCTGGCGCATGCCGCCGGAGAACTCGTGCGGGTACTGGTCAACGCGCTTCTCCGGCTGCGGGATGCCGACGGCGCGGAGCATTTCGATAGCTTCTGCGCGCGCTTCCTTCTTGCTGATGTTCTTGTGGAGACGCAGGTTCTCCATAATCTGCTTTCCGGCGGTCATCGTCGGATTAAGAGCGGTGAGCGCGTCCTGGAAGATTATCGAGGCCTCCGCTCCGCGGTAGGCGGAGAGCTGCTTCTTGTCGTAGGCGAGGATGTTCTCGCCGTTGTAGTAGATGTAGCTCTCGGGCTTGACCTCGCCCGTCGGGCCCTTGATAAGGCCCATGACGGCGCGCATCGTCACCGACTTGCCGCAGCCGGACTCGCCGACTATCGCGAGCGTCTCGCCGCGCTCGACCTCAAAGTCTACGCCGCGGACAGACTGTACCTCACCGGCATAGGTGTGGTAGGAGACATGGAGATTTTTGACTTCGAGAATGTTGTCCTTCTTATCCATAAGTATCCTCCCTCCCTATTACTGACGAAGGCGCGGGTCGAGCGCGTCGCGCAGACCGTCGCCGAGCAGGTTGAACGCGAGAACTATGATGCAGAGCACCGCCGCCGGGCAGATGAGCTGCGAGGGGTAGAACATCATAAGCTGCTGACCGGCGGAGAGCAGGTTGCCGAGGCTTATTGCCGGCGGCTGAAGTCCCATGCCGATGAAGCTTAATCCGCTTTCGGTGAAGATGTATCCCGGGATGTTCGTCGCGATATTGAGTATCAGGACGCCCATGCAGTTCGGGATGAGGTGCTTTCTGATGATGCGCGCGGGCGAGGCGCCGAGCGACTCCGCCGCGAGGACGTACTCGCTCTCACGCAGCTGCATTATCATACCGCGCATCTGACGCGCCGTGCCGCACCACGATGTTATACACATCGCTATCAGCAGCGCGCCCATGCCGTTGCCGAGGACCATCATCATAAGGAGGGTGATGAGCAGCGACGGCAGCGACGTGATTATCTCGATGATACGCATCATTATGTCGTCAACTATGCCCCCGAAGTAGGCCATGATGCCGCCGTAGAGACATCCGACAAACGCCTGAATGAAGGTACACGCCAGCGCGACGAGTATCGAAACGCGCGCGCCCATCCAGACTCTCGTAAACAGGTCGCGGCCCATCGAGTCGGTTCCGAACAGGTGGACGGAGGACGGCGACTGGTTCTTGTTGAGCGCTTCGACCTTGTAGAGATCCCAGCCGGTGGCGTATGGCACGACGATGGCCATTATCGCGACGACGATGAGCAGTATCAGCGACGCCATCGCTACGGGGTTCTTGCGGAGCCGGCGCCACGCGTCCTGCCAGTAGGTGATGGCGGGGCGGACTATCACGTCGGACTCGCTCGCATCGCTGCCGATTATCGTAAAGTCGTCCTTCTGGAACTTCTTTACTTCTTCCCCTATCGGGTCTTCCACTGTGTAGTTCTTCTTGTCTGCCATCACTGTCACCTCTTTCCACCGCGCAGGCGGATCCGCGGATCGACCAGCGTGTAGAGTATATCGGTAATGTAGATAACGATTATCATCATCGCGGCTATCAGCACCGTCCAGCCGAGGACGACCGCAAGGTCACGGCCCTGAACGGCCGTGGTGTAGTACATTCCGATGCCGGGCACCGAGAATATCCTCTCGACAAAGAAGGAGCCGGTGACGCACATGACAACGCTCATCGGAAGGTTCGTGAGGACCGGGATGAAGCTGTTGCGCAAGACATGACGGAAGATTATCTTCCTCTGCGAGAGGCCCTTCGACTCCGCCGTCATTATGTAGTCCTGATTGATGACGTCGAGCATCGAGGTCTTGAGAAGACGTGCGTAGCTTGCTATATAGCCGAAGCATCCGGTGAGCGTGGGAAGTATCGTGTACTCCCAGCCGCCTGTCCATAGCTCACTGCCCTCCGGCCATCCTATCGTCGGGAAGATCTTCCAGACACCTCCCGCGAAGAGATATTGCAGCATAAGTCCGAAGACGAGGTTCGGTACCGAAATCAACAGTATCGAAAGCGTTATGACTAAGTAGTCGGGCCACGAGCCCTTCTTCATTGCCGCAACTATGCCGAGCGCAAGGCCTGCGGTAATACCGAGCAGCATCTGCTGTATACCAAGCCGCGCCGAAATCGGGAGCTTCTCATGCGCTATCGTCCAGACGGTCTGCCCGGGGAAGGTTATCGACTCACCGAAGTCGCCCACGAGGAAGCCCTTCATCGTGATGAGGTAGCGCTCCATCACGGGCTTGTCGAGACCGTACTTGGCATACATACGATCGCGCTGTTCCGCGGAAAGACGCTCCGTCTTCGCAACGAGCGGGTCGCCCGGGACAGCCTGAAGCAGGAAAAACGTAGCGGTGGCGATGATGAAAAGGGTCAGTATCATTGCGAGGAACCGCTCTATTGTGTACTTTAGCATCTGATTCACTCCCAGTTTCGCTTTTGTACGGCATCGCCGGACTTTCTTCAAGTCCGGCGATGCCAAACCGAGTCAGTTTACTTTCTTACAGCGTCCTGTGAAAAATCACTGCGCGTCGTCCGCGACGATGAACGCACGGCTGATCTCAACAGGGTTGACCTGCGGCCAGTTGACGTTGCGGACATTGGTCTGAGTGAATACGATCTGGTCGCCGTAGTAGATCGGGGCGACGCCGGCCTTGGTGACGAGTATCTCCTCGGCCTTGTGGAACGCATCGGCGCGCTCCTGCGGGTCGGTGGAGTTCATCGCCACCTCGTGCCAGTGGTCATACTCCTCGTCGTTGAAGCCGCCGAAGGTGGTGTAATAGCCGCTGTTAGAGGTGTAGAGGAAGGTGAAGGTGCCGGGGTCGTTGTAGTCGCCTATCCAGCTGTACATCATCATATCCCAAGCGCCCTTCTGGCTCTCGGTACGGCCGACAGAGCTGTCAACGTTCTTGAGCTGAACGGTGACGCCGAGGACGTCCTGAATGTTCTGCTGGACAAACTCGACCTGAGAAGCGGCAAGCGAGCTCGAGCTGGTGTTCATCAGGATAAGAGTGACGTCGGAGACGGTGCCGCTGACGCCGGCCTCCGCCATGCCCTCTTCAAAGAGAGCGCGGAGCTTCTCCGGGGTGTCATACTGAGCCTGAAGTTTGGTGATGTAGTCGTCCGGATAGGTCTCACGGAAGTTGATGCCGTTGCACTCCATGCCCTTCGGGATGAAGCCGCCGGCGACGGTGTAGCGGTTGTAGACGGTGTCGAGGAACGCCTGACGGTCGATGGAGAGCGAGATGGCAAGACGGCACTTCTCGCTGAGCATCAGGCCGGATGCGCCGCCGCGCGGACGGTCGGCGGGAATGTTCTCCTCGCCGGGGACGCCGGGCTCGTGGTCATACTCGTTGAAGTAGATCATGCCGGTCTGCGGACGGCCGAACACTGCCATAATGAAATCGCCGTTGTTCGCGGCGTCCTGCCAACGGTCAACGAATTCGGCGCTGCCGTCGAGGACGTCGAGCTCGCCGTTCTCGAACATCAGAGCCTGAGTGGCCTGCTCGGAGACGGTGAGGAGGTTTACCTGGGTGAGCTTGACGTTCTCGGCATCCCAATAGTAGGGGTTCGGGTTAAGGGTGATGCTGTTGTCCATGACACGGTCGGTTATAACGAACGGGCCGTTGAAGACATGGTAGGTGTAGTCGGTCTGCCATGTCTCCTCATCCGGAGCGGCCTCGAGGACGTCCTGACGGATCGGGTAGATCGGAACCATGCCCATCTCCTCGATGAAGTACGGGGTCGGCTGCTCAAGAGTGAGAACAAGGGTCTTGTCGTCCGGCGTCTCGATACCGAGGTCATCGACGGTGAAGCCGCCTTCGCCGTGATAGTACGCGTCGGCGTTCTTGAGGACCCAGAAGTACTCGGCGTAGCCGAACGCCTCCTCCGGGTCGAGCAGGCGGCGGATGGAGTAGGCATAGTCGGCAGAGGTGACGTCCTTGCCGTCCGACCACTTGTTGTCACGAAGATGGAAGGTGTAAGTAAGGTTGTCGTCCGAGACCTCGTAGCTCTCGCAGCCGGCGGGCTCCATGGTCTGGGTGCCGTCCGGATTGCCGTAGACGCGGAAAAGGCCCTCGCCTACCATCTGGAAGAGCTCCCACTGGTTGGAAGCGGTCGAGTCGTTCGGGTCGAGGTTCGTGGTGCTCGGGAAGGTGAGCAGAATGTCAAGGACCTGCTCGTCCGCGAGGGTGTAGTCACGCCAGTCGAGGCCGTGAGTGCCGGGCTCGAAATTCTCGATCTTGGAGATGGAGGTACGTTCTTCGTTTCCTCCGGGCTCGGTGCTTGCGGTGCCGCTCGGCTCGTTCGAGGTGGTCGTGCTGCCGGGGTTGCACGCCGCTACGGAGAGAGCCAGCACCAGCGCAAGCAGAAGAGCGATGAACTTCTTTAACTTCATACTGGATTGCCTCCTAACAATTTCTTCTCCGCTCCCCTCCCAACTGACGGGGCTTCGGAAAACTTACTAAGAGTATAACTTCACCGCCCCGCTTTGTCAATATTTTTTCGCTCGATTTGCAGGATTTCGTAAATCGTGTTGCAAACGAGCCCGTCTCGGCGGCGATTTTTGTTTATTTTTTTACGAGGGATTTTCGGTATTTTCCTGCTCCGGCACAATTCTCAAATATAGTAACGGCGCGGGTTTCGCCGTTTTCGCAGACAAATATCCGCGCTATGGGGACACATTCGGCGCAACATTATCCACCGTGCTATTCGCATTTTTGACAGCACGGATTTCCCGAATATTCAATTTTCGGGAAGGGCGTCCGTCAATTTCCACAAAACCCGCGCCGCCTCCGCGCCTCGCTCTGTCAGTTTACCACATCCCGCGCCCCGGCTCGCCGCCTTGCGCGCTTCCGGCGCGCAGGACGCGCGCCGCCGCACCGTCAAAATCGACGTACATCGGCGTCTCGGCGCGCGGAGAAGTCCGATAGTTTTTTGATGTTTTTTACAATTTGGTCTCGACAAACAACATATAAAGTGTTATAATTTACTTGCGGAAAGTCTGCCGTCGCTTACAGAGCAGATATCAGGCGGCGATATTTCACATAAGGAGTGGAGAGTAATGATATCCAAGGCCAAATATTCACTTTTGAAGAATGTTCCGCGTCTGCCCGACTACATACCCGTCAAGACCGTCATGCACAAGTCCAAGCTCTCGGGCGAGGATTTCGCGACGCTTGTCAAGAAGGTCCTCGATGAGAAGTACATTCTCATGCAGGGCACCGGCGCGGACGCGCGGATAAGTCTCCGCGACAAGGGCTGGGACGCCGTCAACGAGTACCGCTTCAACCCGCGCACACTGAGCCTCGCCGCCCTCATCCTCGGCGCGGCGGCGCTGATAGTTTCTATCGTAACGCTCATTATAAAATAGTCGCGGGCAATCGCGAAAAAACGCTCAAACGTAATCCGAGCCTCGGAGCAACGCTCCGAGGCTCGGACTTTTGTTGTGTCGAGGTGAAAGTCAGCGTTCTACTGTAAGTCTATACTGTAGACTCGGAAGTTCGCCCGAGAGTTCAAATTTAACGCCGTCCGGCGTGCGCTCGCCCGCGAGCGACGCGAGCACCTTCCCTACCGGGTCGAGTATCTCGAGCCGCGCGGACCGCGCCTTCACCGTGAGCGTTCCCTCGAGCGTGTCCGCGCAGAGCTTGCCCGCCATCGTCACACGGCTCACCGTGACGCCCATCATCTCGCCGACCGGCTCGCAGGTCTCGCCGTCGGTGCCGGTGGGACCCATCGCCGTCAACAGGTACTCCCCCGCGCCCGCGAGCTCACGCTGTCCAACCGGCAGAAGCGAGAGAGATATGCGTTCGTTTTTCGCCCGGACGGACACGACGCCGCCGAGCGAGACTTCCTCCTCCGGCGCGCCGCTGAAGAACGCGCAGCCGGGCGTGCTTACCCGGAAGCGGGAGTGCTCCGGGTCGAGGACAAGCTCGCCGGTGTCGGATATGAGCTTTCCGTCGACGTAACCCGTCCCCTCCGCGAGGACGCCCCACTCCTTCATCGCCCCGTCGAGGACTTTTGCGAGCGCGCGATAATCGCCGCCGCCCGCGGCGCTCGCTATGTCGTCTATGACGAGCGCCTGTCTGCTGATATGTATGCCCGGCGCAGTCTCACGGCAGTCCGCCGCGGCGCGCTCGAGACGTCCCGCGCCGGACGCGCGGCGGTACGCATCCCGATACCGGCTCCACGAGTAATAGACGCCATGCTTCGCATCCCGAAGGTCGCCGGTGTCGGTAAAGCCCGCGTTCAGCACGACGTCCGCGTTGCCCTGATAGCTGTCGCCGCCGTCGAGGAAGACGTTGCGGTACTTTCCGATATACGGCAGGAAGGTCGTCGGCATGGCGTGGAACGGCGGCAGCGTTCGGAGGTCGTTCTGCGTGAAGGCAACGTCGAAGCTGCTTTTCGCCGTGCTCACGAGCCCCTTCAGGAACACCGACGCCATGAATCCCCACTGGCAGATCATCGAGGGGTCGTTGTAGCAGTCGAAGACGCTGTGAATTTCGTCCGCGGGCTGGTCGTCCCAGTGTCCCGAGGTGTGATGATTGTAGACGATAAGCCCGTCCCAGTCGTTGAGGCAGGCGTAGGCGACCGTCTCGACGACGCCGGTGGAGTGGAACGGATGCAGGCCGTACTCGTTCCACTCACTCAGCATGAAAGGCTTTCCCTTTACAGTCGCGACCGCGCCGAAGCTCGTGAGCGTCGTACCCGCAGAGCCGACTCCGCGCTGTACAGTCAGCGGGTTTACAGACACATACTCCATCGGCCCCGCGCAGAGCTGAGTTTCCTCCCCGAACGGAGGTATCGGGTGGTTGAAGTAGCTGTTGTTTTCCATCATGTCGCCGTCGATGTGGCCGTAGACGTCCGCCGCGCCGCCGAGGAGGTTCGAGCAGACGATCGGAACCTTCGCGCCGAGGCTTATGAGGAAGTCCTTCATCCGGCGGTAGTAATTGCGGTTCATCCAAATGCCGCAGTCCATGTAGTCGGCGTAACGCGCGGGACTTATCTCGCCGTCCCACGCACCCATGGGGTCGTTTGTAGGCTGGTGGAAGCCGCCCGGGACGACCTCCACCGTCCCCTTCTCCGGGTCCTCGTCCGCGCCGAGGGCGCAGACGCCCCCGAACGTCCACGCATCCTTCAGACGCTCCCGCGTGTGGTACTTCATGAGGAGGAAGTCGTTGAATCGCGCCCGGCGCTCGTCGCGGTAGGGCTGCATCTCGGGAATGCCGTCGGTGTCGGCGGTGGACTTGATAAACGACTCCTCGTTCGAGATCTGTATCGTCACCACCGCCGGGTCGTCTATCAGCCGGAGGCCGGTATACGGGTTTTTGTGGCAGAGAAATTCCCGGTCAAACTCCTGCTCGAGCTCGATGAGGCGCTCGTTCATCGTCAGATAGCACTTTGCCGTCGCGGGGAACGTACCGGGATAGTCGAGCCCGTCGCCCGGAAGGAAGCTCCGCGCCACGAGCGTGTCTATATGGAGGTATATCCCCCGCTCCTTCAGCTTTGCGAACAGGTAGTCGAAGCGGTCAAGTCCCTCCGGGTGGAATTTGCGCGACGAGCCACTCTCGTAGTCAAGGAGCGGCGCTTCCCTCGAGCAGCTCCAGTCGGTAGGGCCGTCCGTTATCACGTTGTCCGCCGCGTGAAGGCGTATGATATTGACGCCCATCGACGCAAACCGCGCCGCCATTTTCTCCGCCGTCTCGTGGTCGGGCATATTCGAGCGCGCGGCGATGTTGAAGCCGATGAACCTCGCCCGCGTCCCGTCCTCAAAGTACAGATGCCCCCGCCGCGCGGAGACAAAGCCGTGCTTCCCGGCGGGTGCGTCGAGAAGGTGCGAGAAGTCAAGCGCGCCCGTGTTCGGCTCCGCCTTATGTATACGGATGTTCTTTTTCATTGTTGTCCCTCCGTTCCGAGAAAATCGGTACTGTTTAACTGTATTTTATCACCTTCTTTGTTGGTTTTCAATACATAGCAGGAAAGAGACGGACGCCGACGCGCCCGCCTCTTTCCTGCCGCGATTTTTACAGATACTTCCTCATCTGCGCTATTGCGTTCTTTTCGAGGCGCGAGACCTGCGCCTGCGAAATGCCTATCTCCCGCGCGACCTCCATTTGCGTCTTGCCGTCGTAGAAGCGCATCGAGAGGATCATCCGCTCCCTGTCGCCGAGCTTCCGCATCGCCTCACTTAAAGCGATATGCTCGGTCCAGCTCTCGTCGGTGTTCTTGGTGTCGCGCACCTGATCCATGACGCATATCGCGTCCCCGCCGTCCGAGTAGACCGGCTCGTAGAGCGACACCGGGTCGACTATCGCGTCCATGGCGAACACTATGTCCTCCCGAGGTATGCCGAGCTCCTTCGAGATCTCATCGACCGTCGGCTCTCGTCCGCCCGCGCTCTGGAGTTTTTCCCGCGCGGAGAGGACCTTGTACGCAGTATCGCGAAGCGAGCGGCTGACCCGCAGGCTGGAGTTGTCCCTGAGATAGCGCCGTATCTCGCCTATTATCATCGGAACGCCGTAGGTACTGAACTTGACCCCGAGTTCCGTGTTGAAATTATCTATCGCCTTTATGAGTCCGATACAGCCCACCTGAAAGAGATCGTCCGCGTTCTCTCCCCTGCCCGCGAACTTCTGTATGACCGACAGCACGAGCCGCAGGTTGCAGGAGATGAGCTCCTCCCGCGCGGCGCGGTCGCCCGCCTGCGCCGCCTTCAAAAGTCTATCCGTCTCCTCTCCCGACAGCACCCTGAGCTTTGAGGTGTTGACCCCGCAAATCTCGACCTTTGTCTGCATAGCGTTTCCTCCCCCGACTCTCCGTCCGCCGGCTCGTCCCGTCGGACGGTCGTTTTCAACCGGCTGATAGAAGTATTTCCCGGGAGAGAAAACGCTATTCTTAAATCGCGAGGGTGCCGTCCTCGCTCTCGAGCAGTATCAGTATCTGCTCCTCGACGCCGGTCTCGGCGTTCACGTATATCAGCACGCGCCGTCCCGAGCTGTCCGAACAGAGGAATTCATGGCAGAACCGCTCGTACTCTCCGGCGGACGGTATCACGCAGAGGCGCGCGCTTTCAACGGTGACCTCCGGCGAGAGAGCGGCGCGCGCCGCCTCCTCGCTCACCCGAACCGGCGGCAGGTCGCGCGCCGTGTGGTTCATAACGTAGCCTCGCGCCTCCATGCCGACGACCGTTCCGGTGTCCGCCGCGACCGACACCTTGACGAGGTCGGGGTAGCAGACGACGCCGTTTTCGCTTGCGGCAAAGTTTACCGTGACAACGCCGTCCCGCCGGAAGTAGTAGCTCTCCGTCATGCTGTCCAGGCCGAGCGCCGCAAGCCAGTCCTTCGCCCGCGCTACGCACTCCTCCGCCTCCATCTCGGTCTCATTCGGCAAATAAGACGAGTACATCTCGATGAGGACGCCGCCCGTCTTCGTCACGTCGAAGTACCACGAGGCGCCGTCCCGCTCCGCGCTGAAGGAGTACACGGGCACCGTCCCGGCGCTCTCTCCCTCAAAGGTCAGCTCGCGCGCCTCGAAGCCGCCCGCCTTTGCTGCCGTCTCCGCCGCCGCTTCGACCGTCACTTCGCCGAGCCCCGCGAGAAACACCGGTTCCCGCGACAGGATGTGTTCGCTGAACGGCCCGTCGTAGATGAGGCTCGCGTACTCGGGAAACTGCGTCTCCATCTCCGCGAGCGTGTCCGCTATGCCGCCGAGACCGCTCTCGTCCCGCGACTCGCCCTCTATCGCGCCGGTGACGCTCATCGACCCCTCCGCGACGGCGTAGTACAGCTCGTCCATAGACGCCGCGAGGGAGTACGCCGTTTCGGTAAGCTCGCGGAGCGACTGCCGCTCTCCGTCGGTTATCCCCTCGCCCGCCGCGTCCCTTCGCGTGAGATAGTATGCGAAGTCGCCGACCTGCGAGAGAAATTTTGCGGTTTTCTCAAGCTCGATATTCGCAAACGGCAGCCCGCTCATCGCCGACTGTGCGGCGGACGCCTCGCGCGTCACCTCGTTTGCAAGCGACGCCGCCATCGCCGGCGAATTGGAGTAGCGGCTCTTTTGCAGTGCGTCCGAAATACCGCGCATCGCCTCCGCGAGCTCGTCAAAGTAGTGCTGATAGCTCACCTCAAGCTGTGCTTTATACCGTTCCTTTTCCAGATAGTTCTTCACAAGGAAGCCCGCGAGCACCAGTATCCCCGCCGTGACAAAGCTCACTATCCGAACGACGCTCCTGCGCCCAAGCCGGTTGTTCTTCATCTTGCACCTCCGAAGCACGGTCTTTTTCGGTATCTTGCCCGTATTCCCGCGATTTATCACAGCTCAAGGCGTGGTTGAGGCGGCGGAAGTCTCCCGCTAAAGCACCGCTTGTTTGACGTATTCCGCGCGCCGGGCTATAATAAAGCCAAACCGAGGCCGGCCGGCAGGGACACTTAAAACGAAAGAGGTAATGACAATGCCGACATTTGACATGATGAAAATAGGCGCAAACATTATGCGGGCGCGGAAGGCAAAGGGCATGACGCAGATGCAGCTTGCAAACGCGCTCGGTATAAGCTTCCAGGCGGTGTCTAACTGGGAGCGCGGACAGAGCTGTCCCGACATATCCAAGCTGGGCGAACTCTCGGAGCTGCTCGACGTCTCGATAGACGAGATACTCGGCAACCGCCGCGCGGCGGAGCTCGTCGCGCAGGACGAGGCGATGGAAAAGCATTCCGCGGCGGACAAAGAAAACGACGATCCCCGCGTCGCGGTCTTCACGGTCAACACCACGGACGACAAGACGGACGCAGGCGACGAGCCGGACGTCTCCCTGAAGCTCACGGGAAAATTCCCGCTCTCGTCGGTGGCGGAGGTCGCGCCGTTCCTCAGTGAAAAGTTTGTGGATATGCTCGTAGAAAAAGCGATAGACGGCGGCGAAGCGGCAAGCGGAGAAGACATCGCGGCGCTCGCGCCGTTTATGAGCGACGAGGCGCTGAAAAAAGCGGCGGAAAAGCTCTCCGGCGGTTGGACAGACCTCGGTCCCGTCACGGCGCTCGCGCCCTTCCTCGAAACCGAGACGCTCGACCGCATAGCGCTCGAGGCGGCGGAGGCCGTGGGCTCGGTCGGACTCTCGCAGCTCGCGGGGCTTGCTCCGTTCCTCTCTGAAAAAGCTATAGCGGCGCTCCTCGAGCGCCCGTCAAAGGACGGCGAAGCAGACCTCGGCGCCCTCGCCGCTCTTGCGCCCTTCGCCCCCGAAGAAGCGCTGGATGGGCTTGCGCGAAGGATGTACGCCGACGGGGACGACCTCTCGGAGCTTTCGGGCATAGCTCCGTTTCTCTCGGAGGAGACGGTAACGGAGCTTGCGGCAAAGTATATAAAGAAGCACGGCCTCAAGGGCGCGGCTCCGCTCATGCCGTTTATAGACAGCTACCTCCTTGAAAAGTGGCTCATCGAGGGCGTCACCGGCGACGGAGAGGAGGAATGAGATGTTCTCTCTTCGGGTACGAAAGAAAGAGAGCGGGCCGCTTCTCGATATGCACAGGACAGGCGCGAACATCGCGCGCCTACGGAAGTCGAAGGGCGCCACGCGGGCGCGGCTCGCGGAAGTCCTCGGTATAAGCGCAGACACCGTTTCAAACTGGGAGGACGGCCTGAGCTGTCCCGACGCCTCGACGCTCGGCGCGCTCGCGGCTCTGCTCGGAACGTCGATAGAGGATATCCTCGGCAGCCGCCGCGCGGCGGAGATAGTCTCGGACGCCGAGGCGGGACGCGCGCCGGCGCTCGACATTCGGGAGCTCATCGAAGTCGCGCCGCTGCTCCGCGCGGAGCAGGCGGACCGCCTCGCGGGAAGCGTCTGCGGCGCCGTCACGCCGGACGACGTCCTAGCGCTCGCGCCGTTCCTCGGCGACGCGGCGCTTATGCGCCTCGCGGAGCGTGTCCCGAGAGGTGCGTTCACTCGGGAAAGCGCCTCGGCGCTTGTGCGCTTTCTTGAGGAAGACGCCGCCGCGCGGCTTATGCGGAGGCTACACTGCGAGGAACGGGTATAGCGCATTTTTCAGCTGACTTCCATATACGTTTCCCATAACATCGAGCGGTGCGGGCAGAATTGTCCGCGCCGCTCAAGTCTATCAAAAAACGACGTTCTGCGGCAGCTTATGCCGTATTTCCCCTCTACGATGCAAATATCACTTGACTTAGAGTCCGCTCCAAGGTATATACTTGTGTCACAGGCTGAAACACACATATTCGGAGGTAATGATATGAACACGAGAAAGCTCGGAAGGACCGGCATATCCGTCGGCGAAATAGGTCTCGGCTGCGAGGCGTTCGTCCATCTGGACGAGGCGGGCGTAAAAGCAATGATAGACCTCGCGGAGCAGAACGGCGCAAATTACATAGACCTGTTCACTCCCGACCCCGGCGCGCGTGAGCGACTCGCCGCCGCGCTGAAGGGACGGAGAGAGAAGTTCGTCATTCAGGGACACTTCGGCTCGGCGTGGCTCGACGGACAGTACAAGCGCACGCGCGAGCTCGGCGAGGCCGTCCCCGCATTCGACGACCTGCTCCGGAAGTTCGGATACATAGACGTCGCTATGATACACTTCGTAGACGATGCGGACGACTGGTCCGCCGTCCTCGAGCACGGTATGCCGCAGTACCTTCTCAAGCTCAAGAGCGAGGGAAAGGTGCGCGCGATAGGCATGAGCAGCCACGACCCGGACACCTCCCTCGCCGCCGTGCGAAGCGGCATTATCGACGTGCTGATGTTCTCGGTGAACCCCGCCTACGACCTCATTCCCTCCGGCGAGGTTGTGTGGGACTACAAGTTCGACAAGGAATCGATGGCTCTCGAGCCCAAGCGCGCCGAGCTGTACAGCGAATGCGAACGTCTCGGCGTCGGCGTGACGGTGATGAAGCCGTTCGCGGGCGGTCTCCTTCTCGGGGACGACTCCCCCGCCGGTACGCCGCTCACCGTCGCGCAGTGCATCCACTATGCGCTGACGCGCCCGGCGGTCGCGTGCATCCTCTCCGGCGCGGCGGACGCGGAGCAGCTCGCCGCCTCTTTTGCCTACGAAGTCACGCCGGACGCGGAGCGCGACTACGCCGCCGCCCTCTCCGGCTTCCCGCGCGTGAACTGGCAGGGACGGTGCCTCTACTGCACGCACTGCGCTCCCTGCCCCGTCGGTATTGACGTCGCCACGGTGACGAAGTACTACGACCTCGCGCGGCGGAGCGACGAGCCTTCGGTTCGCGGCCACTACGCACTTCTCGACCACAAGGCGGGCGAGTGCGTCGAGTGCGGATCCTGTGAGGAGCGGTGTCCGTTCGGCGTCTCGGTGCGCGAGAACATGCGCGCCGCCGCCGCGCTCTTCGGCGAATAAGAAAGAAGGCCGCGTGCGGAAAAAGTCCCGGCGCGGCAAAGCGAAATATTCTTGCAAAGAGGTATAACACAGATGACTATTGCGGAAGTATCCAAAAAGTACGGCCTTTCGCCGGACACGCTCCGCTACTACGAGCGAATAGGGCTTATCCCGGACGTGCGCCGCACCTCCGGCGGCATACGGGATTACAGCGAGGCGGACTGCCGCTGGATAGAGCTTGCTAAGTGCATGCGCGGCGCGGGAGTGCAGATAGAAGCGCTCGTCCGCTACGTCTCGCTTTTCCGCGAGGGCGAGCAGACCGCGGGCGAGCGGCGCGACATACTCGTCGAACAGCGGGCGCGGCTCATGGAGCGGATAGCCGACATGCAGTCGGCGCTCGAACGGCTCAACTATAAGATAGAGCGCTACGACCTCGAGCTCCGCCCCGCGGAGAACGACATTCCGCCGTGCTGACTTTGCCAAAGCGCACAAAGCTTCTATATTTCAAATATAAAGCCGAATTGAAAAAACATCTGTCAAAAAAGCACACCGCAAAACAAATGTTTTGCGGTGTGCTTTTTCGTGTGTTCCTCGCGAAATTTCCCGCGAAACGCTTTAGCGCTTCGCTCCTTTACTCCCCTTCGCGCCTCCGAGGCTTGCAGAGGAGAGGATGTTGGAGTCAAACGAATACGTGATGTTCTGCTCGCGGCGGGCGCGGTCGAGCGCCATGCCGATAAGCCGCGTCAGCATGTCCCGATAGCTCATCCCCGCCGCCTCAAAGAGGTAGAACGCGAGCGAGCCGGGTATCGTGTTGAACTCGTTTAAATATATCTTCTTCTCTCTGCCGTCGAGCAGGAAGTCAATGCGCGCGACGCCGCTGCAGCCCAGCGCCTCGAACGCGCGGAGCGCAAGCGAGCGTATCTCGTCCCGCATGGCGTCCGGGATCTTCGCGGGGAGCTCGCGCCCGAGCGTCGCCATTCCCTTTGACGCGCCGGAGGTCTTTTTCCCTCCGCCGACGTACTTGTCCTCGTAGGACAGTATCTCGTCCGCGCCGAGCGGGCGTTCGCACTCGCTCGCGACGGCGCCGTTCGCGTCGCCGAGGACGGCGCAGTTTATCTCGACAAGCTCCTCTATTGCGGGCTCGACGAGCAAATGCTCCGAGAAGGTCTCCGCGAGCTCAAGCGCGTCCTCAAGCCCCGCACGGTCGTGCGCGACGCTTATTCCCACCGACGAGCCGAGGTTTATCGGCTTGACTATGACGGGGTAGCCAAACTTCGCCTCTATCTTCTCCGCGGCTTCCTTGTCGCCGGAGCGGAGCCGCAGAGCATCGAGGACGGGTATGCCGCACTCCTTCAGGATGCACTTCTGCACGAATTTGTCCATCCCGACGGCGCTTGAAAGTATGTCGCACCCGGCGCAGGGCAGCCCTATGAGGTTAAAGAAGCCCTGGAGCGTCCCGTCCTCGCCGTTCGTGCCGTGGACGGCGGGCAGGGCGACGTCGAGCTCGCCCACGATGCTCGAACCGAAGCGCTTTGCGGGATAGCGCACCATCCAGACACGCCCGTTGTCGTTTACGAGGGTTATCCTCGTCGAACGGCGGAGCAGCGTGGGAATGTCTCGGTAGCTCTCTATCCTCCCCACCTCGTCGCCGGTGTAGAACTCTCCCTGCTTTGTGATGTAGATCGGTATCACGTCGAAGCGCGAGCGGTCTATGTTCTGCGCGGCCTGCAGGCCGGTTATGACCGAGACCTCATGCTCGACGCTCTTGCCTCCGAAGAAAAGTCCGACTCGTATGTTCATGCTGCACCTCTCATCAGTAGTTGTCCGGCAGGTCGTTCTCGAGGAGGATGACCTTCTCCGCGCCCGGAAGGGCGTAGACCCACTTCATCGCGTCGTCAAGCGTGGACGCGACGTATATCTTATTCTCGTCGAAGCCCGCGGCGAGAAGTCCTTCCTTTATCGGCGCCGCGCGGTTCGCGCCGACGAGCGCGACAGCGTCGCAGTGCGCGGCGGCGCGCTCGCCGAGCTCGCGGTTCAGCTCCTTCTCGCGCTCGCCGAGCTCGACCATTCCCGGCGTGACAAGTATCCTCTGCGCCTCGAAAAGTCCCAGCGTCTCGAGCGCGACGGCCGCGCCGGCGGGGTTGGAGTTGTATGCGTCGTCTATGACGGTGACGTCTCCGCGCGGGATGAGCTGCATCCTGTGCTCGACCGCCTCGAGCCGCCGCAGCGGGCGGCGCATGTCCTCGAGCGGGACGCCGAGCGAATACGCGCAGGCTATGGCTCCCACGAGGTTCTGGACGTTGTGCGCGCCGATAAGCGGCGTCTCGAACTCCGCCGTCTCCCCGTCCGGCGAGATAACGCGGAACGCGCTCCCCTTCCGGGAGACGGATATGACCTCCCCGCGCCACTCCGCGCCCTCGCCGAGGCCGTAGGTGAAGTGTCTGTGCCTCGGAGGCTCGGCGGAGATGCCGTCGCTGTCTATGTTGATAAAGAGCCCGCCGTCGGGCGGTATCGCGTCCGCAAGCTCGTACTTGGTCTTTCG
Source organism: uncultured Clostridia bacterium (assembly GCA_947593925.1). Classification (GTDB taxonomy): domain Bacteria; phylum Bacillota; class Clostridia; order Oscillospirales; family JAAYOS01; genus CANRIN01. Next base: position 107,235 of record CANQDU010000002.1, on the reverse strand, counting down.
GATGTTCTCCCGCGAGCCGAAGGTCTCGAGGTGCTGTTCGCCGACGGCGGTGATGATGCCGCAGTCGAGATGCACGAGCTCGCATATCTCCCGAATGTCTCCGACGTGCCGCGCGCCCATCTCGCAGACGAATACCTCGTGCGTGGGCTTCAGCCTCTCGCGGACGGTGCGGACGACGCCGAGCGTCGTGTTGTAGTTCTCCGGCGTCGCGAGGGTGTTGTACTTAGCGGAGAGGAGCGCCGCGAGGTAGTTCTTCACGCTCGTCTTGCCGTAGCTGCCGGTGACGCCGACGACTGTGAGACCGGGCATATCCGCAAGGATACTCCGCGCCTCGTTGATGTACTTGTTGTTTATCGACTTCTCCATCGGGGAGTTTATTACGCACCCGAGCGAGACGACGCACGGCGTGAGCGCCGTCACAAAAGCGCAGATGAAGTGTGCGCGGCCGCTCCACAACTCCCCCGCGTACCTCGGCAGGAGGAACGCCGGAAGCAGCGCCGCCGCTATGAGCAGCACGCCGCAGACCGCGGCGAGGCGCTTCACGCGCGCCGTCCACACGAGCGGCTTCTTTGCGGGCTTCGGGAGCATAAAGAACGCGAATATCCCGCACGCGAGCGCCGAGGCCATGACGCCGAAGACGCCGTATCCATAGCGGTATACCACGAGCGCCGCGAGGTTTGCCGCCACAAGCAGCGGATACGGAAGGAAAGCCTTCGGCTTCTCGCACGTCCGCAAAAAGTATGTCTTTATCTTGTAGCCGCTCTGCTGGAACATGTGGAGCTCGTGCCGGAGCGTCTCATACGCCGTTATCGCCCAGATAACGGCAGCGAGGATATAAACCGTCAAAACCATCTATGCCATCCCTATCTTCAGAAAGGATCTTATGACCCTCTCGTATGTGTACCTGTCGTCAAGGAACGAGTAGTGCCCCGCGCCCTTCAGCGTAACGAGTCCCGCGTTCGGAATAAGGCGTTCCATCGTCTTTCCGTCCGAGAGAGGCGTCGCGGTATCGTTTTCGCCCCATACAAGGAGCGTCGGGACCTTTATCAGCGGAAGCAGCGAAGTGAGGTCCTCGTTTACGGTGTTCACGAGCACCCGCCGCATCAGCGGAGAGGCCGCGTTGTAGTCGGCGGAGCCAACGCGCCGCCGCATACTCTCCACCGCGCCCGGGAAGAGCTTCTTCATCGGCGCGGAGGTCATAACCGACCGCCCCGCCTTGTAGAGCTTTGCCTTCAACCTGTCGCCCGCGCTCTTCTCGGGGATGATGCCGGCGCTGTCGATAAGTACGAGCCGTTCGAGCGTGAACGGAATATGTTCGCGGCTCGCGAGCTTTATCGCGACCCGTCCCCCGAAGCTGTGTCCGAAGATTATGACCCGCTCCGCCCCGAGGAACGCGACGAGCTTTTCCGTCCAGTCCGCGTAGTCGTCCACGCGCCACGCCTCCGGCGGCTCGGACGAGCCTCCGAAGCCCGGGAAGTCGGGCGCCGCCGTGCGGTACTTCTCAGCCGTCACCGCCACCGTCGGGCGGTACAGCTCGAGGCTCGAGCCCCATCCGTGAAGCAGGAGCACGAGCGGTTCACCCTCGCCCGCGACCGCGTAATTCGTATTTATGCCACCGACAACAGCCTGCATACAGTCTAGTCCTTTATATAGATATTGTTCGGGTCGCAGCTTATCATGACCTTGCCGTACTTCGCGACGGTGCGCGGAGCGCGTCCGAACATCCCCGGCGCCGTCTCGAGCGGAACGGAGCCGTCCATGACGCCCTTCATGCACTCTATGCAGTCGCTGAGGACGCCGTCGGGAAGCGGCCATGTCTTCCCGTCTATTACGGGGATGTGGCCGTTGAAGTTCGCGTCAAACTCGCTCTCCCGCGCCTGTACGCGGAGAAGCGCGCGAAGCGCCGTCTCTATCGGCGGGCAGTTCGGGAAGTTCATGAGGAGGTTCGGGTTTGCCGCGTCCCCCGAAAAGAGTATGCGCGCACCGTGGTCGATAAGCACGACCTCGCCCGGCGTGTGACCGGGCGTGTGTATGACCTCCACCTTCCGTCCGCCGAGGTCGAAGACATGTCCGTCCTCGAGCGGAAGCAGTTCGGGAAGGTCCCGCGAGTAATCGGTTATGTCCTCAAGGGCAAACGACGGCTTTTCGATGTTCCGAGGAAGCGAGCCGAGGAAGTTTGCGGCGTAGCCGCGCCGCGCCTCGACCGTAAGAGTGCGCACCGCCTCGAAGTCGTCCGAGTGGACCCACACCTTATCGAACTGCCGCACGCCGCCCGCGTGGTCAACGTGTCCGTGGGTGAGCACGACCGTCACCGGCTTGTCGGTGAGCGTTTCGACGTACCCTTTCAGGTCGCCGATGCCGGTGCCGGTGTCGATAAGCAGCGCGGCGTCCTCGCCTTCGAGCAGGAACATATCGTCAAGGAAGGACTCGCATATCACCCACGTCTTTTCCCTGTACTCCGCCGTAAGATACTTCTTTGCGTCAGCCATAATACACCTCCGAATAGAGTATCCGACCGTGTCGCTCTGTTTATTTTACCACTGAACCCCTGCGCAGTCAATATTATCCGCGTCCCGGCGCGGAGGAAACGGCGGTTCTTATGTATCGAAAATTTTTTCGGATTTTTCAGAAAAGTTTTTTGGAAGTCCGTTTTTTGGGACATCCGCTCTGCTATGATAGAGTCACAAAGGAGGTTGAGAGAATGAAACAGGCAAAGCGCGACATCGCGCTCGGGCTTGCCCTCCTCGCCGTCTCGGTACTGGCGACAATAGCGGCGGGCGGCTCGGACGGTCACATCGACGCGACGCTTCTCTTAGTCACGCTGCCAATGGCGGCATATCAGCTCACAGTCGGCATCAGACGCATACGTCTCGGAAAGGAGATAAGGAAAATGGCGGAAGTCATAAGCATCAGGAACGTGAACGGTCACTACGAGGCATATCTGCGCGGACGCTTCGTTTGCAGCGGGGACACCCGCCGCGAGTGCGAGGAGTCCGCCGAGGAAGCTCTCTACGGCGCGGCGTAAACCGCCTCTCCGAGCTCTCCCGTTATAAGGCCGAGCGCCGCTATAGGCAGAGCGCTGTGGGGCGACATCTCCCAGTCGAGCGGGAACTCCTGTATCAGCACCCGCCCGCCGCCGAGGGTTTCAAACTCCCGCTGCACCGAGAGGAGGAGCTGTCTGTCCCCCACGCTCGAAACGGTCACGGTGTCCTTCGGGCTCATGCCGTAGCTCACGGCGCACCGCGCCTTCACCGGCGCGGCGTCGCCGGGGAGCACCGCCACCTCCGCGCCGCACTCCGGTCCGCCGCCGCTGCCGAGGAGCAGCAGAGCGTCCGGCCTGTCCTGCCCGCCGCAGAACTCGACGTCCCTCAGGCCGAGCCTGCGGCGGGCTTCCTCTATGAACCGATCCTTCCCTTCGCCCTCTACCGCGACACGCATGGTCTCCCTCCCACGATTTTGCAGGCGTCCGCGCGCCGCCCGGAGCGCCGGGCGGCCGGGACGGACGGCGCCGTCTTTCGGTTATTGTTCCCGCCCTCAAGACAAATATCCTGCCGCGGACGGCAAAGCGCCGTCTGTGGCAGGATATTCCTTCTGTTCTATTTTTGTTACTTCTTCTCCGCCCAGACGTCGAAGGTGCCGCAGACGTACTCGTACACCTGCTCGCGGTCGGTCTCGTTCAGTATCTCGTGGCGCATGCCGTCCCAGAGCTTAACGGTGGGAAGCTTGTACCCGAGCGACTCCATGTGCTCCGCCGCCTCCCTTATCTTCTCGGGGCTGATGCCGCACGGATCGTCCGCGCCGGAGACGAAGAGTATCGGCAGACCGACATTCTTCATCGCCCAGCCCTTCTTCGAGTAGGTCTCACACATCAGCCACATCAGCGCCTCGTAGCCGTTGAGGGTAAAGGTGAAGCCGCAGAGCGGGTCGGCCTCGAACGCCTTCCGGTTTTCGACGTTCACGCTCAGCCACGCGGCGGAGCTCCCCTCGTTCTCAAAGCGCTTGTTGAAGCCGCCGCCCGCGAGGTTTTCCACGAACTTGCTGTACGCATGTCCGCCCTTGACCTTCGAGATCGTCCGAACGAGCTTCAGACCGGCGTTCGCCGCCGGGTTGCCGGAGGGACATCCGCAGACGACGAGTCCGTCGAGCTCGCTGTCGTACCTCTTCGTGTACGCCCTCACCGCGAGCGACCCCATGCTGTGCCCGAAGAGGAAGAACGGCAGATCCTCATGCCCGCGCTTCAGTATGGAGGTGAGCTTGTGCATGTCCTCGACGAGCGCGGAGCCGCCGTTCTCGCCGAAGTAGCCCGGCTCGGCGTGGATGCTCTTTCCGTGGCCGCGGTGGTCGTTTATCCCGCAGAGGTAGCCCTTCGACGCGAGATACTTCATGAACGGCAGGTAGCGCTCCTTGTGCTCCGCCATGCCGTGCGCGAGCTGGACGACTCCCTTCGGCTCTCCGTCCGGCAGTACCGTCAGCGTCGCAATAACTATGCCGTCCGCCGGCGATATGAAAGATCCGTACTCTGTCTTCACGGTGTTCTCTCCTCCTTTTCGGTGTGCTTATATTATGATATGAAGGTTTATCGCGTGGGTTCGCCGCTTTCCTCGGCGGAAGGCTCCATGCTCGCGTCTCCCGTCGGAAGTGCGCTCGGCTCTGTACTCGACACCGTCGCCGCTGCGGACGCCGGCGCGGAGGGCTCGCCCGCGGCGGAGCTTCCCGCCGCCGGGCCGCTCTTTGCGAGGGTCTTACCCTCGGCCGCGCCGTCGCGGAAATACTTCGCCGTGTCGCCCGCAAGGTGGACGACGACGCCCTGCGGCACGCTCTCTATGCTCACGAACCCGTCCGTCCTCTCAAGCGACACGCGGTCGGTGCCGTCCGCGCGGCAGAGCACCACGCCGTCGTACAGGAAGTAGAGCTCTCCCCCGCCGCTCAGGCACAGGTTCCCGACGTCTGCGGAGACCATCTCGGTGCGGCCACCGCTGAGCCTCCACAGCTCGTCGCGGACGTTCGTGAAATAAATCTCGCTGAGGTCGCTGTTGGCGTATACGGCGGTCGCGCGCTCGTCCGGCGTGGTCACGGTGTCCTTCCGCTCGCCGCACGGGTCGGTGACAAGGTGCAGCCTGCCGTTCACGTCCGCATACGCGAGGCGCTTTCCGTCCTCCGTGGCGGCGGCGGAGAGGCAGTAGTCTATCATCGTCGTCTTGAAGGTCTCGGGCTCGACGCCGTAGAGCATGTCGCCGAGCATGAGCACCGAGCCCGCAAACGTCTCGGTGCGGGCGACGGAGACCGTGTCCTCCGCGCGGCGCTCGGATGCGAACTGCACCGGGCCGTACACCTCGAGGTCTCCGACGCCGGAGATCTTGTCGTTCACGCCGCCGTGGACGTAGTGTACCCCGTCCGAATAGGTGGCAAAAATTATCTCGTCGCCGACGGAATTCATCACTATCGGCAGCTTGAGGTCGGTAAGCTCGCAGAGGCGGGTGCGTTCGCCGTCCTTCTCGACGTAGAACCTGCCGTTGTTCTCAAAGTACACATACGCGCCGTCGTTCGAGAGGGCGTATATCCTCTCACAGTCGAGCAGGCGCTCGCCCTTCTCGCCCGTTTCGCCGAGCATCGAATGCTCCGCGTCGGAAGCCGCGTCGAATATATTGTAGGCCGCGCGGCTGCCGTCCGGACTCATCGCGACCGTTCCGTCAACGACGTGAAGGTCGCCGAGCTTGTCGGCGGCGTCTCCCGCGAACCGAACCATTCCCTCGTTCTCGCCGTCGTTCAGGTCGGTGAACTCCAGCACCTCGCCGTTCGCGCTTATGACCGCCGCGCTCGCGTTCAGGTATTCTCCGTCGCGATAGACGGTGTCTCCGCCGGCGTTCCACGCGCTCACTCTGCCTCGGTCGAGGACGATCGTGCCGTTCCACACGCTCGTGACGACGCCATCCACGCCGTGTTCGACGTTGAGGAGCGCTCCTCCCTCCGCGTCGTACACGATGGCGTTGTTGTCATACATCACGGCAAACGGACGCTCGGGGTCGAGGCGCATTGCCGAGCCGCGTCCGCCGCCGAATATCAGCGCCAGCACGACTATGATCACCACGACTGCGGCGACCGCCGCCGCGCCGATAAAGATGAACTTCTTTTTCGGCTTCTTCTCCTGCCGAGCAGGTTTGCCCGCGGCGCTCTTTTTTCCCCGGATCCGCGTTCCCTCGCGCCCCGAGGTCTCGGCGCGCGGACGCTCCTTCTCCTGCGGCGTAGCGGCGGAGGGCGCGGCCTCGGCCGATTCCTTCACCGGCGGCGCTTCCTTTTCCGCGGTGGACGCGGAGGACGCGGGTACCCGCGCGCCGCACACTCTGCAAAATATCTCGCCGCTCTTTATCTCCGCTCCGCACTGTTCGCACTTCATAGGCCGCATATCCTCCCGTAGTCCCAGATTTATTTCATACGGCGCGGAATACTCTCCGCCGCCGGGCACAAATTACATCCTATTTTAATTATACACCATCAGACAAAAAAATCAACATTTCGGAGCCTGATTTATCCGGCGCGCGGAAACTTCGCGCGTTTCGTTTTCCGGCGCGGACAGCAGAAAAGCCGGCGAAACGCCGGCTTCGGTCGTATAACCCCCGCTTGCGACGCCGCTTTCCCGGGAAATATCACCTCTCCGCAAGGAGCGGACGCACACAGCCGTAAATGTCGCGCGCGACCTCCTCCTGTGTCCGCGCGCCGTCTATGCGGAAAAGTCTCTCCGGCGGCAGGCGGTCAAAGGCATACTCGTAGTTGCTGCGCACGCGCTTTATCCTCTCCCGCGTCTCGAACAGCTCCTCTACGGCGTCGCGCCCGCGCGTGATGCGCTCCATGCAGGCGCGCTCGTCAAGGTCGATGTACACCACGGCGTCCGGCATGAGGCGCTCGGTGTTCGGACGGTTCACCTCCGCCACCCACTCGGTCGGCAGGTCGAGACCCTGATACGCTATGCTCGAAAAGACGTACCTGTCGCAGAGCACGTGCTTTCCCTCGTCGAGGAGCCGGAGCATGTCGCCGATATGCTCCGAGCGGTCCGCCGAGAACAGCAGCGCGAGCGTTTGCGGCTCGCAGACACGCCTGCCCGAAAGTATCTCCCGCACGAGCGAACCAAGGGCGCTGCCGGTGGGTTCACGCTCCGAGGCAGCGGAGACTCCCTCCGCCGCGAGCCGCTCCGCGAGCAGACGCAGCTGCGTCGTCTTGCCGGAGCCGTCCGGCCCTTCAAAGACTATGAATTTACCGCGCATATCGGTTTCCTCCAAAAAAAACGGTTATCGCTGATACGATCATTATAGCATTCTTCCACGCGGTTTTCAATGAGGTATCGGCGCCGGGCGGACTTTGCTCTCAAAGGAAAATGTAAAGCGTTCAGCTTGTCGCTTATACATGTGTTGACAAGCCGGTTGCTTTACATTTCCCGGGACGGTCACGCTCCCGCACATTCAAAAGCCGCGAAGGCGAAATAAAAGAGCCGCCCGTGCGGGCGGCTCTTTTTGCTTAGCGTAAGGCTTACTTATGGTCGACGGTATACATATACTCGATGAGATCGACGACCTTGTTGCTGTAACCCCATTCGTTGTCGTACCAGCTGACGACCTTGACGAAGGTGTCGGTCAGAGCGATGCCGGCCTTCTTGTCGAAGATCGAGGTGTGCGGATCGCCGATGAAGTCGCTCGAGACGACGTCCTCCTCGGTGTAGCCGAGGATGCCCTTCAGCTCGCCCTCGGAGGCGGCCTTCATCGCGGCGCAGATCTCGTCATACTTCGCGGGCTTCGCGAGGTTGACGGTGAGGTCAACGACGGAGACGTCAAGGGTCGGAACACGCATCGACATACCGGTGAGCTTGCCGTTGAGGCTCGGGATGACCTTGCCGACAGCCTTGGCGGCGCCGGTCGAGGACGGGATGATGTTGCCCGAAGCGGCACGGCCGCCGCGCCAGTCCTTGGCGGACGGGCCGTCAACGGTCTTCTGGGTAGCGGTGGTGGAGTGAACGGTGGTCATAAGACCGTCGGTGATACCCCAGTTGTCATGCAGGACCTTCGCTATCGGGGCGAGGCAGTTGGTGGTGCAGCTCGCGTTCGAGACGAAGTTCATGTCGGTGGTGTAGGTGGTGTTGTTGACGCCCATGACGAACATGGGAGTGTCGTCCTTAGAAGGAGCGCTCATGACGACCTTCTTGGCGCCGGCGTCGATATGGCCCTGAGCCTTCTCCTTGGTGAGGAAGAGGCCGGTCGATTCGACGACGTACTCAGCGCCGACCTTGCCCCAGGGCAGATCCGCCGGGTTACGCTCGCTGAAGACAGCGATCTCGTGACCGTTGACGATGATGGAATGGTCGGTGTAATCGACCGTTCCGTTGAAGCGGCCGTGGATGGTGTCATACTTCAGCATGTAAGCCATGTAATCCGAGGTGATGAGGTCGTTGATGCCGACGACTTCAACATTCGGATGATCGAGGCTCGCGCGGAAGACGAGACGACCTATGCGGCCAAAACCATTGATTCCGATTTTGATGCTCATTTTGCAACATCCTCCCGAAAACTTATTTCGCAATGCGGTTTGATTATCCGCCTTTGTACAGGTATATTATATATCAAACGGAAGCGGGTTACAAGAGTTTTTTGGAAAGTTTATCTTGCTTTTCAATATACTTCTTTTTTGCGGGCGTTCCGCGGGCTCCGCTCTTGAAATTTTCGGCGTTTGCGCTATACTATTATCTGTAAGCAAAGTCTGCGAAGCGGCAAGGAGTGATCTTTCATGCCATCTTCCCCGAGAGACCTTGCAAAGGAGTTCGACGGAAAGCCCTACCCCGTCTTCTCCTTCTACGCGGGTCACATCGTATACATGAACCCAGCCTGCCGGGAGTTTACCGATGGGCTCGACCTCAGCGGCTACGGCGTGGAGCACATCATCGGCGAGGATCTCATCTCCGCCGCCGACCTCAGCCTCGCCTCCGGCACGTCCGTCCACCTCACTAACTTCGCCCTCGGCGACGAGCGCGGGCGGCTCGACGTCTACCCCGGCCCCGCCACGACGGTCGTGTTCCGCCGCGGCGGCGACACTCGCGAGAGAGCGCTTATGGACGAGCTCTCGACCTACGGCGAACAGCTCGACCGCGACATCGGCCTGATGCTCGAGCAGTGCTTCGGCATCGGCGAGCGTGTGGAGAACTACGCACGCCTGAAGGATCCCGCCCTTCTCACGGGTCTTGACCTCACAATACTCCGGCTCTTCCGCCGCAGGACGCAGATAACCATGCTCTCCGACTGTCTCCGCCGCGAGCCCGCGAAGGACGTCACGAGCGGCGACATCGGCGAGTTCTGCCGCCGCTTCTTCGACGAAAGCCGCGGGATAATGGCAAGCTCCGGCGTTCGCCGCCTCTCCATGGCGGACGGAGGCTTTCTGAGATCCACCGCCTTTTTCTCCGAGCGCGAGGTGGAGAGACTGCTCGCGTGCCTCCTCACCGGCGCGCTCGCGATGAGCGGCGGCGAGACGCTGCGGTTCTCGCTTGCAAGTCTCGGCGGCACGGTCCGCATCCGCGCCGCAAGCGACTCCCCGCTCTTCAACGAGGACGCCTTCTCGCAGGCGCTCGAGCTGCCGGAGTCGCTCGGGAGGTTCATCGCCGTCGGGAGCGGGCTCGAGCTGCGGCTCGCAAGCGAGCTCGCCGCGCGCTCGTCCGGCTATCTCCGCTTCATGCGGGAGGATGGTCACGGCGTCCTCACCGCCGTCATCTCCCCCGAGAACGCCGGCTACACGCCGCGTCTCGCGCAGGAGACTCTCGCCTCGGACACCGCCTTCCCGCAGCTCGTGGTGGAGTATTCGGAGCTGATAAATTGAGAATAGATCAAAGAGGCGGGATGCAGTGCATCCCGCCTCTTTTTGCGTTTTTGTCGTTAAGCGCTCGCCCACCTTGAAGCGATAAATCCGGGGATGAGCCAGAGTATCGAATAGAGCAGGAGATTGAGCGGCGTCGCGACCGTCGGGGTCTGAGTGAAGCAGAGATAGAACATTATCAGCATGCCGAGCACCACCGACGTGAGCGTGAGCCCCGTCGATATGCGCACCGCGCGCCGGAGGTTCCGCGCGCAGGCGATACACTCGGCGTAGTGCTTCAGTCCCTCGCGGCTGACGACGGCGGAGATCTTTCCGACGAACAGCCTGTCCGGGTCGGAGAGCGCTATCCGCTCCGCCTCCTTGGGGAAGTCTATTGTATCGGTCGAGACGCTGAAATTTGACTCTATCATCGACGGGGTGATATTGAAGTCCCGCGTCGCGAATACCGGCATGAGGTGCTGCCGCGTGAGCATCGCAAGTCCGCGCTTCACGGCGCCGGATGCGTTGTAGCTCACGGCAAACACGCCGACGAGATCGAGATTGACGGCGATAAACACGTTCGTCTTTCCGCTGACGTCCTTGGGGATGCTGATGTTGTTTCGCACCATGAACGTCGCGCTGCCCGCGAGGACCATGTTCCCCTCTATCTCGCCGCTGATGCCGCCGTTCTCGTAGAACTTGAAGTTCTGGACCTTCATGAGCGGCTCGGGCGTCTGATTGCTGTGCTGCTCCGCAAACGGACGGGATATCGCCGCGCCGGACGCGTTTATCAGGCTCGCGGCGTAGGTTATGACCTTGTCCTTTGGGTATCCCCGGTACACCTTGAGCCCGTTCAGGGCGGTGTTTCCGGGCGGGAATATGTCAAGGTCGGTGACGACGACGTTCGTGACGCCGCTCAGACTCTCCGCCGCCGCCCAGCCGGTTATCGCCTCGCCGAGACCGTAGAGGTGCTTTGCCGCGCGTGAGAACGCGAGGCAGAACGGCATCATCAGCGACAGCGGCGCGCCCGCCGCGGATATAGCGGCAAGGCACCACACGAACCTCGTCCCGCCGCCGGTGCCGAAGCTCGCCACCGCCGCAAGGACAACAGACGCTATGATGACTATCGGCGCGGTCACGCGCCAAACCTTCCTCGCGTGGTCGGGACTGTTGAGGCGGTTCACAAATCCTATCGGCTTCTGCGCGCGGTATTTGACCGCCGTATCCTCTCCGTCGTAAAGCTCCGGCTCCGCCGCTATTATGTACGGGCGGCTCATTCCCGCCGCCGCGCGGCAGCTCTTGAGCTTCGCGAGAGTGAGTTTTCTCGAGTAGTACGCCGCCGCGAGCATCGACGCCGCGCCGACCGTCGAGAACCCGTAGTATCCTCCCCACTCCGGCTTTATCGCGACGAAGAACAGGTAGATAAGCGACGTGAGGTTCGCGAATACTACGACGCTCTCCATATTCGGCCGGAGGGTCGCTATATCGCGCACTCCCGCCGCCGTCGTCTCAAAGCAGAGCGCCATGACGCCTACCTGAAGCAGTACGTTGAAGAATATGTAGATATACGGCTTCTCGACGTAGGTGAATATCGCGGGAAGGTTGATGCCGATATACGGCGCAAAGCCGATGAACGCCAGGAGCACCGTCAGCAGTGCCGCCGTCAGGAGACGCAGACGTCCCCGCCCGAGCTCCTTCACAAGCAGGCTCACTTCCTCCTCGGGCTCGATGTCCGGCTCTGTCTCGGACGGCTCCGCCGCAGTATCCTCCGGCTCGGGACGCTTCCTGCGGTGCTTGCGGAGCTTTTCCTCGTGCTCCTGCTTGAATGTTTCCTCGCTCACGTCTCCGCCGCGGAGCTGCGGACGGAACTCCGCGTCGTGGCCGAAGATCCCTTCCAGCTTACCGCCGAAGACCTTCTTTCCCTCCTCGGCCTTGGCCTCCTTCATCACGGTACGGCGCTCGGCGGGCTCCTCGTCCTCGCGCTTTTTCCCGCCGAAGCGGCGGCGCTTTTCCGTTTCCTCGGTCTTTTCCTCCTCGAAGATATGTATCCTGCCCATCTCGTCCCGCTGGTCGGGCTCCGCGGGATACTCGTTCTGCTCCTCGGTGACGTGGTCGGCGGCAAACTCCACCTGCCGCTTTATCTCGAGCTCGAGCTCTCTTTCGCGCTTTTCCCGCTCGCGCTCGGCCTCGGCGCGCTCCCGCTCCTCCTTCTCGGTGCGGAGCTGCTCCTCGGTCTCGCGAAGCTTCTGCTCCTCGCGCTCCTCCTGCATCCTCGCCGCGACCTCGCCGAGCTTATCGGTGAGCTCCTCGCTCGTCATCTCATACGCCGGGACCTGCGGCTCCGGCTCGGGTTCGGGTTCGGGCTCCGGCTCGGGCTCCGCCGTGCGCTCGACGCCGAACTCCGCGAGTATATCGTCTATGGAGAAGCTGTACTCCTCCACGCTCCTGTCTATATCCGCAAGTATCTCCGCAGTGCTCGCGGGGTCGCGTCTCTCCTCCGGAGAGGATTTGTCCCGCTCCGCATCTCTGCGTTTGTCATCCATCTGCATTCACCGCCCTAATCAGTCTTGCTTCTTCATGCGCTGACGGACCGCCTCGAACAGTACGACGGCCGCCGCCGCGCTCGCGTTGAGCGAGCTCATCTTTCCGAGCATCGGTATCGACACCGTATAGTCGCACCGTTCGAGCACGAGCCGGCTCACTCCGTCTCCCTCCGCCCCGACGACTATCGCGGCGGGGGTGTTGAAGTCGGTCTCATAGAGCGGCGTACTGCCGCCGCCGGCCGTTCCGAATATCCAGAAGCCTTCATCCTTCAGACGTTCGATAAGCGACGCGATATTCGCGACGCGCGCCACCGGTATATGCTCGAGCGCTCCGGCGGACGCCTTGCTCACCATGGCGGTGAGCCCCGCCGCGCGTCTCTCACGGGTGATCACGCCGTCCGCCCCGGCGGCCTCCGCAGAGCGGATTATCGCGCCGAGGTTATTCGGGTCGGTCACCCCGTCGCATATGACGAGTAGGGGCGGCGTGTCCTTCGGCTTTGCCGCGCAGGCCGCAAGAATGTCGTCAAGCTCGGCGTACTCTCTTGCCGGAAGCCTGCCAATGACGCCCTGATGCGAGCGCGTGCGGCTCATCGCGTCGAGCTTGCGGCGGTCTACCTCAACCACCGCCGCGCCCTTCTCGCGGGCAATGGCGGCGATGCGGCGGAGCGTTCCGTCCGGGTCGCGCGCGATATAGAGCTTGTCTATCATCTTGCCGGCCTCCAGCGCCTCAAGCACCGGGTTCCTGCCCTCTACGAGATCCTCGGAAGCCGTGTCCCTCTCCCTCGCGCGCTCGTCTCTCATGCTCATCCTCCAAAACCGGTCTTGCGTATATCCGCAGGCAGATCGCAGGATATACCTGTTTGATATTATAGCACATTTCGACCGCGTATGAAAGGGTGTGACGATAATTTTTTACAAACATTTTATGCCTTGTTATAACCGCCAATATGTAGTATAATAGTCGCGTGCACGGTCTTTGAGAATATCTTTTGGGAGGACTACCGAAATGATCAAGGGTTATCACCACATCGGACTGTACGTAAGCGACACGGCCCGCAGCCTGAAGTTCTACACCGAGGCGCTCGGCGGCAGGGTGACTATGAGCTTCGGCCCGGACGATCACAAGATCTACATGGTCGAGCTCGCGCCGGGAGCCACGGTCGAGCTCATACCGCACGAGACCGGCAGCGAGAACCGTCCCTGGGCGCACATCGCCCTGCACACCGACAACGCGCGCGAGGCGTTCGACCGCGCCGTAGCGAACGGCGCCACGGTCAAGAGCGAGCCGCGCGACGGCAATCTCGGCGGCAGCGCGCCGATGACGAACGCATTCGTGTTCGGGCCGGACGGCGAGTCGATAGAGTTTTTTGAGGTGGAGTAAATGACAAAGGACAATATGTTATGCCGCCGCGCCCCCGTGACCTTCGCGATTTGCGCCGGCGCGTCGCTTATCTTTGCTCTTCTGGCAAAGTTCGCGTGCTGGCATATCAGTAAGTACGTCTTTCTGCTCTATGGCGCGCTGATGTTCCTCACGCTCTTTATCCTGTGGCGGGAAGGATATTTTGAGCGCGGCGGTCTCCTCACCCTCGCGATAGCGTTGGCGGCGGCGGCATTCCTGATACGGATATGCTATATCGACTTCCGCTCGGGAGACTATAACCAGGCTCTTGTGAAATGGGTACAGTTTTACCGCGATAACGGCGGCTTTGCGGCGCTGGACGTGCCGCTGGGCGACTATAACTTCCCTTACCTCTATCTGCTCGCCTTCTTCTCTTATATTCCCATCAATGACCTATACCTGATAAAGCTCTCGTCTGCCGCGTTCGATGTGCTGATGGCGTTCTTTGCCCTGCGGCTCGTATCGCGGCTCACCGATAACCTCACGGCGCGCCTTGCGGCCTACTTTGCCGTTCTGCTGCTGCCGACGGTGTTCATCAACAGCTCTCTCTGGGGTCAGTGCGACAGTATCTACACCGCGTTCGCACTCGGCGCGCTGTACTTTGCCCTAGAGCGCCGCCCGGTACTTGCGATGCTGTTCGGCGCGGTGTCCTTCGCGTTCAAACTCCAGGCGATATTCCTGCTGCCGATATTTGCGGTGTTCCTGATGCTCGGACACATCAAGTGGCGGCACGTTCCGCTCTTTCCCGCCTTCTATGCGGTGACGGCGCTGCCCGCGATAATCGCGGGACGTCCCCCGCTCGATGCGATATTGATATACGTCCGTCAGGCGGGTGAATACTCCTCGCGGATCACCCTGAACGCGCCAAACTTCGCCGTCCTGTTCAAAGACGCGGAAAATCTGCAGCCCTACGCGCTTCTGCTCGTCGTGCTGGCGTTTCTGTTCCTCGCGGCGCTGCTCGCTATCGCGTACCTCCGCCGGGAGAGCCTCGACGACCGGGGGATAATGCTCCTCACGCTCGCCATGTGCATCGGCATACCCTTCTTTCTGCCGTACATGCACGAGCGTTACTTCTATATCGCGGAGGTGTTGAGCGTCATATGCGCCTGCGCGGGCGCGGTGAATATCACCGTCCCGCTGCTTTTGCAGGCGGCGAGCATGATATGCTATGACGCTTACCTCAACGGCGTCTACCGCTTCCGGCAGGAGCTCGCGATGGTGTTTATGGCGACAGGGCTTGTCATCGTCACGGCGACTGCCACGATGCGTCTCTTCGGCAGGCGCTCGGAGGAAACCGACCCCAAGAGTGAGACCTAACCCAATGCAAACGAAACGGACGGCGCATGCCGTCCGTTTTTTATGCCTTAAGTTTAGCCGGAATTTTCGCGGAGGGGCTTGACAAGTTCATTCTACAAATGTAGAATTATATTAGCTTCTACAATTGTAGAATTAAGGAGGCCACTCTATGAACAGCTCCTTCCGCCGTCTGCCGGACGCGGAACTCGAGGTCATGCAGGCCGTCTGGGACTGCGCCCCGCCCGTCACGCGGGCGGGCATCGACGAAATCCTCAGAAAGACGCACCCCATGGCGCAGACGACGCTTCTCACCCTCCTCGCCCGCCTTGCGGAGAAGGGCTTTATCTCGATAGAAAAGAACGGCCGGCGCTCGGAGTACGTCCCGCTCGTCGCAAGACAGGACTACCTCGCCTCGCAGAGCCGCCGTTTCTTTGACAAGCTGTGCGGCGGGAGCGTGTCGGCGTTCGCGTCCGCGCTCTGCGACGGCGGTCTCACGAAGGAGGAGATTGCCGAGCTGCGGCGGCTGCTTGACGAGGGGGCGCTGTGATGAGAATATTCTTCTCGGCGCTCGTGAGCGCGATATTCGCCTTCGCCGTCCTGATGTGGTTTGACCCGGATGAGGGCAAGGAGAGCGAAAAAGGAAGTCACCGTCTTTTCAGCTACTCGATAATTCTGCCGCTTTACGTCCTCCTCATCTGCGGCGTCTGTGTATACAAATACGGCGCGAGGTCGCTCCCCGAGCTGTTTGCGGTGTTCTTCCCGATATTTGCGGAGATATGCGTCTACTACGCCCTGCTTCTTCCGCTTCTGCCGGTGCTTCGGCGGCACATCGGCGCGAGGACCGTCGCGCTCATCTGGATGCTCCCCGACTTTCTCCTTTTCACCGTCGTCTGGAGCAATGTATACAACGGCTTTGATATGCCGGTGTTCGTCCTTCATCTTCGCGGGATCAATATATGGTGGCTCATAGGCATCTGGGGCACGGGCTTTGTAGTCGTCTTTCTGTGGAAGATAGTCTCGCACCTTATCTTTCGTCACAGGATACTCAAGAACGCGAGGCCGCTCGATGATCCCGACGCCGTCACGATACTGCTCGAGGAGGCGTGGAGGTACCGTCCCGGCCGACGGAAGCAGCGCTCTCTGTACCGTCCCGTCGTCTCGGACGCGGTACGCTCCCCGCTCTCGATAGGTCTCTTTCGCTTTACGACGAGGATAGTCCTGCCGGAGAGGAAGTACACGCCGGAGGAGCTTCGCCTGATATTCCGCCACGAGGTAGTCCACATCGAGCGCGAGGACGTGTGGTGCAAGTTCTTCATGGTCTTCTGCTCGGCGGTCTGCTGGTTTAATCCCCTTATCTGGATAGCTTCGAGGAAGAACGCCGAAGACCTCGAACTCAGCTGCGACGAGACGGTCCTTCTCGGCTGTGACGCCGAGACGAAGCGCCTCTATGCCGAGCTGATACTGAATACCGCAGGGGACGACAGCGGATTTTCGACCTGCCTCGCATCCTCCGCCGCGTCGATGCGCTACCGCCTCGGCTCGGTGATGCGTCCCAAGGCGCGGAAAGCGGGCGCTATAATCGTCGGCGTCCTGACGTTCCTGCTGCTGGTATGCAGCGGCAGCGTCGCGCTCGCATACGGAGAGGTCTCCGGGGGCGACGCGATATTCGGCTCAGACGAGTACACTCTCGCCTCCGTCCGAAGAAACGACAGCAGGTCTTACTTCACCGGCGGCAGCTACGACCTCACCGGAGCTGTGCCGGACAACATAGACGCGGACGCGCTTTACGCATATCTCTCCGGGCTGGAGCTTGAAAATATGTCCTCCTTCCTTCTCGACCCGCCCGATGAGGACAGGCTGATGGAAGCGGTGTACGACCGGGCAGACGGCCAGTCTTTCTATCTTGACATATACGAAAACTACCTCACGGTCAAAGAGTATGACAGCCGTCTCCGCCTCCGCACCTCCAACTATTTTATCCGGGGCGGCGCGGACGCGGACTTTCTACGGCATATCGCGCCGGAGATACCCGAGCTGGATGTCCTGCTCTCCAGCGGCAGTAACAGAGTGGCCGGTCACTCGTTGGAAGTCACGCCGGACGTTCTCACCTTCATCGACGCGGACGGGAGCGAGCGGACGGTCCGCGAGCGCGCACGTAGCGTGAGCGACATTAGCGGCATCTACGGCATGCAGCCGGACGGGATGCAGCTCTCGTTCTCTATGCCGGCCGTCTCGGAGATTGAGGTCGAATACTGCCCCACGGCGGGCGGCGAAGCTGTCCGCGCGGAGGCGTGTCCCGATGGTGATGTGTTTGCCGTGGACCCGGCGGACTTCGCCGCCGTGTACAGGGTGAAGGTCGAGCTCGACTGCGGCGGCGAGACCTGTCGCGCGGAGTACGCATTTTCGGTAGATTGGTACGATTTTGCTGAAAATTAGTAAAGGAGCGGCTAAAAAATTCCCACGCGGTCACCGACCGCGTGGAAATTTCACAGCCTCGCAGAGTTTCGCCGCCAACGGCGGCGCCGCGCCGGTTCGCGCGGTTGAAGTTGGCGGCAAAGCCGCCAACTTCGCGGAGCCCCGATTCATTCGGGGCGAGCATTTAAATCGGAAGGGTTCCCAAACGCTCCAAAGGAGCGTTTGGGAATTGCGAAAGGGTGCGCAGGGCAATTCATTGCCCGAGCACATTTCGCGCCGAATTATTTGTACTCGAACCAGTCAAACTTTGCCTCGCCGCCGTCGCCCGAGGCGAACATCCCTATGAACGCACCGACGAAGCCTCCGGCGGTCTCGCTGCCGATGTAACCGCCGTCAAGACCCTCATACAGCGGGCGCAGATGCTCCTCGTCCTCGCCGTAGAGGAAGCTGTGGCTCTGGCCCGCCGCCTTTATCTCAAGGACGGCGCAGTCGTGCTCCCACTCTACCTCGGCAAGAACCTCGGTCTCGCTCTTTATCTGCATATCCGTGAAGCTCTCGCCCTCCTGCCACGCGGCGTGCTTCACGGCGCGGAGGACGCGGCGTCCGTCCTTTTCCGCAAGCTCGATGCTCATTCCCGCGTAGTTGTTCTGGATTATCGCAAGCCCCGCGAAGCTTCCGGCGGTCGGCGCAAACTCGATATGCGTCTTTGCCTCGAAGCTCATGTGCTGCTGACGCCGCCCGAGGAAGCCGAGCGCGTGCGGCGTGAATTTCATGCCGCCCTGCATTATCATCTCGATATCCGGCTTTACAAACTCGGGACGTATCGTCCCCTCCGCGCGGATGACGAGCTTGCCGTCCTCTAGGCGCGTCGGAGTATTCGCGGGCGTGCCGAGCCAGTTCCACTCGAGGGAGAGCTTTTCGCCGTCGAAGTCGTCCCGCGCGGGCTTCTCCGGGAACGGATGCGCCGGCAGGTCGGACGACGGGTAGGTGAACTCGCACTTTCCGGTCTCGGGGGATATGACCGGCCAGCCGTCCTCCCAGACGACCGGGGCGATGAAGGTCTCGCGCCCCATGTTCTTGTGGTAGCCGCCGTAGATGCGGCTGCCGAGGAAGACCGCGTACCACGACCCGTCCTTCAGCTCTACGAGGTCGGCGTGGCCGACGTTGCATATCGGGTGCATGTTCGAGAGGTGGCGGTGAGTGAGTATCGGGTTGCCGCGGTATCCCTCGTACGGGCCATGCAAGGTGCGGCTGCGCGCTATCGTCACCGCGTGGTAGTGCTCGGTACCGCCCTCGGCTATCATGAGATAGTACCAGTCGCCCACATGGTAGATGTGCGGAGCCTCCGGCGCGGACGCATCCACTAGGGCGCTCGTCCAAAGGCCGTACTCCTCCCCCACGAGCTCCCACTTCTCAAGGTCGAGCTCGCGGTGGACTATACGGTATTTGTCGTTCCCGCCGGGCATCATCGAACCGGCGTAGGTTATGAAGCAAGAGCCGTCGTCATCCCAGAAGATGTCGGGATCGAAGAGCATCGGGAACTTGTGCGGCTCACTCCACTCCCCGCGAGGGTCGTCCGCCGTGACGATGTAGGTGGTGAGGACGCTCATATTGACGACTATCAGGTAGAACTTTCCGTCGTGATAACGGAGCGTCGGGGCGAACAGTCCGCCCGAGATGCCGTCCGGCGCGAGGGGCAGATAGTCCGGGTTCGTAAAGGCGTAGTTTACGAGCTCCCAGTGCTCGAGGTCACGGCTGTGGTAGAGCGGTATTCCCGGGAAGTAGGAGAAGGACGAGGTCGCGAGATAGAAGTCGTCCCCCACGCGGACTATCGACGGGTCGGGGTTGAAGCCGGGAATTATCGGGTTATGTATCATAAATTTTCCCTCCTGAAGGACGGAGCGGCACAAGAGTGCCGCTCCGATGTTGCCTGCTTATTCTTCCTCGTGGGTATCCTCACCCTCGGCGTCCTCGCCGTGGTGATGATGGTGATGGTGGTGATGATGCTCGTCCTCGCCGAAGTCAAGCTCAAGGCGGTCGCCGCAATGCGGGCACTCGAAGACGCGGTCACGCCACATCTCCTCGGTGAGCTCTATCTTCTCACCGCAGACGGGGCACGCAAGCTCAAGGCCGAGCTCGGGCACGTCGTCGTCCTCATCCTCATCGCCGTGATGGTGGTGACAATGTCCGCAGCCGCACCCGTCCTCGTCGCCGTCCTCGGACTCATCGTCGCCGTCGTGATGGTGGTGGCAGTGATGGCAGCCGCACCCGTCGTCGTCCTCGTCGTCGTCCGCGAGGATCTCAAAGATGTCGTCAATCGACTCGTCCATCAGGTCAACGGTGTCCTGGAGCGCCTTCACACGCTCCTCGAGCGTCTCGGTCTGTTCCTCGAGGCCGCCGATGACGTCGATAAGCGCCGCTATCAGCTTGTGCTCCGGCGTGTCGGCGTCGAGGGTCATGCCTTCGACAAGCCCCTTGACGTAGGATATCTGCTTTTTCAGCTCCATACTGCCCGCCTTACTTCGCGCGCTCGAGATACTCGCCGGTGCGGGTATCTATGCGTATGAACTCGCCAACGTTGACAAAGAGCGGGACCTTGATGGTCGCGCCGGTCTCGAGGGTCGCCTGCTTCATGACGTTAGTGGCGGTGTCTCCCTTGACGCCCGGCTCGCAGTCGGTTATCTCGAGCACGACGAACGTCGGCGGCTCGATGCCGAAGATGTTGCCCTTGTAGCTGAGGACCTTGACGTTCTCGTTCTCCTTGACGAACTTGAAGTTGTCGTCGAGCTTGTCCTTGCTTATCGGGATCTGGTCGTAGGTCTCGTTATCCATGAAGTAGTAGAGATCGTCCTCGCTGTAAAGGTACTGCATGTCCCGGCGCTCGATGAACGCGGTCGGGAAACGCTCGGTCGGGCTGAAGCTGCGGTCCACGACGCCGCCGTTGATGACGTTGCGCATCTTCGTGCGGACGAACGCCGCGCCCTTGCCCGGCTTAACGTGCTGGAACTCGATGACCTGCATTACCTGGCCGTCAAGCTCAAAGGTTACTCCGTTGCGGAAATCACCAGCAGAAATCATATTTCAAAACCTCCATGAAACCTGTATATATACAGTCTAACTAAGTTATTTTACACTATATCCCGCGCTATTGCAATACCTTTTTTCCCGAGGCTCAAAGAATTATGAGCTCCTTGGGCGCTTTCGTGATGTCCTCGCCGCAGTTTTCGCGCATGATGACGACGTCCTCGATGCGCACTCCGAACTGTCCCGGTATGTAGATGCCCGGCTCTGCGGAGACGACGGCGTTGAGCGGCATGGGCGTCTTCACGCCCGGCGCGGCGTTCGGACCCTCGTGTATCTCGAGGCCGAGGCTGTGGCCGTAGCTGTGGCCGAAGAACTCGCCGTATCCGGCGTCCTCTATGACCTTGCGCGCGGCGGCGTCTATGTCCTCTCCGGGGACGCCCGCCCTGCTCGCGGCGATGCCCGCAAGCTGTGCCTCGAGGACGGTGTTGTAGACCTTCCTCATCTCATCGGTGACGTGGCCGACGGCGACGGTGCGGGTCATATCCGAGCAGTAGCCGTGATACTTGCTGCCGAAGTCCATCGTGATAAAGTCGCCGTCCTCTATCTTCTTGTCGGACGGGACGCCGTGAGGCATGGACGAGTTCTTTCCGCTCACGACTATCGGGTCGAAGCTGACGTTCTCCGCCCCGTTCAGGAGCTGACGGTACACGAGCTCCGCCGCTATCTCCTTCTCGGTGACGCCGGGCTTTATTTTCGGCAGGACCTCCTCGAGCGCCTTCTCGCTAATACGCTGAGCCTTTATCATCAGCTCTATCTCCTCGTCGGTCTTCGAGCCGCGCGCAAGCTCGAGCTTCGAGCCCAGCGGGACGAGCTCGTACCCCTCGAGGCCGCTCTTCCAGACGTTGTACTCGCCTATGGTCATGCGCGAGTCCTCAAAGGCGACGGTCTTTGCGCCGGCCTCCGCGAGAACCTCGCCTATGAGCGCCTGATAGCGGCGGCCGCGTCCCACCGGGAGGACTTTGTAGCCCTCTATCTTCGCTTCGGCCGCCTCGATATAGCGGGAGTCGGTGAAGAACCACGCTCCGTCCGCCGTCACGACCGCCGCGCCCGCGCTCGACGGGAACCCGGTGGCAGCTCTGCGGTTCACGCCCGAGGTTATGAGCATCGCGTCGGTGCCGGCCTCGGAGAGGATCGAACGGATCTTTTCTACGTTGGACATAATATCTGCCTCCTGTGAAATGTTTGCATATTTTGTCGCGCAGTGCGCGTATCTGCTTACCCCAGCTTCTCAAGCTCCTCGAGATATATCCGCTTCATCTCGGCGGCGTCCTCCGCCTGAGTCCCCGCGCTCTCGCATATAATGCGCGGCACAAGCCCGCGCTCCGCGAGGAGCCTCGCGAGCGGACGGAAGTCCGGTCCGAACGACCCGTCCGAGAGGACGAGGTGCTTCTTCTCCCCGCCCTTCGAGAACTCGATGTGCGAGAAGTGTATGTGGAAGCTCTCGGCGCGCTCGCGCCCGAGCTTCCGTTCGAGCTTGTCAAGGAGCTCTGCCGTAGCCTCCCTACCCTCGAGGGCGCCGAGCGTGCGGGCGTAGAGGTGCCCGAAGTCCACGCACGGGAGGAGACGGTCGTCCGCAAGGCAGAGCTCCGTCACCTCGTCAAAGTCGCCGAGCTGGTTTATCTTACCCATCGTCTCGGGGCAGAGCGTGATGTCGCCGTACCCCTCCGCCTCCGCCGCGCGGAGGCACTCGAGAAGCGTCGTCCTCGCGTCCGCAAGGGCTTCCTCGCGCGCGCGGCCGGTAGTCGAGCCGGAATGTATGACTATGCGGTCCGCGCCCATCGCCTTCGCGGCGGCGCAGGACTGCAGGACGTAGCCTATGTTCTTTTCCATGTTCGCGAGGTTCGTAAGGCTGATGAAGTACGGCGAGTGGAGCGAGAGCGCTATCGAATGCGCCCTCGCGTTTTCGCCGAGCTTCGCGGCGGTCTCTCCGCTTATGCGGACGCCGTTGCCGCACTGGTACTCGTATGCGTCTATACCCATCGTCTCATGCAGCCACTTCGGTGCGTCGAGCGAGCTCTTGCTCACGGCGGAGAAGCTGTCCGAATTTCCCGCCGCGCCGAAGAGCGCAAGTTTATCTGCCATGCTTTACCTTCTTTCCGTATCTTTCGCGTGAAAGCGCTATGAAGGGCATCTCCGCGAGGCGGCGCAGGCGGAACAGCGGGTTTTCGTCCATCCCGCGCGGATAGACTATCGCCGCCTTGCATCCGGCGCGCTTCGCGCCCCACACGTCGGTGAATATCTGGTCGCCTATCGACATGAGCTCGTCCGGGCGGACGCCGAGCGTCTCCGCCGCCCACAGGAAGCCCTTTTTCCCGGGCTTGCGGCAGCCGAGGCGGTAGGGTATCCCGAGCGCTCTGGCGACAGCGCTCACGCGCGCCTCGCGCCGAGTGTTCGAGACTATCGCCGCGCGGATGCCCGCGTCCTCAAGCGAGCGGAGCCACGCCTTCACCTGCGCGTCCGGCTCGGTCTCGGAGTATTTCGCTATGGTGTTGTCCATGTCGAGCGCCACGGCGCGGACGCCGTGCGCGCTCAGCCACTCCGCCGATATGTCGCACACGTCGTAAAACTCCGCGTCCGCCCTCAGCCGCAAAAACACTCTCATACCTCCGTCATGCCGGGCATAGTTTTATATGTACGAACTGAATGTTGCCTATAGCGTGAAACAGAATCCCAACTGTTTTTCTCTACGACCTTGCGGGAAATAGGTCGCGGGCGAAGCCCGCTTCCGCGCCGGTTTGCGCGGTTGAAGTTGCTTGCCTGCGGCAAGCAACTTCGCACAGGGCGATTCATTCGCCCGAGCACGTTAAATCGGAAGGGCTCCCACGCGGTCGCCGGCCGCGTGGGAATTGCGCAGCGAAGCGAGCACATTTCGCGCCGACTATATTATAGCAAATGCCGCCGCAATACACAAATCTTTTTTGCGGCGTCGCTCAATTTTACAGCGGAGGTGTTTTCCATGCCGTCCGACAGCTTCAAAATAACGATATGCGTTCTGCCCTCCGACGTCCGCGCGGCGGAGGGGCACGGCTTCCCGCTCTGCCACCTCGCCTACGGCTTCGGCGAGGACGGCAGGCTGTGCCGGGGCGACCTCGGCGTCGGCGTGAGGGGCGGACTGCTCGGGGTGAGCGACCGTGGCGTCACCGACGCCACGCCCTACCCTGCCGACCTGCTCCGCGACATACGCCGCGAGTGCGACGCGCGCGGCTTTGACGGCGTGCTCTGCGACTTCGAGCAGCCACCGAACGCCTTCACCTCGCGCTTTGCCTACGAGGCGGCGCTGTACTTCTCCTCACTTCGTATGCGTCTCTGCGTGCCGGAGGCGTTCGCGGACACCGCGCCCGGCGCGACGCTCCTCATCTCCGGCGCGACGCTCGGAGGCTCCTACGAGGAGTCGGTCCGCCGCGCCGTGTTCAGGTACGGCCCCGGCCGCGCGGCGCTGCTGTTCGAGCCGGTGTGCATCGACTTTGCCATGCCCTCCCCGCGCGGCGCGGAGGACTTCACGACGCCGCAGCGCCTCGAGGAGATACGCTCAGAGCACGGCTCGATGGTTTACTTCTCCCACGAGCTTTCGGCAAACTACTTTACCTATCGCACGTCCTCCGGCGAGAGCCGTTTCGCGCTCTTTGACGACGAGCGCTCCATGCTCCGCAAGCTGAATATCGCGCGGGGGTGCGGCTTCCGCGAGGCGTTCCTCTGCTGGCCGGACGTCTCCGATGCGCTTGACGATTTGAATAAATTCAAATAATCAAATTGCAAAATAAATATTTGATTATTCTAAAAATTGTGCTATAATAGATGTACAGGCGAAGAGTCCGTAAGGACTTACCGCCCGCATCGGTTCATCGTCCGCCTGCTTGCCTGCCCCGCCGGGGCATCGGAGGAACTAAAAAAAATGAACGAATATCATGAGCTGTTGGACGTGATGCGCGAGCTGCACAACATATCCGGTTTCAGAATAACGATACACGACATAGATTTCAAGGAGATCTATGCGTATCCGCAGGAGCCGCTGCCCTTCTGCCGGCTCATGCGCGAAAATCCGGAGGCTCACCGCCGGTGCAAAGCGTGCGACATAGCTTCCTTCGAGAAGGTCAGGAGAACGGGACAGGCGTGTGTCTACCGCTGTCACATGGGGCTGCACGAGGCGGTCGTGCCGATATACAGCTTCGGCATACTCTCCGGCTACATGATGATGGGTCAGACGATAGACCCCTCTCCCCTCAGCCGCGAACGCTGCCGCTCGGCGGCGCTCGAGCTGATAAAGGACGAGAAGGTGCTGAACGAGGCGCTGAACCTCGTCCCGGTCCGAAGCGACGACCAGATACGCAGCGCTATAAAGATAATGAGCATCTGCGCCTCCTACATAACCCTCACAAACCAGCTCCGCACCGACACGCGCGACCTCGCGACACAGGCGCGGCAGTACCTCGACGAGCACTACGCCTCAAAGATAACCCTCGAGCGCCTGTGCGAGACTCTGTACTGCAGCCGCGCCACCATCACGAGCGCCTTCCGCGCGGCGAACGGCTGCTCGATAGGCGAGTATCTCGTCAAGGTGCGCGTGTCGAAGGCGAAGGAGCTTCTGCGCGAGACCTCGCTTCCGTTTGACGAAGTCGCGAACCGCTGCGGCTTCTCGGACAGGGGCTACTTCGCGAAGGTGTTCAAGCGTCACTGCGGCGTCACCCCCGGCGAGTACCGCGAAGGCAAAGGAGAATAAAACATGGCCGCCACTTTCCGGCAGCTTTCGATAAAACAACATCGAACACAGTACTGATAAAGGGCAGCTACCAAGCAGGGTGCTGCAAATGAGAACAGACATATCCGGTTTATAGACCGGGTATGTCTGTTTCTTTCGGGTGTATCCCTGATTATTCTTCCGGAATAGGTAGACCTACTGCAGCAAAACGATTCATTAATGATGGATTCAGTGGTATATGTCTCACCAAAAGCCCGATTTGACATTTATGAATCGTATGGAGTCCGTTCTTTAGAGGGCGACCATCTGTTATAACTGTTTAGTATCAAAAATCTTTCATTGCTTTAAAGTGCCGCTAACATTTTTTGTTTTTCAAAATACTTCATTAACTGCACGGTTGCCTTGCTCCTCCCCTGAACACTTGCAAGACCGTTTTCCTTAAGTTCCTTTAGCGGATACATCCCAACAGGATATTTTTCGATCAACTTCAGTTTCATATAGCGGGCATCGGGATCTTTTGTTAACTTCTTGTAATAAGGGTAATCATCAGTTGACCGGTTGCCATACTGATCGGCAGCGACAACTTCGCATTTAAACATAATGGATTTGTTTTTTTCACCGACATATATGTACACCGTGTCGCCTACGGTGATATTGGTAGACTGACTCCACTCAATCACATCAAGGTTGTCAAAAGCAGCGATAATATCGTAATAATTCGGGTTACAAGGAAGGATCCACACGTCATCAAGGCGTGAGGAGACTTTGCGACCTTCTGCTTTTGCGCGCAAATCGTTCAGCCACTCGCCGTTATACTTGAAATAACGTGGGCCGGCAACGCCCCATTTACTACCCGTAAGCTCGGTGGCAAGGGCGGAGAGCGATAATTTCCGTCCCTGATATTCTACCGTCTTATCATCCACAACCGTGCATTGCGTACCCGAATTGTCGTTGCCCTGATTGAAGAATGTGATTACCGCGCCAATCGGAATATTGCACTTGGAAAAGGCGAATGGGGACATCCGCTCAATGTGTTCTTCCTCGATCTCCTGAGCCAAATTCTCACTCTTTTTCTCTTCTGCGGAGAGATCGTACAGATGGAGTCTGTCCTTACGACCGCCAAGCACGGCAATCGTTTCGAGTATAGAGTAAGCCTGTTCTGGAGCCATGGCGTAAAACTCACGGATACGCTTTTTGCCGTCCACATTGTCAATGGACCGTAGGTTCGGATTGAGCTGGTCGATCAATGCGTGGAGCTTCAAATCCGTCAAACGTTCCTCAACCTCGTATGTGGCGTAAATGCGGAAAGCAAAAGGAATGCACTCGCTGTTATTCAGTTGTTTTAACCGCGTTTCCACATTATCGGCATAGCCGATCTTTACATATTGAGGGAACGACGGATTTGTTAGAATATAAATTACACCTGATGATTTACCCATATACTAGACCCCACCATTTCTTGACGATGTCACCTTGGCAACTTCGATTCGCGGTAAATTGGTAAGGGGGCAGACAAAGTCTGCCCCCGCGATTTCCCGCGAAATTACTCTACTTTTGTCCCGCAGTTCGGGCAGAACTTCATCCCCGCGAGCTCCGGCGGGAAGACAAATCCGCAGGAGGGGCACTTCTTCGGCTCGGGACGCTTCCTGCCGCAGTTGGGGCAGAAGGACATTGTGTTGACCATGCCGCAGACGCAGGTCCAGCTGTCCTGCGGATTTTCGGGCTTCTGCGGAGCCGGCTCCGAGGGAACGTCCCGCATCAGCTCGGCGACGTCTATCGGGGCGCTGCCTCTCGCCATACCCATGCCGACGAAGCCGTTCACCGCGCCGGACGGGTTCTCCGCCGCCGACTCCATTGCGTTCGCGGAGGCCGCGCCCACCCTCGCGCCGAGCATCGCGCGGCTCTCGGAGTACACCCGCGACTCCTGGAGGTCGCGTATCTTGTCAAAGCTCTCGTCGTCCGGGAGGATGCTGCCGAACGTCAGCGTCATTATCTCGACGCCGCGCTCGTCGTGCCACTTGCGGCTGAGTCTCTCCTTCAGCAGCTTCAATATCTCCGCGCTCTCGAGAGGCAGACGGTCGTAGTGCAGTCCGCGCCCGGAGAGCTCGCCGAGTATCGGCAGCATCTCGTTCTGGAGCTCCGCCTTGAGCTGGGCGTTGAGCTCCGTCTTGTTGTAGCTCTCCGCGACGTTGCCGCACACGTTCTCATAGAAAGCCATCGGGTCGGTCACGCGGAAGCTGTACACCCCGAAGCCCTGAAGGTATATCGAAAGATTGAACTCGCTGTCGCGATAGGGCACGCGGCCGAAGCCAAAGCGGTTGTCAAGTATCTCCTTGGTGTTGACGAAGTAGACCCGCTGGTCGTTTGCGGGTATGCCTCCGAACTTCACCCTCTCCTTTATCCGCTCCACCGCCGCGTCAAGCGACGCGCCGAGGTCGCCGCGGAACATCGAGGGCTCGGTCGTGCTCAGATACTCGTAGCCGCCGGGCTCCGCCGTGAAGTCGATGACGCGGCCGTTTTCTACCACGATGAGCGCCTGACCCGCGTTGACGGCGACGCGGCTCCCCTCGGTTATTACGTTCTCGTTCGCGCGGTCGCCGCCGCCGGAGCGGCGCTTGCGTCCCCTGCTCACGAGCACGTCCCCCGGAAGCGCGTCGCAGTATATGTAGTCCGCCCACATGTCGCCGATGTAGCCGAGTGCGCTGTCAGTAAATGCCTTGATAAGTCCCATACTGTCACCTCAAAAGCACTATTTCCGTGAAGGAAGGCGGGTAAGAACGAGAGTGCGGACGTCCACCCGCGCCGAAAATCCGTTGAATGTCGTGAAATACATCTCTTCGCCGTCTATGCGGAGAAGCACGCAGACGTCCTCCCTGCCCGTCGCGCGGCGGAGGTTCCACACCTCCGCGCCGTCCCCGTCGAGGATGGAAAGGTTGTCCGCCGGGAGCTTTGCCGCGTCGCGCTCGTTCTCATCGAAGAGCCAGACGACGATGCGCCCGCCCACGCGGTAGAGCCTCCTGCCGTCCGCGCCGTACATATCTTTGCCTGTCATCATTTTCTGCGGAAACGGTTGCAGTAGTCGCCGGCGGTAGTGCTTTTGTTGAAATAGGCACACTTTTGTGCTCCGGCAGAATAGAAGGTACAGTCGATACAGGTAGAACTGCTTCCTCCGGCGCCTCCGCCGTAACCCGCCGGTTGGTGATCGCGCCGATACCGCTCCCAGAACTCGGCGTTGGCCTGCTTCTGACGCTCGATGGACGCCATTTCGCGCTCATGCTGCGCGTTCATCGCCTCCCGCCGCTGCTTGTTCAGCGCCTCCCGCTGCGCTTTCACGACCTTCAGCGATTCCGCCTCCACCTGGCCCTTTATCACCGCCATCATGTACTCCGAAAGCGACATCGCGTTGATCTCCGCGCCGTGCTCGAGCTGTTCGAGCGTCATCGCATACGACTCGGCAAGGTTCTGTGACAGCATGGCGTAGGTCACTCTGTAGATAAGGTCGTCCGCCGCGGTGGCGTCATTCAGGAGCTGCTTTATCTGCGTCACGATGACGTCCGGGTAGAGGCTCCACACCTCTACCGCGCGGCGGCGCATGAGCCGCTTGAGCTCCTCCGGGTTTGTCGGAAGGTCTATCGACACCGCGCCCTCGGGGTACTCCGTACCGCAGTAGGAGCAGACCGTCTCCCCCGGCTCGTAGGGCGCGCCGCAGAAGGTGCATTTGTCGCACTTCTTCACGCTCCGCAGCTCGGGGTACATGAGCGCCTTCTCCATCTGATGTACCTCGTCTATGCCGTTGTAGACCTTCTCCTGCGCGGCGGCGCACGCCGCGCAGCGCTCGTCGTCTATCCAGCAGGTCATCCAGCACAGCTTGCCGGGCTTTTTACGCTCCTCAAGCCTCTTTGAGCGCTCCTCGAGCTGCTTTTGGAGCTTCTCGCCGCCCCTGTCGAGGGTCTCGAGGTAGAGCCGGAACGTCCAGTTGTCAATCCCGGGGACAGCCTGGAACGGCAGCATCGTGATACCGCTGTAATCCTGCATCTATGACACCTCCTATTGCTTCATTCCGCCGCCGAAGAAGCTCTTCAGCTTGTTTATGCCCTTGTTTATACCTTCTACCACATAGTCTATCTTCTCGGTCGGCGTCACGTCCACCGAGTACAATGTGTCTATGAGGCCGCGCTGCTTGTTCTTCTGTTTGTAGAGATTTGCAACGGCTTCTCTTGCGGTCTTGGCGTCCGCGCCGGTCGCGCTGCGGTAGTAGCTGACCGCTTCCACCCTCTCGAACCCTTGGAAATTTGTAAGTATGTACTCCTCCACGGCGGAATACGCCTTAGGCGGCTCCGGCGGAGCGCCGAGCTTCGTGCCGCACGCGGTGCAGAACGCCGCATTGGGCGTGGCGGTCATGTCCTTGCCGCACCTCGGGCAGAGGCGGCGGACAGACAGCATCCGCTTCGACTCGATGAGCCGCCTGACGCTCTCGGCATCCGGGCAGAGCGCCGTGAACGCGAGGCTTATCAGCGTGGGCGAGTCCTCCGGCAGTATCTGCGCGAACACTTCCTTCGTGACCTGCGTGATAACGTCCGGCTTGACGGCCATGAAGTTATACGGTACGCCGCTGTCTCCGCAAAGCTCGAAGATGTTCGGCAGGATCGCCGTCAGCACGTCCCGAAAGGCGTCCGCCGTTTCCTCGTCCTTCGCGTCCACGCGGCACCTGCCCGCGCCGCTGAGGCTGAGCTCGACGGAGCCTTCCGAGCTGCGGTAGCGGACGCCGTTAAACTCAAATTCTCTTGTGTATTCCATACGGTTTTCCTCGCTTTCGGGGCCGGTGCTCACGGTTCGGAGCAAACGTATATACCTTTCCTTTTATATTTTATACCCGCGCCGCGCAAAAATCAACGGTTTTTCGGTACGAAAAACGGGACGGTGTGAACCGTCCCGTTTGGAGTTTGCTTTTCAGCGGAATTTACGCTTGTTCTTGCGCGCGGCCTCGCTCTTCTTGCGGCGCTTGACGCTCGGGCTTTCGTAATGCTCACGCTTACGCACCTCGGCGAGTACGCCGGCCTTTGCACAGCTGCGCTTAAAGCGCTTCAGTGCGCTGTCAAGACTCTCGTTTTCCTTGACATGTACTTCCGACATTTGTATCCCTCCCCCCGGGTGACGACTGAACATAGTTGTTCGTGGCTATTATTATAGCGCAAATTATATGCCTTGTCAAGACAATTTCATACAAAGAGGAAATGACGGTGTAAAACGCTCCGATGTTCACGCCCGCTCCTGCTCCTGCTCCTGCTCCTGCTCCGCCGGCCTCTCCGCCGGTTTCAGGTGCAGGGTGAGCTCGTAACGCTCGCCCGTGCCGTCCTCGTTTTCACGGTAGCAGAGAGTTATACGATACTCGCCGCCGGGCTCTAGCGGTTCCGTGTATATGCGGTCTTTGCTCAGGGAACCGTACACGTCATTATCCGTAAACCGCCGCTTATCATACTCCGGGCAGAGCCTCAGCAGGTCTGAAATGTCCTCCCAGCCGTCCTCCGTCTTCATCTCGAGCTTTCCTTCGGCCCGGTCGAGATACGGGGGCTTGCCGCGGTTAGCGCGTATCGTCGGCTCGACGTACAGCCCATACGACTCGCCTCCTTCCAAAACCGTTAGCGTGGCCAGGTCAAACCGGTTGACGCTTGCCTCCGGTATCTCATACTCGAAGGAGATGCTGTACCGTTCCAAACCGGTCTCATAGTGGAAGTTTTCGTTGCTCACGGCCTCGCGGAAGTACAGGCAGCACTTGTATCTTCCCGGCTCGCATACCGGGAGCGTCAGTCTCGTGTATTCCGACTCACCGCTCGGCAGAACCGGGTATATCGGTTGCCCGGCGTGCATCATCAGAACCCCCATCGCGTACATCGAATTTGAGTACCAATCCCACTCTCCGTCCGCGTCCAGCTTATACACCGAATTCAGAACGGCCGGCTCGCTTAAAATCTCTCCGTCATTGTAGTAACCGGCTGTAAGCGCGATGTCTGTCGTCGCGTCGTACAGAATGTCCGCTTCGGTGCTTCGCAGGCTTGAGGCATCCGTTGTCCCTATATAGACATGCCTGATGTTCAACAGGTTCGTGTCGCCTTCAAGGTTTTCGATTTTTATCTCGTTTGCGGGGTTATATAAATACCACGGTTCGGAGTAGTAGTACACGTCGCAGACGTTCCCGAAGTCCGCGTTCACGCGGTTCCGAAGCACAGCCGTCTCCGCCGCCGCGAGCGTTCCGAAGACCGCAACGACAAGCAGCGCCGCCAATACCTTTCTTTTCATTCAAAAGCACCTCCTCCGGTTTATGCGGAGCGGCGGCAAAGTCCGCCCTCTCCGACGTTCCGACCGTATATGTCCGCTCATTCGGTTTTGAGGACAGCTTTTTTGAAAATTTTCAAAAAATATTTTCGGACAAGGCTCGGCCGCACCGTTTTCGGTGCGGCCGTTGTTGTTACTTCACTATGAGGTTTACGAGCTTGCCCTTGACGACTATCGTCTTTACAAGCGACTTGCCCTCGGTGTGGCGCTGCACCTTCTCGTCCGCCATGGCCGCCGCGACAATATCCTCGTCGGAGGCGTCCGACGCGAGCTCGACCGTCGAGCGGAGCTTGCCGTTGACCTGTACGGCGAAGGTGATATGGCTTGCCGTGCACTTCGCCTCGTCATACTGCGGCCACGGAGCGAGCGAGAGCAGTCCCTCTCCGCCGAGCATCTCCCACAGCTCCTCGGTGATGTGCGGAGCGAACGGGTTGAGAAGCTGGAGCAGAACCTTCACCTCGCCGCGCGTAGCGCCGGTGTCGTAGAGGTCGTTGACGAGCGTCATAAGCGAAGCTATCGCGGTGTTGAACTTCAGCTCCTCGATGTCCGCGCTGACCTTCTTTATCGTGCGGTGGATATTCGACTCGTACTTCTCGCGTATCTCGTCCGAATCCGTCGCGGCCTCCGCGAGGTTCCACACGCGGTCAAGAAAGCGCTTGCAGCCCTTCACCGCATCGTCCGACCAGCTCGCGGCCTTCTCAAAGTCGCCGATGAACATGATGTAGAGGCGGAGGGTGTCCGCGCCGTACTGACGAATGGTGTCGTCCGGGTTGACGACGTTGCCGAGCGACTTGCTCATCTTCACTACCGGCCGCTCCGCCATCTCGCCGTACTTCGAGACGAGCCACTTCTTTGCGGCCTTCTCGCTGCCGTGCTCCTCGACGAGCTTCTTCTGCTCCTCGGGGGACATACAGCTGAAGCAGTGCGGGTTCTGTCCGAGGATCATGCCGTGGCTCGTGCGCTTCGCATACGGCTCGGAGTAGGGCACGACGCCGATGTCGTGCAGGAACTGGTTCCAGAAGCGGCTGTACAGCAGGTGGAGCGTGGTGTGCTCCATGCCGCCGTTGTACCAGTCTACCTGACCCCAGTAGTCGAGCGCTTCCTTCGAGGCGAGGCCGCCGTCGAAGTGCGGGTCCATGTATCTGAGGAAGTACCAGCTCGAACCGGCCCACTGCGGCATGGTATCGGTCTCTCGCTCGGCCTTTGCGCCGCAAATGGGGCATGTGACCTCCACCCAGTCGCGCATGGCGGCAATCGGGCTCTCGCCCGAGTCGGTGGGCTCGTAGCTCTCGACGTCCGGCAGGAGCAGCGGAAGCTCGCTCTCGTCGAGCGGGACGTGCCCGCAGTGCGGGCAGTTGATTATCGGTATCGGCTCGCCCCAGTAGCGCTGGCGGCTGAACACCCAGTCGCGGAGCTTGTAATTCACGGTCGCGCGGCCGACGCCCTTCTCCTCGAGGAAGGCAATTATCTTCTTTTTCGCGTCCGCGACTTCGAGACCGTTGAGTATGCCGCTGTTCACGAGTATGCCGGTCTCGACGTCGGTAAACGCGGCCTCCTCGACGTTGCCGCCGCCCACGACCTCGATTATCGGCAGACCGAACTTCTTTGCAAACTCCCAGTCGCGCGTGTCGTGGCCCGGAACGGCCATTATCGCGCCGGTGCCGTAGGTCATGAGGACGTAGTCCGAGACGTAGATCGGTATTTTCTCGTCGTTTACCGGGTTGATGCCCTCAACGCCGTCTATGCGGACACCGGTCTTCTCCTTTGCAAGCTCGCTCCGCTCGAAGTCGCTCTTGCGCGCGGCGGCCTCCTGGTAGGCGTGTATCTCGTCCATGTTGGATATCTTATCCGCCCACTTCTCTATCAGCGGGTGCTCCGGCGAGACGACCATGTAGGTGACGCCGTAGAGCGTGTCCGGGCGGGTGGTGTAGATAGTGAGCTTGTCACCCGCCGTCGTCCCGAAGTCTACCTCCGCGCCGGTGGAGCGGCCTATCCAGTTGCGCTGCTGGGTCTTGACGCGCTCGGGGTAGTCCACCTCGTCGAGCCCGTCGAGGAGCTTCTGCGCGTAGTCGGTTATCTTCAGCATCCACTGGCTCTTCTCGCGGCGGACGACCGGGCTTCCGCAGCGCTCGCAGACTCCGTCCACGACCTCCTCGTTTGCGAGCACGCACTTGCAGCTCGTGCACCAGTTCACGGGCATATTCGTCTTGTACGCGAGGCCCTTCTTGAAGAGCTGGAGAAATATCCACTGCGTCCAGCGGTAGTACTCGGGGTCGGTTGTCCTTATCTCGCGCTCCCAGTCGAAGCTGTAGCCTATCGCTTTAAGCTGTTCCTCGAAATGCGCGACGTTCTTCTCGGTCACCGTCGCCGGGTGGATGTGGTTCTTTATGGCGTAGTTCTCGGTGGGAAGTCCGAACGCGTCGAAGCCCATCGGGAAGAGGACGTTATACCCGTCGCGGCGGCGCTTGCGCGCGAGGATGTCCATGGCGGTGTACGGGCGCGGGTGGCCGACGTGGAGTCCGTCTCCCGACGGGTACGGGAACTCGATGAGGACGTAATACTTCGGCTTCTTCGACTCGGGACCCTCGGTGCGGAAAGCCTTCTCGTCCTCCCAGCGCTTCTGCCACTTCTTCTCTATTGCGGTAAAATCGTACTTCATATCTCTATCACTTCCAAAAGAATTTGATTACTTGTTGAAGTCGAGCTCCACTCTCGGCGCGTCTCCCCACAGGCGCTCGAGCGCGTAGAACCCGCGCGCGTCCTCGAGGAAGACGTGCAGGACGACCGTGCCGTAGTCGGTGAGCACCCAGCTCGAGGAGTCGTAGCCCTCGATGCTGAGCGGCGTCACGCCCTCCTGCTTCAGTCTGAACTCCACCTCGTCCGCGAGAGAGCGGACGTGGGTGGTGGAGGTGCCGGTCGCGATAACGAAGTAGTCCGCTATCACCGTCAGCTCCTCTATCTTTATCACCTGCAGATCCCGCGCCTTGCGGTCGTCGAGGATCTTCGCTATTTTCATTGCAAGCTCAAGGGATTCCATAGGGTTCTCCTTTCCTTATTCGGCTGCAAAACCGTCTTTTTCAGCGAATGTATGTGTTACACCTCCGGCACGGCGGGGATGAACGGTTCCTCGCTCGCCTCCTCCGACGGTGCGACGGTGGGCTCGGCGGTCTCCGTCGGACTCTCCGAGGGTTCCGCCGCAGGCTCGCCCGAAGTCGTTCCGCCCGGTTCCGCGCTCGGTGTCGGCGTCTCTCCGCCCGAGACGGGCGTCCCGCTCGGCTCCGACGTGGGCTCGGAGGAGGCCGGCGCTTCCGTAGTTTCGGCGCTCGGCGACGAGGACGGCGTCATGCTCGGCTCGGCGGAGGGCGCCGCCGTTGTCTGCGACCCGCTCGAGGACCCGGACGAACTGCCGGAGCCCGACGAGCTTCCGCCCGAGGAGCCCGACGAACCGCCCGAACCCGACGAGCTTCCGCCCGAGGACCCGGACGAGCTTCCGGTACTTGTCGAGCCGCCGCTCGTGCTAGTCTCCGGCACGGCGCCCGCGCCGCTCGTTATCGGGTTAAAGATGTCAAGATCCTCCGGCTTGATGTCGTGCGAGAGCGGGTTCACGGTTCTGTTTATCAGGTCGGCCATGGCGTCCGCGTGCAGGAAGACGTACGCCGCGCCCTGATAGGTGTAGGCGTTCAGCTCCGGCGTGTGGAAGTTCAGGTCGTTTTCCATATCGACGCCGAACGCCTGCTGCACGAACCATATCATCTCGCCCGCCGTGAGGTCGGTATCGAGGTAGTCGATGCAGATATTCACATAGTCGCCTATCTTGCTAAACGAGATGGTGTCCACCATCTTCCGCGCGCAGGCGGCGAGGAACTTCTGCGCCGTCCTTATCCTTCCGAGGTCCTGGTCGGCATAGCCGGAGCGGTAGCGCACAAGCCCGAGCGCCTGCTTGCCCGTGAGCGTCTGCAGGCCCTTCTTCAGGTCGATATCGACCTTGCCGCTGTCCGAGACGTGGCGCATGTTCTGCGGAACGTCGAACTCCACCCCGTCGAGGGTGTCCACAAGGGCGACAAACCCGTCGTAGTCTATCAGGACGTACTTGTCCGGCCGGAAGCCTATGACTCCCTCCACCGCCTCAAACACGAGGTCCATGCCGCCGATGTTGTACGCGCCGTTTATCTTCTTGGGATAGGAAGGTATATCGTTTGAGTAGGTGTCGCGCGGGATGTTGACGACGTCGATTTTGTCGTTTTCCGTGTCGAAGCCGACGACCATCATCACGTCGGTGAGGCCCTGATTGTGCCCCATGACGAGCACGGTGTACATCCCGTCAAGGCGGGAGGACGCCGTGCCGCCGTCCGACGGCTGCGCGCCCGAGGACGGGTCGCGCGACACTCCCGGCGCCGTCGGCTCGGCGGAGCCCGCGGAAGGAGGCGTTATCACCGGCGGCCGGACGATGGAGCTGAAGCTTGTCCACATCAGCAGGGCGAGAAGACCCGCCATCACCACGACCGAGCCGAGCACCACGAGCGCCCGCTTTCCGGGCGTCAGCCGCTCCCAAAGGTTCTGCTTTGTCTTTCCCGCGGCGTGCGCCGGACGCTCCTCGCTTCTCTTGGGTGCGGCGCGCTTTATCGAGCCTGCCCGCTTGCCGGAGCCGCTCGCTATCTTCGTCTTTTTCGGAGCCATTGTCACTGTGCCTTTCTCTGAGGGTTCAAAAGGAAATTATACATCTCGACGGTGAGCGGGTGCACCGGCCGCTTCTCTTTGACGAGCAGAGCCATGGTGCTTGCCGCCGCCTCGAGCAGAGCCTTCTCCGCGTCCCTTGCCGCGAGCTTTCGGAGGTGCTTGACGTTGTCGTAGCTCCGGGTCGGCTCTATGACGTCGGCAAGGTAGACCGTCTTTTCGAGCGGGGTCATGTCCGCGCGGCCGGTGGTGTGGAAGCGGATAGCTCCGCACTCCTCCTCGCTAAGTCCGAACTCGCGCCGCGCGACCTCCGCGCCGGTTATCGCATGTATCACCTGCGGACTTTCGAGATCCGCCTGAGTCAGTATTATACCATACTCTCCGCACAATTTCAACTGCTCATCGTCGCTGAGGCGCTTTGTGCAGTCGTGCAGCAGTGCCGCGCGCACGGCGGCAGTCTCGTCCGCGCCGAAGGCGCGGGCGAGCGTCCTCGCGCACTCCGCGCATCCGAGGACGTGCGCGCGCCGCTTCTCTTTCACGAGCGCGAGCGCGCGTTCGCAAAACTCCGCGCTAATCTCCGTAAAGGCGCCGTCTTCCGATATATTCAAGGACTCCGTCCTGAAGGAACTCACTCTTCTCCCCCCTGCGAAGCGCTTCCCGTATCTCGCTTGACGACGCGGGAAGCGCGTGGTTCTCTATCACCTCACAGTGCGCTCCATAGCGCTCCATGAGAAATCCGGCGTGGCGCACGAGCTCGTCGTACTGTCCCTCGTCGCGCGCGAACGCCACCGGCGTACACTCCGAAAGTATCTCCTCCGAGCGCCGCCAGCTCTGAAGCGAGAGGAACATGTCCGCCCCCATGAGCAGAAAGAAGCGCGCGTCCGGGTACCGGCGCGAAAGCTCCTCGAGCGTGTCGGCGGTGTAGCTCGGCCCTTCGCGCTGAAGCTCTATGTCGCTCACGACCGCGCCGGGTATCTTCCGAAAGGCTATCTCCGCCATCGCGAAGCGGTCCTCGGCGGAGCTGTGTCCCTCTACGGACTTGTGTGGCGGCGTCTTCGCGGGGACTACGAAAAGCCTGTCAAGCGAAAGCTTTCTCATCGCCTCCGCCGCCGCGACGACGTGGCCGTAGTGCGGCGGGTCAAACGTCCCGCCGTATATTCCTATCCGCATTTCCTTATTTTCAGCCATCTTGCGCTCCCGTCAGATAAGAGGGTTTTCTTTGTCCGCGAGGTAGAGCACGAAGCGGTAGCCTATGACCTGCACTATCTCCGCGCCGGTTATATCCGCCAGCTCCCGCGCTGCCTCGCGCGCGGAGAGCGGGCAGTTCTCGAGCACGCGGTACTTCACGAGCTGCCGCGCCGCGAGCGCGTCCCGCATCTGCGCGGCGAGGTTCTCGTTTATGCCGTCCTTGCCGACCTGCCCTATCGTGTCTATTCCGTTTGCCATGGCGCGGAGACGCGCCCTGTCCTTTCCCGTCAGCATTATCTGCTCCTTTCCGCCCTGTGCTCAAGCTCCTCACGGAAGAGCGCGAGCGCTCGGGCGCGGTGTGAGATCACGTTCTTTTCCTCCGGGGATATTTCCCCCATCGTCCTAGTGGATCCCTCCGGGACGAATATCGGGTCGTAGCCGAAGCCGCCTTCCCCCCGGTACTCCTCCGCGAGCGTTCCGGGACACTCTCCGCGCACGGTGAAGCTCTCTCCGTTCGGAAGGACGCAGGCTATACAGCACACGAACTTCGCCGCGCGGTCCGTTTCGCCGCGCATGCTGCGGAGCAGCAGCTCGGTCCGCTCGCGGTCGCTTTTGCAGAGGTCTCCGCCGTAGCGCGCGGAGAAGATACCCGGCGCTCCGCCGAGCGCATCGACCGCGATGCCGCTGTCGTCCGCGAAAGCGACGCATCCCGGCGCGGCGGAAGCCGCCGCCCGCGCCTTTATCATGGCGTTTTCCTCGAAGGTCGCGCCGTCCTCCGTTATCTCGCCCTCAAAGCCTATGTCCGCGAGGCTCAGTACCTCCCACGGAGCAAGTATCTCGCGCATCTCGGCGGTCTTGTGCGCGTTTCTTGTCGCAAGTATCAGCTTCATATTCTTACTCGAAAAGCGCGTCCACAAATCCCTTCGCGTCGAAGGGCATGAGGTCGTCCACCTGCTCGCCGACGCCGATGTAGCGCACCGGGACCTTCATCGCGTCCGCTATGGCTATGACTATGCCGCCCTTGGCGGTGCCGTCAAGCTTCGTGAGGACGAGGCCGGTGAGCTCTGCGGCCGCGTCGAACTGCTTTGCCTGCTCGAGGCCGTTCTGGCCGGTCGTCGCGTCGATGACAAGGTAGGTCTCGCGCGCCGCGCCGGGCATTTCGCGCTCGAGGACCTTGCTTATCTTTGTCAGCTCGTTCATGAGGTTCTGCTTGTTCTGGAGGCGTCCCGCCGTGTCGCAAATAAGCACGTCCACGCCGCGCGCCTTCGCCGCGGCGCATGCGTCGAACACGACCGCCGCCGGGTCGGAGCCCTCCGACTGGCGGACGATGCCGCATCCCGCGCGCTCCGCCCATATTTCGAGCTGGTCCGCCGCCGCCGCGCGGAAGGTGTCCGCCGCGCAGAGCAGAACCTTCTTCCCCTCCGCGACGTACTGCGCGGCGAGCTTCCCTATCGTCGTGGTCTTGCCCACGCCGTTCACGCCTATGACAAGTATCACGGTGGGATAGCCGGTTTTCGGCTCGCTCTTTCCGCTCTCGAGTATCTCGAGGACTATGTTTTCAAACTCCGCGCGGAGCTCCTCCGCCGAGTCGAGCCTGTCCCGCTTGGCGCGCTCGCGGAGCTCGTCGGTCGCCTTCATCGCCACCGGCGCGCCGACGTCCGCGAGGATAAGTGTCTCCTCGAGCTCCTCGAAGAACTCCTCGCCCGCCTTTGTGTAGCCGCCGAAGATGCCGCGGAGCCTTCCGCCCGCGCCCTCCTTCGTCTTTGTGAGTCCCTTGCGTATCTTGTCAAAAAATCCCATCGTTCTACCTCCGTATTATTTCAGCTCCATGCCGAGCTCGCGCTCGACCTCGCTTATGCTGAGCGGCAGTATCTTCGATACGCCCGGAGACTGCATCGTCACTCCGTAGAGCGCGTCGCAGGCCTCCATCGTGCCGCGCTTGTGCGTTATCGCTATGAACTGCGTTGACTCGCAGAGACGCTTCATGTACGCCGCCGCGCGCAGTACGTTCCGCTCGTCGAGGGCGGTGTCCACCTCATCGACTATGCAGAACGGCGTAGGGCGCACTTTAAGTATTGCAAAGTACAGCGCCGTCGCGACAAACGCCTTCTCGCCGCCGGAGAGCGAGCCTATCGCGAGCGTCGTCTTGCCGGGGAGTCGGACGTCTATGGCTATGCCGCTTCCGAGCACGTCGCTCTCGTCCTCAAGGCGGACGGAAGCCTTTCCGCCTCCGAAGAGCTCCGCAAACGTCTCTCCGAACTTCTCGTTTATGCGCTCAAATTCGCGGGTGAATATCTCCTTCATCTCGCCCGTTATCTCCGCGATTATCTTCTTCAGCTCGTCTGCGGAGCCCGTCACGTCGTCGCGCTGGCTCGTGAGATATTCGTACCGTTCGCTGAGGCGCGCCCACTCGTCTATCGCGCCGATGTTTACCGGTCCCAGAGCCGTCATCTCCCGGCGCAGCGAGGACGCGCGGCGCTGCTCGCTCTGTAAGTTCTCTACCGGCTTTGCGACCTCCGCCGCCGTGAGCGGCGTCAGCTCGTAGCTCTCCCACATACGGTCGAGGATCTGCTTTTCCTGCATGTCCGCCTCGCCGGTGCGCTGTTCGAGGCGCGCGCGCTCGTTTGTGAGGCTCACCACCGCGCGGTTCCGCTCCTGCACGTCGCGGTCTACCGCGGAGCGCTCCGCGTCGGTCGCCATACGCTCGCGGCGAAGCGCCTCGACCGCGGCGTTCTTCCCGTCCCGCTCGCGCTCGAGCTCCGCTATCTCTCCGCGTTTCTCCCCGGCGGAGTTCATAAGCCCGTCCTTTTCCTTGCGGTACTGCTCTATCTGCTCCTCGCGGCGCAGCGTGTCGGAAGCGTACTGCTCGCCCATCTTCCGGAAGTCCTCTATGCTCCCGCGAAGCGACTCGAGCTCCGCCGCCGCCGCGCTCCGCTTCTCGCGGAGCTCCGCCATCTTCTCGGAGAAGCTGCCGCGCTGTTCCGTCAGCTCGCCGCTCCCCTCCTTCAGCCTGTCAAGCTCGGAGGAGGCCGCGTTCCGCGCGGACCCGTGCCGCGATATTTCCTCCGAAAGCTCCGCCGCGCGCTCCGCGTTCTCCTTCAGGCGCTCCTCGGCGGACGCCGCCTCGCTCTCTAGCGACGCGGCGGCTTCCCGTGCGGACTCGAGCCGCGCCTCAATAGTGTGCAGCTCGCCCTCGAGGCGTATTGCCGCCTCGGACGCCTCGCGGCGCTCGTCCTCGGCGACGCTGTTCTCATACTCCGCCGCCGTGACCTCGCGCTCCGCTTCCCGCACGGTCTTTTCCTGCTCAGAGAGCTTCTGCGCGAGTTTTTCGCGCTCCGTCCCGAGGCGCGATATTTCGTTCGCCCTGCTCAACACGCCCGTCCCGCGCCCGGCGGAGCCGCCGGTCATCGAGCCGCCGGCGTTGATTATCTGTCCGTCGGAGGTGACTATGCGGAAGCGCTGCGAGTGCCGCCGCGCCATCGCTATGGCGTTATCCATGTTGTCTACGACGACTGTGCGCGAGAGGAGGTTCGAGACTATGTCGCGGTACTTCGCGTCGCATGTGACAAGCTCGCTTGCAACGCCGATGAAGCCCTTCTCTCCGGCGACGTTCTCCCCGAAGTCCCGCGCGCGTATCGCGGAGACAGGCAGGAAGGTGGCGCGTCCCCCGTCGCGGCGCTTGAGGTAGGCTATGGCCTCCTTCGCGTCCTCCTCGGTGGAGACGACGACGTTCTGCAGCGCCGCCCCAAGCGCCGTCTCTATGGCGAGGGCGCTCCGATCGTCCGCGCTTATCAGCCGCGCGAGCTGACCGTGTATGCCGTGAAGTCCGCCGCGCTCCGCCTCCGAGAGGACCATCTTCACCGCGCGGGGCGCTCCCTCGTTCTCGCGTTCCATGTCGGTAAGGAGCTTTATGCGGTCGTCCGCCGCCGCGAGGCTCATTCTCATCTTCGTGCTCTCCTCACGGAGGCCGTCGAGCTTTGCGCGGCGGCGCTCGAGGCGCATCGCGTAGCCGGAGATAGCGTTTGCAAGCTCTTCAAGACGCCCGCGCTCCTCCTCGAGCTCCCCGTTCTTTGCGGCAAGCTCGGTCTCTGCGGCGGCAAGCTCCGCTTGCTTTGACTCAAGGCCGCTCTCCGCCTCCGACCGGCGGCGCTCGGTCTCCGCATTCGCCGCCTCGAGCGTGCCGAGCTCCAGGCGGAGCTGTGACAGCTCCGCATCCTCGTCCGCTATTCTCGCCGCGAGCGCGTCGGCCTTACCGCCGATCTCTCCCTCGCTTGCAAGCATCTCGCTTATCTTCCGCTCGAGCTCGGAGATCTCCGCGTCCGCCCGGGATACCTCCTCCTCGCACTCGTTCGCGCGGCGCTCGCGGTCGGCTATCTGCTCGGAGCGGGACTTTTCGCGCGTCCGCTCGTCCTCAAGCTCGCCCGTCGTGCGTTCGATGTTCTCCTCGAGGTTCTTTATGCGTCCCTCGATAAGCTCCGCCTCGCTCCGCGCGGCCGAAAGCCGCTGTTCTGATTCGGAGAGCGCGGCGCGCGCCGCCTCCGCCTCGACGTCGCCCTTTGTCATCTTCTCCGCGAGCGCTTCCGCGCGCGCGTAGAGACTGTCGAGCTCGGCCTGCTCGCGCTCAAGCTGCTCCGTAGCTATCGCGAGGTCGCTTCGCGACTTCTGCGCCGACTGTCTCAGCCGTTCGAGTGTTGCCATCCATACGGAGGTCTCGGCGACGCGCAGATCGTCGCGGAGCACGAGGTACTTCTTCGCGGTCTCGGCCTGCTCGCGCATCGGTCCCACCGAAAGCTCAAGCTCGGCTATCTTGTCGTTTATCCGCAGGAGGTTCTGTTCGGTGGCGTCGAGCTTTCTCTCCGCCTCCTCCTTGCGGTACCTGTACTTGGAGATGCCCGCCGCCTCCTCGAATATCTCGCGGCGGTCGGTGCTGCGGGTGGAAAGTATCTCGTCGATGCGTCCTTGCCCTATTATCGAATATCCGTCTCTTCCGAGGCCGGTGTCCATGAAGAGCTCATGGACGTCCCTCAGGCGCACCGGCTCGCGGTTGATGTAGTACTCGCTCTCGCCGGAGCGGAAGTAGCGGCGGGTCACCATGACCTCTCCCGCTTCTATGGGAAGCGTCCCGTCGCCGTTGTCAAGGACGAGCGACACCTCTGCGTACCCCACGGGGCCGCGTTCCGCCGTGCCCTTGAACACCACGTCCTCCATCTTCGCGCCGCGCAGGGTCTTGCTCGACTGTTCACCGAGCACCCAGCGCACCGCGTCCGCGATGTTTGACTTTCCGCTCCCGTTCGGGCCGACGACGGCGCTCATCCCTCTGTCGAAGTCGAGCACCGTCCTGTCCGGAAAGGACTTGAAGCCCTGCAGTTGAAGTGATTTTAAGAACAATCTTTTCTCCTCATTTCTCCCGGCGGACGCCGCCGCGCGGGCAGGATATTGTCATATAACCACCTCAAAGCCCTCGAGAGTGTCCCGCTCGATGACTTTGAGGCGTCCTATGTCAAATTCTTTCTCCAAAAGCTCTAAGTTGCATCTGTGCTGACCCGTCATGGTGGACGTCCTTCCGCGCGCGACGAAAAGCGCCGCCTCCTTCGCGTGGCGGTACGGCGGGAGCACCCGCTCCGCGCGGCGGCGCATGAGAACGCCGCGCGCCATGTCCCCGAGCGCCGGATGGTACGCGCC
This sequence comes from uncultured Clostridia bacterium, assembly GCA_947593925.1. Classification (GTDB taxonomy): domain Bacteria; phylum Bacillota; class Clostridia; order Oscillospirales; family JAAYOS01; genus CANRIN01. The sequence continues at coordinate 64,100 of CANQDU010000002.1, read as the reverse complement.
CGCGGCGACCTCGCCGCACAGCTCCTCGGTGGGATTGAGCCCGAGGCGTATGACCGGCACTCCCGCCTTCTCAAATATCTCGAGCACGTCGGCGGAGAGCTCCGCCGCCCGTTCCGGCGTGAGCGCGGTATACAGTCCCGCGCGCCACATGTCCTCGAGCGCCGTGTTCTTTACTACGACCGTCGGGTAGACGCGCACGAAGTCCGCGCCGAAGCGCACGAGGTCGCGCGCGGTCGTGATATGTCCGTCCGGCTTCTCGCCGGGAAGTCCTATCATCATCTGAAGGCCGAGCGTGAAGCCCTCGCGCTTCAGCAACTCGCTTGCGCGCGCGATGTCCTCGCGGGTGTGCCCTCTCTCCGAGAGCTCGAGCACGCGGTCGTCGGTGGACTGTGCGCCGAGCTCGACAGTCTCCACGCCGTATCGGTGCAGCTCGTCCATGATTTCAGCGTCTATCGCGTCCGGGCGCGTGGACACGCGAATCGACGAGAGGCGCCCGTCCCGAAGGAACGGCCGCGCCGCCTCGAGGTACGCGAGCCGCTTCTCGCGCTCTATTGCGGTAAAGCTTCCGCCGTAGAACGCGAGCTCCGCTCCGTCCCCGGAGCGCCCGAGCGCGGACTCTATCTCGCGCGCGACTTCCTCCGCCGACGGCTCGTGCGGGGACGCTATCGAGCGCTGGTTACAGAAGACGCAGTTCCTCGGGCAGCCGAGGTGCGGCACGAACACCGGTATGATGCTCCTTCTCGCTCTCATATGCCCAGCCGCCTGCACGCATCCTGCGCCGCCGCCTGCTCCGCCTTCTTCTTGGAGCTTCCGACGCCGCGCCCCATGACCTCGCCGTTGACTATCGCCTCCGACTCGAAGCGCTTGCGGTGATCCGGGCCGGACTCTCCCACGAGCCGGTAGCAGAGCACCGAGGCGCGGTCGCGCTGAACGTATTCCTGGAGCACGGTCTTGTAGTCCTCGGTCCGCGAGGACGCCGCCACCCGCTCGGGCGTCAGGATAAAGCGGCGCACGAATTCGCGCGCCGGCTCCTCGCCGCCGTCGAGGTAGATGGCGCACAGAGTCGCCTCCACCACGTCGGCGCGGACGGAGCGGCGCTGTCTTCCGCCGCTTGCCTCCTCGCCCCTGCCGATGCGCAGGTGCTCCCCGATGCGAAGCTCCTCGGCCACCGAAGCAAGGCTCTCCTCGCAGACGAGCGCCGCGCGCATGCGCGTGAGCTCGCCCTCCGCGTCGCGGCACTCGCCGAAGAGATACTCCGCCGTAAAGAAGCCGAGTATGCTGTCCCCGAGGAACTCAAGGCGCTCATAGTCCTCGCCGCCTCCGTGGTGCTCGTTCGTGTACGAGCTGTGCGTAAGCGCGGTCTCTATGAGCGACTTGTCCTTAAATTCGTAGCCTATTATCTTTTCGTAGCTTTCAATACTTCCGTTCAAAGCGATCCCTTTCACGTATGCAGCCTTAAAAGTCAGTCTCCGCAAATATGAAGCTGCCCCCGCCGCTGGCGAGGGCAGTTTTGCTTACTGCTTCGATGCGATCAGATTTACGACGTCTCCGACCGTGCGAAGGTTTTCCAGTGCCTCGTCCTCAAGCTCGCCGAGGTCGAATTCCTCCTCAAGCGACATTGTGAGCTCTACCACGTCAAGCGAGTCGGCACTCAAGTTATCCTCAAAGCTGGTGGCCGGGGTGATCTCATCCGGGTCTACGCCGAACTGCTCCGCCACTATCCCTCTTATCTTTTCAAATATCTCCATGTCCATGCTGTTCACCTCCTCCGGTCGTTCTCGGAAGGCATAACGCATTCCTCTAAAATGATGATATTCATATTTTGCCCGATTGTCAACCCCTTTTTAACTATTTTCCGGGGGCAGGCTCAAGACGCATATATTCGATGTTTTTCGCTATCTCCTCTATGATGCCGCTCTCGACGTACTTCTTCACGCCGCCTATCGCGCTCGTGACCGCCTGCTCGCCCGCAGAGCCGTGTATCTTGTACACCGGGCGCGATATGCCGAGCAGCGGCGCTCCGCCGACGGAGTTGTAGTCCATCATGTTCTTGAGGTCGTCTATTCCGTCCTTTACCATGAGCGCGCCGAGCTTCGTGCGGAGGCTCTTGTAGAAGATGTCCTTCAGCGCGTTCTTGAAGAACACGCCCACGCCCTCTATTCCCTTGAGGAGGATATTTCCGGAGTATCCGTCGCAGACGATTATGTCGCAGTCGCCCGACATGACCTCGCGGCTCTCGACGTTTCCGACGAAATTGAGCCGTCCCGCGGCCTTCTCCGCCTCGAGGACCTTGTAGGTCTCGACCTGTAGGTCGCGGCCCTTCGTAGGCTCCGTGCCGATGTTGAGTATGCCGACCGTCGGGTCCTTCACGCCCATCATTCTGTCCATGTAGTAGCTTCCCATATACGCGAACTGGAGCAGATATTCCGGCGTACACTCGAGGTTTGCGCCGCAGTCGATGAGCAGAGCCTTTCCCTTCGCCGTCGGCACGAGCGAGCCGAGCGCGGCGCGGCGGATGCCGCGCACCCGCTTTGCCACAAGCGTCGCGGCGGTGAGGAGCGCGCCGGTCGAGCCGGCGGACGCGAACGCATCTCCGTACCCCTCCGTGAGCATATTGAGCCCCACGACCATCGAGGACTCCTTCTTCGTGCGGACGACCTTGGCCGGATCGTCGCACATCTCCACGACCTCCGGCGCGTCCCGCAGCTCCACGCCCTGCGGCAGGTCGCCTATGCCCGCCTCCTTGAGCACTCCGAGCATGTCGGTTATCCGTCCGACGAGGCAGACGTCCACGCCGAACTGCTCCCTCGCCTTCAGCGCCCCCAGTACCGGAGCCTGCGGCGCGTTGTCGCCGCCCATGGCGTCAATGATTATCTTCATCGAGATCCCCCTTCCGTTCCTTCAGTATTTCCGAAAGTTTTTCAAGCGACCGTTCGCTTATTGCGCGGTAACGGTCACGCTTTCTCATTTTCCCGCCGTCCCACGGCTGCATTATGCCGAAGTTTATGTTCATCGGCTGGAAACTGTCGCTCTCCGCGCCGCCGCTTATGTACTCCGCGAGCGCCCCGACGGCGCTGAAGCTGCCGAGCTCGAGCGGCGCGCGTCCGCGCAGCCGCAGTCCGAGGTTTATCGCGGCGTAGAGCCCGGAGGCGCAGCTCTCTATGTATCCCTCGACGCCGGTCATCTGTCCCGCGAACACGACGCGCGGCTCCTTCCGCGCGCGGTAGAAGCGGTCGAGCAGCCTCGGCGAATCGAGATAGGTGTTGCGGTGCATCACGCCGTACCGCACGAAGTTCGCGTGCTCGAGCGCGGGTATCATCGAAAACACCCGCTTCTGCTCGGGGTGGGCGAGGTGGGTCTGAAATCCCACGATGTTGTAAAGCGTCCCCTCGCGGTTGTCGCGGCGGAGCTGTACGACGGCGTAGGGACTTTTCCGGGTCTCCGGGTCGAAGATACCCCTCGGCTTGAGCGGTCCGAATCGGAGCGTGTCCTCTCCCCGGCGCGCCATGACCTCCACCGGCATACAGCCCTCGAAGACCTTCCCGTCCTCAAAGCCGTGTACCTCCGCTTCCCGCGCCGACGCAAGCTCCGCGCGGAAGGCCGTGTAGGTCTCCTTATCCATCGGGCAGTTGATGTAATCCGCGCCGCCCTTGTCATAGCGCGATGCAAAGAACGCCCGCGACATGTCCACGCTCTCGAAGGTGACTATCGGCGCGGCGGCGTCGTAGAAGCTGAGCGCGCTTCCCTCGCCGAAGAACCGTCCTATGGCGTCCGCGAGCGGGTCACTCGTGAGCGGGCCGGTGGCGATGATAACGTCGCCCTCCGGTATCTCCGTCACCTCGTCCTCGACTACGGTTATCCTCGGGTGGCTCCGGATACGCCGGGTTATCCCCTGCGCGAAGCCCTCGCGGTCTACCGCGAGCGCTCCGCCCGCCTCGACGCGGTTCTCGTCCGCCGACGTCATTATGAGCGAGCCGAACATCCTCAACTCCTGCTTGAGGAGTCCCGGAGCGTTCTCAAGCCCCGCTCCGCGCAGACTGTTCGAGCAGACGAGCTCCCCGAAGAGGTCGCTCGAGTGCGCGGGTGTGCGCTTCTTCGGCTTCATCTCTATGAGCTCGACATCTATGCCCTGCCGCGCGAGCTGCCACGCCGCCTCGCTTCCCGCGAGGCCGGCTCCGACGACCTTAACCTTCATTGCCGCTGCCCGCTCCGCGCCGCGCGGACGCCGTCCGCTTTGCGCCGGACGTTCCCGACCTCTTCGCCGCGGTCTTTGCGCCATTTTTCGGCGCCGCCTTGGCACTCTTTGCGGTCTCCGCGCCCCCCGCCGGCTCCGCCGCTCCCTCGGCCGGCGCGCGGCGGCGGTAGCCGCGCTTGTCCTCCGGCACGAACTCGGCGCACTTCTCGTTTATGCAGAACGTCTTCTTCTGTCCGCGCCCGCTGAGCTTGAAGAGCGTCCCGCCGCAGCTGGGACATGTCTCCTCGGTGGGTACGTCCCACGTCATGAAGTCGCACTCCGGGAAGTGCTCGCAGCCGTAGTAGGTGTACTTGTTTCTCGACTTCTTCTTGAGTATCCTGCCGCCGCACTTCGGGCAGACGCCCGGCGTCGGCTCGGTTATCGGCTTTGTATTCTTGCACTCGGGGTAGCCGGGGCAGGCGAGGAAACGTCCGAAGCGTCCGCTCTTTATGACCATCCTCCGTCCGCAGAGCTCGCAAATTTCGTCGCTCTCCTCGTCCGGCACGCGGATGCGCTCGTTTTCGAGCGCCTTTTCCGCGTCGGCAAGCTCCTTCTCGAACCCGTCGTAGAAGTCCGAGAGGACGTCGCGCCAGGCGCTCTTGCCCTCCTCGATGCCGTCGAGGGTGCGCTCCATGTTCGCCGTGAACTCGACGTCGATGATGTCGGTGAAGTGTTCCTTCATCATGTTCGTTATCGTCTCGCCGAGCGGGGTCGGGCGCAGGTTCCTGTTCTCCTTTATGACATAGTCGCGGTCGATTATCGTGGAGACCGACGGCGCGTAGGTGGACGGACGTCCCACCCCGCGCTCCTCCATCGCCTTAATGAGCGAGGCTTCGGTGTAGCGCGCCGGCGGCTGGGTGAAATGCTGCTCCGGCTTCAGCTCGCCGAGCTCGAGCGGCTGCGCGGGCTTCATTGCGGGGAGGCGCGCCGCCTGCTCCTCCTCGGGGTCGTCCCGCCCCTCCTCGTAGACCGCGGTAAAGCCCGCGAAACGGACGCGCTGGCTGTTCGCGCGGAAGATATATCCCGCCGCCTCGACGTCCACCGCCTGCGTATCGTAGACGGCGTTTTCCATCTGGCAGGCGAGGAAGCGGCTCCATATCATCTTGTACAGGCGGTACTGGTCGCTTGTGAGCGACCGGTGAACCGCCTCGGGGGTGAGGTTCACGTCGGTCGGGCGTATGGCCTCGTGCGCGTCCTGCGCGCCGGAGCGGGTGCGGTAGACCTTCGGCGCGGACGGGACGTACTCGCGCCCGTAGCGCGAGGCTATGAGGCCGCGCGCCGCAGCCACCGCGTCGTCCGACAGGCGGAGCGAGTCGGTACGCATATAGGTGATGAGGCCGACCGAGCCCTGACCCGCTATCTCGACGCCCTCGTAGAGCTGCTGCGCGACGGCCATCGTCCGGCGCGCCTGCATGTTGAGTTTTCGGTTCGCCTCCTGCTGGAGCGTCGAGGTGTTGAACGGCGGCGCGGGACTGCGGTGCTTCGTGCCGTCCTTTATCGCCGCGACCTTCCAAGCGGCGTTCTCCACCGCGCGGAGGACGGTATCCACGTCATCCGCGCAGGTGAGGTCTATCTTTCCGTCCGCGTCGCCGACGAAGCGCGCGGTGAAGCTGTGCGCCTTGTCGAGGCGCAGGAGCGCGTCGATGCTCCAGTACTCCTCCGGCACGAACGCGCGCCGCTCCTCCTCGCGATCCACGACCATGCGCGTGACGACCGACTGCACGCGCCCCGCCGAAAGTCCCCGGCGTATCTTCCGCCAGAGCAGCGGCGAGAGGCGGTAGCCGACTATCCTGTCGAGCAACCGGCGCGTCTGCTGTGCATCGACGAGGTTCTGGTCTATCGCGCGCGGGTGCGCTATGCCCTCGGTGACGACCTTCTTCGATATCTCGTTGAAAGTGACGCGGAGCACGCGGTCCTCCGGTATCCCGAGCAGCTCCTTGAGGTGCCACGAGATAGCCTCTCCCTCGCGGTCCGGGTCGGTCGCGAGGTAGATGTTATCCGCCTTCTTTGCCTCGCTCCTGAGGTCGTTTATGATATTCTCCTTGCCCTTTATGGGCTGGTAGTCCGGTTCAAAGCCGTGCTCGAAGTCGATGCTCATCTTCGACTTCGGCAGGTCGCGCAGGTGTCCCATGGACGCCTTTACTTTGTATCCCTTGCCGAGGTACTTTTCGATGGTCTTTGCCTTGGCAAGCGACTCCACAATAACAAGATCCGACATTGCTCTCTCCCGTTCGTTTCGATTATGGTTATTCAAGAAGTGCCGCACCGGGCGCGTAACGCCCGCCCGCAAGCTCCGCCGCAAGGCCCTCTATCGTCATCATCGTGAGCTCCGCTATGACGACGTTTGCCTTGAGGCCTGTGGCGTCCACTATGTCGTCGATATACTTCGGGCCATCCGCGAGGCGGAGCAGTATGTTCCGCCTGTCCTCGCTCAGTCCCTCAAGCGCCTTTTCGTTAAACTTCTTCGTGCCGGCGCTCTCCTGCGGTTCCTTTGCCGCTGGCTTCTCCTGCGGCTTTTTCTTCTCCGGCGCGGAGGACTGTCCTCCGCTTGCGCGGCTGTTCTGCCGCCGCTCGCCGTGCCTCTCCTCGCGGCGTATCTTCACCGGGAACAGGAACTCGTACTCCACAAGCACGTCCTCCGCGCAGGTGATGAGCTTTGCGTACTTGTCGCGTATGAGCATATTCGTCCCCTCGCTCAGCTGCGAGTCTATCGGGCCGGGGACGGCAAAGACGTCGCGCCCCTGCTCGTCGGCGCGGCGCGCGGTTATCAGCGCGCCGCTGTGCTCGCCCGCCTCGACTACGACGACGCCTTGCGCAAGTCCGCTGATTATGCGGTTCCGCTCCGGGAAGTGCTGTCCCTCCGGCTTCGTGCCCGGCGCGTACTCGCTGAGGACGGTGCCCTGTGCCACTATGTCCTCATAGAGCTGCTGGTTCTCCGACGGATAGACCACGTCCACCCCGCCGCCGAGCACCGCCGTCGTCGGCATACGCTCGAAGAGCGCGCCGCGATGCGCGGCGCTGTCGAGTCCGCGCGCCATGCCGCTGATTATCTCGCCGCCTCCGCGCGCGATGCCGCGCGCTATCCGTTCCGCCGCGGCCATGCCGTAGGCGGAGGGGCGGCGCGTCCCGACCATGGCTATCGCGAGCTCGTCCTTGCGGGCGGGCGGACGCCCCTTGTAGTAGAGTATTCCCGGAGGGTCGGGGATGTTGCGCAGTATTTCCGGGTATTCCGCGTCCTGAAGCGTGACTATGCGTATATTCTCCGCGTCGCACTTCTCGAGCACGCGCTTGCTCTTGTCCAAATCCTTGTCAAGGAGCTGACGTATCTTCTCCTCGGAGAGTATGCCGAGACGTTCGAGCTCGCCGCGCTCCGCGCGGTAGAGCGCGTCCATCGAGCGGAAACGCCGCAGCAGCTCGGCCCGGAGCGCCGCTCCGAGCTTATCCATGAGTGAAAGCCAGACCCACTGTTCCGCCTTTGCCAACCTGTTCACCTCCGCCTTGATATCTCCCAGATAACTATTGCCGCGGCGGCCGCCGCGTTCAGTGACTCGGTGGTGCCGCTCATCGGTATCGTAAACGCGCCGTCCGTCTTATCCGCGACGCTCTTTGATATACCCTGTCCCTCGCTGCCTATCACCGGCAGGAAGCCGCCCTCTATCGTCCTTATGTCTCTCGCGTCCGTGCGGGGCTCCGCCGCGAGGAGCGGAAGTCCCCCCGCCGCGTCTCTCAGCTCCTCCGGCGTGCAGCGCCGCACCGACACGCGGAACACTCCGCCCATCGACGCCCGCACCGCCTTGTAGCCGAACGGGTCGGCGCATCCTCCTACGAGCAGGACCTCGCCCAATCCGAGCGCCGCCGCCGTGCGTATCACCGTTCCGACGTTTCCCGCGTCCTGCACGCCGTCGAGGGCGATCTTCCCTCCGCCGCCGGCCGATATGCGCGGTATCCTTGCCGAGAATATCGCGCCCTGCGGCGTTCTCTGCGTGGAGAGAGCCTCGAAGAGCCGATCGCTCACGACGGTCACCGGAAGCGTGTCCGGCAGCTCCGCCGCCGAGGACTCCGGCGCTATTACCGAGGTTATCTCTACGCCGGCCTCCGCCGCGTCGAGCAGGAGCTTTGTCCCCTCCGCCGCGAACTCCCCGGTCTCCCGGCGGTACTTCGCCTGTGCGAGGAGCCGCGAGACGTGCTGCACGAGCGGGTTCTGTCTGCTTGTTATGACGTTCACAGCTTCTGCACCTTCTCGAAGTCCTCGCTCCGTCCGACGACTATAAGCACGTCGTTCTCCTTTACGACGTAGCCGGCGGGCGGCGAAATGACGAAGTTCGAGCCGTCCTGGTCGTGCGCCGCGAGGACGGTTATGCCGAACCTCTCGCGGATGTGCGATTCAAGCAGGCTTTGCCCCACCCACACGCGCGGGGCGGTCATCTCCACGAGTCCGAAGGTGTTCGAGAGCTCGATGTAGTCGAGTACGTTGGAATTGTTCAGCGTCTGCGCGAGGCGGCGTCCCATGTCCCTCTCCGGGACGACGACGCGGTCCGCGCCGACCTTCTCAAGCACGCGCTTGTATGTGTCGTCCCGCGCCTTGCAGACTATCTTCCTTGCCCCGAGGTCCTTCAGGGCGAGCGTTATGAGTACGCTGTGCTCGAGGTTTTCGCCTATGGCGACGATGACGCAGTCGAAGTCCTGCACGCCTATCGAACGGAGCACCGCCTCGTCCGTCGCGTCTCCTATCAGCGCATGGGTGACAAACGGCGCTACTCCGTTCACCCGCTCCTCGTCGCTGTCAATGGCGAGCACCTCGCTCCCTATCCGCATGAGCTCCTGCGCGACGGCGCTTCCGAAGCGCCCGAGCCCGATAACGACGTAAGACTTCACCGTACCGCCTCCCTCAAATCAAATCCGAACCGCCGGACGCTTCGTCCGGCAAAGCAGTCTATCCTATCATTATACGCTGTTCCGTGTAGCGGAGCTTCCCGCTCCGGCGCGAGGTGATCATCGTCGCAAGTCCGATGGTCATTATGCCCACTCTGCCGACGTACATAAGCGCCGTGAGCAGCAGGAGCGACGCCGTCCCGAGCGTCGGCGTAAGCGACATGGAGAGGCCGACCGTCCCGAGCGCGCTCACGACCTCGAACGCCGCCGCCGAGACCGGCGCTCCGTCGAAGGCGATGAGGAGCAGCGTCCCGAGCACGTCTAGAAGCGCCACCATACTCACGAGCGCCGTGCAGTCGCGCACCTGCGCCGCGCTTATCCTGCGGCCGAACAGGTTCACGTCCTCCTTCCCGCGAAGCACTCCGTGGAGGCTCACGAGCGTGACCGCTATCGTCACCGTCTTGACGCCGCCGGCGGTGGAGCCGGGGCTTCCGCCGATGAACATAAGTATCAGCGTGACAAGCTTTCCCGCGCCGGTGAGGTTCTCCTGCGGGACCGTCGCAAATCCCGCCGTCCTCGTCGTGGCGGACTGGAAAAGCGACGCGAGGAGCTTTCCGCCGGTGCTCATGCCGCCTAGGGTCGCGGGGTTCGTCCACTCGAAGGCGGCGTAGAGCGCCCAGCCTCCGAGGAGGAGCGCGGCGGTCATCGTGAGGACTATCCGCGAGTGGACGCCGAGGCGCTTCCACGACCGCGCGGACGCGAGATCCTCCCACACGAAAAAGCCCAGTCCGCCGAGCACGATAAGAAGTATTATGACGATGTTCACCACGGGGTCCGCGGCGTAGAGCGCAAGCGAGGAGCCGGGGCTAGCGCTGCCCATGAGGTCAAAGCCCGCGTTGCAGAACGCGGATATCGAGTGGAAAATTCCCCTCGCAAGTCCGCCCCAGAAGCCGAAGCGGCGCGCAAAGCAGATTGTCAGCACCACCGCGCCCGCGCCCTCTATCGCAAGCGTTCCGAAGAGGACGTGGCGCACGAGCCGCACGACACCGCTGATGTCGTTTAAGTTGAAGCTCTGCACCATGACGAGGCGTTCCTTCAGCCCTATCCTGCGGTGCAGGAGGAAGCTGAACACCGCGAACACCGTCATAAAACCCAGCCCGCCCGTCTGTATGAGCAGGATTATCACCACCTGCCCGAACGCCGTCCACATCGTCCACGTGTCCGCGACGACGAGGCCGGTGACGCATGTCGCGCTCGTGGCAGTAAAGAGCGCGGGTACAAAGCCGCAGGAGCCCTCCGCGCGCGTCGCGAACGGGAGCGCGAGCAGAGCCGTCCCGATGAGTATTATCGCGAGAAAGCCGAGCGCGACTATCCTTGTCGGCGAGACCGACAGGAGCCTGCGGAGGAACTTATGCAAGGCGCGCTCAACTCCTTCCCGAAAATACCGAAAGTCCGCGCCGGACTATCCGGCGCGGCGCGGTCGTGTCAGCTGCCGGACGTGAGGACGTTGTACGCCGCCACGGCAGCGTCATAGTAGGCGGCGTACTCCGGCTCGTTCCGCTTTGACTCCTGGCAGGCTTTGAAGGCGAAGTAATACTTCGACGCTCCCTCCTCCGGGAACATCTGCTCTATCGCCTCGCACCCCGCCGCCGAGACAAAGTAGGTCTCGTCCGACTCAATGCCGAAGTCGGAGACCGGGAAGTAGCTAGCGTCCGGGTCAAAGTAGTTTTTCATGTCCTCGTGGATGACGTAGAGCACCGAGGACGGGTCGGCGACGAAGCTCGTCTGGAGCGTCTGTACCATGTACGCGAGGTCGCTCGTGCCCTCCGCGCTCATGACGGCGTAGTCCTGAATGTCCACTCTCGTCTCGCCGTTGCCGTTCAGGTCGCCGAGCTCCGACGTGAGCTTGCTCTGCACGGCCTCCTTGCCCGCCTCGTTTGCAAAGTTCAGAGAGACGGCGGTGAGCGTGAAGTCGGGAGAGGTGTCCTTTGTCATGTCGTGAATGAAGATGCCGACGATGATGAGCGCCGCTATGCCTATCAGCACAAACTTCAGGTAGTGGTAGACGAATACGTTTTTGAACCAGCCCTTGAAGCCGGTGGGCTGATTGCCCGCCTCCCGCATATCCGCGAGCAGACGCTCGCGCTCGCTGTTCTTCTTTGCCATGCTGCCGCTCCCTTCGCGCCCGCGTCCGCAGGCAGTTCGGCGGCTCCCGCCACCGGAAATTTCCTGCGGCGGAAGCGCCTTTCAAATATACGGCTCTTATTATACAGCAGTTTTTTTGCTTTTGCAAGTACCTTTCCCGCGCCAAGTCATTGAATAAAACCAAATCCCGCAGATCGCCCGCGGCATTTTCACGCAAGAGTCCCCTCCGCGTCATGCTCGGTCATCACCCCGGCGGCAAAGCCTGCGAGCGGCCGCCGAAGCGCAAAAATCCCCCGAGAAAGCGGTTTTCTCAGGGGAGTTTGCGCAATTGCATTTACGCCTCTGTTGCTTCACCGTTTGGCGCTTTCTGCCGGGCAGACCGGCATTTATCACTGCGGGTATCGGATAAAGTAGAAATCCTCTCCCTCGCGGTACTCCGTTTTGCGGAAGCCGTGCCTGAGATAAAACCGCTCGGCGGAACGATTGTCCTTATGGCAGCCCAGAGCTATCGGTCTTATGCCGAAATCCCGGTACACTATTTCTATTGCCTTTTCGAGCACCTTGCCGCCTATCCCCGTATTTCGATAATTTCTGTCTATTACAAAACCCATTAAGCGGTAAAACGGCGTCTCCCGCATCTCGGGCGGGTCGGTATCCCACTCAAGCGCCTCGCCAAGGAGCAGCAGGCCAATGTATTTCCCGTCCGCTTTCACGGCAAAGGCGTGACCGATGCAGTGATGCTCCACGCCGTAGTCGGTGATCTCCATTATCTCATCGACGGAACCGACATACGCTTCGGGAATATCGCCCCTGTCAAGCGTCCTCACCTGCGGGAGGTTGTCGTGAGTCAATTCTTCAAGCTGAAAATCCGTCATTTTATATCCACCACCTCGGGGTAAGCTCACCGAGAGTGGCTACCTCCCCCGTCTCGTAGTCCAGCATCACTTCGATATCCCGATAGCTTTCCGGCATGAGCTGGACCATCAGCTCACGGCACGCGCCGCACGGAGGGCCGGCCTTACCGTCCGACATTATCGCGAGCACCTTCTCTATCTCCTGCTCGCCGTTTGTTATCATGTTGAAGATGGCGTTTCTCTCGGCGCATATCCCCAGCGTGCAGCAGGTGTCCACGCAGACGCCGGTGTATATCCTCCCCGAGGAGGACAGTACCGCCGCCGCGACCCCTCCCGCTTCCACGAAGTCTGATATTTTCCTGCCGTTTTGTACCGCCTTTGCAGCTTCAAACATCTCTTTCCAAATTTGCTCCATCGGAACACATCCTTTCACAAAATCCCGAAATTCTCTTTATGTTCACTCTATTCTTCGTCGAAAAGTATCGTAGAGCAGTAACGCTCGCCGGTGTCCGGCGCAAGGCAGACGACGTTCTTCCCACGGCCGAGCTTCTTTGCCATTTGCATCGCTCCCCAGACGTTTGTACCGGCGGAGATACCCGTCAGAAGTCCCTCCTCGCGGGCAAGGCGTCGCGCCGTTTCGATGGCGTCGTCGTCGCTTACTATCATCACCTCGTCGTAGATGCCGGTGTCAAAGTTCTTCGGTACAAAGCCGTCGCCTATCCCCTGCTGGAAGTGGCTGCCGATGGGGCCGCCCAGAAGCGCCGGGGCGTTCTGCACCTCCAGAACGGCGATACGGACGTTTGGATTGACCTTACGCAGCGCGCGGCCGACGCCCGTTATCGTCCCGCCGCTGCCGTAGCCGGAGCAGAAGCCGTCGACGGACAGTCCCTCCATCTGCCGGATTATCTCCTCGCCGGTTTTTTCAAAATGAACGGCCGGATTATAGGGATTTTCAAATTGCTGCGGCACATAGACCTTCGGGTCGCTTGCCGCCATATCTTCAACATATTTCATACAGTCTCGGACAGCCTTGCCGATGTCTCCTTCATCATGTATAAGGATGACCTCGGCGCCGTACTGCTTTATCAGCATGCGGCGCTCCTTGCTGACGGAGTCCGGCATGACTATCTTCACCTTGTACCCCTTCACCGCGCCGACGAGGGCGAGGCCGATGCCCTGATTGCCGCTCGTGGGCTCGCAGATGACCGAGTCGCGGTTCAGCTTTCCCTCCCGCTCCGCCGCCTCTATCATATTGAGCGCGGTCCTTGTCTTTACCGAGCCGCCGATGCCCACGGCCTCGAACTTCACAAATATATTGGCGTCCTCCGGCCCGGTCATTCGATTGAGCTTTACGAGCGGAGTGTTCCCCACGGCTTCAAGGATATTGTTATAATACATTTTTCGAGGCCTCCCACATGAAATTTCGCGTATGTCACTAACGCGAGGCGAACAAAACGGCGCCGGAAATCCCGCGGCCTTAAAACGCGGAAATCAGCACCGTTTGCAGCTTTGCAATATCCGTTATTGTTCATTTTCGGCCGCGCGAGCGGCTTCAGACATTGATGCAAATCTATGATTTGCGCGCGCCGTCGAGCGCCGGTCTCATTTCAACGTCGTTTCCCGCGGCCTCGCCGGTTTCACGGAAGCCAAAGGAGCGATACAGGTCTCTCGCCACCGAGCTTGACGACTCATACGCCGTGTATATCTCCTTTGCGCCGAACCTGTCCGCGAGGGACCGTATGCCCAGCCGCAGCGCCTCCCGGCCGTACCCCCGGTTCTGGTGCTCTTTATCTATCATAAGCTTCCACAGGGTATATTGTTCCTTGGAAACGCCAGCTTCACTCGAGCGGCTTCATCGTGGGGAAGCACAGTACGTCCCTTATCGACGCGCTGTCGGTAAAGAGCATCACGAAGCGGTCGAGGCCAATGCCCATGCCGCCCGTCGGCGGCATGCCGTACTCCATCGCGGTGACGAAGTCCTCGTCTATCTCGAACTCGCCCTCGACGGCCTTCTTCTTCGCCTGCTCTATGAAGCGTCCGCGCTGGTCTATCGGGTCGTTGAGCTCGGTGAAGGCGTTGCCGAACTCCCAGCCGTTTATGAACACCTCGAAGCGCTCGACGAGCCTCGGGTCATAGCTCGTCCGCTTCGCGAGCGGGCTTATCTCTACCGGGTAGTCGCACACGAAGGTCGGCTGAATGAGGTTTTTTTCGACGTACTCCTCGAAGAAGAGGTTGATGATGTCGCCGCGCTTGTGCTCCTTCTCGTAGTGGAGCTCATGCTCGTCGGCGGCGCGCTTCGCCTCCTCGTCGGTCTGGATAGTGTTGAAGTCCACGCCGGAGTATTCCTTCACGGCGTCAATCATGGTGATGCGCTTGAACGGGCTCGCTATGTCTATCTCCTTGCCCTGATAGACAAGCTTCCCGTCCGGGCAGAGCTCCGCACCGACGGTGCGGAACATCGTCTCACAGAGCTCCATCATTCCGTGGTAGTCGGTGTAGGCCTGATACATCTCAAAGCCGGTGTACTCCGGGTTGTGGCGCTGGTCCATGCCCTCGTTGCGGAAGACGCGGCCCATCTCGTACACTCTCTCAAATCCGCCGATGATGAGCTGCTTCAAGTGAAGCTCCTGCTCGACGCGGAGCACCATGTCGATGTCGAGCGCGTTGTGGTGGGTATGGAAGGGACGCGCGGCGGCGTTCGTGGGCTTGTTCTGAAGGACGGGCGTATCGACCTCCATGAACCCGCGCTCCTCGAGGACGCGGCGGAGTATGCCGATTATCTTCGCGCGCTTGACGAACGTGTCGCGCACGTCTTGGTTCATTATGAGGTCAAGGTAGCGCATACGGTAGCGAAGGTCGGGATCCTTCAGCCCGTGGAACTTCTCGGGCAGAGGATGGAGCGACTTCGCAAGCAGCGTGACGTTCGTCGCGCGGACGGTTATCTCGCCCGCGTTCGTGCGGAACACCTCGCCCTCGACGCCCACGATGTCGGCAATATCCGTCTTCTTGAAGCGGGCATAGTTCTCCTCGCCCACCATGTCCTGACGTACGTATATCTGAATGTCGCCGTAGCGGTCGGAGAGGTGGCAGAACGCGGCCTTACCCATTCCGCGCTTGCTCATGATGCGCCCCGCTATGCGGACGGTCGTGCCCTCGAGCTTCTCGAAGTTCTCCTTTATCTCGACGGAGTGCGCGTTCTGGTCGTAGGTCTTTATCGCAAACGGGTCGCAGCCCTCCTCCACAAGAGCGGAGAGCTTGTCCATGCGTATCTGCTGCTGCTCGCTTATCGCCGTATTCCTGTCCATACTCTTTATCCTTTCGTTTTCAGCGGGTGATGCTCACTATCTCTGCCGTTGCAAGCTTCCCGCTCGGAGTCTCATAGCTTATCTCGTCGCCCGCGGCGGCGCCTATCAGCGCGTGGCCGAGCGGGCTCTCGTCGGAGATCTTGCCCTGTCTGGGGTCCGCGTCATTCGAGCCGACGATGCGGTAGGTGAACTCGCGCCCGTTTATCGTGATGACTACCTCGCAGCCGACGTCCACGCGCTCGCTGCCGCCGTCCTCGTCGATAAAGACGGCGTGGGCAAGGATGTCCTCTATCTCCGCTATGCGGCTGTACAGCTTGCCCTGCTCGTTCTTCGCCTCGTCATATTCGCTGTTCTCGCTGAGGTCGCCGAAGGCGCGCGCGGTCGCTATCGCGTCCGCGACTTCCTTCTCGCGCACCGTCTTGAGATACTTCAACTCTTCTTCGTACTCGTGGTACCTGTCGCTTGTAAGCTTGTGGATTTTCTGGCTCTGCTGATTCATATTGACCCCGCCTTTCGATTACTCGGGCGGCGGACTTCCGCCGCCGCAGAGAAGTTTTCCGCTTCCCGGATTTCAGCGTTCCAAATTGCATTATAATGAGAAAACGGCAAATTGTCAATAGCGTTTGCGAGGCGGACGTCTTTTATCCCGACCTCCTCCGGCCGCATCGCGCCCGCCTTCAGCAGCGCGGACGCCACGCGCTCCGGCGGGTAGACGCTCCCGCTCACCGCCGGCGGGAAGGTGTATCTCAGGCTCCGCACGACCTCCAGCCCTATTTCCGCGTGCGGGACGTATCCGACCGCCGCTCCCCTTCCGAGCGGCGTCCACGGCTCCGCCATGAGCAGCTTCACCTCCGCCGACGCGAGCGCCGCCGCGTCCGTCCGCACCGACAGTCCGAGCGACCACCTGAGCTCGCGTGCGTAGTCCTCCGCCCCGACGGGAAGCAGTACCGCGACGTTTCTCGCACGCGCGGCAAGGCTCTTCACCGCCGCGTCAAGCTCCCGCGAGCGGCGGCGCGCGACCACGGCGGCGCTCTCCGCGCCGCGAAGGCGCGCGACCTCGAGCGCCGTCCGAAGCAGCATCGCCTGCTCGAGAGGCCGTCTCCGCGGCGGCATGACGCCCCGCGCCGCCATTTCCCGCTCGAGGCGCGGCGAGGCGGACACCGCCTCGCGGACGCCGCGCCCGCAAAGCATTTCCGCCGCCGAGTCGAGCGCTTCTGCGTCCCGCGCGGCGTCGCCGCACACCGGCACGGACAGCTCGAGCGCCCGCACTCCGAAACGCACTGCCGCGTCCCATCGGAGCTCGGGCGCTCTCATTCTGCGAAATATCCTCCGGCGCTCCGGCCGCGCCGCGTGTTCAAGAATAAGCGTAAGCATACGCCATACTATGCGGCGCGGGAGAAAAGTATGCCGGGACTCTTACGCTCCCGCGTCAACGGCTATCGCGTCGTTCATCAGGTCGAGCGCCGCCGTGAACTGCGTGTCATCCTCGCGGTCTATGAGGTAGAGGTTCGTGTCGTCCTCCTGCTCCACCTCGAGGTCGAGCGGTACGCCGGTGCCGATGAGGCTCACGCCGGACGGCGTGAAGTATTCGCTTATAGAGATGTTCATGGCGCTGCCGTCTCCGAGGGTGCGGGTCTGCTGGGCGTAGCCCTTGCCGCTCGTCTCGACGCCGACTATCATCGCCTTGCCGTACTCGCGGAGCGCCGCGCCGAAGAACTCCGCCGCCGAGTAGGTGTTCTCGTTGACTATGACGACCATCGGCAAGTTCACCTCGTGCTCCGCGTCCGAGTAGTCTACAGACTCGTTGCCCTGCTTGTCCCTCATTATAAACAGCTTTCCCTCCGGGCAAAGCAGGTCGAGCATCTTCACCATCTCGTTCTTCATGCCGCCGCCGTTGTTGCGGACGTCGAAGATCAGTCCCTTCACGTCCGCCGCGACAAGGCGCTGTATCGCCTCCTCGAAGTAGTCGGAGGCGTGCTCGTCGAAGTTGTCTATCTTCACATATCCGATATCGCCGTTGATTATCTCGGAGCTCACCGGGTTGTAGATGTAGCTTGCGCGCTCCACCGTGACGTTGTGCTCCGCCGTCTCTCCCGCGGACACGACGCCGAGGGTCACGGAAGTCCCCTCCTCGCCGCGCACGAGCTCGACCGCTTCCTCGTAGCCCACGTCCTCGACGCGCTTTCCGTCCACCGACACGATGAGGTCGCGCTCCTTGAGGTCGCTTGCCGCCGCCGGAGAGCCGTCATGTATCTTGGCAATGAGTATGCCGTTCCGCTCCGTGTCGAACACGACCGTAGTGCCTATTCCGACGTATGAGTTCAGCACCGACTGCTGGTACTCCGCATAGTCCTCCGCCGTCATGTAGAAGGACCATCTGTCGCCGGTGGCGGCGATTATCCCGGCCGCCGCGCCGTCGAGGAGCGTGTCCTTGTCGTAATCGCCGACGAACTCCTCGTCGATTATGTCAAGCATCCGCGTCAGCTTCTTCAGCTGACGCTGCTCGTTCTGCTCGACCTGAAGGATGTTCTCGAACTGTCTCTCCACGGCAAAGTACGTGAACATGAAGGACAGCGCCGCCGCGAGCAGCACGAAGCCTATCACGGTCGCCAAATTGAACCTCTTTTTCATCTTGCTACCTCCAAACGAAGCGCCCCGGAAGAGCCTTCCGGGGCGCCTTCTTATCCGCTATTATACGCATCGGCGGGGAAAAATCAAGCTATAAATTGTGAACATTTATCCCCGTCGGTCACTTGAAATACTTCATCGGGTCTACCGCCGTTCCGTTCACGTATATCGTGAAGTGGAGATGGTACCCCGTGGTATATCCCGTGAGGCCGACGTATCCTATCGTCTCGCCCTGCTTGACTTCCTGATTGACCTTCGCGAGGCGCTTGGACATGTGCGCGTAGAGGGTGACGTTTCCGCCGCCGTGGTCTATCATGATGTACTCGCCCCAAGCCGTGTTCGTGCCGCTCTGTATGACCGTTCCGGAGTTTGCGGCGAAGATGGTGGTGCCGTTCGGCGCGCCGATGTCTATACCGTTGTGCAGGCCGTATACGCCGGTTATCTGATGCTTGCGGTACTTGAAGCCCTGGGTGATGTAGTTGCTGTAGTAAGGGTACGGGAGCGGCCAGAGATAGTCGCCGCCGACGTAGGTCTTGCGCTTTGCGAGCTCCTTTGCGACGCGGTCTATCTCCTTGCTGCAGTCGTTTATCTCCTTAGTGAGCTTCTCTATCTCGCTCGAGGTGTAGGTCTGCTCCTCCTGGAGTCCCTTTATAAGGCTCTCGACCTCGGCGGCCTTCGCCGTCGCCTCGTCGCGCGCGGCCTCGAGCTCCTCCTTGACGCTCTCGTTGAACGCCCTGTCGTCCTCGAGACCTGCTTTAAGATCCTCGATGCTCTCACGGACGTCCCGCAGGTCGTCCATGATGCTGTTGTCGTAGTCAATGACGTCGCGCACGACCTCGGAGCGGGCAAGGAAGTCGGAAAACGACGTCGCGCCGAGCAGGACCGCCCACGGCGATACGTGGCTCGACTCCTCCATGGCGCGGACGCGCCTCTTGAAGAGATCGTACTCTTCATCCTCGTCCTCGATGGCAAGGGCTATCTCCTGCTCCTTGTTTGCTATCTCCTCGTCGAGCGCCGCGATAAGCGTCTCGGCGTTCGTTATCTGCTCGTCAAGGACGGAGAGCTGATTTTCGAGGTTGGACTTCTCCGCTATGGCGCTTCGCTCCTGGCTTTGCAGGCCGGCAAGCTCGTTCTGGAGCGCCTTCTTATCCTTTGCAAGCTGATTTTGCTTGCTCTTGAGGTTGTTGAGCGAGCTTTCGCTTACGTCCGCCGCCTTTGCCGGCATCGCCATCACGACGATGGAAAGCACCATCAGCAGCGCGAGGAACGCCGCGAGCGCCATCACTATCTGCTTTTTATGCTTTACGAAAAACAACCCTGTCACACCTCCGGCCTGTAAAATACGAACCCCTGCGCCTTACACCCGCATGAACTTGCGGATGGTGAGCGAGCCGCCGAGCACGCCCACGGTAAATCCGACGCCGATGAATATCAGAAGCATCCTTATCGCTATCGAGCCGAACGAGATAAGTTCGTCGCCGAGCATTTCGAGGCCGACGTAGTTCAGCATGAGATTGCAGGCGTAGTTGTATATCCCCCACTGTACAAAGAACGCTATAGCGCCGCCGACAAGGCCGAGCAGCGCGCCCTGAATGACAAACGGCCAGCGAATGAACGAATTCGTCGCGCCGACGATCTTCATTATGCCTATCTCCTCGCGCCGGTCAAAGGTCGCG
The DNA here is from genome assembly GCA_947593925.1 of uncultured Clostridia bacterium. Classification (GTDB taxonomy): domain Bacteria; phylum Bacillota; class Clostridia; order Oscillospirales; family JAAYOS01; genus CANRIN01. Next base: position 44,386 of record CANQDU010000002.1, on the reverse strand, counting down.
AGCTTCACGGTGTTGGCTATCATGAACATCGAGACGATGAAAAGTATCACCGCGAGTATGTAGCTGACTATTCGGATGACGTTCTGCATGGAAAGCGTCGCGTCGCTGAGGCGCGGGTCAAACTGTACCTCGACGCCGTCTATCTCGGCTATCTCGGCCGCCGTCTCCTCCGCGCGGCTCAGGTCCTCGGTCTTTATGACGTACCTGTGGCGGAGGTCGGCGGAGGTGATGCCGGTGAGCATCATGTCCCGATAGTCCTCCGGCAGGGTCGCCGCCCACTCGTCAAGCGCCTCGTCCCGCGTCACGAACGTCGCGGAGGCGACGTTCGGCACCGCCGCTATCTCGGTGACGAGCGCGAGCGCCTCGGTGTCGTCAAGGCTGTCGTCCACAAAGGCGAGGATCTCGTTCTCGTCCTCCACCCTGTCAATGAGCACGTTCACGTTCATCACGACGAGCGAAAACGTACCGGTGATGATGAGACACGCCACGATGACGCTCACCGCGGCAAAGCTCATAAATCCGTGTACGAAGATGCCCTTGATGCCCTCTTTGATGAAGTAGATAAAGTTGCGTCCGTTCATACCTGATAATACCCGTCGCGCGCGTCGCTGACTATCCTTCCCCCGTCGAAAGCGACAACGCGCTTACCGAAGCTGTTTACTATGTCCTTTTCGTGCGTCACCGCTATGACCGTCGTTCCGAGGTCGTTTATCTTGCGGAGCAGATCCATTATCTCGCCCGAGCGCGCGGGGTCGAGGTTGCCTGTCGGCTCGTCCGCTATGATGACCTGCGGGTTGTTCACGAGAGCGCGCGCTATCGAGACGCGCTGCTGCTCGCCGCCGGAGAGCTCGCGCGGATAGCGGCGGCTCTTGTGGGCGAGGCCCACGAGGTCGAGCATTATCGGCACACGCTTGCTGATGTTGCGCGAACCCTCGCCGATGACGCGCATGGCGAACGCAACATTCTCATAAACCGTCATATTTTCTATAAGGCGAAAGTCCTGATACACCACCCCGATAGTCCTCCGAAGCGCGGGTATCTGCCGCCGGCGGAGCTTAGACAGGTCGAAGCCGTTGACGAGCATTTCGCCTTCCGTGGGATCGACCTCCGCCGTTATCAGCTTGACGACCGTGCTCTTGCCCGAGCCGCTCGGCCCGACGAAGAACACGAACTCCCCGTCCTCAACGCGGAGGTCTATCCCCTTCAGTGCTTTCGTACCGTTTGCGTAGGTCTTGGATACGTTGTTGAATACGACCATATCAATACTTAGGCTCCCTGCTTGCGAGGTATTTGCGGACCATAAGCGCCACCTTGAAAATTATGGCATGGTCGAACTCACGCAGGTCGAGCCCGGTGAGCTTCTTTATCTTTTCGAGGCGGTAGACGAGCGTGTTGCGGTGGACGAAGAGCTTGCGGCTCGTCTCCGAGACGTTCAGATTGTTCTCAAAAAACTTGTTGATGGTGAATATCGTCTCTGCGTCGAGGCTGTCTATCGTGTTCTTCTTGAAGACCTCGCTGAGGAACATCTCGCACAGCGTCGTCGGGAGCTGGTAGATGAGGCGGCCGATGCCGAGGCTCTCGTAGGCGATTATGACCTTCTCGCTGTCAAACACCTTGCCGACCTCTATTGCGACCTGCGCCGCCTTGAAGGAGCCGGCAAGCTCGCGGAGATGCTCGGTCACGGTGCCGATGCCTATCATCGCGCGCATGTAGAGCTCGCTTCCGATAGTCTCCTCTATCTGCTTTGCTATCGCCATGAGCTCCTTGGAGTCGGTATCGCTTGTGACCTCCTTGACGAGCGCTATATCTGTCTCACTCACGCTTATCACGAAGTCGCGCTGCCTGTCCGGGAACATGTTCTGGAGCATATCGACGGCGGCGAGGTCGTTGCGTCCCTCAAGCCGGATGAGGAAAACGGCGTAGGGCACGTCGATGTCGAAGTGCAGCTCGCGCGAGCGCACATAGATGTCGCCCGGAAGAATGTTGTCAAGGATGATGTTCTTTATGAAGGTCGCCTTGTCGTGCTTCTCGTCATGGGACTGCTTCGCGCCGTTCAGCGCGATGCTCGCTATCTGGCAGATGGATACCGCGAAGTCATCGTCGCCCTCGACGAAGGCGGCGAAGTCGAAGCTGTTGCCGAAGGTTGCAAGCGGCTTGAACACGGCGCCGTCGGCACGGACGATGCCGTCGGCAATGTCCTCGAGCTGCTCCTCACTGAGGTTGCGGCGCTTGCCGATTATGCTGAGGTCCGTGCAGCTTATCACGGTCCCCGTCTCGTCTATAACGCCGATAGTGCGGTCGGACGCTTCCTTTATCTGAAGCATGATGGACTGGAATATGCGGCTCGACATAGTTCTCCCTCCTGACGTTTTATAAACGTTTTCTAACTAATGTATATCATATCGCACTTCGAGCTTTTTTTCAAGCCCTATATAGCAAAATAACCAAAAAAGATAGTCAGCGGCGGCTGAAACCGTTGCGCCGCAATAACACAATTATATCACGTCTCCGAATTATGTCAACCTCCGTTTCGGAAGCTCCGCCAAAAAGCGGAACTTTTCTGAGGGATTTCTCCCCCGCCTCACCGGCGGCACGGAAGCAAAACGCACCCCGTTCCGTATGGGAACGGGGTGCGAAACCAACTTATAAACCGCAGGCTGTATATCTGTGTCTACTTTTATATATGTCAGTTGGTGATGGTACGCTCGGTGTCCTTGTCGAACAGGTGAACCCTCGAGGTCTCGAACGCGACCTTGATCTTGTCGCCGTTGCGGGCGGTCGAACGGTTGGAGACGCGGGCGGTGAAGTTGCGGCCTTCGCATACGAGGTACAGATAGTTCTCGTTGCCCATCGGCTCGACGACCTCGACGGAAGCGTCAACTATCGCGTCCGGATACTGGCTGAGGTACATCTCCTCGTCGTGGATGTTCTCGGGACGAACGCCGAGGATGACTTCCTTGCCGACATAGGCGAGGACCTCGGGCTTGCGGCCCTTGCTGTCCGGGAGGGCTATGCGGCTCTCGCCGAACTCTATGTAGGTGACGCCGCCCTCATCGACGACGGTGCCGACGATGGTGTTCATCTGCGGAGTGCCGACGAAGGTCGCGACGAACAGGTTGACCGGGTTGTCATAGAGGTTCTGAGGAGCGGAGATCTGCTGAATAAATCCGTCCTTCATAACGACTATGCGGGTACCCATCGTCATAGCCTCGGTCTGGTCATGGGTGACGTAGATGAAGGTGGTGGCGAGCTTCTGATGGAGCTTGGTGAGCTCGGTACGCATCGAAGCACGGAGCTTAGCGTCCAGGTTGGAGAGCGGCTCGTCGAGCAGGAAGACCTTCGGGCTGCGGACTATTGCGCGGCCGAGGGCGACACGCTGACGCTGGCCGCCGGAGAGAGCCGCCGGCTTACGGTCGAGCAGGTGCTCTATCTCGAGGATGCGCGCGGCCTCATCGACGCGGCGCTTGATCTCGTCCTTGGGCAGGTGACGGAGCTTCAGGCCGAACGCCATGTTGGCGAAAACGGTCATGTGCGGATACAGAGCGTAGTTCTGGAAAACCATCGCTATGTCGCGCTCCTTCGGCGGAACGTCGTTGCAGAGCTTTCCGTCGATGTACAGCTCGCCTTCGGTGATCTCCTCAAGGCCGGCTATCATACGGAGGGTGGTGGACTTGCCGCATCCGGAGGGTCCGACGAGGATTATAAACTCCTTGTCCTCGATCTCGAGGTTAAAGTCGGTGACCGCAGTGACGCCGCCGGAGTAACGCTTGTAGACGTTTTTAAGAGTGACACTAGACATTTTCATACCTCCAATTTTTAACTCTCTCGAGTTTATTTAATTTTAACATATTCGTTGGTGAAAGTATATACTCAGTATATCCAAATGTTACATGGAACTTTTATATAATCTGACTAAAATCGGGTGAACTCAATGGGTTCATTTCGTTCACCCGATTTGTTGTATATTTTCTGTTAGGATAAAATCCGGTATGAAATGCTCAGTTGTCGCCCTCGTCCGACAGCTTGGCCTCCTCGACTATCTTCTCCTGGACGTTCGCGGGAGCCTCCTCATAGCGCTCGAACTTGAGCGAGAAGCTGCCCCTGCCCTGCGTCATCGAACGGAGGTCTATCGAGTAGGTGGTCATTTCGGCCATCGGGACCTCCGCATCGACCTGCTGCATTCCGCCCTCTATCGGGGTCATGCCGAGGACGCGGCCGCGGCGCTTGTTCATGTCGCCGATGATGTCGCCGAGGTTGGAGTCCGGGATATAGACCTTGAGCGAGCCTATCGGCTCCATGATGACCGGGTTCGCCTGTGCGAGGCCGGCCTTGTACGCAAGCGAAGCGGCGGTCTTGAACGCCATTTCGCTCGAATCGACCTCGTGATAGCTTCCGTCAACGAGCGTGGCCTTCAGGCCGACGACCGGGTATCCGGCGAGGACGCCCTTCGTTATGCACTCGCGCAGGCCCTTCTCGACCGCGGGATGGAAGTTCTTCGGGACCGAGCCGCCGAATATGTTGACCTCGAAGATGAGGTCCTCGCTCTCCTCCTGCGGCTCGAACTCTATCCAGACGTCGCCGTACTGGCCGTGGCCGCCGGACTGCTTCTTGTGCTTGCCCTGGACCTTGACCTTTTTGCGGATCTTCTCGCGGTAAGCGACGCGCGGGACTTCGAGGGTCGTATCGGTGCCGAACTTGCTCTTCAGCTTGGAGCGGAGGACGTCGATGTGTATGTCGCCCATGCCGCTGAGGACCATCTGATGCGTCTCGGCGTTATTTACGACGGTGAAGGTCGGATCCTCCTCCGCGAGCCTCGTGAGGCCGGAGGCTATCTTCTCCTCGCCGCCCTTGGCTATCGGGAGAATTGCCATCGAGTAGCAGGGCTCGGGGAACTCGATGCCGTCATACACGACGTCGCTTCCCGGGTCGCGGAGCGTGTCGCCCGTGCGGGTGGCGACGAGCTTGGAGACGGCGCCGATGTCGCCGCAGACGACCTCCGTTACTTCGGTGTTCTTCTTGCCCTTGACCGAGTAGATGTGGCCGAGCTTCTCGCGCTGTTCGCTGCGCGGGTTCTCGAGGGTGAGGTCGGGGGTTATCGTCCCGCTCATGGCCTTGAAGAAGGAGAACTTGCCGTACTGGTCGCTCACGGTCTTGAAAACGAGGGCTGACGGCTTGCCGGCGGGGTCTATCTTCTCGTGTCCGTCGAGCGGCGACGGAGCGTAATCGACGAGACCCTGCAGCAGCGTCATCGAGCCGATGCCTGTGAGGGCGCAGCCGCAGAACACCGGGCAGATCGAACCCTCGCGGACGCCGGTGCGGATGCCCGCGACGAACTCCTCCTCGGTGAACTCCTCGCCCTCGAAGAACTTCTCCATATACTCCTCGCTCGTCTCCGCGACGCTCTCGGAGAGCATCGCGCGGAGCTCCTCTATCTGTCCGTCTATGCCGGCGGGCATGGGTATCTCCTCACGGGTGAGGCCGTTCATGCGCATGGCCTTCTTGCGGATTATGTCCACTATGCCGGTCATCTTGTCGCCGTTCATTATCGGCATAAGGACCGGGCAGACGGAAATGCCGAACTTCTCGCGCAGCTCGCCGAACGCCTTCATGTAGTCGGCGTTCTCCTCGTCGATCTTCGAGATGTAAAAGACCTTCGACAGCTTGCGGTCGCTGAGGCGCTTCCACGCCTTCTCGGTGCCGACCTGCACTCCGCCCTTCGCGGTGAGCACTATCACGCCCGCGTCCGCCACGCGGAGGCACTGCAGGACCTCGCCCTCGAAGTCGAAATAACCGGGAGTGTCCATTATATTGAGCTTGCAGCCGCCGTACTCCACCGGCACCGGAGTGGAAGAAATCGAGATCTGGCGCTTTATCTCCTCCGGGTCAAAGTCGCACACCGTGGTCCCGTCGGTGACCTTGCCCAGACGGTCTGTTCCCTTGGTGACGTACAGCAGGCTCTCCACAAGCGAGGTCTTGCCGTCGCCTCCGTGTCCCATTACGCAGACGTTGCGTATGTTTTCGGTTTTGAGCATTCTATTTCCTCCCCAGTATATATAAGTTGTCGCACACTTTTGAACATTGATATGTTCCGATAGTAGTTATTATACAATATCGGCGCGGTAGGCGCAAGTCTTTTTGTGCAAATTCTTTGCAAATTGCGTTGAAAATATGAGATATAACTTCAAGATAGGCAAAAGGGAGCGATAATCGCTCCCTTTTGCAAAAAATCGAAACAAAAGATTTTGAATTTGAACCGTTTTGGGCTTGAAAACCCCGGCTCAGTCCTTGAAGTACGCGACGCCGCCCTCGAATACCGGCTGTTTTTTCTCGAGCGGAATGTTCCGCGCGAGCCACTTCCCGCTTCTCTCGGTGTGACCCATCTTGCCGAGTATCCGTCCGTCCGGGCTCACTATGCCCTCTATCGCGTACATCGAGCCGTTCGGATTGAACTCCGCGTCCATAGTCGGGACGCCGTTCTCGTCCGCGTACTGGAAGGCTATCTGCCCGTTCCGGAGGAGCGAGTCGAGCACGTCCTTCGGCGCGACGAAGCGTCCCTCGCCGTGGCTTATCGGCACGGCATGGACGTCTCCCACCCGCATCTTCGAGAGCCACGGGCTCTTCGTCGTACCGACGCGGGTGCGGACGTAGCGGGACTGGTGGCGGCCTATCAGGTTGTGCGTGAGCGTCGGCGCGGACGGACTCTCCGGCGTAATTCTTCCGTAGGGAAGCAATCCGAGCGCCACGAGCGCCTGGAAGCCGTTGCAGATGCCGAGCATAAGTCCGTCGCGCTTCTCAAGAAGCTCCGCGACGGCGTCGCTTATCGCGGGACTGCGGAACAGCGCCTCTATGAACTTCGCAGAGCCGTCCGGCTCGTCGCCGCCGGAGAAGCCGCCGGGGAGAATGAGCATCTGCGCCGAGCGTATGGCACGCTCGAGCTCCGCCGTGCTCTCCTCGAGGTAGGCGGGTGTGAGGTTGCGGACAAGCACTATCTCCGCCGCGCCGCCCGCGCGCTCGACGGCGCGCGCGGTGTCCTCCTCGCAGTTCGTGCCGGGGAACGCCGCTATGACGGCCTTCGGACGCACCGCGCGGCCGCTCCGCACGACGGGCGAGCCCTCGCGGCAGTCCGCCGCGGGAGCTTCGCCCGCGGCCTCGGCGCGCGTCGGGAACACGCCCTCGAGCGGCGCTTCCCACTCGCGGAGCAGGTCGCTTATCGCGACCGTCTCTCCGCCGAGCGAGACGTTTCCGTCCCCCGTCGTGACGCCTATCTTCGTATATTCCAGCTCCTCGGGCGAGACGAGGATAAGTCCCGCCGGGAAGCGCTCGTACCATCCGTCAAAGTATGTCTCGCCCGCAAAGCCGACGCGGTTGCCGAAGCTCATCTTCACGATGCCCTCCGCGACGGTGCCGGTGCCGGAGGCCCACGCCGCCGTGACCTTTCCCGCCTGCATGAGCGAATGGACGCCGTCCCACGCGGCGAGGTGCGCGGCGAAGTCCGCCGTCTCCGCCGTCGAGACGAGGTAGACGTTCTCCCCCGCCCTCTTGAACTCGGGGGTGATTATATCCCCGGCGTCCGCCGCGGCTATGGCGAAGCTCACGAGCGTCGGCGGAACGTCGAGCTCGTTGAAGGAGCCGCTCATCGAGTCCTTGCCGCCTATCGCGGCGGCGCCGAGGCCGATCTGAGCGGTGTACGCGCCGAGGAGCGCCGCGAACGGCTTTCCCCAGCGCGAACCTTCGTCGCGCAGGCGCTCGAAATATTCCTGGAAGGTGAGGTAGGCGCGGCGCGCGTCGCACCCGCTCGCGACGAGCTTTGCCACCGACGCTATGACCGCGCGCTGCGAGCCCTCGAACGGGTCGGCGCTCGTGAGGTACGGGTCGAAGCCGTAGGCCATCACCGAGCAGGCGGAGGTCTCCCCCTTCGCGGGAAGGAGCGCCGCCATGCTCTGCGCCGGCGTGCGCTGTGCCGCGCCGCCGTAGGGCATGAGCACCGAGCCCGCGCCTATCGTGCCGTCGAACCGCTCCACGAGTCCGCGCTTCGAGGCGACGGGGAGCGAGCGTGTGAGCTCTCTCAGGCCGCGCACGTTCTCCGGCAGCTTCTCCGCCGGGAGGACGTGTACCTCGGCGGAGCGCTTTGCTCCGTTGGTGTCGAGGAACGCGCGGCTGATGTCCACTATTGTTTTTCCGTTCCAGTTCATGCGGAGGCGCGGCTCCTCCGTCACCGTCGCGACGACGGTGCTCTCGAGGTTCTCGCGCGCCGCGAGCGCCGCGAACTTCTCCGCGTCCTCCGGCGCGACGACGACCGCCATCCGCTCCTGCGACTCGCTTATCGCGAGCTCGGTGCCGTCGAGACCCTCGTACTTGCGCGGGACGCGGTCGAGCTCTATTATAAGTCCGTCCGCAAGCTCGCCTATCGCTACCGACACGCCGCCCGCGCCGAAGTCGTTGCAGCGCTTTATCATCGCCGCCGCCTCCTTCGAGCGGAAGAGGCGCTGGAGCTTGCGCTCCTCCGGCGGATTGCCCTTCTGCACCTCCGCCGCGCAGGTCTCGAGACTCTTTGCCGTGTGCGACTTTGAGGAGCCGGTCGCGCCGCCGATGCCGTCCCGCCCGGTGCGTCCGCCGAGCAGGATTATCAGGTCGCCCGGGGCGGGACGCTCGCGACGGATGTTCTCCGCCGGCGCCGCGCCGACGACCGCGCCTATCTCGAGGCGCTTCGCGACGTATCCAGGGTGGTAGAGCTCGTCCACAAATCCGGTGGCGAGACCTATCTGGTTGCCGTAGGACGAGTAGCCCTGCGCCGCCGTGACGGTGAGCTTCCTCTGCGGCAGCTTGCCGGGGATAGTCTCGCTCGCGGGGACGGTCGGGTCGCCCGCGCCGGTGACGCGCATCGCCTGATAGACGTAGCTCCGTCCGCTCAACGGGTCGCGTATCGCGCCGCCGAGGCAGGTCGCGGCTCCGCCGAACGGCTCTATCTCGGTGGGATGGTTGTGCGTCTCGTTCTTGAACATGAGTATCCAGTCCTGCTCCTCGCCGTCAACGGTGGCGCGGATCTTCACGGAGCAGGCGTTTATCTCCTCCGACTCGTCGAGGTCCTTGAGGACGCCGCGCTTCTTCAGCACCTTCGCGGCGGCGGTGGCGATGTCCATGAGGGTTATCGGACGCGCGGCGGCCTCGGCCTCTCCGCGCGCCTCCGCCCTCTCCTTCAGGTACTGCTCAAACGCCGCGCGGACGCGCTCGTCGTCAATTACGATGTTGCGGAGCTCGGTGCCGAAGGTCGTGTGGCGGCAGTGGTCCGACCAGTAGGTGTCAACGACGCGGAGCTCGGTTATCGTCGGGTCGCGTCCCTCCTCCGCAAAGTAGCTCCGGAAGAACTTGAGGTCGGCTATGTCCATCGCGAGGCCCTTCGCCTCGAGCAGTTCCTCGAGACCGGCTTCGTCGAGACTGCGGAAGCCCTCGAGCGTCTCGACCTCGGTCGGAAGCGCGTACTCCCGCGCAAGCGTCGAGGGTTTTTCGAGCGACGCCTCGCGGCTCTCGACGGGGTTGATGATGTACTCCTTTATCCGTCCGAGCAGCGCCTCCGGCACCTCCGCCCCGAAGACGTACACCTTCGCCGCAGCGCAGGCGGGACGTTCGGCGCGGGTCATCATCTGTATGCACTGGGCGAGGCTGTCCGCGCGCTGGTCGTACTGACCGGGCAGCGGTTCGACCGCAAAGACGGTGTGGCCGCCCGGTATCTCGGGCAGCTCCTCGTCATAGCATACGTCGGTCTGGGCGCGCGCGAGAACGCCGGCCTTCGCCGCCTCGTAGACCTCGAGCTCCACTCCCTCAAGGTCATACCTGTTGAATATGCGCAGGGACGGTATCTCCGCCCCGAGCGCCTCGCGAAGGTCCTGACGCAGAGCCTCCGCCTCGAGGGCGAAGCCCTCCCGTCTCTCGGTATATGCCCGGAACACTCCCATAAGAGCACCTCACAGTATTTTTAGATCGGTGACTATATTTTACTATACATCGACGGTTTGCGCAACAAGAATAAATACAGAAAAACGGAGGGCGTATGCCCTCCGTTTTTACCTATTTGCCATTCGGACGCTCATTCCTCGGAAGAATTCTCTTCCTGCTCCCCGTCGGTCTCCTGCTCCCCGTCGGTCTTCTCCTCCGGGCAGCACTCACAGCTCTCCGGCTCGCCCGTGCCGGCGTCCGGTATCGGGAAGTCGTCCTCGGTCCAGTGATAGTGGTTTATCGTGTTGCCGTTGTTGCAGCCGAAGCCGCCTCTGCATATCAGCCCGACCGCGAGCCCTGCGCCGAACGCCAGAGCCAGCCACAGACCGGTGAGGTTTTTACGGCTTTTCGGAGCCTTGCCGATGTTCACAGCCATCGCGCGAGCCTCCTTACTCCTCATCCTCGTCGTCGGGAGTCTCGGGAGTCTCCTCGGCCTCCTCCGGCTCGTCGCAGCCGCACTCGCCTTCCTCACAGCAGCACTCGTCGTCCTCGTCCTCGCAGCAGCAGTCGTCGCCGCAGCAGCACTCATCGTCCTTGCAGCAGCACTTGGCGCTCTTAATCTCTTCAATCTTGCTCTTTATCTTCTCGACAATGGGCTCGGTATTGAGATTTATCTCCACATGATTGGTCGCGACAAGATATCCGACGGCAGCGCCGGCGCCGAAAACCACGAGATTTTTGAAAAGCTTCATAACAGATCCTCCTCTTATAACGGGACTCGCCCTATGTTAAATATATTATATAACCGTTTTCACAATAATACAAGAGCGATTTTAAGAATTTATGCAATTATAGCCAAATCGCCAAGAAAGAACCGTGCTTCTCTCCGATGACGCTCCGGAGAGAAGCAAAAAGCCGGCGGAAGTTTCTTTCCGCCGGCTCTTTTCTGTTGCACTGTGGTGACGGCGTTTCCGCCGCATCGCTTTTAGCCCTTGTAGAGCTCCTGGAGCTTGACGAGCTTCTCGTAGCGCTCGGCCGCGGAGACCTCGGCCTTGTCGAACAGCTCCGCCGCACGCTGCGGGAAGGAGCGCTCGAGGCTGGAGTAACGGACCTCGCCCTTGATGAAGTCCTTGTAGCTCGCGGTCGGAGCCTTGCTGTCGAGCTGGAACGCGCCGCTCTCGGTGCCCTTCTTGCGCGGGTCATAGCGGAAGAGGTGCCAGTAGCCCGCATCGACAGCGTTCTTGCTCTCGGCCATGGCGCGGCCCATGCCGCCCTTGAGGCCGTGGTTGATGCACGGAGCGTAGCCGATGATGATGGACGGGCCGTGATAGCTCTCGGCCTCCGCAACGGCGCGGACGGTCTGAGCGGGGTTGGCGCCCATGGCTACCTGCGCGACGTAGACGTTGCCGTAGCTCATCGCTATCTCGCTGAGGCTCTTCTTCGCCTGAACCTTGCCGGCGGCCGCGAACTGAGCGACCTGGCCGATCTGCGAGGCCTTGGACGCCTGTCCGCCGGTGTTGGAGTAGACCTCGGTGTCGAACACGAAGATGTTGACGTCCTGACCGGAGGCGATGACGTGGTCAAGGCCGCCGAAGCCGATGTCGTAAGCCCAGCCGTCGCCGCCGAAGATCCAGACGGACTTCTTGACGAGCATGTCGCGGCTCTTGAGAACCTCGCAGGCAAGCGGAGTCTTCGCGGCCTCGCACGCGGCGATGAGCTTCGCGGAAGCGGTCTTGGAGCCGTCCGCATCGTCCTTGTTCTCGAGCCATTCGTTTGCGGCGGCCTTCAGCTCGGCGGACGAGGTCTCGTCCTCCGCTATGGCCTTCACGACGTCGGCGAGCTTCGCGCGGCGCTGCTCGGTGCCGAGATACATGCCGTAGCCGTGCTCGGCGTTGTCCTCAAAGAGGGAGTTTGCCCACGCGGGTCCGTGACCTTCCTTGTTGACGGTGTACGGAGTGGCGGGAGCGCTGCCGCCCCAGATGGACGAGCAGCCGGTGGCGTTCGAGATAAGCATACGGTCGCCGAAGAGCTGGGTGACGAGCTTGGCGTAAGCCGGCTCGACGCAGCCCGCGCACGCGCCCGAGAACTCGAGCAGCGGCTGCTTGAACTGCGAGCCCTTGACGGTGTCCTGCTTGAAGGTCTCGTGGACCTCTGGCTTGTCGGTGACGGTGCTGAACGCATAGTCGAATATCGGCTGTGTCTCGGCCATGGTCTCAAACGAGGTCATCTCGAGCGCCTTGTTCTTGGCCGGGCAGACGTTGACGCAGGCGCCGCAGCCGGTGCAGTCGTAGACCGACGGGATGATGGCGAAGCTCAGACCCTCGAGGCCCTTGCCCATCATCTTCTTTGTCTGGATGCCGGCGGGAGCGTTCGCGACCTCGCTCTCGCTGAGGGCGAACGGACGGATGACGGCATGCGGGCAGACGAGCGCGCACTGGTTGCACTGGATGCAGTTCTCGGGTATCCACTTCGGAACGTCAACGGCGATGCCGCGCTTCTCGTACGCGGCGCTGCCCTGCGGGAAGTGGCCGTCCTCCGCGCCGACGAAGGCGGAGACCGGCAGTTTGTCGCCGCGCTGGGCGTTGACCGGGTTCATGACGTTGTTAACGAAATCGACGAGGTCCTTGCGGTCGCCGGTGGCGAGCTTCGGCTCCTCAGTATCGACGGCGTTCTTCCACTCCTCCGGGACCTTTATCTCGACGATGGCGTCCTTGCCGGCGTCGATGGCGGCGTAGTTCATGTTGACGACCTGCTCGCCCTTGCGGCCGTAGCTCGCGACGACGGCGTCACGCATGTACTGTATCGCGTCCTCGAGCGGGAGTATCTTCGAAAGGGTGAAGAACGCGCTCATGAGGATCATGTTGATGCGGCCGCCGAGGCCGATCTCCCTCGCTATCTTGACGCCGTCAACGACATACAGCTTGATGCCGTTCTCGGCTATGTAGCGCTTGTCCTTTGCGGGCAGGTGCTCGCCGATGTCCGACTGATCCCACGCGCAGTTCAGAAGGAAGGTGCCGCCGGGACGGACGTCCTCGACCATGTCGTACTTGCCGATGTAGGACTGGTTGTGGCAGGCGACGAAGTCGGCCTGGGAAATGTAGTAGGTGCTCTTTATCGGAACGTCGCCGAAGCGCAGGTGCGAGACGGTGATGCCGCCCGACTTCTTCGAGTCATAGAAGAAGTATGCCTGAGCGTACTTGTCGGTGTGGTCGCCGATTATCTTTATCGCGTTCTTGTTCGCGCCGACGGTGCCGTCCGAGCCGAGGCCCCAGAACTTGCAGCTGACGATGCCCTCCGGAGTGGTGACCGGGTTCTCGGTTATCGGCAGGGAGAGGTTCGTGACGTCGTCGGTGATGCCGATGGTGAACTCACGCTTCGGCTCCGCGCTCTGCGCGTTGCGGTAGACGGCGATGATGGTGCTCGGCGGGGTGTCCTTCGAGCCGAGGCCGTAACGGCCGCCGAAGACCTTGATGTTGTCGCGGCCGGTCTCGTGCAGGGCGGCGACGACGTCGAGGTAGAGCGGCTCGCCGATGGCGCCGGGCTCCTTCGTGCGGTCGAGGACCGAGACGGTCTTCGCGCTCGCGGGTATAGCCTCGGAGAGCTTGGTGTTGACGAACGGACGGTACAGGCGCACCTTGACAAGGCCGACCTTCTCGCCCTTCGCGCGCAGGTAGTCGATGGTCTCCTCGGCGGTGTCGCAGACGGAGCCCATGGCGACTATGACGTGCTCGGCGTTCGGATCGCCGTAGTAGTTGAAGAGCTTGTAGTCGGTGCCGAGCTTCTCGTTGACCTTGCCCATGTACTCCTCGACGACGGCGGGAAGCGCGTCGTAGTAGGTGTTGCAGGACTCGCGGGCCTGGAAGAAGATGTCGCCGTTCTCGGCGGAGCCGCGGAGAACCGGGTGCTCCGGGTTGAGGGCGTTCGCACGGAACGCATCGACCGCGTCCATGTCCACCATCTCGGCGAGATCCTTGTAGTCCCAGATCTCTATCTTCTGCTGCTCGTGGCTCGTGCGGAAGCCGTCAAAGAAGTTGAGGAACGGCACGCGGCCCTTTATCGCGGAGAGATGCGCGACGGCGGCGAGGTCCATGACTTCCTGCGGGTTCGACTCAACGAGCATCGCGAAGCCGGTGGAACGGCAGGCCATAACGTCCGAGTGGTCGCCGAAGATGTTCAGAGCGTGGCTCGCGACTGCGCGCGCCGAGACGTGGATGACGCCCGGGAGCAGCTCGCCCGCTATCTTGTACATGTTCGGGATCATCAGCAGCAGACCCTGAGAAGCGGTAAAGGTGGTGGTCAGCGCGCCGGCGGCAAGCGAGCCGTGGACAACGCCGGCGGCGCCCGCCTCCGACTGCATCTCGACGACCTTGACTTCCTGGCCGAAGATGTTCTTCTGGCCGGCGGCAGCCCACTTGTCCACGTTCTCCGCCATGACCGACGACGGGGTTATCGGGTAGATGCCCGCAACGTCGGTGAAAGCGTAGGCAACGTGGGCGGCGGCGGTGTTGCCGTCCATGGTTTTCTTCTTGCGAATGATTGCCATTTAACTTCCTCCTCACATTCATAAAGAGCCGCGTGGCTCCTTTTATCCGAAAATCATTGTACCACTAATTTTTTGAGATGTAAAGCGTGATTTTTTGCAAATGCTGAAATCCGCTTCCGAAGCGCAAAATTTTTTGAAAAAGCTGTCCTCTTTTGCCGCGGTGCGGACATATGTGTTTCGGATAGGATGAGACCGCATCCTATACTACTCCCGCAAGGCGTGGAAAATGACCGCAAAATTGCAGTTCCCGACGCTCACGGAAAGCGCGGCGGGACGGCGGCCGTGCCGCTCCGCGGCAAAGGAGCGTTTATCATGCGTGAAAAGCTCGGCAGAGCCGCGCTCCTGTTCTCTTAACTTTATTTGACAATTATCCTCCGATATGCTACTCTTTTAATATAGATGGAGCACATAAGAAACCGGCAGTGCGAGCGAACACACGGCGTATAACACATCACATTTTACAGGAGGACAGGAAAATGAAGTACACAAAGCTCGGAAAATCCGATTTGAACGTCTCCCGCATCTGCATGGGATGCATGGGCTTCGGCAACGCTGCCACGGGTCAGCACAGCTGGACGGTGGACGAGGCGCAGACGCGCGAGATAATAAAGCACGGTCTCGAGCTCGGCGTCAATTTCTACGACACCGCCATCGCCTATCAGAACGGCACGAGCGAGCAGTTCGTAGGCCGGGCGCTTCGGGACTTTGCCACGCGGGACGACTACGTTATCGCCACCAAGTTCACCCCCCGCACTCAGGACGAGATAGACGCCGGTGTCAGCGGTGAACAGCACATCGCAAACTACCTCGACCGCAGCCTCAAAAACCTCGGCATGGACTACGTCGACCTCTACATCTATCACATGTGGGACTATCACACGCCGATGGAGGAAGTGATGGAGGGGTTGAACAATGCCGTAAAGGCGGGCAAGGTTCGTTACATCGGCATCTCCAACTGCTTTGCGTGGCAGCTCGCGAAGGCGAACTTCTACGCGCGCGAGCACGGCCTTGCGGAGTTTGTCTCGATACAGGGCCACTACAACCTCATAGCCCGCGAGGAGGAGCGCGAGATGGCTCCCTTCTGCCGCGACCAGAACATCGCCATGACGCCGTACAGCGCCCTCGCCGGAGGGCGTCTCTCCAAGCATCCCGGCGAGACCAGCAAACGCCTCGAGCAGGACGCCTACGCAAAGTTCAAGTATGACGCCACCGCCGAGGCGGACGGAAAGATAATCGCCCGCGTCGCGGAGCTCGCGGAGAGGCGCGGCGTCTCGATGACCGAGATCTCGCTTGCGTGGCTGCTCACGAAGGTGACCTCCCCCGTCGTCGGCGCGACGAAGTTCTCGCATGTGGACGGCGCGGCAAAGGCCGTCGATCTGGAGCTCACCGAGGACGAGATAAGCTACCTCGAGGAGCTGTACGTGCCTCACGCCCTCGTCGGCGTCATGGCGCAGAACGGCAAGCAGAGAGCGGGGAACGTGGTCTGACGCAGATATTATATAACAAATATTACAAATGGGAGGCGGCACTATGGAGCCCATGTCGGACGAGGTAAAAGCGAAGGTCGAACGGAAGCAGCGCATCTTCAAGCGTCTGAAGCGCGCCGCGGCGGCGATAGTCGCCGCCGTGCTCGTGCTGCTTCTGCTGTGGAACATCTACATACCGCGCCGCATCTCCGGGACGTTTGAGGCGTTCGAGGTGGGCGAGGACCTGCGCCCCGTCTCCGACGAGGCGGCGGCGCTCACGCTTGACCTCCGTTACAAGAACTACCTTCTCCGCCCGGACGGGAGCGATGTCCTGTCCGGCTCGGCGGACTTCACGCCGCCCGCCGGAAGCGGATTCAGCTTCGATTCCCGCTCTGCTTATATGTTCGGGAACGACGACCGGAGCTTCTCCGTTTACGGCGGCAGCTGGAATGAAAATTCGCTCGCGGAAGTCTCTCTTCTTGCCTACGACGCCGGAAAAAACGGCTTTACGCACAACAGCATGATATTTAACGAAGACTTCACCCTCATACTCGTCTGGAACGCCAACACCGGCAGCCTCTACCGCGTCCGCGACGCGAGCATCGACGACGCGAAGTACGCGAGGTATTTTGAGCATGTCGGTTTTTCCTTCGGCGGTCAAATGTACGGTATAGAGTGACAAAATCCTCTCCCCCTGTCGGTCGGAGCGCGACGTGCATCGGAGGGCGGCACCACCGCCCTCCTTTTTTGTCCTTCGCGTAAAGTAAAATCGTCCGCTCCGCGCTATTGCCATTCTCGCGGAATCGCGGTATAATTGTTGTGTATATAAATTTTCAACCGTCTGGAGGCGAAGCGCTTGGTCGCAAGTCTTAACTCACTCGGATTGTTCGGCATTGACGCATACCCCGTCGCGGTCGAGACATTCATATCGGGAGGGCTCCCCTCCTTCGACGTCGTCGGTCTGCCGGACGCGGCGGTCCGCGAGAGCCGCGAGCGCGTCCGCGCGGCGATGAAGAACTGCGGCTTCGGCTTCCCGTCGGGGCGGATAACCGTCAACCTCGCGCCCGCCGACACGAAGAAGGAGGGCGCGATATACGACCTGCCGATATTCCTCGGCCTGCTCGCGGCGGGCGAGGACATCCGCGTTCAGGAGGACGCGGCGTTTGTCGGCGAGCTGTCGCTCACGGGCGAGCTCCGTCCGATGAACGGCGCTCTGCCGATGGCGCTCGCGGCAAAAGCCGCCGGCTTCAAGGCGATATTCCTCCCCTCGGAGAACGCTTCCGAGGCGGCTTATGCCGACGGCATCGCCGTCTACGGCGCGCGCCACGCGAGCGAGATAATCGACCACATGCGCGGTGTGCGGCACATCTCCCGCGCGGAGCCCGGCGAGGCGTACGCCGTGCGCGACGACGCGCTCGACTTTGCTGACGTCAAGGGACAGGCCGCGACGAAGCGCGCCCTCGAGGTCGCCGCCGCCGGAGGGCACAACATTCTCCTGAACGGCCCTCCCGGCTCGGGAAAGAGCATGCTCGCGCGGCGGCTGCCGTCGATTCTCCCCGCGATGAGCCGCGAGGAGCTGTTCGAGTCTACGAAGATACACTCCGTAGCGGGACTTCTCTCGGACGACCGGCCGATACTCTCCGAGCGTCCCTTCCGCTCGCCGCACCACACGGTCTCGGCGGCAGCGCTGATAGGCGGCGGACATTCCGCCGCGCTTCCGAGGCCGGGCGAGTTCTCGCTTGCGCACAACGGCGTCCTCTTTATGGACGAGTTCCCCGAGTTCGACCGCCGCGCGCTTGAAAGCCTCCGCCAGCCCCTCGAGGACGGCAAGGTGACGATAGCGCGCGTCGCGGGTACCGTCACCTACCCCGCGCGCTTCATGCTCGTCTGCGCGATGAACCCCTGCCGCTGCGGTTGGTACGGGCATCCCGTGCGGAAGTGCGTATGCACCGAGGAGCAGATACGTAAGTACAAGGCGCGCCTCTCCGGGCCGATACTCGACAGGATAGATATGCGCATCGAAGTCCCCGCCCTCGCCTACGACGAGCTTTCCGCGCGGTCGGGCGACGGCGAGCGTTCGAGCGACATCCGCGCCCGCGTCGAGGATGCGCGCGGCATAGCGCGCGAGCGTATGCGCGCGCACGGCATAGAGTGCAACGCGCAGATACCCGCGCCGCTCGTCGGTGAGTATTGCCGCCCGGACGCGGAGGGAGACGCGCTGATAAAGAGCGCGTTCAACCGTCTCGGGCTCACGGCGCGGTCGTACGACCGCATACTGCGCCTCGCCCGCACGGTGGCCGACCTCGACCACAGCGAGGGCGTCCGCGCGGTACATATAGCCGAAGCGCTCCGCTACCGGGGCGAGGAAAACGTCCAGTAGGAGGCAGATATGCTGAAACTTTTCAAGCAGCCCGAAAAGGGCTACCTCAGAAGCAGGACAAGGAAAAATGCGGCGCTCGCGCTCTTCTGGGCGGCGCTTTTCATGGTGATATACGTCCTTTACGTCCGCTCGGCTGCGATGTATGTCAAGAACACCACGACAAACGGCGTCGAGCTCGACACCGCCGAGCTGCTCGCGGCGGTGAAGCCGGTGACCGTCGAGCCGCAGACCGAGCACTGGATCTACGGCGCGGGAGACACCGTTCCCGAGTCGCTGCTTATCGACAACGTCTACCGTGACAGCCGCGACTACTACCGCTTCATCGTCTCCGTAGAGAAGGTGGAGCTCTACGACATCGGCTACTACGTCTCGGACAGTGATTCGCTCCTCCGCTTCTTCCGGGGGGACGAGGCGGCGTTCGAGCGTCAGGGCGAGATAGAGCAGCAGCTCGCGGTCGTCACCGTCGGAGGACAGCGGTTCGCTTCGCTCATTCCCTACGGCTGGACGCCGGAGGCGGGTCGCCTTGCCGACTGCGCCGTGTTCACGAAGCTCCCGGCCTACGTCTTCTGGGATCTCGGCCTCACCGACTCCGCCGGGACCGAGATCGCGGACTATATGCTCGACTTCCGCAACATCCCGGTCGAGAGCGAGGGCAACGACCTCATCATGCTCGTGATATTCTCGATACTTTTCCCGCTGTTCTTCCTCTACGCGCTGCTCGCGTTCATCTTCCCGCGCCTGCACTTCAACTACCTGCTCGCCTCCCGCTACGGCGACCCGGACGAGCTCTCCCGTCAGATAGACCATGAGCTTGAGCAGGAGGGCGTCTACAAGCAGTCGCGGCAGGTGTACACCGAGACGTTCATCCTCCGCGAGACTCTGCACTCCACGCGGATAATGATGAACCACCTGAAACGGCACTGACGCCGCCGCGACCCGCGCGGGCGCGTGGGTTGAAATATCACCGGCCTATCGGACACCGAGCGGCTCGGGATCGCGCCCCTCACGGGCGCGTGGGTTGAAATCCGGAAAGATATTCGTCTGCGGTCTGCCGGCCCTGTCGAGCCCTCGCGGGTCAACATCCGTAAAGGCGCACGTCTGCCGTCCCGCGGCGCGCTCCGCGCGCGGGGCGGCGCAGTCTTGATTTGAAAGGATAATGTTTTCGTATGTTTAAGAGCCTCCGCCGGCCGAAGGAGTTTTACAGGAGCTTCTTTGCGCTGGCACTTCCGATAATGCTCCAGAACCTCATAAGCTCGTCGCTCGGCCTTGTGGACACCTTCATGGTGGGCACGCTCGGTCAGAACGAGCTCGGCGGGCTGAGTCTTGCGAACACCCCGTTCTTTGTCGCCATGCTCTTTGTGTTCGGGCTTCAGAGCGGCGGTGCGGTGCTGATGAGCCAGTACTGGGGCAAGCGGGACGTCGCGACGATAAACCGCGTGATAGGTCTCAGCATCATGTTCGCCGTCGGCCTGAGCTTCGTATTCGCGACGGCGGTGTTCCTCTTTCCCCGCGCCATCATGGGTCTCACGACAAACAATCCCGCCCTTTTAGACGTTGCGGCGCGCTACGGCAAGGTCGTCGCCTACTCCTACGTTCTCAACGCCTTCACCTCGCTCTACATCGGCGCGCGGCGGAGCTGTGAGAGTCCGAAGCTCGGCACGGTTGTCGTCATGCTCGGCATGGGCTCGAACGTTATCTTCAACTACATATTCATCTTCGGCAAGCTCGGCCTGCCCGCCATGGGCGTCGAGGGCGCGGCGCTCGGAACGCTCGCCGCCCGCATGGTCGAGACTGTGACGGTGCTCGGCTACATCATCGTCACTCAGCACAGCCCGAAGCAGGTATTGAAGCTCATGCCCTCCAAGATGATCCGCCCGGGCATGACGATACTCAAGGACTTTCTCCGCTACTCCTCCCCCGTCATGCTGAACGAGACGCTGTGGGGCCTCGGCACCTCGCTCTACGCCGTCATATACGGACACATGGCGGCCTCGAGCGACATCACGGCGGCTTATTCCCTCTCGCGAAACGTCGAGCAGATAGTCACCATCGCGGTGTTTGCCGTCTCGAACGCGACGGCGGTGCTCGTCGGAAAGTCCGTCGGCGCGGGAGACTCCAAGGAAGAAGTGCAGTCGCTCGGCATGACGTTTACGGTGATGAGCTTCATCGTGGGCTTTGTCAGCGGACTGCTGATAATCGTGGCTCTGTTCACCGTCGTGCGGCCCTTCCTCTTCCCCGCATTCAAGCTGGAACCGGGCGCGATGCGCGCGGCGACGATAATGCTCCTGTGTCAGGGCTTTGCGACGATGTTCTTCCGATCGTTCAACTCCACGCTCGTCGTCGGCATACTGCGCGGCGGCGGAGACGTGAGCTTCGGGCTGCTCGTGGACGTCGGCGCGATGTGGCTCATTTCCCTGCCGCTCGCGGCGATAGGCGGCCTTGTCCTGCATCTCGACATCCTCTGGGTCTACCTGTTCGTGCTCAGCGAGGAGCCGGTCAAGACCATACTCGGGCTGTGGCGGTTCAAGAGTCGGAAGTGGATACGGAACGTCACGCGCGAATCGGTCGCATAACGCGGTAAAACCGGCAGAAAATCGGTATTGTTTCCGGGCTTCGGGCGTATGCTATTGCGTAGGTTCGGCTGTATCATATGCGATACCAACCCGGAAGAAGGGAACTGAAATGGAGCTTCACTATCTGGATAACGCCGCAACGACGCGGGTCTCCCCCGCGGCGGCGGCCGCTGCGGCGGACGCCATGACCGTGACGTTTGCAAATCCGTCGTCCGTTCACCGCCTCGGCATAGAGGCGGAGGCGGCGGTCCGCACCGCGCGGGAGCACGTCGCCGCTCTGATGGGCTGTGAGCCCGGCGAGATACTTTTCACCTCCGGCGGCACCGAGTCAAACAACCTCGCGCTCCTTCGCGGCGCCGAGATACAGCGCCGGTACGGGCGGCACATCATCTCCACCGCTTTCGAGCACCCGTCCGTCCTTGAGTGTCTGAAAAAGCTCGAGCAGAGCGGCTGGGAGGTCAACTACCTCCGCCCCACGCGGGACGGGGGCATTTCACTTGCCGAGCTTGAAAGTCTGATACGTCCCGACACCGCCCTACTCTCGATGATGCTCGTCTGCAACGAGACCGGCGCGCGTCTGCCGGTCGAGGAAGCGGCGGCGCTCCTGCGGCGGAAGAACCCGAACGCGCTCGTCCACGTCGATGCGGTGCAGGCGTTCGGGAAGCTGCGCTTCACGCCGAGGCGCCTCGGCGCCGACCTCGTGAGCGTCACCGCCCACAAGCTGCACGGGCCGAAGGGCGCCGGCGCGCTGTATATCAGGGACGGGATAAACCTCACTCCGCTGATATACGGCGGCGGGCAGGAGCGCGGTCTGCGCTCCGGCACCGAGCCGGTCCCGGCGATAGTCGGCTTCGGCGTCGCGGCGGAGGAGGCGGTGGAAGGGGTCGAGGAGCACGCGGCGCATATCGCCGCCCTGCGCGAGAAGACGCTCGCGGCGCTCGGGCAGATGCCCGGCGTGACCGTCCTCGCCTCCGGCGAGGCTGTTGTGACAGCGGCAGCTCCGCGTTACCCGTCCGAGGTGCTGATACGGCTTCTCGAGAACCGGGGAGTGTTCGTCTCCGGCGGCTCCGCCTGCGCGAAGGGCCGCGAGAGCCACGTCCTCACCGCGATGCACATCGACCCGAAGCTGATAAAGAGCGCCGTGCGGATCTCCTTCTCGTGGACAAACACCGACGAGGACGTCGATGCGCTGACGTCGGCGCTGCGGGAGATAGTGTGAAAAGAAAAGAATGAGCGCCCCGCCGAAAGGCGGGGTGCTTCACTGTCTTGGGAGCTTTTCGATTGCGGGCAGAGTGTCGCGCCCCTTGCGGGGCGCGACCCGAGACCGCCGACCTTGCGCGCCGCATACTCGAGATATTTCAACCCACGCGCCCCGTGCGGGGCGCGACCTCCGCGGCGCGGAGACGTCCTCCACGATGCCCCAATTTCAACCCACGCGCCCCGTGCGGGGCGCGACAGCAAGCGCGGGCAAAATCGGAGGAAGCAAAGCGATTTCAACCCACGCGCCCCGTGCGGGGCGCGACCTGGACGAGACGGAGAGAGGAGCGAATGGGTTTGATTTCAACCCATGCGCCCCGTGCGGGGCGCGACAGCAAACCTGTACAAAAATTCCCGGAGGAATTTCCTTCGGTTTGCAAAAACTTTGCACACCTAAGAACCAAAACCGAAAAAAGTGCTCTTTTTCTTTCTCTGCAAGTGCTTTTCTCTCTGCAGAAGCGGTGCGAACCTCCCGCCGTTTTCTGTGCGCTTGCTCCTCGCACCGCTATATGAGAAGGACTCCCTCCGGCTCGTATGACGCCTTGACGCCGAAGTGTTCAATCTTGCTTTGGTATTTGTTCCCGAGCTGATAGAACCTCAGACTGTCCTTCTCCGGGTCAATGATCTCCAGCAGCTTTGCCTGAAGCAGCTTGTACTGCGACGGGTCCACCAGACATTCAAACACCGAGTTCTGCACACGCTGACCGTAATTGACGCACTGCTTTGCCACCCGGCGCAGCCGTCTTTTCCCCTCGGCGTCCTCCGTGTTGACATCGTATGTAATAAGTATCAACACAAAACCGCCTCACTTCCACAAGAACGGCGGGTAGCCGTCGATGTCGCCCCTGAGATAACGGGCAAGCAGCAGCGCCTGAACAT
This sequence comes from uncultured Clostridia bacterium, assembly GCA_947593925.1. Classification (GTDB taxonomy): domain Bacteria; phylum Bacillota; class Clostridia; order Oscillospirales; family JAAYOS01; genus CANRIN01. The sequence goes on along the minus strand of CANQDU010000002.1, from coordinate 21,355 downwards.
AGGGCACCAGACCCCATGCCAGCTTTTCCTTCAGATACGGATGGGTTATCGGTTCCGCCAACCGCTTCTGCCACGAGGTGAGAAACAACCTTCGGCCTTCTTCGTTCAGCAGCACCGCACCGCCGGGCTGACGCTCAAAATGCTCCGAGCGAATCGTTCGGTTATTGATGAGAGTCAACACGAACCTGTCCGCAAACAGCGGCCGAAGCTCTTCCATCAGATCCAGCGCGAGAGAGGCACGCCCCGGCCTGTCCCGGTGGAGAAATCCCACATATGCGTCCAGCCCCACGCCCTCCAGCGCCCCCGCGCAGGCATTGGAAAGCAGGGAATATGCAAATGACAGCAGCGCATTCGTCGGATCCATAGGCGGCCGACGGGAACGTCCGGTAAAGCCGAAAGTCTCCCTCTGATTCAGTATGAGCGAATCAAAAGCCCCAAAGTAGACTGCGGCTGCCTCCCCTTCAAGTCCGCGAAGTTCATCCGGCGAAGCCGCTTCAAGCAGGTGCGGCAGACTTTCCGCCAGCAGTGCGGAAGCACGGCCGAGTCCTTCGTCGTCCACCCGCAGAGCATGGTCGCGCCTGGTGCGCTCAATGCTCCACCGGCTGTTGTAAACCTTGCCGAAGATGAAATTCTTAGCCGCGCGGCAGCTTTGGGCGTCATCGTCCGCCATTCGATACTGCGTTCGGCGCAGCAGAACATTGCCGTTATTTTCACCGCTCACTCGTGCAAGAAAGCGTCCCCTCGGTGTGAAGAAGCAGAGGTTTATCCCCTCCCGGGCACATTTCCCCATCAGAGCGGGGCTTGCTCCCTTATAGGAAAAGCAGATGATGTTTTCCAACGTGTGGAGAGGAAACTGCCCCCTCTTTTCTTCCTCCGCGAGCACTATGACCGTCTCCCCTTCGAGAGCCAGATAACTGTCCTCGCTGAGAACAAACAGAGTATTCAGAAATTTTCTCACGGCGACTCATCCTCTCCCGGCAGATGGGCGCGGATATAGGCGTCCGTAGACGGGTTCTTCTGTAATCGGGGAAGACACAGCTCCTTTAGCGAGCATGCGGCGCAGCCTTTGCCGGGTCTTACCTTTGGCGTGCGCCCCCTCGCGTAGAGGCTGTGCATCTCGGAAAGCATATCCTTCACCCGCTCCCTGAGCGCCGCATCCAGCGCCACTTTTGTCCGCCGTCGGGGTTCGCCGTAAAACAGACTGCCTTCCGGGACGGAGCAGAGCAGCATCTCCTCAAGGCAGAGAGCCTGCGCGCAGAGCTGGAGCTCGTCCGCATCAAACGGCTTGGGCTTGCCCCGCTTATATTCCACGGGGTACGGGCTCCACTTCCCTTCCCGGCCCGCAAGCGTCACTCCGTGCGGGTCCCTGTGAAACTCCACCACGTCGCACACCCCTTGGATTTTCAAACGGTGAGAGACCACCCGAAGGCCGCGGACGATCAATGTATCGCCGCGGCTTTCGGTAAAGGTCTCGTCGTGGGCGCGCCGGTGGAGCAGATCCCCTTCCACCGTTCGCAAATTCTCGGCTCACTGCTGCTCGATGTGGATGAGCGCCCACTGCCGGCGGCAGAACGCAAAGTGCTGTATGCCCGACAGGGCAAGATACTCATCCTCGGGAAGCACGGTCACCCCATGCGCGTGCAGGTGACGCCGGCGGGGAGCGCCGCCTCGTCCACGGAAACGATGTAGTCGCCGTAGGCGCGCGGGCTCATCACGCCGTCCTTCCGCGTGACCGAGACGGTCTCAAAGAGCTTCCACGCCGGAGCGCAGCCGAGCTCGGAGTCATGTTTGAAGACGATGAGCTCGCGGACGGCCATCTTCCCGCGCGCGGCGGAGCGGTCGTGCTCGAACATGTTGAGAATCGCCTGCCACAGAAGCTCAAGGTCTTCCTCGGAGAAGCCGGTGACCTTCTTTGCGAGGTTCGCGGAGACATACCCCTCGCAGCGGTAGAGCGCGTACGGGACGATGTACTTGCGGCCCATCTCGGTGCCTTTTTTCTCCGCGTCCGCCTCGGTCGTGATGGCGACGCGGGTAATGGTGACTTCCTGGGGCACGATAGGGTCGATGCTTCTGGCAAATCCGAGCTGGACCGGCCCCCGAATCTGGCCGCAGTTGAGATTTCCCTTGACCATCGTAGTCATCACCGCGCCGAAGGTGCGGATGTCAAAGAAGCTCCCGCACATGAACTCCTTCACACGGTTGTCTACATCGACACCCTCCTCTCCCCTCTTTTTGACAGCCTTTTTGAGATCCTCCGGCTTCATAGACGCGGCTCCGTCTATCCCCACGGAGGAAAACCCGGCGTTGTCGCTGGTGTTCAGGGGTGTGCCGTCCTTGATGTAGATCCCATAGCCGGGCTCGCCCTCCTTGGCTGTCTCCACGAAGTTGCGGATCTTCCGTTTGAGGCAGACGTCGGTGACAAGTCCGCAGCCGGTCTCCGGATCGACGCGGGGCATGTTGCCCGCGTCCGGGTCTCCGTTCGGGTTGCCGTTCTCCACTTCAAACAGGACAACAAATTCATAGCGGTTCTTGATAGGTTCAGACATCTTAATTTCCTCCTTTGTCCTTCTTCTCATAGAATTTCTGGACCTGATGATAATATCCGATCTGGAAAGTTCCCTGGTCAGCGAGCGACATGCGGGCGGGCAGAGTCACATGTATGCGGCCCTCCAGGTCGCCAATCATTTTTTCAAAATAGGTTTTCAGGCCGCCGTCCAGCTTTCTCAGGTGACTCTGTGAAAGCTTTGTCAGCAGTGGAAATATCGTTGCCGGTGTAGCGCACGCACTGTTGAAATACTTGTCCTTTATTGTGGCGTTGATACCGGGATTTGCGGCTGATTGTACCCGTTCAAGCACGGCAAACAACCGTCCCAACACATAAGGAAGATGACTGCTTTCTTCGTTGAGTTCCACTTTTAATACCTCCTCCGGAACTTGGAATAAGTCCCAAAAAACGGACTTTCAAAAATATATTTTTATTCCCTGCCGATTTTTCCGGCCGGCAAAAAGGGAGGGGCGTCAGCCCCTCCCTTTCGTGCTGTTTTGCGCTGTTCGCTTGCGCTCCCGCTCGCTTACTTTACGACCTTCTCGCAGAAGCGCATGAGGATGGTCGCGACCTCGGCGCGGGTGGCGCTCTTTGCGGGCGAGATGTGTGTCGAGTCCGTGCCGTTCACGAGCCCGAGTTCTACCGCCCAGCTCATCGCGTCCGCCGCCCAGCTGCTCACCGACTTTGCGTCCGCGAAGTTCGCGAGCGTTTCGCTTGTGTTCGTCGCGTAACCCTTCTTCTGCGCGTAGCGGTGCAGGATCGTCACGAGCTGCTCGCGGCTCACGTTGTCGTCCGGCGCGAAAGTGTTGTCGGCGTAGCCGTTGACGACGCCGTTCTCCGCAGCCCATGCTACCGCATCCGAGTAGTATGCGTCAGACTTCACGTCCGCGAAGCCTTCCTCGACCGCGTCCGGCTCATACGCGAGACGGTACAGGACCGTCACCATCATGCCGCGCGTCATGCTTCCGTTCGGCGTGAACTTATTTTCGGCGGTTCCGTTGAACAGCTCACGCGCCGCCACGAACTCAACCGCGTTCGACGCCCAGTGGTTCGCGTCCTCGACGTCCTCGAACGTCTCGGCCTTGTCCACTATTTTGAGTGTGACGTCGCCCTCGACGTTCAGAACGACGCCGTTCTCACCGATGGTGCAGTCGCGCACGACCTCCTCAGTGCCGTCCTCATGGACGATGACCGCGACCGTTCCGGGTCCGAACTCGGTCACGGGAATTTCGACCTTCTTGCTCTCGGTCGATTCGGTGCGGACGCTGATCTCCGGCGCTTCCTCTGCGGTCTTTGCCGCCGGAACTTCTACCGGAGCGGTCACGACGTCCTGCTTCTCCGCTTCCTTAGGAATGACGACCTCGGCGGACGTGACCTTGCCCTCCGAGTCGGTGCTCTTCTGGCCGACAACGCCGTCCGGAGTCGTCGTGCGCTCGGTGGCGCTGCCGTCGGTCTGGGTGACCTTCTCGGTCACGGTGTTGTCCGGCTTCGTCGTGGTTTCGGTCACGACGCCCGACTTGTCCGTGTTCTTCTCGGTCACCGTGCCGTCGGTCTGAGTCGTGGTCTCGGTGGTGGAGCCGTCCGGCTTGGTGGTCGTTGTGGTCGTGGAGCCGTCCTCGTTCTCGACGGTCTCCTGCTTTGCGTCCGGCGAAGTCGTGTTGCCTGTGCCGGTGATGACCGGCGGTATCGGCGACAGCGTCTCGGTCACTTCCTCGCCGCAGACGGAGCACGTCCCGGTTCTGCTGCCGGAGGACGTATATGTCGGCGCGACCGTCGTCGTCCAATTATCGACCTTGTGCCCCGTCGCCGGGACGGTCACGGTCTCCACAAAGTGACACTCGGTACACTCGTGCGTGTAGCTGCCCTCGGTCTCGCAGCCGGGCTCCACTTTGCTCTGCTCCGCGCCCCATCTGTGCCCGATCACGCCGTACACCGAGTCGGACCAGAGCGCGCAGAGGTAGGTCTTGCCGTCCTTCTCGGCGCGGCTGGCGACAACGTAGCCGTACTCCGTCCCGAGCGGCAGCTCCTCGCTGAAGTGGTTCGTCGTGACCTTCGTGGTTATCCACTGTTTTGCGACGTAGTCGTAGCGGAACACGTCGTAATAGGTCGCGCCGGGGCTCTCGTCCCAATCCAGGTTGACGGTCACCTCATCCGCGGTGGCGCAATGCGTCTCGCTCTTTCTGACTTCCTTCACGCTCTTCGGCACGATCTCAAACGTGCCGGTCAGCTCGCCGTAGTAGTCGCCCTCACCGCGGATGTGGACGGTCGCGACGCCGATATCTTGGTTGTTTTCGTACCACACGTAGCCGTCCGTGCCGTTCTTGTCGCTGCGGACGAGGAGCGACTTGTTGTTGTCGTACACGTACACCGCCGCGCGGATCAATCCGCCGGTGTAGTCGAAGCGCTCGCCCATGATGTTCAGCGACGCCTTGCCGATGTCGCGGCCCACGAGCTTGCAGTCCTCACGTCTGCAAACATGGTTTTCGTCCCAATCGTGGCCGACCCACCAGAGCTTTTCGCTCTTTGTTTGCTGCTTGCACGCCGTGCAGGTGTACTCGATGTAACCGCTCACCACGCACTTGCGGGTGTCCACCATGTCCACGCGATAGACGCGCCTGTCTTCCTTGTGGATATGGTATGCCCTGATATCCAGAATCTTCTGCTGCTGCGTTGGGTCGGGCATGCCGGGCTCGCGCTCGGGCGTGCCGGACGTGCCGGACGTCTCGGCCATGGCGGTCGGAGCATCCGTCTTTTCGCCGGACGACTTATCTTTCTCCTCCTCGCCGTCCGGGATAGTTTCCGTCGGCTTTGTCTCGTTGAGGTCGGCCTTGCCGCCGTCCTTCCAGAAGTACAGCCAGCCGTCATAGGGCAGGCCGCCCTCGACGTAGTAGTACGCTGTCGTATCGAGCTGCGCGGCGTCCGTAGGCAAGTTCTCCACCGCCGTGCAGTTGCCCGCAGCGTCCTTGGTGTAGAAGCCGGTGTAGGCGATGTTTCGGTCTATGCACTTGCCGTCCGCGTCGAACCTGTGCATGCGCGTGACGGTCTCGCCGTCAACGGTGTCGTTGGTCTCATGCAGACCCTCGCCGAGCGGCTTGCCGTTCACATAGTAGGTGTTGTCGTCCTGCCAACCTTCGACGGTTTTGCCGTTCACGTAGGTAATGCCGCCAAGCTCGCCGGTATACAGATCATCGCACACGGTGCACTGCATGAGGCCGGTTTCAGCGTTGACTTCATAGCTGTGCCCAGTGGCGGGCGTCTTTGTGCCCCAGTTGACAACAGAATGGCACTCTTCGCAGTATGTCTGCCCCGCGTATCCGTCCGTGGTGCAGGTGGCTTCGCTGGTCGGCACGTCTTTCAAATTCGTGTGCTCGTGCCACCTTGTGTTATTGGGGTAGGCATTCTTAACATCCGCCGATTTGCCGAACAGCTCGGTGTCCACTGCGAGGTGCGCGCTGCCGAAGGTGTTCAGAACGCCGGGAACATAGTCCGGCGCGTAGGTGATCTCTCCCCGATCCACGTCCACTTCCACCTGGACACGGCAAAAAGTCCCACTGCTCCAAAGCCCCTCAATAGTAAGTGTGCTGCTGTCCCATTTGCTGGTGAAAGATGACTCGATCTCCCATGTCCTCACCGGAATCGAAACAAGGACGTTGGGATTCTCAATAGCCTTGTCGGTATCCTCGTACACCGCGTTGCGCGTGAGCGTGATCGTGGCGATATTCTCCACAGGATCAAGCTTACTCGTCATGGTGAACTTCGGGTTCACGGTGGCGTTCTCAAGATACCATGTGCCGTTGTTATTGAGGTCGAGATCCATGGACACGCCATCGATCTTGGAGATGTCCGTAGTCTCAAAGCCGATATTGACGATGCTGCCGATGGGAATTCTGGAATCCGCTCCGACCACGTTCCCCGGACCGTCCTTTGCCGTCATCTTTACGGTGACGGTGCTCTGATCCTCGGGGATCACAAACCGCCTTGTGGCGTTTGTGCAGTTGGGCGTACCCTCCGCGCCGTCATAGGCGTAGAATTTCAAGGTATGTGCGCCGGGGGCGAACTTTGTCGCCGTGGTGGTCGCCAAATGGGTGTTGGGGTCATACGTTACATCGACAGGCACGCCGTCCACAAAGGCCTCCACCTTCCGGATGCCCGTGGCGTTAAGTCCATTGTCATCCACCACCGTAGCCGTAAAGTTCACGGGGTCGTTGGAAGTATAAGTATATGTGTTTCCGCGAAGAAGCTCCCCGCCGGTGGCGCCGTCATTGACCGACATGATGTTGGGCATTCCCCTGTCCGGGGTAATGGGGGAATAGTCCATCTGTACTGTGTCGATATAGAACGTTATCTTATTGTTGAGGTTAGCCGGCTTAATCGCGGCGTTCGAAGCCTGGAAATAGAAATAAAAAGGTGTACCTCCCAAACCGGGAACACTGACTTCTCCGTTGACATATGGTTCAATTACGGCTTTGTCGATTTCGAAATAACACCAATGTCCTTCATCATATTCCGATGCGAACGAGGGATCGTTTCCCGAAGCCAATACATTTTTGAAGCTTCTTCCATCCGGTACTCTCAGGACAGGCTTAAATTGCACCTGTTTAGCTTCATCCGGTATCCAAACCCAAAATCCATAGCCTGTGACATTACTCCTTGTAGGTCTCTCACCGTTGTACTTGACAAAATTTGAGAACCATCCGGAGCCTTCAAAGCTGGAGTTGACATGAGTGAAATCAAATGTAACGGCAAGCGCCTGATTGCCGTCGTGGACCTTGCCTGTTTCTCTGTTTACGATCTTAGTTTCAAATGGAACATTTAGTGGAACCGTGCCACTAGCTGCCTCAGCATAAAACAACTCTGATAAAGTCGTTGCGTCTTCCTCGAAGCCCATGACTGTCTCGGTCTCCTTGCCGATCAGCAGCTTCGCTGTGATTTCTTTACTGCCTAATTCTTCTATCAGCTTCGCCGTGACGATGCCCTCAGTCGTGTTGGAGGCTCCCTCGCCGGCCGCTGTAAATGTGTAATCCACAAGCTCGCCAAGCTCATCGCTGGAGATCGACATTGACACATCTTCTTTGCGGAGCTTGACATCTCTTGTAATGTCGATACCCTCTACGGTATCGACTTTATATGTTGCATTGAAAGTGATGTCGATGGTCTTGCCATAGGGGAGCGCAAAGGTAGATTGGGTGAATTTAAATTCTGTGGGGACAACCACATGAATCGGCACAGTGGCCAGAAGCTTTTGCCCGCTCTCGCATCTCAGCTCTAAGGTCGTGTCTCCTACGGTCCCGTTAGAGGTAAAGACCGCGTCCTCGGCACTGCCCGTTATCGTTCCAAGCGGTTCTTTGCCGGCCTCGACCCACTGGGCGTCTTCGGGCATATCCACCGCCGTACCGGCGTAGTTCAGAGCCGAGGTCGTGATGTTCACGGTGCCGTTGGGCGTGATGTAATCCGCGTCGGCCTCCACTGCCGCGTGGTGGGCCTCATCGGAGGGCGGAACGCGCGATACGACATAGAAGGAGCTTGCCACGGCGCGGGGTGCGCCGTCGCATGGGCTGCTGATAACTTCATAATTTTCCTTGCCCTCGGGACGCGCCACCATGGTCGTGGAGCCGCCGCCGTCCATATTCACGGCGTTGTAGCACCCGGCATCTTGCAGAATCTCCGCGAGCTCGTACATATCGCAGCCCTCGGAGGTAGGAGCCTGCTTGCCGTCCACCACCAGCATGACGACCTTCTTGCCGTCCTGAGAGACGCCGATTGCCGTGCGGGCGTTGCAGTCGGGCGTTTCCGATTTGCTCCAGTCGCAGTCCGGATTGATATTTCCATCCTCAATCAGTACGCCGGAGAAGCCGCCAACGGCCTCCACAAGGGGATTATCGGAGGCCATGACTTGATTATATGTGTTAACGTCCCAGCCGATCATGGCCTCGCCGTTCTTGCGGATGCCGAAGAAATTCTTGTAGGTCGTATTTTCGGCGCCTTGGATCACTTTGCCTTCCATGATGAGGACGTGGGCGTGCGGGTTGCCTGTTGCCATAACATAACCCGTTCCGTTCATACCGGCGACGATATTGAAGTTTTTCTCATCCTCGTGGTTCTTGGCGGCGGCGTCCATCTGGTCCTTAACTACCTGGAGGCCGTACTTTCCGCCCATAACCGACTCAATGTCGTTATTAAAATAGTTGGCGTAGATCTCAACCTGATTTTTCGGGTCAAGATCTATCTCCATCGAGTAGTAAACGAGCTGCTGCTTGTTATACTGCTTGCGCGCCGTTACGGTATTCAGTGTGACACCGGGGGCAATATTTGAGGTTTTATCGTTAAGTATCGTAAGTTTGCGGTTTGTAATGTTAGCTGCCTCCACCACCGTGACGAGCTGTGTCGGCACGAGCGACAAGAGCAGGACGAGCGTCAGCAAAAACGATACTATCTTCTTCACGGTTGGTTCTCCTTTCAGTGAGAGTATTTTGCGAAAATGGCGGCCGGAGCCGGAACTGTCCGCCTCCGGCCGCCCGGGGTCATATTAGTTTACCGCGTTTTCCGCGGGGCGGAGTTAGCGAGAGCTGGGGCCGGGAACGTTGGGGTCAACTCCAGTACCAGCACCATAAGTTCCGTTGACATCATTCTCGCCGCCGTAGCAGGTATTGTCAACACTACCCTTCGCCTGCCACATAGCGCTGATAACAACAAGACCGTTACCGTTCACATATTCGTTAAGAACAGTGTCCTCAGTCAAAGTTGTTACGTAATCTTCTACCGTCTTGCCTTCGCCATTGACAGTTGCTTTCTTGATGCACCAGCCCGCAAATTCGTAATTAGCAAAAGCGCTCTCTGTAGCATGCTTCGAATTCGGAGCCTTAACCGTAAAGGTACCTTTTTCTTTGTCAAGGCTAATACCAAGGGCTTTCAGCGTAACCGCATCCGGGTTCTTCACATCTTCCTTTACGTTGATGCTAAGCCAGTTTACATAACCAGTTGTATTATTCTCGCCACCGTAGCAGGTGTTCTCGCCACCGTAGCAGGTGTTCTCTCCGCCGTAGCAGGTTTTATCCCAGCTCTTAGCCGGAGCCAGTTCGATACCACCGTGGGTAGCGTCAAAAACAATACGCGTGACGGTCTTAGTAGTCGGCTCAGTCGTCGAAGGCGTAGACGGTACCGGAGCCGGAGCCGGAGTCTGAGTCCCGGTCTGGGTCTCGGTCTCGGGAGCGGGAGCCTCGACGGCCTCGCCGCCGGCCTCGACAGCCGCGCCGTTCGCGGTGACGCCGGTGGCGCCCTCAGACGCGGTGACGCTCGTGCCGGTGGGCGCGTTCTCTACCTTGACGTCGGAAACCTGGACCTGAACCACGGGAGCCTCGTCGCCGGTGACGGTGACGCCCTCGAGGTCGACAGTCTTAGCCTCGCCGGCAACTACTATCGGAACATCCGGGTCGGCGGTGCCGGTGACCTTGACGTCGTCAGCGACGATGAGGGTTATCTTGCCCTCGACTATCTCGACGGTCTGGCCGTCCTCGTTCGCGTAACCGCCGATGAGGTTGTCAAGAGCGGTCATGACGCTCGCGCGGTTGATGTCGCCGGTGGGGTTAAGCTTGTTTTCGCCGATGCCGTGGATGACGCCCATGTTAGCAAGCGCGTTGATGTAGCCCTCGGCCCAAGGCGAGGTCTGAGCGCCGTCCGCGAAGGTCTTGGTCGCGGTCTGGACCGGCTGGACGCCGAGCGCGCGGCCGATCATGACGAACATCTGCTCACGGGTGAGCGTGCCGTCCGGGACGAGAGTCGTAGCGGACATACCGTTGATGATGCCCTTCTCGACTGCCATAGCCAGCGCATCGACCTTCCATGTCTCGGTCGGAACGTCGGTGTAGGCGGTCAGCGGAGCCTTCTTCGTCAGCTTGAGCAGGCTTGCGAAGGTCTTCGCGGCCTCTGCGCGGGTCATGTTGCCGTTCGGGTTGAAGCCCGTGCCGTCGCCTCCGACGACGCCCGCGTCGGTCCAACGGTCGATCTGAGCCTCGGCCCAGTGACCTTTCGTGTCGGCAAAGTCAGCGGCAAACGCCACCGTCGGGAGCATGGCGATAACCATGACCAGTGCCAACACAAGTGCCAGTACTTTCTTACTCATTTTACTCGTACTCCTTTCAACTTTTATGTTGGAATAGATTTTGGAGAACTTTCCCGCAAGCGTCCGTCTGCTTTTACTTTCCGCCCGAGCAACGGGATAATCGGCGCGGCAACCGCCTTCCCGCTGCCCGAGCAGACTCTGAAAGGAGACGGAAACGCCCGTTGGGTAAGCGTCTCCTCCCTTTCCTCCCCGCTAGGCGGAGAAAAGGGAGCAAACGCCGTCCGGCGGCGAAAAAGTCCTTTTGCAAAAACCTCTACTTTTTCGCAAATTTTGGATAGGCTTTTCCGACCCTAAAATTTACCGAAATTTTTATGAAAAAGGACTAGCATTTTCCGAATGACAGTGCTATAATTAGGCAAAACGATGTAACGCTCGCGTCAGCGAAAAAGTAGAGTATTTGGCAGACCTTCGCCCTGCTTTTTTCGCTCAAAATACAAAATTTGATTGCGAGTGTTTTCCGTAACGCAAAAAAGCCGCCTGTCTCGCGACAGGCGGCTGTGTTTTGTCCTTCTTTCCGCGTCATTCCGATTTTTGCCGCGCCTCCGGCGGCGATATGGTACAATAGATTATAAAATTACAAAATCGCGGGGAATATTCTCTCCTCAACGTCGTCTTTAGAGGTGAAGGCCTTCAAGCAGGAATCTTACTGAAAGGAGGGGCCGGAATGGAGGACTCGGAGATAATCGAGCTGTATTTCAGGCGCGACGAACGGGCAATCTCCGAAACGGCGGCAAAGTACGGCGCGTTTTGCCGAGGGATCGCGTTGAACATATTGTCGGCCGGCGAGGACTTCCACGCCATGAGCGCGGAGGAATCCCTCCGATATTTCGGCATCGAGCTTTCGGAGGACGGCGGTGTTCCCATCCCCGGTTTTGAGCTCACCGGCGGCGGATGTTTCGGACAGGGGCACGGCGTTTACGGAACGGAGGAGCGCGGCGTCTATTATGACGCAAATTCCTATGTGTTCACGGATGGCGGCGGGAGCGTCACCCTGACTTTGCGCACGACATTCAGGTATATGCTTCCGTCCCCGGAGCAAGTGAAAAACGGGCCGGAGAAAATCGCATTTACCGAAATAAACGGCAGAGAACAGGCGCTTTTCGGATACGAGGACGAGGAAGGCGTCGAGTGTGTTTATACCGAGTTTGTGCGGGACGGCGTGGTCTGTTCCGTCACCGCCCGAGGGCTCGACGCGGACGAGCTTGCGGCGGTGCTCACGAGCCTCGTGCCGCCGAAGGAGTCCGTTTCGGATGTAAACACCGCCTCCGGCGCCGTGACATTTGTCGACAGCCGAAAAGAGGACCATTTTGACGGCGTCCGGCATCATTACACGGAGAGCCACGATTACATCACTCTGGACTGCGGCGGCACAGAGCTGACGGTCTGGCTCCCCGGCGAGGCCGACCGCTTCAACGTGGTCGACAGTGTTTCCGTCACCTACAACGGCGAGCCCGCCACGGCCTACAACATCTGGCCGGGGCAGATTGTAAGTTACGTGAGGCAAAGCCTCGTTACCGCATCAGCGGGGTAAGCACGCCGCCGCTTCTCGGGTCTCGCCCCGTGGGCATTTGCGGGGCGAGACCCCGCGTCCCTAAGTGAGGCAGAACCTCACCGGACTTTGCTGGTTGCTTACCCGCACCCCCGGCGGGGCTGTGCCTCACCGCGCGGGGGGGAAGTTTTAGTAAAGTGAATGTATCAAAAAATACGCAGAGCAGAGCTCTGCGTATTTTTTTGATACATACTGAATTTTCGCCTCATTCCGGCTTTTGCCGCGCCACCACCACGAATCTGCCGTCCGTGGTGTGATAGCTGCAAGTGGTAAGCGTGAGGAGTCGGTCGCCGTATTCCGCCGCGACGCCGGTGTCATAGAGCGCCGCCGCGCGGACGCGGCTCAGGTACTCGTCAAATACCGCCTCGTCCGTCAGATCGGTATAGTTGTAATAGCGGAACACGTTTTCCTCGTCCGCCCTGTACACCCTTGCGTAAAACGCCGCCAGTACTTCGTACTCGCCCGCCTCGTCCAACGTGTCGAAGCAGATGACGGGGTGCTCCTTGCAGAAGTCTTCGCCGGCATAATTTGTGAGTTCGGCGAACATCGTTCCGCTTTTCATGTGGTGTCCGTAGACTATGTAGTTGCCGCAGCCGACATAGCAGTCTCCGTCCAGAAAAGGGACGCCGCTTACGGAGTACGTCCCGTCAAAGGCGCGGTGAAGATAATACTCCGGGTCGTCCGGCGTGTGCATCACGGGGTAATTTATCTCCGTTCCGTCGATGCTTAACCAGCCGAACAGGTCGCAGTTCTGCTCATAGAGCGCGTCATATTTATGGAAGCCGGACGGAGTCGGTTCCGACTGAGGAGCGGGACTTTCGTCGTCCGCCGGTTCCGCCCAATCGGCCGGCGCGTCGGACGCTTCCGCCTCCTGTTTTTCGCGTACCGGAGGAGCGGAGCTGACGGCAGCCGGCGGAACCGTCTGCTCTATCCTGCGAATCAGCGCGTCAAACGCGGCCTCCTCCCGCTTTTCACGGATATGCCGGGAGACGAGCATATACGCGGATACGCAGACGAGCAGCAGGCAGCACGCGCCTATGAAGGCTCGCAGGCGAGGTCTCCCGCCCCCTGTTTTTCGATACATCCTGCCGCCTCCTCAGAACTTTTCCGCGCAGGGCGGCGGACAGGCGTATGCCGACCCGCCGCCTTTGCCGCGTCCGTTATCCCTTTATGTGCCGCCCCTTATTGCCGCCGAAGGTCTTCCGCCACGGCGCAGGCAGGACCGCCGCAGCGAGTCCGGCGATACCGACGGACATCAGCGCCATCCACAGCCCCGGACGGCTGTCGTCGCCGGTCTTGGGGGTATCGTCCGGCGGGGATATAGGTACAGGCGGTGTGGGTTCCGGAGATGAGCCGGGCTCGGGCGTCTCGCCGGGACCGGGCGTCTCACCGGGACCGGGCGTTTCACCGGGACCGGGCGTCTCACCGGGACCGGGCGTCTCGCCGGGACCGGGCGTCTCGCCGGGACCGGGCGTCTCACCGGGACCGGGCGTTTCACCGGGACCGGGCGTCTCACCGGGACCGGGCGTTTCACCGGGACCGGGCGTCTCACCGGGACCGGGCGTCTCACCGGGACCCGACGGCGTCGTTCCTCCGGGGCCGGGCGGCGTTGTCCCGCCGGAGCCGGGCGGCGTTGTCCCGGACTCCTTATAGGTGTTGGTGACGGTGATATCCGTGTTTTCGCCGATCCTGACCTCTGCGACGTTGGTCGCTTCGCCGCCCACCCGATACGTTGTGGTAAAGTTCTCCCCGGTAGTTGTCTCGGTGACGGTGTAGGTGCCAGGTCTCAGATTCAACTCCGTGCTACCGAAACCATTGGTAGTCTCAACCCGAACTGTATCGCCATTCACCTCAAACACATATGTCGCATTGGTGGGTGCGCCGTCGCCGTCAACCACCTTATGGATGGTGAGGGTGCCGGTTGTCGGCTCGGGCGGTTCGGTACTCTCGTAGGTGTTGGTGAAGGTGACCACGGCATTATCGCCCGCCGTCACGGTGACCTCTGCCGTGTTGGTCTTGACGCCGTCCACCGTGGTGGTGAAGTCACCGGTGGTACGCTCAGTCACGGTGTAGGTACCGGGCTTCAGCTCCAGCGACTTGATGCCGCTGCCCTCGATGGTCACCGTCTGAACAGGATCGCTGTTCACCTCGAACGTGTATGTTTCGTCGGTGGTAGGCGCGCCGTCGCCGGTAACCACCTTTCGGATGGTGAGGGTGCCGGTCGTCGGCGCGGGCGGAGCGGAGAGTTTCACGGGGTTGGAGATGATCTCCGTCAGCATCGTTTCGCCCCCGCATGTCACGCTGGCTTGGTTATACACCGTGGGCGCCGTCTCGCTGGATGTTCCGGCTTCAAGTTCGCCGCTTGAAGTATCATAGCCCCAGTTCTCCGCCGCGTGCTCGTTCACCTGGACTGTGATCTCGATGGCGCCGGTGTCGCCGGGCTGCTGCTTCTCATATACCCAGGTGTACTCGTTGTCCTTCTGAGTAAAGCCGTTGGGGAATTTGCCGATGAAACGGGCCGTCTTGAAGTCCACACCGGGGTCGAACAGATCGGTGACGGTGACGGGCACAGCACTGTGGGTGAAGTTCGCCCAGCTGATATTGTACCGAAGGTTATCGCCCTCGAATACTTCGCCTGTCGTTTTGCCGGTCTTGCTGATGACGGCGTTCAGGAACAGAATGTTGCCGCCCGTGACGTCATTGACTGTGGGCGCGTTAACCGTTAGATTACCGCCGTCTTCGGTCACCTCATAGGTGACCGTGTATGTCGTGCCGTCGTAGTAGATGCCTTCCTTACCGCTGTTTTCTTCGGACACGGTGTAGGTATAGGTTCCTGCCCCCGTAAATTCGATGGGGCCGAACCGGAACGTGCCGCTGCCGTTCGTCGTGACCTCTGTGTTGGTTGGCATAGGAACATCTGCGACCGTAGATGAGGAGGCATCGGCTTCCAGTTTAAAGGTGAACGTCTCGGTATTATCGCCGCCGGCGAACATCTTCGTGCCCGTGATGTATGCGGTGCCGGAATCTGTGACGGTCGTATTGGCAAAGGTGGCCAAGTTATACTGAGACGCGGTCTTGTCCGTCTCGTCCACCGTAACTGAGGCGACCTTCAGCTCACCGCCGTCATTTTCTACCGTCACAACGACTTTATGGCTGCTTGTGTCATACAGATAATTTCCGCTACCGGCCTCCTCATAGAGGGAATAGGTATACTCGCCGGCCTCGGTATATTCGATCTCATCGAAGGTGATCAGGCCGTCCGCATCATTATTCGCGATCCGGTTCACGCCGCCGCTGCCCTGAAGATGGAAGGTGAAAACCGCGTCTCCCGGTTCCACGCCGTCCAGCGTCTTTGTGGCGCCAAAGACCGCCGTGACCGGCGTCGGGGGCGGTGTGACCGTATACGTGTTCGTGAATGCCGCTGCCGGAGCCATGTTGAGGGTATACCGGCGATCCGCAAGGCTCGTCGGCGTGCAGGGCTCACCGGCCACCGTCACGGCAATGCTGCCGTCGGCGGAAACGGTAATCTTCACCTCATACGTATCCTCGTCAAAGGTGAACCCTTCCAGCTTCTGCTTCGTCTCGGCCAGAGTATAGGTGTAGGTTCCGGGACGGTCGAATTCAAGCTCGCCAAACTTGACCGTCTTCGTATTCTCGGAGTCCTTCGGGGTGTAGGTCGCCGTGGCGGTCTTGGCGGTCTCGGTGCCCTCGGTGGGCGTCAGCGTGAACGCAAATCTCACTATCTGATCGTTCAGGTCGGCGTTCTCGAGCGTCTTGGCGGTGCTCAGAGTGACCTTCACCGGCGGGTTGACGGCGATGAACGCCGAGCCCATGCCCAGGCGGGCGTTCAGGTATTCAGGCAGGCCGACCGTGCTGTCCCAGGTGGGGTCGAGGAAATTCAAGTCATTCAGCGCAGTCTGATTTGTACGGAATGCCTTCTTCGCTTCATCATCCGCCAAAGTATCGATCCTGGCCTTTATCTTGCCGCTCACCCACGTTGCCAAATCGCCGGCCAGATTCGCGCGTGCAGCAGCCCGGGAGGTCTCGTTCGTATCGCCGAACGTGAAAGTGACGGTGTTATCGCCCGGCGTGCTATCGACACCCGCGGCATAGACGCTTACTTCGCCGCTGAACACCTTGGCATAGTCGCTCGGGTCCGCCGCCTCGAGGCCGGTGAAGGTGCCCGCCGTCGAATCCAGGGTCATGGTATAGCTGCCCATCGGCAGTTCCTTGTCCGAGGTGAGGTAGACGGTCTTTGTGCCGTTGACCTCACGCGCATTGTCCACGGCAGCTTTTGTAAGCTCAAAGGTGATCGGCTCTGTTCCACCTGTCACGGCGACATTGAGCGTTTCGCCGGTGTCCGCGATTTGTTGCAGCGTTTCCGTGGGCGCTTCGACCTTCAGCGCCAGTCTGCCGCTGACCACATAGGTGGTGTGGACAGCGTCGTTGTGGAGCGAACCCACAGGGTCTTCCACGGCGGGCTTGGGGGTCGTGTAGTATCTGTCCGTGACCGCCGTTTTGTATCTCGCATCTGCGTTGAAGGTCACCGTCAGCTTATAGCGCTTGGGGGCAGTGTTGTCAATGGATACCGGGGTCGTGCCGACCGCAAGCGCATTGTCAAAGCCGCTGCCGCTCTCGACATCCCACTTGTAGGTGATGGCGCCGAGCTTGTCGTCCTCATAGGTGGTGCCGCCGGTCTGGGTCGTTGTGCTGCCCGCGGGATCGGTGGGCACGGCGGGCAGGAAGCTGTAAGGCAGTTCGACCGTATTGCCAGCCAGCAGATCGGCCAGGAACGCGGCGAATTTCTCATCCAAAGTGACCCCGCTGTAGGTGCCAAGACCCGCGTTCAGATACCGCCTGACATACTCGTAGTAGTAGCCGCTGCCGTCCGGCTCCAGTTCATCCCGCTCGTCGGACGCACTGTGCCTGAAATGATCCAGATCCTTGATCTCCCCCTCGGCGCTTTCAAACAGGGCTTTCAGCGCCGCCGCGGGCTCCATGGTCTCGCCCAGATAGCGCACGTCCACCACCGGGACGGTTGTCATGTCGTGTGGCTTCACATTCAGCAGGACACGCGGGAAGCCCTTGGAGGGGTAAGTCAAACTGGCTCCCGCCCGATCGGTGCCGGAACTGGCGTTGCTGTCTTTGAGGAAGAACACCATATTCTGGCCGCCGCCCGGGCCCTCGGCCAACAGGCCGTTGCCGCCTATGAAGTCCTCCTTGGCCCGGAGGGTCATGGTGCCCTGCCATGTATAGATGTGGCTGCTGCCCTCGTTGCAGCGGGGGATCGTCTGATTATCCCACTGCAGATAGTACAGCCCCGCGTCTTTGTCATAGTACAGCCTCGGTGACAGGCCGCCCATCTCTACCGTCACAAAAGGAACAGTAGAGAGGTCTGAGGCCCAAGATGTATCGTTACCCCTATAGATATGACCGTCCTTGCCCAGGTGGATGATGTTCTCGTTATAGTTCCACGAACCCACCAAATCAAAGCGCGGGTCGATGTACTGCTTCACGGTATACCCGTGCAGGCCGAAGGGCATGTTGTCCATGACGTCATTCTCGAACACGCTCGCCAGACCCTCTGTGCCTTCGGCCTTGAAGTACAGGGGTTTCCCGTCGACGCCGGTGCTTGCGATGGCCTTCAAAAAATCCTCCGACTCCTTCGTGACAACCGTGCCGCTTGTCAGCCGGACGACAAAGATCGTGAACTTTTCCTTCTTCAGCTCCTCGGCCAACTCATAGGCTTTGGTTTGAGTTGGATCACCTGTGTAGCCGTTCTCCTCTTTCAGTTCGTCGTCCGCGCCGTCGGTGAACAGGACGATGTACTTTGACAGGTCTGAATCCTTCCGGACACCGTCCGCCAGCTGCTCCTGAAACGCTTTCAGACCGGTATAGGCGTAGGTGCCGCCTGTCATCACGTAGTTGTAGAGCTTGACCTGCTCACCTTTACTATCGAGAATAGGGTTGCCTTCATCATCCGTCGCGAGATCATAGGAATTCGCTTTGGCGGAGCCGCCTCCCGTACCCTCTCCCCGGTTCAGGCTCATGAGGCCGGTGGCTTTGGTCTCGCTGTCGGTCCAGGTCTGCATCACCAGCTGGTCCGTATGCTCCTCAAAGCTGTTTGAGCTGAACCGCACGGCGGAGAGCCGGCTGCCCGGAGCGGCCGTCCTCAGCTTCTGGATAAACTGGTTCAGGGCGTTATCCAGCATCTTATGCTTGTTCTGAATGTGATAGCCCACCTGTTCGACGATAACGGGCTCGTCCTCCACCACGCCCTTGGCCGGACTGAAGATGCAGCGAAGGACGACTCGGCCTTTTTCCCCATAGGGATAGGCGTCGTAACTTTTGTCGGCAATGCGCGCGAAATAGAACCGGCAGGGGGTGATGTCCGTGATCGTCGTGTCCGAAATGCTTTTCCCTGCCTTCTTATCCTCTTTGCTGGCATAGAGCTTTGTCTCATAAGCTTCGGCTTTATCCCAATCGATATAGCCACGGCTGTCTGTTATTATCTTGTTATCGGAGTCTTTTGGGATGTCCACGGTTTGCGGGGGGGTGGGGTACTTTTCTGTCGAATCCCCAACGGTGCCGAGGAAATGCAGGCTCTTGGCGGAGCCTGCGGCCATGATATTGTCGTAGTTGCCGGTGGAGTTCACATAGTACCAGCCGGCGAGCTTATTCTGGTTGGGAAGCGCAACGTTTTCTCTGTCGCTGATGAGCATGTCCGCGCCGGTGCTGTCGAAGTGGGCGTAATCGCCCGCGTCCACCTCGTCGGACACGGTTTTCGTGGACGTGGAGACGCTATACAGGTTTTTGACCTCGCTCTCACTCAGGGCGCGGTCATAGACATATACCTCGTCCATGTCCAGTTCCGGGCCGCTTGAAAAAACATCCGGACCGCCGAGGATGAAAGCAGGAGTATCCCCGCCCAAATCTATCTTTGCCTCGACTTTATCCGCCTGCACTTTTCCGTCAAAGTATATCGTGATCGTTCCATGGTCCACAACGTATGTGAGTACATGCCACGTATCCTTGTCGGTGTTCTTCAAGACATCTGTAGTGCAATATATTTTGCTCTTGCCAGTATTTTTACTTTCTGCCACGTTCCACTCATAGAATCTGACTTGTCGCTGATTAGCGCTGTTTCCTCCGCGTAGAATCTTATAGTGATGCACAGTTTTATAGGAATTCGGATCTTTTGTGAGCTTTCCGACATCATTACTGGCGACGATCGTGATCAGGTTTTGGGTGGTAAATTTTGTTTCGCCAAAACTGTTACCTGTGATTGCTTTGTCCTCAGTCTTTATGGCAAAGGAGATGGTATATGCGTCTGGGTCAGTCACTTTCGCGTCCAGCAGAACAGTAGACTGACCATAGGTTTTATCATACAGTTTGAGGGCGCCCGATACATTATCGGGCGAGGCGGACGTTTGATGGTGGTTGCTGTCCTGTAGGATTGTTGCCGCGCCGCCAGCTGAGGCACCGTTTTTCAGAAACTCGGGATCGCCGCTCCCGGTTCTTACGAACTGATACATCCCCACCAGACCGGTCAGCAGCGGGTTCTCGGTCCCGCCCGTGTTGCCGTCCCAGTAGCCCAGCGGCACGAGCTCCCGCACCGAGTCACGGCTGTCGTAGACATAGTACTGATAGTCGTTATAGGCAAGAGATGTGTTGTCCGTATAGGATCTGTTGAGAAGCTTATCTACCGCGTCCTGGGGCAGGAGTACGAATTCCCCGTATTGTTGATAAACCTCCTCATAAACCTTATTGTAGTCGCCCTCGGCGCCGGCATATTCGATCCATGTAGGTTCGAAATTGTAATCGCTATCTCTCTCGCCCCGGCTGAAAACGCCGACGCCTTTGTCGCTATCGTCGTCAAGGAAGGCCATGGAGCCGGAGGCGTCCAGGATGAACCCCACGTCCGTGGGGTTGTTCTTCGCGAACCAGGATTCCAGTGTCACGTCAAAGGTGCGGCCATCGTTCAGAGGTGTGTTGAGAGAGTTGTAATTCTTCGAGGTCGTGTCCGCGACCTCGGCGTACGCCTCCGTGTGCAGACCCTTGCCCGTGTTGTAGACCTTGTCGCCGATGGACACGCTTTCCAGCCCGCCAATCGTCTGGAGCAGCGCGATATTGTCCTCCGTCACCTCCACCACATCCTGTTCGGAAGACAAACCGAGCTCCGAAAGCTCGGAAGTGGCAAAGTTCACGCCGAAGTGGGCGAGATTATAGTGGTAATAGACGTGGAGGATCACCAGGGGCGTGCTGGATTCATATCTGATCGTGGCCTTGGGGGCATCAGGGTCGCTGGTATCGATCGTGACCGCCGCGTCGCCATTCTCCACGGAGAAGCCGGAGAAGGACTCAATCTCGTTGCCGTCATCATCCAACACGGGTTTCGGCTCAATAACGATGACACCATCATCGGCGTCCACATAATCTTGGTCATCGTTATTGTTCGTCACTCTTCCGTTGCCGTCCGAATCTATAGACCCTGTGTAGTTCGCATCGCCGCCGCTCAGATATTGGTGGTAGATCCAAACCTCGGTCACGCCGCTGCCGGCTTCCTCTGCGAAAGCCGCCGTCGGCAAAAGCGACACGGTCATCACCAGCGCCAGCATCAGGGCTAAAAGTTTCTTGAACATTGTGATTTTCCCTCCATCAATGTGGTAGTTAGAGTTCGTTCTGTCCGTAGGTTCCCTACGGACAGAACCGGGCCGGCCCGGTTCTGCTATTTTTCATTGCGCGCTTGTGCGCGCTCGACAAATCACCTTTTTACGCTTATTATAATATCACGTTCACCCGTGAACAAGTCAATAGGGAATGTCGAAAAATTTTGAAAAATTTTTCCCAATCAATCAGGAGAACAAGCGTGCAAGGAGTATTGTACTTTGAACTCGCGACTAAGAACGTTGTACCCCCCTTTGCCAAAATGTGTACTTTCCCGCAAATGGAGATATGCTGAAAATTGACTATATTATAGCACGCCACCAAAAGGCTTTCAATACTTGATGCACAAATAATTTGAGCATTTTTCTCTGCAAACAGAACTTGCATTATCCGGCGAAAAAGTACACCTTTTTGCAAGCCGTCCTATACGAAGGCATGTTTTTTTGCTCAGCTTGTACGCAATCGCAGGCCGAGC
>CANQDU010000001.1 GCA_947593925.1 uncultured Clostridia bacterium | reverse complement strand
GTCTATCCGCTGTCCGCAAAACCATTGATTTTATTAGCTTTTTGCCGCTATCGCTATCACACCTCATTATTCGACCGCCCGGACTGGCAGCGGCTGATGGAACTGGTGGACGAGGGCAAGGTCGGCACGATTATCGTCAAGGATATGAGCCGCCTGGGTAGAGATTACCTCAAGGTGGGGATGTACACCGAGATGGTCTTCCCCAACGCGGATGTCCGTTTCATCGCCATCAACAACGGTGTGGACAGCGACAATCAGACGGAGAACGACATGACCCCGTTCATCAACATTTTCAACGAGTTCTATGCCAAGGACACCAGCCGTAAGATACGCGCTGTGTTCAAGGCAAAGGGACAGGCCGGAAAGCCCCTCTGCACCAATCCACCCTACGGCTACGTCAAAGACCCGCAGGACAAGACCCACTGGGTGATAGACGAGACTGCCGCGGAAGTCGTGAGAGACATCTTTCGGTTGTGCGTCCAGGGCTACGGTGTGTCGCAGATCGCCAATGAGATGACGAAGCGGCATATCCTTAATCCTACCGCGCACGCCAAGGCAAACGGCATCGGCATCCCCGACAACAGAGACAACGCGGATGACTACACATGGGGAGACAGCACGATCTCACATATGCTCTCCCGGCAGGAGTATCTGGGGCATACGGTCAACTTCAAGACCTACCGCAAGTCCTACAAGCAGAAAAAGCAGCTCAAGCGTGACCCATCCGAGTGGCAGATATTCAAAAACACCCATGAAGCCATCATCGACCAGGAGACCTTCGACATCGTGCAGCGCATCCGAGACGGCAGACGCCGTTGGACGCCCATGGGAGAGATGCCCATCCTCTCCGGCATGGTGTTCTGCGCCGACTGCGGCAGCAAACTGTACCAGGTGCGCGGACGAAATCTCCCGCAGAGCGAGTACATGGTGTGTGCTACATACCGCAAAAAGGGCAAGCACATCTGTACCTCTCACCAGATCCGCAACTCGGTCATAGAGGAGCAGCTTCTGGGCGGCATCCGCAGCATCACGGCTTATGTGCGGGAGCATGAGGACGAATTCGTGCGGATGGTCACGAAAAAATCTCAGGAGGAACTGAGCCGCAGCCTGCGGGACAGCAAGCGTGAACTGGAGCAGGCACAGGCCCGTATCCGCAAGCTGGACGAGATCATCCGGCGGCTCTACGAAGATATATGATGTAAAGGGGTAGGAAAACAGCCTTCCCCAAATACATCATAGCTGTGACGGCTCATTTGTGGTGAAGGAAGCGGCAGTTATGAGGAAAGGAGTAAAAACCTCAGTAATTGCAAGCATTTCAGCACGAAAGGAGCCATTTTTATGCCATCATTGTTTGAACGGATGGGCGGCACCTACCGCCGCGAGGGGGACTATTTCATCCCCAACATCGAACTGCCCGACACCGGCACGGCACCGCTCGGTAAGTATGGCCGTATGCGCCGCCGTTACCTGCAAGAGTACCGCCCCGGCCTCTATTCCAGACTGGCAGCCTGCGGGAAACTCTATGAGCACCTGGCGGAGATCGACCAGACCTGCCATGAGCGGATGGAGCGCATCTGCACCGCTATGGCGGCGCGGGAGGACGTGACCGAGGCCCTCAAAGCCGATGACCAAATGGAGTGGGTGCGGCGTATGAACAACATCCGCAGCCGCGCGGAGGAAATTGTAACCACGGAACTGATTTACACCGAAGAAAGGGGCATTTGAAAATGAAAAGCAAGCTGTTATCTTTCCTGTCCGGCATGGTCGTGATGCTGATGCTGGTGGGCCTGCCGGTCACGGCGCTGGCCGCGTCCGGGGCGCTCACCATCGAGATCAACCCCATCAAAGTCCTGGTCAACGGCGAAGTGTTCCAGCCGAAGGACGTAAACGGAAACGATGTGATGGTGTTCACCTACAACGGCACGACCTATGCTCCCCTGCGGGCGCTGGCCGAAGCCTACGGCCTGGAGGTCGGCTACGACGCCAGGAACAACATCGCCACGGTGGACAAGCCAACGACGTCCACACCGTCCGCACCCACGTCCGGCAGCTACGCGGACTTTGAGCGGGAATGGAAGGTAGAGGAAAAGCCGGTCACCCGCTACGGCAGCGAAAAGATATTTACCATGAAATACTGCGGCTCCCTCGGCATGAGCGAGTTCAAGACGTGGTGGAAGTCCTTTGACAAGGAAACCATCAAGGAGTATGCGGAGCAGATGACGGCGGAGGCACAGGCTCTCGTTCCCGGCTACACCGTGACGGCCTACTTCACCTACGGTCAGTACAATCTTGGCTCCGCTTACGCGGACGGTTTCGTGACCGGCAGCAACTTTGATCCTGCCTGGGTATGGATCAAGTAACGCATTAAAAACAGTATAACAGAAAGTCCCGTTTCCGGCAATGTGTCGGAAACGGGATTTTGCTATCGGTCATCACGATCAATTGCTTTTGACTTTTTTGAGATGGTTGTTTCTGGCAACGGTCGCATCAGCTTAGCAAGAACGCTGGGCCGGGTATCCTTGTCCGTTTTAACTTCTCTTTCAATGAAGGGCCGGACCATTCAGCCCAGCCCTTCGTTTTTTTAGCTCCCACTCATGGTAGGGTACACCGCTTTTTTAGCTCCCACTCACGGTAGGGTACACCGCTTTTTTAGCTCCCACTTATGGCAGGGTACTCCACTTTTTGAGTATCTCAACTCATCGCCATTATACACAGTTTTGTCATTCATGTCAATGGAGACACCGTACTTTCTTTTGGTAAATCATACGCATACCATATTGAGTAACAACAAGCCACAAAGAACAGCGTATCCACCCCCTTTGCAGGGGCGTGGCCTTTTTTGTGCTTTTCCCGCTCTGAAACAGGGCTCGGTAGCCCTGTTTCAGAAGCGGAAAGGCGCAGGGTGGTATCCCATACCACCGGAAATAGATACCCCTCAAAATAGGGATAAGTATCCCATCAGGAGAAGCTGCCCCTGCAAGGCCGTAACCGAAGTTCCCCGCTTTCAGATAAATCCATAAACGGCCAAACAAGGCCGGGGCTGGTACTCCTGTCCCGTAGAGGTACGGTGCCTACGAGGCAGATAAATGGTGCTTCTGAGGGTGCTTGATGTCACAGGAAAATCGGCTAAACTGAAAGAGAACTGAAAGAACAGCCCGACCCGGACAAATAGGCCGGGTTTTACCCGGGAAACCCGGCCTGCCGCACCATAAAAAAGCGATCGGACTTGTGTTATGCTTAGATACAGGTGGTACTCAAAGGGACGGTTTTCAGAGCGGACCGGCCCTTCCAGTCCCTCTGAAATGTGCGGGATTTCCGATAAACTTAAATCATCAGCCGCGGAAATCCGCCGAGAGGACGAATGAGCATCGCAATATGAAGGAGGTGCAGCCGCTATGGTCACAGGACAAAGGCTGAATCCGGTCTTGCGGATCGACCCGGAGTTTGAGAGCAGGATACCGCCGCTGACCGAAACGGAATACCGTCAGTTGGAGGAAAACATCCTCGCCGAGGGCGTTGTGCTCATGCCCATCATCGTATGGAACGGAACGATCATTGACGGGCATAACCGTTACAGGATCGCCCAGGCACATCCGCAGATCATCTACACGGTTTATGAAAAGGACTTTGAAAACCGCTATGCGGCACTCGCGTGGATCTGCAAGAATCAGCTTGGCCGCAGGAACCTGACAAAAGTACAGATGGAACTTCTGCTTGGAGAACGGTACGAGGCGGAGAAAATGGCAGAGCGTTTCCGGGGCAATCAGTATACTTCAGTCAAGGAAAGTGGTGCGGGTCAAAATGGTCCGCGGGAAGAACACCGGCATCAGACCCGTCAGAAGATAGCGGACGAGGCGGGCGTCAGCGAGGCCGCCATCAAGCGGTACGCGCAGTTTGCAAAGGGTGTCGCCGCCGCCGAGGAGGCCGCCCCCGGTTTCCGCCAGAAAATACTGGGCGGAGAGGTCAAGCCCACCCAACAGGAGATGCAGGCCATCGCCAAAGCTGCCCCGGAGAAGCGGCCATCCCTTATGGATCAAATCTTTAACCCTCATAAAATAAAAGTAAGCAGGACGGATTTAGCCATCATCCAGAGAATTTCGGAGGATATGGCGCGAGACAAACCCAGAATGACGCCACAAAATGCAGTACAGCAGTTCGAGTGGGAGGTCACAAGAGTGATGCAGGACTTTGACAGTTTCCTGGACGAGTGGCCGCAGTTCATTTTGGATAAGGAATGCCATAAACGGGTCGTTGCTACGCTGCAAGATTTGAAGAAGTATATCCAGAGCATCGAGGCGGGCACTCGTTATGAATGGGACCGCGAGGCCAGAAAAATCAAGTTGTAAGGGGGTATGCCTATGGTAAAAAACAAGGAAGAGCAACAGGTCCAATATATGACCCGGCGTATCGGCTCTACCACCTATAAGGTCAAGGTGGTGTTCGGCAATGCCGGCGAGACGATGGAGGAAAAAATCCTGCGGATGATCCAAAATGACAGTAGCGCGGAGGGCTCCGGGTGTGGTATAATGGACGTACCACAAGTGAGCCGTCCAGCCTGAAAGGAGTTCAGACTATGAACAGCAGGCAGACGGAGAAACAGGCGAAGATCACCGCCCTGTACGAGCGGCTCTCCCGCGACGACGAGATCGCCGGGGACAGCAATTCCATCGTCAATCAAAAGAGATACCTGGAGGACTACGCCGCCCAGAAGGGCTTTACCAACTGCGTCCATTATACGGATGACGGCTGGTCCGGCGGTAACTTTGAGCGTCCAAGCTGGAAGCGGATGCTGGCGGACATCGAGGCTGGAATGGTGGGCGTTGTTCTCGCCAAGGATATGAGCCGGATCGGGCGCGATTACCTCCAGACCGGATTTTATACGGAAGTCGTTTTTCGCAACAACGGTGTCCGCTTCATCGCCATCGGGAACGGCGTGGACAGCGCGGACAAGAGCAGCGGGGAGTTCGCTCCATTTATCAATATCATGTCGGAGTGGTACTTACGGGATTGCAGCCGGAAGCAGTGCGCGGCGTATCAGGCCCGGGGCAAGGCGGGAAAGCCTACCACCAACCACGCTATCTACGGCTACCGGAAGGACCCGGAGGACAAGCACCACTGGCTATTGGACGAGGAAGCGGCGGCGGTGGTGCGCCGTATCTTCCAACTCAGCGCCAGCGGATACGGCCCCCAGCAGATCGCCAACATCCTGCGGGACGACAAGGTGGAGCGACCTTCGGTGTATATGGCCAAACGGGGTCAGGGTACACAGAAGAACAGCACGGACATGAGCCGCCCCTACGACTGGTGCTGCACCTCGGTCAGCAACATCCTGGCCAAGCCGGAGTATATGGGGCATACGGTGAACTTCCGTTCCTATAAGGAATCCTATAAGGACAAGATCGCCATCAAGCGGCCACCGGAGGAATGGACGGTTTTTGAGAACACCCATGAGGCCATCGTGGATGCCGAAACGTGGAAGCTGGCCCAACGGTCGCGCCAAACTGTCCGGCGCACGGACACCACCGGCGCGGCCAACCCGCTGACCGGCCTTGTATATTGCGCGGACTGCGGTGCGAAGATGTATAACCACAGGGGACGCAAACAGGCGGAGAAAGAAAACCGGGGCAAGGACCCGGCGAGCGGCCTGTATCCCTATGACCACTACGACTGTTCCACCTATTCGCTGACTTTCCACCACGCGGACAAGGACTGTTTCTCTCACTATATCAGCACGAGGTCGCTCCGGACTCTGATCCTCGATACCATCCGTATGGTCAGCACCTACGCCATCTCCAACGAGGCCGAGTTCATCCGCAAGGTGCGGGAGGCGTCCGAGGTGCGGCAGAAAGAAATGGCGAAAGACCTGAAGCGGAAGGTGGGCAAGGCGAAGAAACGCAGCTCCGAGTTGGACGGGCTGATCCGCAAGCTCTATGAGTCGTATGCCACGGGCAAGCTGACAGAGAAGCGGTTTGAGATGCTCACCGCGGAATACGAGAGGGAGCAGGCGGAGTTGGATGCGGCCATCGCGGAGGACGAGGCGAAGCTGACCGCTTACGATACCGACACGGAACGTGTGGATCAGTTCCTCGCTCTGGCCAGGAAGTACACGGACTTCTCCACGCTGACCAACCAGATGATTTTGGAATTTATCGACAAGATCATCGTCCACGCCCCCACGAAGGTGAACGGGGAGCGCGAACAGGAAGTCGAGATCTATCTGAAGTTCATCGGAAAGTTCGACGTCCCCACGCCGGAACCCACGGCGGAGGAATTGGCCGAGCAGGAAAAGCAGCGCCAGCGTCGGGCATACTACCGGGAGCGCGGGCGGCGGCAGCGGGAACGGGAGCGCCAGCGCCGGGAGCAGGAACAGAAAAGTGCGTAAGTTATACGGGGCGGGTCAGACATTGGCCCGCCCGTTTCCATGCGAAGGGAGGACTGCCAACAATGCAGCAGAACCTACGATTTGCGAGCAGCAACTCGCGGAAGGGAGCGATGGAATGAGCAAAGTGAAAACCGAACAGAAGCAGACAGAGGGAACACAGGGCGGTCCGGGGCGGGACCGCCTTCTTCATTTCCGGGTCAGCCAAAAGGAACTGGAGATGATCGAAACGAAAATGAAACAGGCAAACATCATCAGCCTGAGCGCCTATCTGCGAAAGATGGCGATAGACGGGTACGTCATCAAGCTGGAACTGCCGGAGCTGCGGGAGATGCTTTCCCTCCTGCGGCGGACCAGCAGCAACGTCAATCAGATCGCCAGCCGGGTCAATGCTACCGGCCGCGCTTACGCCGAGGACATAGAGGAAATCAGGCGGCAGCAGAAAGAGCTGTGGGATTTCGCAAACGGCATTTTAAGCAAACTGGCAGCCATCGCATGACGGTGTTTGATGTGATTTGGGGTGGAGGCGATTTCTGAAAAAGAAAAATTCCGAGCGCAGGAGCGCAAGGAAAAAAGCGCCAACAGGCGCGCAGCCGCGGATGTAATCCGCGTTCAAAGGGGCTTGGGGGCGAGAGCCACCAACAAGCAAAAAGGGAGGTTTCCGGTCAGCCGGAAATCTCCCGTTTTTCGCATTTGTAGCACAAATGCATTGCTTGCTACAGACTCTAACCCACGTCTATTCCCTTCCTGTGCCCTTTGCAGGTTTCCACGCCATTCCGGGTAAAATAAGACCATAACCTTATTTTACGGGAGGCAGTTATGGAAAACAGAATCACAAACGCAGATTTACAACAATTTGCCGCATATCTCCGGCAGGAAGAAAAGAGCGCGGGCACCGTCGAGAAGTATCTACGGGACGCGGCGGCCTTTGCCGCGCACATGGACGGCGCATCCGTCACAAAGGAGGCCGTGGCCGCGTGGCGGGACGGGCTGGTGAGTGAGGGCTACTCCCCCACCACCGTCAACTCTATGGTGGCGGCGGTGAACGCACTGCTGCGGTTTTTGGGTTGGGAAAATTGCCGGGTAAAGGCTCTGCGGCTCCAACGGCGGGTGTTCCGGGATCAGTCGCGGGAACTGACCCGCGAGGAATATGACCGTCTTCTCTCCGTCGCGCAGGACAAGCCCCGGCTGGCGCTGTTGATGGAAACCATCTGCTCCACCGGAATCCGGGTAAGCGAGGTAAAGTATATCACCGTGGAGGCGGCGAGAGCGGGTCGGGCGAACATCTCCCTCAAAGGCAAGGTGCGGACCATCCTGCTCCCGGCCAAGCTCTGCCGCAAGCTGCTGAAATACGCCCGGAAAAACAAAATCGCCTCCGGCGAGATCTTTCTCACCAGAAGCGGAAAGGGCCTGACACGGCGGCAGATTTGGGCGGAGATGAAAGCGCTGTGTAAAAAGGCCGGGGTGGAGAAATCCAAAGTGTTCCCTCACAACCTGCGCCACCTGTTTGCCCGGATGTTCTATAAGGTCACTCACGATATTGCAAAACTCTCCGACGTGCTGGGTCACTCGTCCATCGAAACTACACGCATTTACCTGATCTCCACCGGGGAGGAACACGCCAGAACTTTAGACCGGCTGGGGTTGGTATCTTAGAAACTTGCGGCAAAACAATAATATTGCCGCAATCGGTTGAGCCTCTATGCTTTGAGATGCCATCCATACATAAGTATCTTACCACGGATACTGCGACAAAACAACCCCCCTTCCTAAAAATTGGCGTAAAAATCTGAGCCGCCAAACAGGATTTTTTTGCGGCTCTGCTCTCTATACCCTTTTTTATCGCCTGTGACTTCTAAACCCCGCTTCTTTTGTTCGCAGCAAGGAAAAAAGTGGAATCTACGCTGACAAAATTATTGTTTTGTCCATTCGGTTGATCCGGAAATGGACAAACTTGAGGAGGTGCTAGGGAAATGAAAACTGCAAACGGGGATGAGAACGCCAGAACCATTTTGGGAGAGGACTATCCGGCCATTCTGGAGATGATGGAAAACCTTTTGGCGCGACCGATTTCCGCGCCGGAGCTGCTGGACGTTTTGACACCGACCATTCTTCAGGCTGTGACCCGGGAGCGGAAACTCCGTGCCCGCGCAGCCCAGGCCAGGGGCATCGCAGAAGCCCAGACTCGAAACATAACCTTCGGTCATCCAAAGACTCAACCGCCTCCCAACTTCGCGTCCATATTGGAGTTGGTCTCTAAGAAACAGATCACCCACAAGGTCGCGGCTAGGATGTGCGGCGTAGGCGTGGGAACGTACTACCGTATGCGCCGTGACTGGTTAGTGAAACTGTCAGAGAGTGGGATGGATGTGCAGCAGTTTTGGCTGGGAGGGGTTAATAAAGGAAGAAGATTCACGGTGGATAAGGAGATGGCACGATGGCAAGAAAATTGAAAGAATACGAATGTATGTATCGGAAGGAGTTTGCTACCAAGCTCTCAAATAAATTGAACTCTGACAGAGAAACTGCTGATGAGATCACTACTGCCTTCCTTGACGTTTTACAAGAGGCATGGAGTGAAGGACGGACTGTAAACTTCCGAAATTTCGGCGTATTTGAAGTGCGAATCATCACGGAGAAGATGGGTCGAAATCCCAAAACGATGGAAGAATTTTTAATCCCGGCATCCTATAAACCCTCCTTCCGTCCAACAAAGGACTTGCGCGAGAAAATCAGTCGGTCGATTCAAGAAAATGCCCAAAAGAATATGGCATTCTGAACGGGAGTTTTGATCCGTGTTTCTTCCGCGCAGCTATAGAGAGCGCACGAGTCATAAACCCGAAACGGAGAACAGGCTGCGCCTAAATGGAAACAGTAAACTGCTCCAGAAATTTCTCTTCCAGGAGGAAAAACGCATGAGACAACTAAAGACACATGATATATCGCACAGGCTTACCGCGGCCCTTCTGTGCCTGTGCATGGTGACGTCGCTTATAAGCGGCGCGGGCGTGCTGCACGCGTTTGCCGCCGATGAAGGGTCGACGCGCGCCTACACAGTCGGGCCGACGGCACATATCGTGGCTGATTCCCGCGTGGCCGACCCTGACACCATGGACGACTACCTCAACCGTCTGCTCACTGAGGCGAGCGGTTCCCGGTACGCCGGCCGCGTCTGGACAGACAAGACCGTGTTCGCATACGGCAACGGAGCTGATGCTGTTTCATCTCACTTCGACGGAACAAACGCCATCAAGCTGGAAATGGGCACCGACGGCTATACGGGCGAAGTTAAGTTCAACTCCGATTTTGGTCATGTCTTTAGTGCTCTTGCGAGTAGTCAGGTGATAAACGAGTACCCGCCGACCCCCGTCGACCTCGTTATCGTCTTCGATATGTCCGGCTCGATGGGTCAGGACACGCGATACGGTATCGACACAGGCCTGAATATATATATATGCCGCATGACAATAATGGAGATTCGAACGAATATCCTTGGCCTGCCGTCGGCGTGCCGATGGAGGAGCGTATCGCAAATTCGCGTATACAGGCTACGCTTAACGCAATAAACCAGACTATCGACAAGCTGATGGCGCAGAACCCGCAGAACCGCGTCGCGGTCTGCGGCTACGGCGCGAACGCTGTTGTTCTCATGCCACTCGGACATTATAAGAGAGTGGATAAAGATAACGATGGTAAAGGTGATCCCTACCTCTCCGTCGGCGGCATGGAGACGCTGTACCATCCCAGCGACCTGGTGTATAGATCGAAAGAAGAAGTAGACACCGTGAAAAAGAACGGTGAGTCGCTTCCCAAAGTTGACGAAGACGGATGGTACTGGATGAACAACCGCGACACCTGCTACACGGTCGTGGTAAACGCGGAGTACAACACATATACGGGAGTGCTTGACGATGACGGAGAAGCCCCCAACGCCGTTCAGGATGAAACAACATATCATTGGCAGGACATCAACACAACCGTCAGCAACAACGTGCTTTCTGATGACGGAGAACAGGTCAAGGCTTTCCCGGGCGAGTGGGCGAATGGTGAACCGACGGATACACATGGAGAGTTGAGCCAGACTGTCTACACTAATTCGAGCTCAAATGACGAAAATGTTGCTAAGAAATGGGTAGGCGGTTTGAACGGTGTAATAAATTCTGGGGGTATGGAAGACCCCGTAACACATAACCAAACTTCCGCACTTAAAGAAGCGATGAAACCTACCTCCGGCCTTACAGCCGACGACTACGTGGGCTACTTCACGAACACGCAGGGCGGCATCTACCTCGCGTATAAGCAGTTAGCGGATTCGGAAGCAACAACATACACCGAGACGCTCACGAACGGCGTGGTGTCCACGGTCGCGCGCATCCCCGCCGCGATCATCATGTCGGACGGCGGCGCGAACTTCTCGTTCAACGAGATGGGACAGGACGGCCAGTCATATACCGCCAAAGACTGGAATGCTCGTTACGGACAGAGAGCTGTTAATGAGGGAAAGTTACAACTTGATTATATAACCGACGACACATGGACTAATGGAAAAACCCCGGGCTGGAACAATGGACTTGTTGACGGTCGTTATCTTGACTATGAGCATCGATTAAATCAAAACTCAGGCAACGAATGGTATAAGGTTTTTATCCCCGGTGAAGATACGCTCAAAGGTTGGGACGGTCTGCACGGTATATACAATCAGGGCGCCGATATAACGGAGGACGGTACGCTTTCAACTCCTCCGACTTGGAACAAACCGGGCGTATTTTACAGCAGCGACAACAGCCCTGTGGACGCGCCCGGCACCATACTTGAGGTTTTGCTGACCGCCGCGTATATGCACGACGTTGTTAAGACGCACTATAATAACGGCTGGACGGCAGACGGGGCGACAGAGGAAAGCAAGAGCGACCTTTTCACCTACACGATGAACGTCGATACGAAGCACGTGCCGCAATGGGGCAAAATGCGTCTGTATCCTACGCTCGACCCGAAGGATTACCCGCTCGATACGATCAAATCGGCAAAGTGGTATACAAAAACGGAACAATTCGGGGGCGAAAATCTTGCCGACGGGCATACATTAACGAGCGTATATGAAGATTTATATGATTCGTGGATTGCGTGGAAGACCGACGGTGAGACCAAAGCTACTATATCGGACATTGATAATGCAAAAGTCCAGATCAAATCTATTGTAAAAGTAGCCGAAAGCGCTGGCGCAAGTGCTGATTATGCAACAAAGCTCAAAAAAAAGGACGGTACGACGCAAGACGACACCATTCAAGTCACCGACAAGGACGTCGTCAACAACATCGCGTACAACGACGACTTCTTCGACGTCACGTCCGGGCAGATGGACGAGACCTTCGATAAGATCCTCGCCCTGATACTCGGCAACGTGTTTGTCCCGGTGTCCGGCGACAACGATGCGGGCGTCGGCGACTCGATAACCTATCAGGACCCGATAGGCGAGTACATGGAGATAAAGAACCAGGCGATCATAGCCACGCCGCACCATGTGGGTGATCCCGAGGTCGGCAAGAACGGTGAGCAGACCTACGACATGTCGATGCTGCTCTTCGGCGAGATGCACGGCCTCGTGCGCGCCGGCGTGTACGACTGGAACTGGAACAACAAGTGGATGGAATTGAACAAAAAGGCTGAACAGGGCAAAACAGCGTTCCCCATGGGCTGGTATAAGGGCGAGCCTAAGGCAGGTCAACAGGCGCTTTCAAGTGGTTATTTAACACAAGACGCTGATGGCTCCAGCACATATCCTTCATGTGATTATCCCAACACAGGCAAAACATACAACAGCGCACAGGATGCGCGCAACGACGGCTGGGTCTATCGGTTCAACTTCCAAACGCTCCTGTCCTTCGTCCCCATCATAGGTTTGGAGTCCACCGATCAGAGCGTCCACCCGGAAGATCTCCCCGCTCAGGTGAAGAACACGGTCTACACCTGCTACCGCTTCGCGGGTTCGCAGGACGACCGCAACGAGCTGCGCCGCAACCCGATATACGGCGAGATACCGGAAGAAATACAGACTACGTGGAACACTTATGTACAAAATCACGGCTATCCTACGGACACCTTTGATGTTGAGGGGATCGACGCGACGGAGACGCCCGGTCTGTACCGCCTCAGCGACATCCGCGTCTGGGTGGAGGACACCGGCGACTTCGTGGACACCACCGGCGCTATCACGCCGAACAGCGGCTACGACCGTTCGCTGTACGTGAACGTCCCGGCGGTCGCTATCCCCACCGAGCTTGCAACCATCACTCTGGGCCGCGACGGCGTGCTCTCCTACGAGACGAACCTCGGCAAAGACCACCCCAATGGTACAACGAGAACCGAAAACGGTAAAACAGTAACGACAACTTACGAGCAGTACTGCTACCAGTCCACCCCGCTGCGCCTGTTCTACGCCGTCGGTCTGGAGGAGGATCTTATCCTCCGGGACAGCGAGGGCAATCAGCAGGGCGTCGACTTCAACGCGATCTCCGCCGAGTACATCAACTCCCACACGGTTGAGGGGCAGGACTACGTCTGGTTCATATCCAACTTCTACTCCGGGACCCGCTACGACAACTACACCACCGACGACACTGCCCGCACCCGCGGCGACCCGACCGTGACCTTCTCGCCGAGCGCGGACAACCGCTACTACGTCTTCCAGAAGCCGCTGCCCCTGTACGCCCACGCGTACAGGGTAGATGGTGGTACGCTCAAGCCCGTCGACAAAACGGATGCGCAAACGTGGGGCGATAATAAATCCGGCAACGGCACAACCACTTGGGAGATCTACAACGGAACGGCTCAGCAGGCCGGTTCATGGGTCGGCGGGCAGTACATGGGTACGTATAAGGACGAGGCCGCGTTCAAAGATGCGTGTTCTAATACTACAACAAGCGCGTCTATTTCACCGGGCGAAATAGGTATGCCCAAAACCGAAAGGGTCATTACTGACAGCAACGGCATCAAGTATCAGTATGTAGAGGGCGGCATCGTGTTCCTCGAGGATGATCTGCTGGATCACGTGACCTCTGACACGAACGGCGGCTACACTAAGGACTCCGTCTCCTTCTCCTCCGACGACTACTTCTTCATCCTCGTGGAGTTCTATGTGCCCGATGAGGGCACCGGCGTGGACGACGTGGGTGAGGACGTTCCCGGCACTCAGGGCGGTCACATGGTTCAGTACGCGCTCGCCCGCAAGGGCAGCGAGTTCGGCTCCGGCTTTGCCTCCGACGCTATCAACAACGGCGACATGCTCTGTTGGACCGACACGAACAACAAGCTGAACGTCGAGTTCGCGTATGTCTCCAAGACCGACACCGGCGACCGCACCCGCGGTGAGCCGACATGGGAAAAGCTGACGTATCAAAAGAACGGCCCGGAAGGTAAGAATCTTGGAACTTACCTTGCGGGGCTCGGACTCACCGACGACAAGAAGGTTCCCAATCCGGACTTTAAACCGTCTGAGCCGGCAAATCTGGACACTAATCCAGAGACGATAGGCGCCCTTACCCAGCAGGTCAATTACTGGACGGAAGTGCAGGCTGACCGGCTTGTTCAGGCTGCGCTGAATGCTGCAAATACGGACGTTCAGGACGACCTGACCGAAGCCGAATTTGAGCAAGCCTTCAAATTCGCCGTGGCGGCACGTCCCGGCGGAGTGCGCCCCGGCGACATGTCCAACAACCTGCAGTACAAGGGCACGGAGTACGACGGTGAAACGCAGCTCTACAACAACAACGCCACCAAGACCTCCAACACCTACTATCTGCCCACGATCTCCGACAGCTCCGGCACCGACAACAACGTCATTATCAACAACTATCTGGGCAACAACGGACGCTTGGAGATCGCAAACCAGATGCTCCACGTGACAAAAATGTTGGAGGCTCCGGCGGGCTACACGCTGACGGAGAATCAGAAGAAAGAATCGTTCAACTACCAGATCTTCGTGCAGGGCGTCTCCGGCACACGCACAGCCGTGCGCACCGAGTACAACGAGTACAGCAAAACATGGGAGCGCGAGCTGGGCTACATCGACGTCCTGACCGACAACAGCGACCTTGTCCAGACAAATAACAATACCCGCGCGCTGTTCGTTCTGGAGACCACCGCCAGCACATTAGGCGGAGACAGCGAAATCCCTCTCGCCAAACAGGTGATATTGAACACTGACGATGGTAAGTATTACTACGCCAATGACGACGGCACGCAGAGCAATACGGTAGTAAGCGAGAATTCGACAGCTCCTACGCTCTATTACATGTATCTGCCCTCCAACGCCAAAGACGAGAACTCCCGGCACGTCCACCGCCTGTATCAGAACGCAGACTACAAGGGCGACGATGCGGGCAATTTCGACCTTTTAGACAGCAAGGACGGCACTACCACCTTCGTGGATAAAGCCCATGAAGATGAGGTAACAGAGTCTACATCGGGCAACTTGGACAGCAAACGTTTGGAAGACGGTGATCAGCGCCCCGCCGGCACCAAAACCTATTGGGCGCAGGACG
Source organism: uncultured Clostridia bacterium (assembly GCA_947593925.1). Classification (GTDB taxonomy): domain Bacteria; phylum Bacillota; class Clostridia; order Oscillospirales; family JAAYOS01; genus CANRIN01. Next base: position 304,746 of record CANQDU010000001.1, on the reverse strand, counting down.
CGGAGCTTATCCCGGTAAGTGAAGTACAAGATGCAGAGGCCGCAACCATTTCGTCGAGCGACCCCGGCTCAATGAGCGGCATTGCCACCATGGCACTGGAGTCCATCTCCGGCGGCACATGGACGCACACGGCGCATGCCGGCGGCGAAGGAAACCACAAGGATTTGACCTTCCACACCTTCGTAATCCGCAAGCCGAACGGCGAGACCAGCGCGACCAACTTCACTTCTCCATACGCCACCCGCAGCCAGTATCTGACCGAGGAGCTGAAATTCGGCCAGAACGCCAATGTTGGCGATGGTGGCACAAGCGGAGATGCCGGCTCGATGCAGGTTGGCGACCTCTACGACAAGATCGTCCCCTCGGGCGACCGTCCGGATCTGTTTACCGGCCAAAATGCGGATGCAGATTACATCGCCCGGCACACCGCCGAGTTCACGCTGCATCACGGCGAAGGTCTGCTGCTCACGGGTCTGGACAACCGTATCGCCTACCGCTTCACGGAGAAGCTCACGCAGGATCAGTTGGACAATGGCTACACCCTGCAGAAGATCAGCCACATCCAGCAGCGCGGGTCGGAGAGTATCTATCGCCTTGGCATACAGGAGATCCCGATCTACTCCTACGATGACGCGACCTACGGCTCAGAGTACGGCTCTGCCGCGAATAGCCTCACCGAGAACGGACTGACATGGGCAGTGGATGAAAATGGCAATACAAATCCCAATGTGGAGCCGCATAACGAGCCTTTCGCCCACACCAACGCCGTCATGTGGGAGTACTATGCCACAATGGCGAATGGCGCCTCCGGCAACCACCATCAGCCTGCTGGTGTTAATGCTGAGACGGAATCCAGCATGCAGATCTGGGATGGGTCGAACGCCAACACGTACACGGCGACAGGAGTGTCTCATACGGTCGCAGACAACCCGAACTGTAAGCCGTGGAATGATGCAACCAAGACCGGCTGCGATGTGACGCAGGGTGACAGCATCCTCCACTACATGTATCGCGAGGGTGTTCTCATCGACCCGCACTACAACGGCGAGGCCTCCACGTACATGCGGAACATGGCGCGCTACGGCGTCAGCCCGACGGTGCACTTCGCCGTGGAGAAAGAGCCGGATCAGGCAACAGTCCCGTCGATACTGACGGGAGAACCCACCTACACCGGCGTGTACTCCGTCTTCGGCAACACCGGTTGGTTCGAGGAGCAGGCGAACTTCACCAACACCTTCGAGCCGGGCACACTCTCCATCACCAAGGAGCTGGAGGCGGCGACCGGCACGGAGATCACGGAGCAGGATAAGCAGACCGAGTTTGACTTCATGCTGAAGCTCGATACAGCATCGGGTGTCGGAACGTCGAGCGGCGTGTACAACTACACCATCACCGCGACCTCCGAGGCGACCGGCGAGCCCGGTACGTCCGGCACACCCGCCGAGCCCACGACGGTCAAGGGCCGTCTGCTGCCGAATGGTTACAGCGGTATGCCGGAGAAAACCGATAAAGACATTGAAGCCGACACTGACGGAACTTGGCACTTCACGCTCAAGGGCGGCGAGACCATGACCGTGACCGGCCTGCCGGTGGACGCGGGGTACACCTATACGGTGAAGGAGCTTACCCCGGATGGCGGCTACGACGTCAAGGACAACGAAGAAATAGTTCCGGATGATGATGAAAAGACCGTTTCCGGCACCGTCCCGCCAAACTCCGGCACACCGGTGAAGGTGGTATTCACCAACACCAAGAAGAAACCGGAGCCCACGACGATCGATCTGAAACTGCAAAAGACCGTTACCGGCACAGGGTTTGTGTGGGACGCGAGTAAGTCCTTTACTTTCCTTGTGCGGCCTGTCGCGGGCAACCCGGAGGGCGATCCTATCACGAGTTGGTCCGGATGGAATACGGACAATGGCTATCTGCCCGTAACAGTCACTGGGCCGACGACGACCGGCCTTACATCCGACCCGGTGAATGTATTCGGGGACATGAAGTTCGCGAATGTAGGTACATACCGCTACACCATATCGGAGCAGACGAGCAACATTCCCGGAATTTCCAGCGACGGCAAGATATACAACGTGCAGGTCGATGTGTCCGAGGACTACACCGCCGCCGGTGTCTATACCGGAAAGCTGAAAGCCGATGTCACCGTTGACGGTGAACCGCATACAACGGGCGACCCGCTAACTGTCACCTTCAACAACACCTACAACGAGAAAGAAATCGAGCTTCCGTTCAAAGCGAGAAAAGTTTTGAAGGGAGGAGCGCTGGAAGCAAATAAGTTCGAGTTTGAGCTGAAAAGCAAAAACTTTGAGGAGCCGGCGGGCGGCACGTCGTCCACCTCCGGCGGCGAGCCCATGCCGATATCCGGCGGCACACCTTTCAGTCCCGCGTTTAATTTGCAGCTGTCGAACAATGCAGACGGCACCGTAGACTTCGGCTCTATCAGGTTTACAGATCCCGGCACCTACACCTTCGAAATGAGGGAGATCGACGACGGCAAGCCCAACATCACTTACGACAAGACGGTGTACACCATCACCGTTGTGATCTCCAGAGATGCCGCAACCAATGCGCTGACGCTGGGCAGTATCACATACTCTCCCGATGTTCCGCCCGAGTTTGATATGCCGACCTTCACGAACGAAGTGATCGGCGGCCTGACCATCAACAAAACGGTCACGGGCACCGAGGGCGATAAGGAAAAAGATTTTAACTTCACAGTGAAGTTCGATCCGGATCCCCCTGCCACTGGCGTCGAAGTCACAAAGCGTGACAAAGAGGGTACAGAAGCAAGCGAGCAGCCTGTTATCGAGGGCAATACCCTCACCTTCACCCTCAAGGACGGGGAGTTCGTGGACATCACCGGCCTGCCCATCGATACGGGGTATACCGTGACCGAGACCGAAGCCAACGAGGACGGTTACACCACGACCGTTACAGTGAACGGCGCAGCAACTTCCAACGGCACCGGCAGCATTGGCACAGGCTCGAGTACGGTGGAATTCGTCAACGACAAGGGTCCCGAGCCCGAAACGGGCAACTTGCAGGTCACTAAGACCGTCACCGGCACGGGTGGGGACAAGACGAAGGACTTCCACTTCACCGTGACGCTGAGCGACAAGAGCGTCAACGGTACCTACGGCAACATGACCTTCACGGACGGCGTGGCGACGTTTAACCTGACTGACGGCCAGAGCGCCACCGCGACCGGCCTTCCCGCCGGTATCACCTACACCGTGACCGAGACCGAAGCGAATGCGGACGGCTACACCACCGACGTCTACGGCGACGCCGAAGGCGTCATCCCACCGAACGCCACAGCCAAGGTGGACTACATCAACCGCAAGGACAACCCGGAGGAGCACTTCGGAAACCTCGTTGTGAGCAAGACCGTCACCGGCACGGGTGGAGACAAGACGAAGGCGTTCCACTTCACCGTGACGCTGAGCGACACGGACGTCAACGGCACCTTCGGCGACATGACCTTCACGAACGGCGTTGCCGAGTTCACGCTGAGGCATGACGAGAGCGCCACCGCGAACAACCTTCCGGCCGGTCTCGGCTACACCGTGACCGAGCAGGAAGCGAACACGGACGGCTACACAACCGTTCCCAACGGCGAGGAGGGAGCCATCCCGGCAGACGGCACCGCCTACTCGAAGTTTGTCAACGACAAGCGACCCGAGCCCGAGCCCAAGACCGGCGGTCTGGTTGTCGCCAAGATCGTCACCGGCAACGGAGACAAGACCAAGGCGTTCAACTTCACCGTGACGCTGGGCGATACCACGATCACCGGCGAATACGGTGAAATGACCTTCACGGACGGCGTTGCGACGTTCACGCTGAAGCACGGCGAGAGCGTCACCGCGACCGGCCTGCCTGAGGGTATCACGTACACCGTGACCGAGACCGAGGCCAACACGGACGGCTACACTACCACCTCCGACGGAGAAACCGGAACCATCCCGGCAGGCGGTGTCGCCCATGCGAACTTTGAAAACAGGCTGGGTTCCGAGTCCGATACCGGCGGCCTGGTTGTCACCAAGACCGTCACCGGCGACGGTGACAAGGGCAAGGTGTTCAACTTCACCGTGACGCTGAGCGACACGAGCGTCAACGGCACCTACGGTGACATGATCTTCGCGGATGGCGTTGCCACGTTCACGCTGAAGCACGGCGAGAGCGTCACCGCGACCGGTCTGCCCGACGGTATCACCTATACCGTGACCGAGGAGGAAGCGGACGAGGACGGCTACACCACAAGCTCGACCGGTGCGTCCGGGACTATCCCGGACGGCGGCACCGCGAGAGCCGCGTTCGTGAACGGCAAGACCCCGCCGCCTCCGGAGGATGATAGCGGAAACCTCACCGTCACCAAGACAGTCACCGGCAGCGCCGGCGACACCGCGAAGGAGTGGCACTTCACCGTGACGCTGGACGACACGGGCGTCAACGGCGAATATGGCGGCATGACTTTCACGAACGGCGTTGCCGCGTTCACGCTGAAACACGGCGAGAGCAGGACGGCAACCGGCCTGCACACCGGCGTCACCTACACCGTGACCGAGCAGGAAGCAAACGAGGACGGGTACACGACGACGGCAAGCGGCGTCAGCGGAACGATAACAGACGGCGGCACGGGCTACGCGAGCTTCGTCAACGACAGGAACGACGAGACCCCGCCGCCTCCGACGGAGCCGCCCACAGAACCGCCTGTCGAGCAGCCGCCGACGGAGCAGCCTCCGACGGAGCAGCCGCCCGTCGAGCCGCCGAAGACCGGGGACGACAGCCGGCTCGGGCTGTGGATGTCGCTGATGATCCCCTCGCTCATCGGCGTGGTTCTGACCTCCGTTTCACTTGTGAAAGGAGAACGGCTCGCCGAAGACAAAGGCAGACACGTGAAAAAATAAGCGCGGCAAAGGGCGGCGGATGGGGAATCCTGTCCGCCGCCTTGCATAAAGGGTAGATACATATGATAAAAACGGGTTTGATAAATCAGCGCTTCGGGATGCTGACGGTGATTGAAGACTCCGGCCTTAGAAAGGGCAACAGCGCTCTGTGGCGGTGCCGCTGCGACTGCGGCGGAGAAATACTGGCGGTGCGGAGCGAGCTCGTCAGCGGAACGGTACAAAACTGCGGATGTGTGCCGAGACCCGCTCGCTCAAAGGCGGCAGACCTCATAGGGCAGCGGTTCGGAAAACTGACCGTCACAGGTGACTCCGGGCTTCGGACGGGAGAGGGAGTCATCCGCTGGCGCTGCAAATGCGACTGCGGCGACGAAACGCTCGCCACCCGCCGTCAGCTTGTGAGCGGCAATGTCATGAGCTGCGGCTGTGTTCCGAAGCAGTACGCCTCCAAAAGCCATGCGGAGGATCTGACCGGACGGCAGTTCGGCGAGCTTACAGTCCTGCGCCGCGTTGAGAACGATAAGGCCGGCAGAGTGCGCTGGCTTCGCAGGTGCAGCTGCGGCAGGGAAGTGGTTGTGCGGGCTTTGCATCTGAAAAGCGGCAAAACCCGAAGCTGCGGCTGCAAAAAATATGACACGTCATATAATAAATATGACCTGACCGGGCAGCGGTTCGGCCGCTTGACTGCGCTGTACCACGTCAATATGGAGAACCGCGTGAAAAGCAGCTACTGGCACTGCCGGTGCGACTGCGGAAAGGAACTGGACGTCAATACGGAGAGCCTGCTGCGCGGGCTCACACAGAGCTGTGGCTGCTGGAACCGCGAGCAGAGCGAAAAGATGCACGACCATATGCACTATCAGGACGATACCTGTGTTGAAATGCTCAAAAGATCCTGTTCAACAACAGGTAAGAACAAATCCGGCTTTCGCGGCCTTTTTCAGATGAAAAACGGCAAATACCGTGCCTCTATCACTTTTCAGGGCAAGCATTACAATCTCGGTCATTACGATTCCTTTGATCGTGCGGTACAGGCGCAGTTGGATGCGGAGGAAGTCCTGCATATGGGATACATAAACGCTTTTAAGCAATACGAGGAAAAGGCAAAAGCCGATCCTGCCTGGGCAGAGGAAAACCCGTTTTTCTACCAAGTAATCCGGACAAATGGCGAGTTTTGTATACAGACGAACGTAATTTGACGGGGTGTATGAATATGAACCCGTGCAGGAAAAATAAAAGGCGAAAATCCATTGCAGTAATAAGCTGCTGCTTCTTTTTTGTTTTCTGTATCTCTGCATATATGGTGTTTTCCCAGATTGTTCGGGAAAGGCGGGATACAAGTGCATTTGAAGAATTGATAGCACAGGTAGAGCAACAAGAACAGTCACAGTCGGTTTATTCTGACTGCAGCACCGATCCCCTGGCAGAATATGCACCGGAATTTCATAAGTACGATGTGCTTTATGAGCAGAACCACGACCTGTTTGGCTGGGTCAGCATTGACGGTACAAAACTGAATTATCCTGTGATGCACACGCCAGACGACCCGGAATATTATCTTCACCGTGCCTTTGACGGGACATATTCCGCAAGCGGCGTACCGTTCTTAGATGGGGACTGTTATCCCGGCTGCGGCAATTATATCGTCTATGGCCATCATATGAAGAACGGAACGATGTTTGCCACGCTCCTTGACTACGCCGACGAAGAGTTTTGGGAGGCGCATCCTACCATACATTTTGATACTCTGGACAAGGAGGGTGAATACAAGGTTCTGGCAGCCTTTTACACGCAGGCGTACAAAGTGGACGATGGAAACGTAGTCCGCTACTACGATTATACCGATCTGACAGAGAAAACGGTGTTTGCTGAATATATAGGCTATATTTCCGACGCGGAGCTATATGACACCGGCATTACGGCGGAGTGCGGTGATCAGCTGCTCACGCTCACCACTTGCAGCTACCACACCTCATATGGCAGATTCGTTGTTGTAGCAAAGAGAACAGACTGATTTCCCGCAGCAGGAAACGGAAACACGCAGAAAAACAGATCAGGCGGAGATCGCGACGTTCTGGCACGGCACACCCCGCCTGTTTTGCTATAAATTTTGTGTTTTTGAAATTCTCCCTTGACAAATGTTATCTGAGGACAACATCGAGGGCAAGATCACCGACGAGCGGTTCAGCCGGATGAGCGCCAGCTATGAGGAAGAACAGCACACGCTGGAGAGTCGCGTGGCTGAACTGAAAGCGCTGATCGTGTCGGAGAAAGAACGCAGCGCCAATGCGGACAGCTTTCTTGCCATCGTGCGGAAGTACACGGACATCCAAGAACTGAGCGCCGAGATCATCCGCGAGTTCGTGGAGAAAGTCTACGTCTACCAGACCGAGCGCGTAGCAGGCTACAAAGTCCAGCGCATCCGCATCGTGTGGAACTGCATCGGAGAGTTCGATTTGCCCACAAAAGGGCAAGAAAAAACGGCATAGCCGCATTTCACGACTATGCCGAATTTTCCAGAGATCATAAATCCCTTAGTTGTACCACCCTTGTCGCGGCACTTGTTTTGGGCTCCGCGCCGTCCGATAAGGTGGACTTGAATTTTATACATAACGCATTGATTTTTCCCTTATTTTATATTATAATACAAACCAGTAGGTTAATGCAGGATTATTTGTTGCCTTCTGATTGTCTGTGATATCGACGGCGCTGTAGACGGTTATTGTTGGAAGTAGACATAATAGGGTGTGAAAACGTGGGACAGCAACTTTTCTTTTTCTTTGATGATTCGGGAGTCTTACATAGAAACGAAGAAAGCGGATATTTTGTCTATGCCGGGTTTGCATTTTGCAGCAGACAAGAACGCAATTCGGCTAAAAGAAAATATATTCGCGCTAATAAAGACATTAAACGTGCAACAAATCTGAGTGGGGAAATAAAAGCGGCCGGATTGCCAAAAAAGTACAAACGGTCACTTTTCAATTCAGTGAGAGAATATGAAACAGTTTCAGCCTGTGTAAACATAGGCCGTGTGTACGATTATATTCTTGACAGCAAAAAGTCAATTTGCAGATATAAAGATTATGTGTTGAAACTCTGCGTAAAAAGGAAAATAGAAGACTTAATTTCAAAGGGCGCTGTAAATGCAAATGAAGATGTGGAAATATTCATTTACATTGATGAGCAGCTGACGGCGACAAATGGGTATTACAATTTACAGGATTCTATTGTTGAGGAACTAAAGTACGGAATTGTCAATTTTAATTACGGAATAGTCCATCCGCATGTATTTAACGAAAAGGTTATCGTTCATATACAATATTGTGAGTCAAAGAACAACTATTTGATACAAGCAAGCGATATACTTGCAAACAGAATCAGAGCATCATATAGAGACGACGATTTGTCTCTACGGAAAATTTCCAACCATACGCTCTTGACATTTCCGTAAGGTCAGCATATAATAAGGTTACAGGTAGAGATGCACTGTACACATCTGATAACTGATACTTTGTATTAAGCGTATTATTAAATACGCCAGGTCAGGTGGGGGCGGCTATGCAGCCGCCTTTTTTATTGTCTTCCCCTGGCGTTGCGAGCGCCGGGGGAAGATTTTTATTTGCTAAGGTATTGCGCATATCTTTGCGCCGCCTTGTAAACCGACTCATCAAATTCTATATCTTTTGCAGATGGATTCTATATTAGCCTATTCCTCAACAATCGTCAAGAATTTTTGCTGTTTTGAAAACAATAGCGAAGATATTTGCTTTGTGGGTAATTGAATGAGCACGCGAAACATTTCTTCACTGCCCTTATATCCCCAGCCACCAGCACACGCCATAGCGGTCGATGACGGTGGCGCAGCAGCTGTTCCACGGGAGCGAGTATATGGGCTCGAGAACTACGCCGCCGTCGCTCAGTACGGCGAGCGCGTTTTTCACCGCGTCCTCACTGCCGAGCTCAAACGCATTGAACGTCATTGTCTGCCACTTCAAGCGATGGATAACGCTCACGTCGTAGGGCTTCGCGTAGGGCTCCGCCGCCTCCGCCGCAGCAAGCATGGGCTCGCCGCCGACCGAGAGCTCGCAGTGCTCGTAGGCGGTCCCGGCGGGGTTCTTTATCGCGAACGTCACATCCGCGCCGAAAGCCTTGCAGTACGTTTCTACCGCCTCGAGGCTGTTCATCACATACACCTGCGGATAGCATTTCATATCTGTTTCCCTCCGATTTGTTTCTTGATTTCCGGATCTATTATCATTATAGCACGCCTCCCGCACCGCTTCAATGTTGAACCGCGCCCCGAAATGTTGTATAATGATTAATACAACAAGGCAAAACCCGACGGAGCCCGCGCGGAGGTGTTCTGTGAACGCGGAAGAAAAGGCGTTTGTGGAAAAACTGTATATCGAGACGGCGCAGCTGCTTCTCGGCTACGCGCGGCGGCTCCTCGGCGACAGAGACCTTGCCGAGGAGGCGGTTCAGGACGCCTTTCGGGTGGCGTGTTCCCGCGCGGACGTGCTGATGGCAAGCGCGAATCCGCAAGGCTGGATGATGAACACCGTCAAGAACGTCTCGCGAAACATCGTGCGGAGCCGCGCGCGGTCGGCGGCGTTCCTTGCAAGGATGCAGCTCGGGGAGAAGGCGTATTCCGAGCCGCAGGACATACGCGACCCCGACCTGCTCTACGAAAACCTGAAGGACGACGATGACTACCTGCTCCTGAAGCGCCTCTCCGAGCCGGGGGCGACGATAGCGTCGGTGGCGGCGGAGCTCGGCATCGGAGTGTCGGCCTGCTCGAAGCGGATACAGCGGGCGCGGAAGCGTCTCCGAAAATTTTTCTGAAAATTTTAAAAAAAGCTGTCCCGAAATCGGGACGTGCGGACATACACAGTCGGAAGGAGGAATGTCCATGTCCGACAGGAAACAAAACTTTGAAGAGATGAGCACCGAGCGGCTGCACGAGCTGCTCCGGGCGGACTTCCGCTCCGATGCGGAGGACGGTCTCTCCGGCGAGGAACTGCTCGAAATAAACAGGATACTTTCCGAGCGGGAGCCGGAGAGCGCGGAGGACATGCCGTCCGCCGCAGAGCTGTGGCAGCGGTTCGAGCGGGACTACCTGCCCGAATACGAGAGCGGCTCGCTCTACGCGGATGAAGAGGACGCCGAGCCTGAGCCTGTCCCCGCGTCGAAGCGCGGCAGAAGGATACGCTGGAGGAGCGGCGCGGTGAGCCGCGTCGCGAGCGTGCTGCTCGTCGTGCTCCTGCTCGTGGGAGCGGGCGCGGTGACGGCGGAGGCCGCGGGTTACGGCTCGTGGGAGGCTATAAGCCGCCTCGCCTACGGAGCGTTCCGCTGGGACGGCGAGTCCGCCGCTCAGCCGCCGCTCCGCGAGGTGCTCGCCGCCTACGACATGACCGAGCCCGTCGCGCCGGCGTACATTCCCGAGGGGTACAGCCTCGACTGGGTGAACATCAGCCAGGACGCCGTCCGCGTCAACTTCTACGCCAAGTACGAGAACAGAGACGCCGAGGTCCTGACGGTGCTCGTCACCTGCTACTTCCCGGACGCCGCCGAGTGCCCCGCCCCCGTCACGGAGGGGGAGAGCTACACGGCGGGCGGTATAGAGCACCGCATAGTCGAGCGCGCGGGACGCCGCTCGGCGGCGTGGGTGAACGGCCGGTACGAGTGCAGCATATCCGGCAGTATCTCCGAGGCGGAGATGCGCGCGATGATAGACTCGATTTACGGCGAATAGCTCTTGACATGGAGCCCGGTCGAAGTGGTAAAATGAACCGAAAGACCGGCGCGGGACGGATGCCCGCGCCGCATACCAAACGAGGTGGAAGGTTTGTCCGACTTTGAGAAGCTGCTGAGGGATCAGTGGCGGAGATACCCCATATTCGCGCCGCAGGATGCGTGCAAGGCCATCGTGCAGGCCGTGCTCGGGCCGGAGCACTTCGTAAGCGACAGGGCTTTGGCGGCGGGACGGATAAAGGCGGAGCTTGAGACGGTCGAGCAGGAGGGGACGGAGCCCGTGGAGCCGCTCGGCGAGCGGTTCTGCCGGGTGCACCTCCGCGCGCTCGACGCCGCCGGAATATCGCCGGCGACGCTTGCGGGGCTCTTTACGCTTTCGAGCAGGACGGTCTGCGGAAGCACCGCCGAGCTCGAGGCGGCGATCGCGGCGCTCCTGGCGCTCGCCGGTACGGGAGAAGCGCCGTTCGGCGCGGCGGAGGCTCGGGGATACATCGAAAAGTGGCGCGAGGCGGGGTATCCCGCGATAAGCCACTCGGAGAGCTTCCACGCGGCGTACCGACCCGCGTACCGCGTCGCGTCCTGCGAGCTTGTGCGGTTCCTGCCGCTGTTCCGCGCGATAGACGCGCTTCTCGCGGCGGGGAAGCGCCGCGTCGCCGTCGCGATAGACGGGATGTGCGGCTCGGGAAAGAGCACCCTCGCGGGCGTGCTGAAGGAGGTCTACGGATGCGCGGTGTTCCACACCGACGACTACTTCCTCCGCCCGGAACAGCGCACCCCGGAGAGGTATGCCGAGCCGGGTGGGAACTTTGACCGCGAGCGCTTCCTTGAGGAGGTGCTGACGCCGCTTTCGCGCGGCGCGGAGGAGATAGTCTTCCGCCCGTTTGACTGCGCGGAGATGCGCGTCGCGCCCGAGCGGCGCGAGCGTGTCGGACGGCTCGCCGTGGTCGAGGGGTCGTACAGCCTGCACCCCGAGCTCGCGGAGATGTACGACGTCCGCGTGATGCTCACCATAGACCCGGTAAAGCAGGAGAAGCGCATCCTCGAGCGCGAGGGCGAGGACAAGCTCGAGCGCTTCAGGAACGAGTGGATACCGCTCGAAAATCTTTACTTTGAAAAGACGCGCATAATTGAACGGTGCGGCCTCGTGTTCGACGCGCCGAGGATAATGTGGAGGGAGACGCAATGAAGGTCGCCGTGATAGACGGTCAGGGCGGAAGGCTCGGTCAGACCGTAATAGAAAAGATATGCGAAAAGAACATACCCTGCGAGCTTGTTGCCGTCGGCACGAACAGCGCGGCGACGACGGCGATGCTCCGCGCCGGTGCAAAGCAGGGTGCGACGGGGGAGAATCCGGTCGTCGTCGCGGCGCGCACGGCGGACGTGATAGTCTGCCCGATAGGGCTCCTCGCGGCGGACGCTCTGCTCGGCGAGGTGACCGAGAAGATGGCGGCGGCGATAGGCCGCAGCAAGGCGACGAAGCTGCTGATACCGGTCAACATGTGCGAGAACGTGGTGGTCGGCACACAGTCGCTCTCGATGGTGCAGCTCATCGACGAGGCGGTCGCGATGCTCGAACGGCTTGTGCGGAACGGGAACATGCCGCGATAGAATTTTACTATAAATTGCGGGCGCGGATTTTATCCGCGCCCGCGATTGTTTATGATAGCCTCGCAGAGTTTCGCGCCGTTAGGCGCGAAATGCGTTAGTACCGCCTAAATATGGCTTTTACCACACCCAAGACGTTGCACCCCGGGGCGTATATCGGCTGATAGTCGGGGTTCTCGGGCATGAGCCACACGTCCTGCCCCTTTATCGCGAGGCGCTTGACGGTCGCCTGATCCTCTATCAGCGCGACGATTATCTCCCCCGTCATGGCGGTCTGCTGGCGGCGGACTATCACATAGTCCCCGTCGAGTATGCCCGCGCCCACCATGCTGTCTCCCTGAACGGTGAGGGCGAAGTACTCGTCCGTGCTGCCGCGCTCCGGCTCGAAGGGTATGTACCCCTCGATCTCCTCAATGGCGAGTATCGGCTTGCCGGCGGTGACGCGGCCGACGAGCGGGACCTTTCCGCTCGAGGACGCTCCGGCGGCGGTGAGAGCGCGGGTCTTGTGGTCGTCCTTTGTGATATAGCCGAGGTCGCGCAGGGTCTTGATATGCGCGTGGACGCTCGAGGGGCTCTTCAGCCCGACGGCGGCGCAGATCTCGCGGATGGAGGGGGGATAGCCGTGCTCCTGCGAGAAGGAGACGATGTAGTCGTAAACCTGCTGCTGCTTTGGAGTGATCGAGCGCATATTGCACCTCCGTTATGTATGTGAAAAGCACCTTGCCGCTTCCGAATGTGACATTTGCCGCGTTTCATTGAAAATATTATAGCATAACGCGAAATAAATTGCAAACATTTGTTTGAAAATTTCGGAAACTTTTACTGTTCTTCAAGCTCCCAAAAGACAATAAGCCACCCTAAAAGCCGTATTACGGCTTTTAGGGTGGCTGTTTCACGGAAATGAAGAGCATTAGCTTTTTAGTTGGATTGCTGCTATGAAGCCATGTATCTGCAAAGTAGCAATTTCTGTTTTTGATTCCGCAACTCTATGTAGAGAAAAAACTGGTAGTTTCAAAATATAAGCGCCTTACCAGATGTACGGATTGGTAGTAGCAGCGGTACCGTATGTTTGTATAGCGGATTTTGTCAGAGACAGTTGCTGATCTGTTCTTATCAATGAATTCCCATCAACTACATCAAAGGCGTAGGTTTCTTGCATGCCTAAAGAAGAGGTTGTCATTATTAAAAGGTCATCTTCTATGTTCCATGTATAGCTTGTATAACTTTCGGTCATTGCATCTCTTACATAGGCTCTTGCCCAACCGCCTCTATATATTTCTAATATACTATAGTGATTGTCATCCGGATAATCCCAGACGCCAACAACATCAGCTTTTAGATTGTCGTTATCATTGTCTGTTTCTTTAGGGCTGGGAATTCCACAAGCACATAGGAAAAGCAACAAAGCAAGTACAAATGTTAGTAGTGCTGCAAAACGCTTCATCTTAAAACCTCCGATAATAAAAAGTGTGTGATCCCAAAACGGAACCACACACCGAAAAACGCATGGCCCCATTTTGTTACCACACAAAACCTCGACTAAGCATAATGCCGCCAAGAAAGGGCTGCGTTTTTACCAAAAAGGTAAAAGCGGCATTATGCTTTCCTACAAACGTAGGAACAATTCGCTTAGTCTGATTATTTGGTTTTGTGTGGTAACTAAAGTATATCACGGCATACGGAATTTGACAAGCAGAAATTAGGAAACGCAGTCTTCCCGGAAAAATTTTTGACTTGCGTGCTCCGCTGTGCTACAATGTGAGAAGAAATTTCGGGAGGGGTCGATGCTGATGAAACGGCACGGAACCGGTCTGCTGCTCGCGGCGGTGATAACGGCGCTCGGCGCCGCCGCCGGAGTGCTTAGATACTTTGAACTCACAAAGGGACTTGAACACGGGCTCGCGGGCGGAAGCCCGCTCATCCCCGCCATGCGCGCGGCGGCCGTAGCCGGCGCGCTGCTCGCGGCGGGCGTCTCGCTTGCGATAAAGCCCGCCGCCGGAAGCTACGCCGCGCTCTACCGCCGCCAGCTGCCTAAGACCGCGTCGGTGGCGGCGGGGTTCCTGTTCGCCGCGTCGGCGGTCGCGGGGCTCGTCACATACGGGGCGGGGAACGTCCTGCGCCTCGTGCTGTCGCTCTTTGCGGTGTTCTGCGGCGCGACGATGGTCTTCTCGGTCGCGGGCGACGGCTCGGACGACGGAGAAAAAAACAGCAGTTCGATATATGCGGTGTTCCCGGTGTTCTTCTTCGGGTTCCTGCTCGTGGCGCTGTATGTGTTCCACTCAAATGACGCGGTGCTCGAAAACTACGGATACGTCGTGGCCGCGGGCGTTATGGAGACGGCGGAGGCGTACTACGTCTCGGGGCTCGCGTTCGGCGAGCGCCGTCCGAGGAGGACGCTCGCTGTGTCCTGCGCGGCGCTCTTCCTCTCGGTGTGCGTCGCTCTGGGCGAGGTCCTGAGCGGCGGGGATATGCAGGTGGCGGTGATACTCGCGGCGTCCGCCGTGTGGAACGTGGCCGCGATCGCGGCTCTCACCGGGTCCTCGTGTGAGGAGCACTCGGAACCGTCCGACGGAGAGGACGGAGAACCCTCCGCCAAAACAGAAGAAGCACAATAGGAGCGGCTGAATGACTTTGCCCGCGCTTTTCAATGCCCGAACGGTCTTGACCGTTCGGGCATTATATTTCCGCACCTTTCCGCACAGACTAGGATGTATATACGGGAAGGAGGCGGCAGGATGTTTTTCAGGCGGGCAAAGCGCACTCACGCGGCGAGACCGGAGAGCGTCGAGGAGCGGTACTCCTCGCTCGCGCTAGCGAGCCGCGTCGAGGAAAACGAGCGGATGTTCCGCGAGGTGTTCCGCGGCGACGACACGATGATCTTCCGTCGGTTCGGGCCGGAGGGGATGTTTCTCATCATGCTCGTGGACGGCATGATAAACGACGAGACGGTAAACGACAACATAGTCCGGCGGCTCGAGGTAACGGTGAAGCCGGGCGACCCCACGCCCAACCTCGAGCGCATCGAGCGGGAGATAGTGTCGATAGCGGAGGCGAAGCGCACCGCAAAGATAGTCGACATCTTCGACAGTCTGCTCTACGGCGACACGGTGCTCCTCGCGGACGGCGCGAATGAGGCGCTGATACTCTCGAGCAAGGGCTTCGAGCGGAGAAGCATAGGCGAGAGCGAGAACGAAAAGGGCATAAAAGGACCGCAGGAGGCTTTCAGCGAGGCGTTCATGCCAAACCTCGCTTTGATACGGAGAAAGCTCCGCAATCCCGCGCTGAAGTTCACCTTCCGCAAGATAGGCCGCGTCACCCGCACGAATGTTGTGCTCTGCTATATCGACGGGGTCTGCGAGAAAGGGCTAGTCGAGGAGATAGAGGCGCGCCTTGATAAAATAGAGATAAACGGCATACTCGACTCCAACTATGTCTCCGAGCTCATCTGCGACAGTCCCGGCTCGCCGTTCCGCACGACGGGTTCGACCGAGCGGCCGGACATCGTCGCGGCGAGGCTCCTCGAAGGGCGCGCCGCAATAGTGGTGGACGGCAGCCCGACGGTGCTCACCGTGCCGCACCTGCTCGTGGAGTACTTCCAGAGCCAGAACGACTACTACCGCAGCTTCTGGGGCGCGTCGCTCTCGCGGGTGCTGAGATATATCGGGTTCTTCGTGTCGGTGTCTGCGCCCGCGCTCTATACCGCGATACTCGGCTTCCACCCCGAGCTGCTGCCGACGACTCTGCTGATAAGCGTCGCGCGGGCGCGGCAGGGCGTGCTGATACCCACCGTGGCGGAGATGACCTTCATGCTCCTCGCCCTCGAGATATTGCAGGAGGCGGGGCTTCGCGCCCCGCCGGCTATAGGTCAGTCGCTCTCGATAGTCGGCGGTCTGATACTCGGACAGGCGGCGGTGGACGCGCGGATAGTCAGCGCGCCGGTGGTGATAGTCGTGGCGCTCTGGGCGGTGACGAATATGATGCTCCCGAACTTGCGGAGCCCGATAATCGTCATGACCTTCGTACTGCTCGCGCTCTCCGGCGCGCTGGGGCTCTACGGCTACTCGCTCGGGATGTGCGCGCTCGGCGTACTGCTCGCGTCGATGCGCTCCTTCGGCGTGCCGTATACCGACTTTGCGGTGCCGTACTCCTTCCGGGAACTGCGCGACAGCATAGTGCGCGCGCCGTGGCGCAGGATGGCGGTGAGGCCGTTTTCCCCGAAGCGCGGAGGTGAGCCGAGTGAAAGCGATTAGGCGCGCAGCGCTCGCTCTGCTTGCCGCGGGGATGCTCCTTGCCTCCGGATGCGGCAGCACCGACCCAGACCGCATGGCGATAATCACCGGCGCGGCGATAGACCTCGCGGACGGGATGTACGAGCTCACGATAGAGTCGATAAAGGTGGAGGGCTCGTCGCTCGACGAGCCCATCGAGACGCAGACCTTCACGGCGGCGGGGCGGAGCCTCGACCTCGCGGAGGCAGAGCTGGAGCGGCTCACCGGCTCGCGGCTCTACTGGGGCCATGCGCAGGCGCTCGTTCTTAGCGAGGCGGCGGCGCGCGATGCGCTTCCGCCGATACTCGACTGGGTCATGCGCTCGGGCGATCTGCGCCTCACGCTGGTGCTCGCGGTGAGCCGGGCGGACGGCGCAAAAGAGATATTTTTAAGCGACCCCTCCGGCTCCTATTCGGTGGCGAGCGCCATCGCTGGCGCGGCGCGGGACGGGGGCTTCTCCGAGCGGCTGGCGGGGGCGAGCACACACAGGGCGCTCGAGGCTCTGCTTGACAACGGCGCCGCGCTCCTGCCCGCCGTCCGTCCGGCGGAGCAGGAGGAGGACAGGAGCTACGCCGTCCTCGACGGCGGGGCGGTGCTCGCAGGAAGCGGGCTTGCAGGTTTTCTCGACGAGGACGAGGCGCGCGATATGCTCCTGCTTCTCGGCGCTGAAGAGGCGCGCGAGCTCGTGCGCTTCGACGGCGGCGCGGCGGGCATAAAGATAGAGGACATAAGCTCCTCTGCGGCGGCGTCGGTCACGGAGGACGGCGCGCCGCTGCTCCGTGTGAGCGTGAGCGGCGGGTGCGTGACGGAGTATCTGGATGGCGGCGCGGAACAGCTCGACGAGGAGCGTGCGCGCGAGCTGACGGACGCCGCGAGCGCGGCGCTTGCACAGAGGATAGAGCGCGCGATAGAAGCGTCGCGCGCGCTCGGCGCGGACATCGCGGGCTTTGCCGAGCAGTTCGAGAAGGGTTACGAGGACGCGGCGGACGCCGCGCTCACGGCGGAGGTCGAGGTGTCCGTGGAGCTTGAGATCACCGATACGGGACTCATTTCCCGCTTCCCCGCGCCGGGAGCGGACGGCATGGGGAGGCGGAACGGATGAGGCATATAAGTCCGCGAGGAAGAGCGGTGCTTGTCGCGTGTTTTGTCGCGGGCGGAGGACTGCTCACCGGCGCGCCCGCCGGCGCGGAGGGAGTAGGATGGGCGAGCGCCGCCGTCGCGGCGCTCGCGGGAATGGCGGCGGCGTGGTCTGTGGCGCGGCTCGGCAGCTCCGCGCCGGGAAGCGGCTTTGCGGAGGCGCTTGACCTCCGGCTCGGACGCGCCGCGTCCGCCGCGGTGAAAATACTTCTCGCCGCGATGACGGCAGGTCTGCTTCTGCGGGACGCCGCCGTTCTTACAAAGTTTGTCGGGGCAAATATGATGCCGGGAACCCCGGAGATGCTGATAGCGTTGAGCTTCACACTCACGGCGGCGTGGTGCGCGGCGGCGGGGAGGAGCGTAGTCGGCAGGTGGGCGGAGCTCGTCGCTCTGCCGATGCTCCTTCTGCTCGCGTTCGCGTTCGCGCTCGCGGCGCGCGACTTCGGCGCGGACGCCGTGGAGGACGGTCTGCGAGAGGGCGCGGGGGCCGTACTTCCGGGCGCGGTCGGGATATTTGCGGAGTGCTTCGGGTCGGTACTGGTCTGCTCCGCGGCGGTGTTCCCGTTCGCGTCGGACGAGAAGCGCCCGGCGCTTCCGCTCGTCGCGGGAGCGGCGCTCGGAGGCGCGGTGCTCGCCGTCGTTATGCTGATGAACGTGGCTCTGCTCGGCAGCAGCACGATAGAGCTCTTCAACTTTCCGACCTACCACGCGCTCCGCGTGAGCGGCGTGGACGGCGTCCTCGAACGGATGGAGGCGCTGCTGATGCTCCCCGCCGTGATGCTCGTATTTCTGCGCGTCGCGGCGGAGCTGACCTTCTTTTCGGAGCTTGCGAAAAGCGGCGCGGCAAAGAAGTGGACGCCGTTTGTGACGGCGGCAATCGCCGCGGCGGCGTCGCTTGCGGTGTTTCCGAGTCAGATAGAGCTGCGGGAGCACACCGAGGCGGTCCTCGGGATATACGCCGCGCTGTGGGCGCTCATCGCCGTGCTGTTTGCGGCAGTCGGACGCGGAAGGAAGCGCTGAGACTTCGGTCAAGGCATTCCCGGGCGGACTTTTTGCGCGGAGGCGCAAATTCGTCTTCCGTGCGGAGAAGTTTTGTGCTACAATAAGCGATAGAAAACTTTGCCCGGAGGGAACCGACTTGAAGAGGATAATGTCTGCGATACTGCTGTTCACGCTCGTATGCGCGCTCGCGTCCTGCTCGCTCGAGGAGGGGCGCGTGGTCGGCGCGTCCCCGTCGCCCTCGGCGGGCTCCGCCGCGACGCTCGCCGAGCCGCCGATGCCGGCGGAGGAGCTTGGCGAGACGGTGATGACGATAGACGGAGACGGCGTCACGATGGCGGAGGTGCGCTATCAGGCCGCGTCGCTCATGAGCGCCTACGAGTTCTTCGGAGAGGGGAACGTGGACTTCTCGGCGGAGCTTGAGGGCAAGCCGGCGGGCGACTTTTTTATAGACGAGGCCGTGAACACCTGCATCCTCTTCCGCGCGGTGGAGCGCTACGCCGCGGAGAACGGGTACGCATTCACCGAAGAGGAGTACGACGACATATATGCCGAGATAAACGAGTATATCGAGCAGTGCGGAGGACAGGATGCCTTCAACGAACAGCTCGAGTACGCCGGCATGACGCCGAGCCTCTACGAGTACCTGGTCGAGGTGCCGCGCCTCTACTACAAGATGTACGACGCGATATACGGCGAAGGCGGCGAGCAGGAGATAACGGACGAGACGGTGCGCAGCTACTTCGAGCAGAACTATATGACGACGCGCCACATACTCAAGACCGCCCTCGACGAGAACGGCGACCCCCTGCCCGAAGCGGACGCGGAAAAGATGCGCGCGGAGGCTGAAGCGCTTGCGGAGCGCGCCGCCTCGGGCGAGGACTTCGCGTCCCTTGCCGCCGACGAGAGCGATGACGACGAGCTTCTGGGCGAGACGATAACCTTCGAGCTCTCCACCATGCCGGACGAGTACGTCGCGGCGGCGGAGGCACTCGCGCCGGGAGAGGTGAGCGGCGCCGTGGACATCGGCGGCGCGTATGTCATAATACTCCGCGAGGAGCTGGACGAAGGGTATCTCGACGAAAACTTCGACGCGGTGTCGGAGGAGTACGGCCTGACACAGTTCCGCGTGTACCTCGACGCGGTGTGCGAGACCCTGCCGGTCGAGAAGACCGACGCCTTCGCGAAGATCGACCCGGAGGAGATTTACAACGCGTTTTTCGGGTGATACGGCCGAGGCGGGACAGCCTGAACATAGCTGCATGTTCTCCCAATAATACTTATGATACGCGAAGGAAGGATATGGAAATGTCAATGGATGAAATTTGGGAGATAGATGATGTAAATAATTTTCTTGTTGCATTAGTGAGTTATGTAGAACAAAAATGCGAATACGGCGATAATATGGATGCGTTAAGTGGTTCCGAGAGGATTTTCTTTGTTACGCAGACTTGTGAAACGGAAGTAAACAATGGCGGATTTGCACAGCTTTTTGATAATTTCGGCGGTAATTTTGCTGGTGAAATGGTACATGCGTTTCAAGAAATCGGTGCAACAAAAACAGCAGAAATATGCCGCACAGCATTGAATGTATTTGGGGTAGACCTTCCTTCTGCGTGGGAGGAACGTAGAGAACTACTTGACAAGTTGGCAAGCGATGAAATTGATGATGCCCTTAGCAAATGTGATAATGCTTTTTATCGGTATGAGGAAGATTTAAATGCTCTGAATTATGCTTATGTTTTGAAAAACAAAGCAGATTTTACATAACAACAACATCCATAGGGACGCGGCAAACCGCTCGAGGAACTAAAGCGCGCGCTTCGACAAAGAAGGGAAGGACGTCAGTCCTTCCCTTCTTTGCACCAAAAGCCTCGCCAAGTTCGGCGCAAAGCGCCGTTCCGCATTTTAATTAGCTCAATGTCGGGCAATATTCGCAAAGCGAATATTGCTAGCGAGGGCTGTAAAATGTCGGATGAGGAATTGGTTCGCGCCCTCGCGGTTCGCGCGGTTGAAGTTGCTTGCCAAGGGCAAGCAACTTCGCGCAGGGGCAATTCATTTGCCCCGAGCATTTCAATCAAAAGGGGTCCCCAAACGGCGCTGTGCGCCGTTTGGGGAAACCCAGAATAAATGCCGAGGCTTTGCCTCGGCATTTATTCTGGTACCGGAGACCGGGGTCGAACCGGCACGTCCTTGCGGACAGCGGATTTTAAGTCCGATGCGTCTACCAATTACGCCACTCCGGCATATTCGCTTTTTCGCCCGACGCCAAAGCGCGCGGGCGCGCCGTGCTCCGGCGCTATTATACTTTACCACACGCGGCGGACGTTTGTCAACTTGCGGCGAGACGAGGCGGAAAAATCAGTGGAAAAATCCGCGCGCGTGTGTTACAATTATCCTATCGACCCAAGACTTGATGCAGAGGTGTCCGGAATGCCTTCTATCGGTTATCTTTTCGGGCGGATACGCTCGATGAATACGAAAAACATGCGCCTCGCCGCGAAGCGTATCGCAGGGGAGGCGCGCCGTCCCGCGCTCTTTGTCCTCGCGGACATGGCGTGGTGCGGGTTCCGCTACGGCGCGGGATATATGGACTACGAGCTCTTTCACTTCTGGGAGAAGAGCGGTTCTCAGCGCGCCACTTATCTCACGCGCGGGCGGAACAACGAGTACGTCAAGGCTCTGAACGACCGGGGCTTCTGGAAGCTCTTTGAGGACAAGCCGCTCTTCCTCGAACGGTTCCGGGACTACTGCCCGCGCGAGTGGCTGGACATCCGTAGCGCCGGCGCGGACGAGCTCGAGCGGTTCGGAACGCGGCTCGGCGAGTTCATAGCGAAGCCGCCGGACGCGAGCCACGGAGACGGCGTGGAGAAGATATCCGCCTCCGCCGTGGACGACTGGCCGGCGCTCCACGCCCGCCTCACGCAGAGCGGCTCCGCGCTCTGCGAGGAGGTCGTGCGGCAGCACGACGACGTGAACGCGATCTGTCCCGGCTCGGTCAACACCGTGCGGTTCGTGACGCTCGTGAAGGACGGCACACCGCACATCGTCGCAACATACCTCCGCGTGGGCGGCGGGAAGCGGCCGGTGGACAACTTCAACGGCGGCGGCATGGTGACCGTCGTGGACCGCGAGACCGGCGTGATACTCTACCCCGCCGTCGCGAAGGCGGGCGTGGTGTATGAGGAGCATCCCGTCACCGGCAAGCATTTTGCGGGAACGCGGCTCCCGATGTGGGAGGAATGCCGCGAGTTCGTCCTCCGCGCCGCCGTGGAGGTGCCGGAGGTGAAGTACGTCGGCTGGGACGTTGCGATAACCCCGGACGGACCGACCTTTGTGGAGGGCAACCAATATCCCGGCCATGACATCTACGGCCTCGAGCCGCACTCGCCGGACGGGCGCGGCGTCCTGCCCGACTGGGAGGCCGTCTACACCCTGAAAGAGCTGAAAAGGATACAAAAGGCGAAGAAATAGGAGAAAAAACGATGGAATACCTTTCGCAGGCGGCGCTCGATCTGCTCGTTGAGAACCGTCTGAATGACTCGAAGCAGTTCTACGAGGAGCATAAGCAGGAGATAGAGCGGCTCGTCCGCGAGCCGATGTTTGAGATCATCGAGGAGGTCGTGCCGGTCCTGCAAAAGCTCGACCCGGAGATAATCCTCGCGCCGAAGCGTCAGATCTCGCGTATTCGCCGGGACACGCGGTTCACAAACGACAAGTCGCTCTACCGCGCGAACGTCTGGTGCTGGCTCGGCAGGGACAAGCGCGAGTACGACAACTTCCCGCGCTTCTTCTTCGAGGTGACGCCGGGATACGTCTGGTGGGGCTGCGGGCTGTACTTCGCGGACGGCGCGATGTTTGACAGCTACCGCGAGATGATACTTTCGCGCGACCCGCTGTTTCTCGCGGCAAAGGAGTCGCTCGAGGGACAAAAGCGCTTCCGCCTCGACACCGACGATATGTTCAAGCGGACGAAGTACCCGTCCGAGCCGCAGGACATACGCGTGTGGCTAGACCGCAAGTCGATATACGTCTCGCACACCGAAAGCGACGTCTCGATAGCGTTCGGGGACAAGCTCGTCCGCGCGCTCAAGCGGGATTTCCCGAAGCTGAAGGCGTACTACCGCTTCCTCACCGCCGCCTACGAGCGGAGAAAGACGCCGGAGACTCTGCGCCCGTGGTTCCCGCACAGGACGGCGGAGGACGACGAGTGGTGACCGGCGGCGCGCCTGCCGCACGCGGCGAAGGGACGGACTTATGGCGGAGATAGCGATACTTGCCGCGCTCACGGCGCTCTCGGCATGGAAGTCGCGGGAGTTTGCGCGGCAGGGCGTGCGCGGGATGTGCGCGGCGGCGATACTTACGGCGCTCGCGAGCCTCGGACGCGCGCTGTTTGCGGGAATACCATCCGTCCAGCCCGCGAGCTTCATAATAATGCTCTGCGGCGCGACGCTCGGCGGAGGCGCGGGGCTCTACTGCGGGATGCTCACGGCGGTGCTCTCGAACCTGCTTATCGGCTCGGTCGGACCGTATACCGTGTGGCAGATGTTCTTCTGGGGCGTGATGGGGCTCACGTCGCCGCGCCCGATGAACGCCGGCGCGGCGGTGCGGACGATATACGGCTTTGCGTGGGGCTTCATCTTCGGATGGGGAATGAACCTCTGGTACCCGCTCGCGGGCTTCATACCGCTGAACGCGGTGAGCTTCCTCACGTCCTGCGTGTCGAGCTTCACCTTCGACCTCGCGCACGCCGCGACGAACGCCGCGCTCTGCCTCGCGGCGGGCGGGGCGAGCATGCGCCTCGTGATGAAATTCGTAAGGCGGGACGGCTGAAAAAAGCGTTGCAATCCGCCCGCATAAGTTGTATCATAATAGAAGAAACTTACAGAAGTCCGGCGGACGTTTCCGCCCGAAGGGAGTGAGCAGCGACGGAGAAGATAACGAAGCGAAGCGCGTTTCTTATAAATCTGCTGTACTTTGCCGCGGTCGTCGGGATAGTCCTGCTGGTGCTCCGCTACGCGGTGCCGTGGCTCATGCCGTTCATAATAGGCTTTGCCGTGGCGATGATATTCCATCCGCTGATACGCTGGACGGCAAAGAAGCTTCACGCCCCGCGCAAGGCCGTCGCGTGCGTTATCGTCCTGCTCGGATACCTGATACTCATAACCGGAGTGGTGTTCGGCACGATCGAGATAGTCACGCTCCTCAGCGAATTCTTCCGCGGCCTGCCCGACTTCTTCCGCGACAATATCCTGCCTACGATAAACCAGGTAGGCGTGTTCTTTGCGGGGTTCTACGACAACCTTCCGCCCGACTGGGTGACAACGATACAGACCTTCAGCGGGAGCATCACCTCCGCCGTGGCCGACTTTGTGGCGGGCATTTCCTCGAGCGGCGTCAACTTCCTCACGGGCTTCATCAGCGCTCTGCCGGGATTTATGATAGCGCTGGTGTTCACGATACTCGCGAGCTTCTTCATCACGATGAACTACGACCGCACGAAGAACTTCCTCATGGCGCAGCTGAACGACCGTATGCAGGAGATAGTCCGCGCGGCCAAGACGGCGCTCAAGGACACGGTATTCGCGTACTTCCGCGCGTACTTCAAGCTGATGGCGCTGACCTTTGTCGAGCTCGCGGTGGGACTGCTGATAATCGGCGTTGACAACGCGGTGGGCATAGCCTTCGGAATAGCGATATTCGACGTGCTGCCGGTGTTCGGCACGGGCGGCATCGTCATACCGTGGATAGTCATAGACTTCATAGTCGGCAACACCTTCCAGGCGGTAGGCCTGCTCGTGATGTACGGCATAATCACGGTCGTCCGCAACTTTGTGGAGCCGAAGGTGGTGGGCGACCAGTTAGGGCTCGACCCGGTGGTCTCGATAATCGCCATCTACCTCGGGTTCGTGTGGTTCGGCGTCTTCGGCATGATAATAATGCCGATAGCGGTGCAGATAGCCTGCTCGCTCCACAGAGAGGGGACGATCACCCTCTACCGCGACCCGCCTCCGCTCGAGGAGGAGACGTCCGCAAAGGAGAAGAAGGGCAAGGCGCGGGCGGAAAAGCGGCGCGCAAAGGATGCTCCGCCGGACGGCACCGGCGCTCCGCAGAGCGCGGAGCCGGGCGGCGCCGACAGCACAACGCCGGGAGGCGTCGGCGGCGCGGGCACGGACAAAACAAACGACGAAAAAGAGAAAGGGAAGGACTGATGTCCTTCCCTCCTTTTATGAAGAGCGAACTTTTGCCGCGACTGTCCGCGCCGTGAGAAAATCAGCCGTTTTCACCGCGCTTTTTGGCGTCCGTAACGATTGACATATCGGGTGTAATCCTATATAATTACTGTATAAGTCTATCTTGTGAAAGGAAGGATGGGTGACATGAGCAAGAACCCCGAGGCCGTTATGGACAAGAACGACCTTACGCAAGGCCCAATCATGAAAAAGCTGCTCCTGTTCGCACTGCCGGTCGTGGCGTCGAACCTGATAATGCAGCTTTACAACATTGCCGACTCGATAATCGTCGGCAACTTTGCCGCCAACGGCGCGCACGCGCTCGCGGCGGTCGGCGTCAGCTTCCCGGTGATGACGCTGTTCAACGCCCTCTTTATGGGCATAGCGATGGGCTCTCAGATAGTCATATCGCAGATGTACGGTGCAAAGGACTACGAGTCGCTTCAGAAGGGACTCAACACGTCGATGTCGCTGGCGTTTGCGATGGGTCTTTTCATCACGATCGTCGGCACGCCGCTCGCGGGGCCGCTGCTCCGTATGCTGAACACCCCGAAGGAGCTCATCAATGACGCGACGGTCTACCTCGTCGTCGTCTTCCTCGGAATGCTCGGAAACGTCTACTTCAACCTCGGCTCCGGCGCTCTGCGCGGCATGGGCGACAGTAAGTGGCCGCTCTACGCGATGATAGTCTCGTCGGTGACGAACGTCGTGCTCGACCTCGTTTTCGTCATAGTCTTCAAGTGGGGCGTCTTCGGCGTCGCGCTCGCGACTACCATTTCGCACTTCGCCTCCGGCATGGTGCTCGCCGTCCGCATAAACTCCGGCGCGTACCCGGTCAAGGTGCAGTTCCGCAAGCTCATCCGGCCGGACAGGGTCTCGGTCAAGAACATCATGCGCCTCGGCCTGCCGACCGGCCTCCAGCAGATGGCGATGAGCCTCGGCAGCATGGTCATCCAGACATTCTCGAACGGCTTCGGCGCGGACCTTATCGCTGCGAACACCGTCATCATGAAGGCGGACGGATTTGCCGTCATGCCGATGTTCGCTATGGGCGCGGCAGTAACGACCTTCGTCGGTCAGAACATCGGCGCGGGTCAGAAGGAGCGCGCAAAGAAGGGCGTCCACGCCGGCATACTTGCGGTGACGGTGATCGGCCTCGCCGTCGGCATCGGCCTCTGGTTCTGCGGCGGGCTCATAATGGAGCTCTTCGGCATAGAGCCGGGCAACGACATAATGACGATGGGCGTCAACGGCGTCCGCATACTCGCGTTCTTCTACTGCTTCATGGGCATTGACGGCGCGATAGCCGGCGCGCTCCGCGGAGCGGGCGCGGCGGTGCCGCCGATGATAACGGCCATAGCCTCCAACCTCGCGCGTATACCGCTCACCTACTTCCTTGCCGTCCGTCCGCTGAACGCGGCGGTCGAGAAGCTGATGAGCGCGGTGCCGCTCGACAACAGGGTTGTAGAGCGAGCATCCCAGTACCTGACTAAGCTCAACGAGGACGGTACGCCGATGTATGAAAGCCTCGAGGAGGCGACACAGGCGGCGGGCGTTGCGGTAGCGAACATGGACGGGAGCATCTACAGGATGCTGTTCGTGTCGATGGCGGCGTCGATGGTTCTCGGCGCGCTGCTCTCCTTCCTCTACTTCAAGTTCGGAAAGTGGCAGGACAAGGGCATTACCGTCCAGAGCAAGCTTGCCGACAAGAACGCCGAGGAAGCCAAGGCAAAGACAAACGAATAATGAACATCGCAAATCTCCCGTCCGGTATCTCCGGACGGGAGATTTTGTGTGCGGACGTCCCTCAAGATAGGGGAGTATACAGCACTGGTACCGTGACTTGCGACGTTCGAACTGATGTGCTATAATTCAAATAATAAGACTCGCCTGCCGAAGATGACAGCATTGCGGTTCGGCGCGGAGTTATACCTAAGAGGGGTGATTTGGTGTACATTCCCGACGGGATACTCAAACGGAAGCTCGCAAACGTCTGCTTCCTCTGGGGCAGGGGGAAGACCACAATAGCAAACATTCTCCGCGAGAGATACGGCGCCGCCGTCTACTCCACCGACGACGCGCGCGACCGCCTTTATGAGATAGCGGACCCGTTCGAGCAGCCGTATCTCTGCCGCGACTACAATGAGGAGTACGGCGTCCAGAGCTTCTGGGAACTTCCGGCGGAGGTGATAGCCGACCGCGAGCGGCACGTCCTCCGGGAACTTACGCCGTTCGTGATGGCGGAGCTGCTGCCGCTCGCGGAGCGGAACGCGCTCGTGATATGCGAGGGAGACCTGGATTATGAGACCGCCGCGCGGGTTGCGACCCGCGCCGTATGGCTCCGAAACCTCGGCACGAAGTTTGACTGGTTTGACCGCCCCGACCACGGCGGGCTGGAGGGGATACGCGCAAGGACGGATCTCACCCCGGAGGAGATCGAGGCGATAGTGGCAAACGCCTACCGCGCGGTGTCCGGCGCGGAGCGAGTCCTGCCCGAGTGGACGGTGCGGCTCGGCGTGCCGCACATCGACTGGGACGACGAAGTGACGCCCGAGCAGACGGCAAGCGAGACGGCGGCACTTTTCGGGCTGGGTTGACCGCCGCTCGGGCGGCGCGACAAAATGTCCCCAAACGGCGCTTTTGCGCCTTTCCGCGCCGGTTCGCGCGGTTGAAGTTAGCGGCGGAGCCGCTAACTTCGCGCAGGGGCGATTCATTCGCCCCGAGCATTTCAATCAAAGGGGTCCCCAAACGGCGCTTTTGCGCCGTTTGGGGATAAGCCTCCCGCGCCGTCTTGCGGTTTTCCATCGGATGTGCTACAATTCAGTCGGGATATTCGACCGTCCGGGCGGAATATCGAGCGCGGACGGGCAGTAGTATGGTAATATCGAACCGACGGAGGTGCCGAATGGGACTCTTCTCCTTCTTCAGAAAGAAAAAGCCGGCGGAGAGCGGAAAGCCGCTCGTCGCCGTGGTGCTTGCCGCCGGTTCGTCCGAGCGGATGGGCGGCGCGGATAAGCAGTTCCTGCCGATAGACGGTGTGCCGGTCCTTGCGCGGACGCTCCTCGCGTTCGAGGCCGCGCCGTCGGTGGCGCGCGTGGTGGTCGTCACGCGCTCGGAGCGCATCATCGCGGTGCAGGATCTCTGCCGCGAGTACGGGATACGCAAGGTCACGGAAATCGTGAAGGGCGGCGCGACGCGGCTTGAGAGCGGACTCATCGGCGCGGACGCGGCGGGAGACTGCGGCTACATAGCGGTCCACGACGGAGCGCGTCCGCTCGTTACGCCGGAGCTTATCGAGCGCGTGTACGCGGCGGCGCAGGCGCACTCGGCGGCTATCCCCGGCGTTCCCGTGACCGACACCGTCAAGCGCGTGGAAAAGAAGCTCACGGCGAAGGGAATGCCGCCGCGCGACGAGCTCGTCGCCGTCCAGACGCCGCAGATATTCGACGCGGACCTGCTTCGCGGCGCGCTCCGCAAGGCGGCGGCCTCCGGCGGGGAGTTCACCGACGATGCGTCCGCAGTCGAGGCGATGGGAATGAGCGTCTACGTCGCGGAGGGCGACGCGAAAAACATCAAGATAACCCGCCCCGCCGACATATACATAGCGGAGGCGCTGCTTTTTGCGGAGCGGGACGGAGCGGAGGCGGAAGTATGAGGATAGGACACGGATACGACGCGCACCGACTCACGGAGGGGCGGAAGCTCGTCCTCGGCGGCGTGGAGATACCGTACGAGCGCGGCCTTGACGGTCACTCGGACGCGGACGTCGCGGCGCACGCGATAATGGACGCGCTCCTCGGCGCGGCGGCGCTCGGTGACATCGGGCGGCACTTCCCGCCGTCCGACGAGAGACTAAAGGGCATCTCGAGCATGGAGCTCTGCCGCCGCACGGCGACTCTGCTCTCGGACGCGGGCTTCAGGATAGGCAACATCGACGCGACGATAATTGCGCAGGCGCCGAAGCTCGCGCCGCATATCGGGGAGATGCGGAAAAACCTCGCGGCGGCGCTCGGGTGCGACGTCTCGCGCGTCAGCGTCAAGGCGACGACCGAGGAGCATATGGGCTTTACCGGGCGCGGCGAGGGCATAGCGGCGCACGCGGTATGCATCATCGAGGAGAAATAAAATCAGCCGCCGGCTCTGCCGCGCGGAGAACAGGGGAGGAATATGAAATGGATATGCCGGAAGAGATGCGGCGCATGGCCGAGGCGGACGTCACGCGCGAGAATGTATACGAGCTGCGGGAGTATGTCATACGCGACGGGAAGAAGCACCCGTTCGCGCTGATAATCCCCGGCGGAGGGTATGAGATAGTCGCAAACTTCGTGGAAGGTCACCCCTTTGCCGCAGAGTTGAACAGGCTCGGATATTCCGCGTTCGTGCTGTATTACAGGATAAGGACGCGCTATCCCGCGCCGCAGGAGGACGTCGCGCGGGCGCTGAGGGAAATCCTCTCCCGCGCGGACGAGCTCGGCGTGGAGCGCGAGGGCTGGTCGCTCTGGGGCTCGTCCGCCGGAGGACACCTCGCGGCGAGCTTTGCGACCGACAACATGGGCTGCGTGAAGTACGGCCTCCCGAGGCCGGGGACGCTCGTGCTCGTCTACCCGGTGATAACTATGGGCGAGATGACGCACGAGGGCAGCCGCATAAACCTTCTCGGCGCGGACGCTTCGGAGGAAGCTATAGAGTTTGCGAGCGTCGAGCGG
Source organism: uncultured Clostridia bacterium (assembly GCA_947593925.1). GTDB lineage: Bacteria > Bacillota > Clostridia > Oscillospirales > JAAYOS01 > CANRIN01. The sequence continues at coordinate 275,128 of CANQDU010000001.1, read as the reverse complement.
CACATCACGCCGGACTACCCGCCGACGTTCGTGTGGTGCGGACTTGCGGACGACGTCGTGCCGCCCTGTAACAGCGAATGGCTCGCGGCGGAGCTCGAGCGGAACGGCGTGCCGTACAGGTTCAACACATACCCGGGCGTCGGTCACGGGACGGGGCTCGGGCGCGGCCTCGCGTGCGACGGATGGTTCGAGGACGCCGTTAAGTTCTGGGAGGAACAGCTCGGACGGTAGAAGCGGACAAAACAATGGCGGTGCGACTGCACCGCCATTTATTTCTCGTATGCCGAAAGACCCGGCGCGGAGCAAACACGTCCCGCGCCGACGGGCTTTTTTACTCGAGCTCGGTGCGCTCGCAGACCTCGAGGATCTTCTTTCGGAGCGACTCGAAGTCCTCGAATGCATCCGGACGGCGGCGCGGGTCGCGGAGCACCGCCGCGGGATGGAACGCCGCCATCATGTAGTACCCGCTCCGCTCGAACCACTGTCCGTGCTCCTGCGAGATCTTGAAGTCCGGGCGGATTATCCGCATGGCGGCGATGCGCCCGAGGCAGACGAGAATTTTCGGCTTTAACAGCGCCGTCTGGCGGCGCAGCCACTTGATGCAGATGTCCTGCTCGTTGCCGAGAGGGTCGCGATTCTGCGGCGGGCGGCACTTCACGATGTTTGCAATATACACCTTTTCGCGCCCGAGACCTATCATGGCGAGGAGGTCGTTTAGGAGCTGCCCCGACCGTCCGACGAACGGGAGACCCTGCGCGTCCTCGTCCGCGCCGGGGCCTTCGCCGATGAACATGACTTCGGCGCGCTCGTCCCCGTCTCCGAAGACGACGTGCGTGCGCCCCTCGGCAAGCCCGCACTCGCGGCAGGCGAGACATTCTTCCTTCAGCATTTCCCAAGTCTGCATAAGGCATCTCCAATCGTAGAAGTCGTAATATGATTATAGCATATTTCCGGTGCGGGGACAAGTTTCTTGACGCGCACCGCGCGCAAATGATATACTTATTTTAACAGTACGGCATTTCGGAGGGAACGATGGAGAAACACACATTCTGCGCGCCGACGATATTCGGGCTCGAGGGCGTCGTGCGCGACGAGCTGAAGCATCTCGGCATGGAGGACGTCGCGGGCGAGGAGGGTCGCGTGCTTTTTCGCGGGACGCTTGAGGACGCCGCGACGACGCTCGTGAACCTCCGCGCGGCGGAGAGGGTGCAGATACTCGCCGCGCGGTTCGAGGCGAGGACGTTTGACGAGCTGTTCGAGGGGACGCGCGCGGTCGAGTGGGAGAGATACATACCGCGCGGGTGCGCCTTCCCGGTGCGCGGACACTGCGTCGATTCGCGGCTGATGAGTGCGAACGACTGCGTGTCGATAATCCGCAAGGCAATAGCGGTGCGCCTCGGGAGCGTATATCACGCGGAACGCCTCGACGAGAGCGGCGGCGTCCGTCAGATACGCTTCACGGTGCTCCGCGACAGCGTGCTCCTGCACGTCGATCTCACGGGCGAGCCGCTCCACAAGCGCGGCTACCGTCCGCACGCGATGGATGCTCCGCTTCGCGAGACGCTTGCCGCCGGGATGGTTCTTCTCATGCGCTATCGCGGCAGAGACACGTTCCGCGACCCGATGTGCGGCTCCGGGACGATACCGATAGAGGCGGCGCTGATAGCAATGAACCGCGCGCCGGGACTCCTGCGCCGCTTCGCGATCGAGGACTGGGCGGGCGGCGCGGAGCTCGTCCGCGCGGCAAAGGACGCGGCGCGCTCGCGCGAGTACGATAAGGAATACGACATCGAGGGGAGCGACATCGACCCGGAGGCGATAGAGGTCGCGCGGGAGAACGCGCGCCGCGCCGGGGTCGCGGGCACGGTGCGGTTCCGCCGCGCGGACGCGCGGGAGTTCGTCCCTCCGGAGGGACGCGCGTGCGTCCTGCTGAACCCGCCCTACGGCGTCCGCCTCGGGGACGGCTTCGGCGCGGCGGAGCTGATGAAGTCGTTCGGCGCGAGAATGGCGTCCGCGGAGCGGTGCGACTTGGGCATCCTTTCCGCCGACCCCGAGCTCGAGCAGTGGATGGGCCGCCGCGCGACAAAGCGCAGGAGAGTCTACAACGGTATGCTGAAGTGTACATTTTCTATGTACTTCTGCGGGAAGTAGAACGCGGTATGCGGGAGAGGTGGAAGATATGCGTCACCTGTTTATAATCAACCCGAAGGCGGGCAAGAAGCCCGACCCGGACGGCTTGCGCCGCCGCATAGACGCGGCGATGGCGGGGCGGGAATATACCGTCTGCGTCACGAGCGCGCCGGGGGACGGCGAGGCCGCCGCCCGCCGCGAGGCGGAGAAGCCCGGCGAGCTCCGCGTCTACGCCTGCGGAGGGGACGGAACGCTCGCCGAGGTACTGAACGGCGTCGCGGGTCATCCGAACGCCGCCCTCACCGTCCTGCCCTGCGGCACCGGCAACGACTTCGTGAAGATCTTCGGCTCCGCCGACTTCCGCGACATCGCGGCGCTCGCGGACGGCGAGGAGCGCACCCTCGACCTAATGGAGACCGGCGGGAGGTACGCCATTGATATATGCTCGGTCGGCTTTGACGCGCGGGTCGCGCGGGACGTCCACAAGTTCTCGAAGCTGCCGCTCGTGACGAGCTTCGGGGCGTTCACAATATCCGCCATCTACAACCTCTTCAAGGGGCTGTGCAACGAGTATAAGGTGACGGTGGACGGAGAGACGCTCGACGGAACCTACGCCCTGATATGCGTCGCGAACGGCCGCTACTACGGCGGAGGCTATATGCCGATGGCGGACGCCAATCCCACCGACGGCATCCTCGACGTACTGCTCGTCGGGCGTGTGAGCCGCGTCCGGGTGCCGGTTCTGCTCGCTAAGTACAAGGCGGGACGGTACGCGGAGCTCGGAGACATCGCACTGCGCCGTGCGGCGCGGGAGGTGCGGTTCGACTTCTGCGGAAGGCGCGGCGTGATAAATGCGGACGGCGAGATGATACCCGCCGAGGCGGGGACGGTGCGCCTCTCGGACGTGCGGCAGAGGTTCTTCGCGCCCGCAGGAGCGTGGGCGGAGATGGATAAGTTGAAGCAGGAAAGAAACGCGAGCATTTTTGAGCAATCGCGAGCATAAACTACAAATCGGGAGAAAAACGGAAGCATTCGGAAATTTGGGAAAATTGCGGCGGGAAACCGCCGGAAACCGGCGTTGAAAACGGAAGTAAAGCAGGATATAATTTATAATGTTAGCACTCGAGGGCATAGAGTGCTAAAAACAAAAATAAGTTCTTCAAGGAGGCATTTCATACATGAAGCTCAAGCCTTTGGCAGACAGAGTGGTCATCAAGATGGTAGAGGCCGAGGAGACCACCAAGAGCGGCATCATCCTCACCAGCGCCGCGCAGGAGAAGCCGCAGGTGGCGGAGGTCATCGAGGTAGGCCCCGGCGGCGTCGTGGACGGCAAAGAGGTCGAGATGACCGTCAAGCCCGGTCAGCGCGTTATCACGAGCAAGTATTCCGGCACCGAGATAAAGCTCGACGGCGAGGAGTACATCGTCGTCCGCCAGAGCGACATTCTCGCGATAGTGGAAGACTAACCGTCTTTCGGAAGTCCGAAGGACTTTTTGCGAATTAAATTAGGGAGGCAGATATTATGTCCAAGATAATCCTTTACGGCGAGGATGCCCGCCGCGCGCTCGAGCGCGGCGTCAACCAGCTTGCCGACACCGTCAAGATAACCCTCGGCCCGAAAGGCCGCAACGTCGTCCTCGACAAGAAGTACGGCTCGCCGCTCATCACCAACGACGGCGTCACGATAGCCAAGGATATCGAGCTCGACGATCCGTTTGAGAACATGGGCGCGCAGATGGTCAAGGAAGTCGCCACCAAGACAAACGACGTCGCGGGCGACGGTACCACCACCGCCACGCTGCTCGCGCAGGCGTTCATCCGTGAGGGCATGAAGAACGTCGCCGCCGGCGCGAACCCGATGATAATGAAGCGCGGCATCGACAAGGGCGTAAAGGCCGCCGTCGAGAGCGTTAAGGCTAGCTCGAAGAAGGTCTCCGGCACGAGCGACATCGCGCGCGTCGCGGCCGTCTCGTCCGGCGACGAGTTCATCGGCAATCTCATCGCCGAGGCGATGGAGAAGGTCTCGGCCGACGGCGTCATCACCGTCGAGGAGTCCAAGACCGCCGAGACTTACAGCGAGGTCGTCGAGGGCATGCAGTTCGACCGCGGCTACATCTCGCCGTATATGGTCACCGACACCGAGAAGATGGAGGCCGTCATTGACGACGCCTACATTCTCATCACCGACCGCAAGATCTCGAACATTCAGGACATCCTGCCGCTGCTCGAGCAGGTAGTCCAGGCCGGACGCAAGCTCATCATCATCGCCGAGGACGTCGAGGGCGAGGCGCTTGCGACGATACTTGTCAACCGGCTGCGCGGCACCTTCACCTGCGTCTGCGTCAAGGCTCCGGGCTTCGGCGACCGCCGTAAGGATATGCTCCGCGACATCGCCATCCTCACCGGCGGCGAGGTCATCAGCGAGGAGCTCGGCCTCGACCTCAAGGACGCCACCATGGATCAGCTCGGCCGCGCCCGTCAGGTCAAGGTCCAGAAGGAGAACACCATCATCGTTGACGGTATGGGCGACCCGAACGAGATAAAGGCTCGCGTCGCGCAGATCCGCGCGAACATCGAGACCACCACCTCCGACTTCGACCGTGAGAAGCTCCAGGAGCGCCTCGCGAAGCTGTCGGGCGGCGTTGCGGTCATCAAGGTCGGCGCAGCGACCGAGATAGAGATGAAGGATAAGAAGCTCCGCATCGAGGACGCGCTGAACGCCACCCGCGCCGCAGTCGAAGAGGGCATCGTCCCCGGTGGCGGAACGGTGTTCGTCAACGCCATCCCGTCCGTTGAGAAGCTGATAGAAGAGACCGAGGGCGACGAGCGCACCGGCGTGCGCATAGTCGCGAAGGCTCTCACCGAGCCGGTCCGTCAGATAGCCGCGAACGCCGGCCTCGACGGTTCGGTCATCCTCGAGAAGATAAAGACCTGCGGCAAGACCGGTTGGGGCTTTGACGCGGCCAAGGAGCAGTACGGCGACATGATAGAGGCCGGCATAGTCGATCCGGCGAAGGTCACCCGTACCACGATAGAGAACGCCGCCTCGATAGCCTCGATGGTCCTCACCACCGAGTCGCTCGTCGCGGACAAGAAGGAGCCGCAGGCTCCCGCGGCGGCGCCCGCCGGCGGCATGGACGGCATGGGCGGCATGTATTGATCTCCGCCGCAAGGCAAATACGGAGTTGAAAATATCCGGCATCCGAAGGGATGCCGGATATTTTTTCGCCCGGAAAGCCGCGGGACTTTCCGCGAAGAAAACGGAGGAGGGAAAATCCCTCCTCCGTTTCTTATGCTTGATATGCGATTACCTCACGACGTTTTCGCAGAAGCGCTCTATGATGGTTGCGACCTCCGCGCGCTTTGCGCCGGACTGCGGCGCGAGCCTGTCTGCGGAGACGCCGTTCACGAGGCCGACGCTCACCGCCCAGTTCATAGCATCGACGGCGTAGCTCCTGATGTTCTGAACATCCGTGAAGGACGTGAGGGCGTTGCCGTCCGTCTCGGTCGCGTAGCCCTTGAACTTCGCGTAGCGGTAAAGGATGGTAACAAGATCCTCACGGCTCACACCGTCGCGCGGGCGGAAGGAACCGTTGTAGCCCTCGACGATGTGGTTGGCGTTCGCCCATGCCGAAGCCTCGGCGAAGTAATCGCTGCTCTGAATGTCGCCGAAGGTAATTTGCGTGCTGTCCGCTTCGGGCTCGTATGCGAGACGGTGGAGAACGGTGACGAGCATTCCGCGCTGCATCGCGGTATTGGGGGAGAACACGCCGTCGCCGGTGCCGTTGAAGAGGTTGCGCGCCGCGACAAACTCGACCGCGTCGGACGCCCAATGGCCGGTAGTCTGAACATCGGCGAAGTCGACGCTCCTGTCGACTATCTTTACCGTGACGCTGCCGTCTACGTTGATGATGACGCCGTTCTTATCCACGGCGCAGTCGCGGATGACGGTCTCGTTCCCGTCCTCGTCAACGATGACGGCGACGGTGCCGTGGTTCACGTCCTCAACGGGGATCTCCACGCGCGCCGAACCCTCTCTGACGGTGATGCCGATCTCGGGAGCGTCCTCGGCGGAGGCGAACGCCTTGACCTTGACGGGCGCGACGACGGCCTCGCCGGTCTCGGAGCCGTAGGGCATTATGACTTCAACGGAGGTGACGTTTCCGTCGGCGTCGGTCTTGGTTGTGCCGACTACGCCGTCCGCGGTAGTGGTGGTCGTGGTCTTGCTCCCGTCGGAGGCGGTGACGGTCGTGGTCTTGTTTCCGTCCGCGCCGGTGACGGTCTCGGTCGTGCTTCCGACAAACGAGCCGCTTGAACCCGCCGAACCCGCCGAGCCGGACGGACCGGACGGCGTGGACGGAGTGGTAGAGGGCTCTTTTGCGCCGCAGTGGGTGCAGACGCCGTCCTCGTAGTCGTGACCGAGCGGAGGAATGTCCGTGGCTTCGTAAATTGTCTCATTGCACTTTGCGCAGGTAACTGCGTCCAAATGGACGCCCTCGGTGCAGGATGTGACGCGCGTAACGACTTCCGACTGCACATTTAAAGTATGCCCGGTGGCGGGGATCACGGTCGCGGGAACGACGGTCTGACCGCAGGCCGCGCAAACCTGCGCCTTTTTGTATCCGGGGGTCGTGCATGTTGCGTCGGCGTTCGGTGTGGGGTCGCTCGTGTCCTCTTTAAGAGTGGTGTGCGGGCAAGCCTTGACCTCGACCGCGTCGCCATAGCCGAACTCCTGCTCCGCCGCGGTTACGGTCTGGGGGACAAAGGTGACGCTCAGGACTTCGTTGTGATTTATGCCGGAGACAGTGAACTTGCCGTCCGGGCTGACGTTGATAGGAGTCGAGCTTCCACCGAGGATAACCGAGTCGACCTCGTAGCCCTTGTCGGGGACGACGGTGAAGGTCTTTTCGTCCTGTTCGTTTGCAAACTTAACGTTTCCGGCGGTTCCGACGGCCTCTTTGCCGTCGACCTCGACATGACCGTTGCCGTCGGAGACGACGACGAGGGTGCTGCCGGTCTCGGCCGCGGCTGCGATGGCGGCAGTGTCGCTCTTCTTCACCGCGACTATCTCAAACGGAGAGAACGCGTCGCACATTATCACCATGCCGTAGGGGGTGGGGACGATGGTTATCTGCTCGGTTTTGATGATATGCTCGCCCCATTTGTGGTTTTTGAGAATATCGGCCTTATCCTTGTCGGAAGCCGATGCAAGCGCGTCCTTGACTTCCTGACAGTAATAACTTTCCCCATCGTTGGAGCAGCGGACGAAGTGGTACGCTTTCAGGTCGTAATCTGCAAGCGTCTCATAGGTGACGCCGGCGGGGTAGCCGACCTGAACGCGGAGCGACTGTCCCTTGTTGGGCTTGAGCTTCACCATCGGGCAGACGCGGTTGAAGTTTATCTCAAAGACGGAGGAGAGCACCTCGCCGCCGCCGGCGACCTGATTCTGATAGGCCTGATCCTTGCTGAGAGCGTCGTTGATCCTCTCGTAGTCCTCGCGGTTGCCTGCGCCCTTGCTCTTGTCCTCAACGACGAGCATGAGGCGGCCGTTTATCTCGTCACGGTGAATCTCCTCGTTGAACTTGTCAAGAGCTTTTTGAGCCGCCTCGGAATTGTCCTCGGCGCTTGCGAGGGATTCCAGGTCGAGGTTCTCGGGAGCGTCCAAAAGCGTGGGCTGACCCCAGAGGTTCCAGTCGATGCCCTGGCTGCGGTAGCAGGCGGGGCAGAGGCCGGGGATGCAGGAGATGACCGAGAAGTTGTTCGGCGCCTTGGAGGAGCGCGAACCCACGACGCCGTCAATGGCGAAGTTGTACTCCGTGATGTCGTCTATCCACTGGTCGGAGGCGCGGAAGTTGAACTCGACGCCCTTGATGGGGCAGCCTTTTGTCACGTCACACGTGTGGTTTGACTCGTGATTGGGGTTGTTGGGGCATTTAGCCGGCTCGTAGGAATATATCCACTTGAAGTCGACGTAGTCGTTGGTGGTACCGTCAACGCCGGGCATATCCACGTAACCGTCCCTGTTCACGTCGAAGGGCAGCTCGCCCGCTATGCGGACGTACTTGTCCTTGTCGGGGTCGTGGAGATCCTGCTGTATCGTGGTGTAGCGGACGCGGACGGGTATGTCGGAAATGTCGGCGATAGCGGAAATGCCGCTCTCGCTGTTTGCGGACGGCCTGTAATAGAGGTCGTCGTCGTAAGTGACCTTGAAGCGGTAATCGTAGCCCGCCGTGCAGTTGCCGTTGGGGGCGGGGAACTGAGTGAGCACGTAGGGCGGAGCCTCGTACTTGGAGTTGACGTTGTAGAGCATACCGGACTGGGCGATTATCTCGCTCTCGTCGCCGTGGAAGTATCCGGCTTCGCCGTTGGAGAGGGAGAGATAGCTGGATGAGGCGGGATTTTCCCACGTATCCCGCTGGTCGGGCTCGCGGGTGGTGACGGCTATCTCGACGTATTCGCAGGTCGGGGTGTAGATGCGGAGCGCGCCGTCATAGTCTCCGAAATACGGATTGCCCTCGGAAAGAACAAAGGTAGCGTCGGCATAGTACCACTCCTTCATCACGTCGGCAGTGCCGTCCGGATGGTAGTCGTACATCTTCACCATGAAGTAGAGACCCTTGTCGCGGGCGGTCTTGGCGTCCATGCCCTGATAGGTGACGGAGAACACGCCGGCGGGTGCTCCGTCCACGGAGGAGCCGGTGGAATAATCGACCTTCAAGCCGTTGTCGTCGCCGAGTACGGTGGCGCCGGAGAAGGCCGCAGTCTCGATAGTGGGATATTTGAACTCAAAGTTGCCGGTGGAGACATAGCCGGAGGGACGCCAGTGCTCGCCCACGAGCGACTGACCGACGAGCAGGTAGGTGTTTGTCTCCTTGCCGTCATCGCCGCCCTTGAACGTGAGGTCGCGGGTGCCGTCCCATTTGGCGGTGAGCGGGTCGTCCCACGTGGCGTCGATGACGTACCAGCGCGGGGTCTTCTGCTCGTCCGTGTTGGGGATGTTCACGGCGTTCCACATGTGATCCTCGGGCGTGCCCTTGGTCTGTACGCCGTGGATGAGCACGCACTGTATGCCGAGCCTTGTCAGGCAGACCTGGAGCGTGCGGGCGTAAGCCTCGCAGACGCCCTCGTGGGTCTGCATGCCGTAGATGGTGCGGATGAACTTAGCGTCCTCGGGAGAATTGCACTCTATCTCGTAGCGGTAGTGGATGCCCTTTGTTATCTGGTCGTGTATGTTCGTCGCAAGGAACGCCAGCTTGTCCGGCTCGCTGTATGTGCCTGCGGAATTTGCGGCGTTCAGCTCGGAAACGGCCTTATTTACCATACTGTTGATGGTGGCGTTTATCTTCTCGTCCATGGTCTTGATGGTCTCGCCGTTGAGCTCGACCTCGTCGGCGGTAAGTCCGCCGAGCAGATAGGTCTCGCCTCTGCCGGGACCGATGAGAACGTGATAACCCTCTCCGTACTCTGCCTCCACGGAGCCGTGCGTCACGCGGAAGGTGAGGTACCCGGAGTCTATGTACCACAGCTCGGAGTGGTCGAGGTCAAGGGCGTCCTTCGCGGCGCAGAAGTCGTTGAAGATGTCCTTGTTGCCTTTTTGGTAGTCTTCTATATCCTGAGTGGTAATGATATGGTCGTCGGCCTTTGCGGTATCGCTGCCGTACTTGACACCGATAAGGTCGATGGGCTTAGTGCCGTCATAGTAATCGGCCTTTGTAGCGGGGTCGGAGAACTTGTGGAGCAGCTCGTTGTATATGGCCTTGGCGCGGTCATTGAGCTGATTGTAGAAATAGTCGGACGTGGTGGGGGACGCGCTGTAAGCGTCTACGGCGGCGACGGAAAATACCGGCAGCATCGACGCGGTCATAACCAGCGCGAGCAGGAGGGAGAGGATACGTTTTTTCATCTTACTTAGCACCTCTTTAGATTATTTTTGGTGTAGAGTTGCGGCCGCTGTGCGGCGGATGCCCGTTTCCGGGCCGCGCCCGATGGGGACGGGCGCACGGTCTCACCTCCGATATAGAGATATGCGTTTCGGCGGACGCGGGCACGCGCTTCGGGCGTGCGTCCCCGTATTCGTTTGAGGGGCAGGAAAAGAGGAGCAGGTCAATTTCCTGCCCCTTTTTCATCGCTGTCTCCGGCGGAGCTCAACTTGTTCCCGGCTCGACCGTTTACGATTTTCGGGATCGTATTGGGAGTGCGGACAAGTATCTCGCTCAAGTCGCAGTCCAGCGCCTCGCAGATAAGGTCCAGATGTTCGAGGTTGACCCTCTCCGCCATCTCGTGATACAGTTCATTGATGGTAGTGGGCCGAATACCCGTTTTGCGGGCAAGGTCGGCCTGTGTCCAACGAAGTTCGCCAAGCTTGCGGCTCAAGAGTATCCTAATCATTGGGAATGCCACCTCTTTGTGATAATCTACCGCATTCGGTAATAATAATCCATATATTGTTAGATTATCACGATATGCGTTATAAAGCAAGGGGGCGGAACGTCGCGGGACAAAGAGCGATCTGTCCGAATAATTGCGCTGTTGTTTGAAAAACGGAAATTAGGGGTGCGATTTTGCCGGAATGTGCCGTTAAACCTTCCTCCACAGGACGACGCCGGCAAATTCTCGTACACTGCCGCGCTTCAGACCCATGCGGCTGCGGTAGCACCGTTCGGAAGACCCGGACGATGCAAAGCGGAGGCGGCAAAGCCGCCGAAGCCCAAAAAATGAGCAGTCCCGAAGGGACTGCTCATGTAAACCGCGCCTGTTCGCGCGGTTAAAGTTGCTTGCCATAGGCAAGCAACTTTGCGCAGCCCCGATTCATTCGGGGCGAGCATTTAAATCAAGGAGCGGAGGCGGCGAAGCCGCCGGAGCCCAAAAAATAAGCAGTCCCGAAGGGACTGCTTATTTTTTGGTGGACACTAACGGAATCGAACCGCCAACGGTGCGGAGCACCGTTGGCGGTGCTGACGCAATGAATAACAGGGGGTCAGCGGTTCCATCCCGAGTGACCATCGACCAAACCGCGCCTGTTCGCGCGGTTGAAGTTGGCGGCTACGCCGCCAACTTCGCGCAGGGGCGATTCATTCGCCCCGAGCATTTCAATCCAAGGGGCTTGGCGGCTTCGCCGCCAAGCCCATCAAAAAAAGCAGCCAAAGGCTGCTTTTTTTGATGGTGGACACTAACGGAATCGAACCGCTGACCCCCTGCACGTCAAGCAGGTGCTCTACCAGCTGAGCTAAGTGTCCGTGCGAACATTGACTATTATAAGACATGGGTCGGGAATTGTCAAGCACAAATTCCGATTTTTTTATAAATCTCTTTGCCCGCAAAACGCCGCCTCCCGCCGGACAAACCGGCTTGACGTATCGCGCCGCGCGGAATAAAATAGTATAAGCTGCAAACATTATGCAAAAGCCCGCCGGAAGCGGCGGGGCGCATGCGGGAGGATGGCGTGTCCGAATGAAAACGGGAGTTGTGGACGTCGGCGGCGGGATGCGGGGCATCTACGCCGCGGGAGTGCTTGACGGGTGCCTCGACAGGGGTATACGGTTCGACCTTGGCATAGGAGTGTCGGCGGGGAGCGCGAACATCGCGTCCTACAAGGCGGGACAGAAGGGCAGGAATTACCGCTTCTACACCGAGTATTCTTTCCGCCGGCAGTATATGAGCTTTGCAAACCTCCTTCGCCGGGGGTCGTATATAGATATGGATTACGTCTACGGAGAGCTCAGCCGCGCGGACTCGGAGGATCCGCTCGACTACCCCGCTATGAGCGCGAACCCGATGGAGTTCATAGTCGTCGCGGCGGACGCCCTCTCGGGCGAGGCGAAATACTTCGACAAGCGCGACATGGCGCAGGACAACTACGACGTGTTCAAGGCGTCGAGCTCGATACCGGTCGTGTGCCGGCCGTACACCGTGGACGGCCGGCCTTACTACGACGGCGCGCTCGGCGACCCGGTGCCGGTGGAGAAGGCGTTCGAGCTCGGGTGTGACCGCGTCGTGCTCATACTCACGAAGCCGGAGAGCGAGCTTCGGAGCCCCGGGCGGGACGAGAAGCTGGCGCGGCTGCTGAGACGGAAGTACCCGACGGCGGCGGAGCGCCTCCGCCTCCGCGCGGAGAACTACAACGCCGGCGTCGCGCGGGCGCGGGAGTACGCCCTCGAGGGACGCGCGCTTATTGTCTCCCCGGACGACACCTGCGGCGTGAGCACATTGAAGCGCGACCTCGACTCGCTCCGCCGCCTCTACGAAAAGGGCTGTGCGGACGCGGCGAAGATCGAGGCGTTCCTTGCGAAGTGAGCGTCCGGCGGATACAAAGCCCTGTTTTTGTGGCGTTCCGTTTCGATGTGTGATACAATGTAAGCGGAACGCAAACCTTAACCCTCGGAGGAAAATGTTATGGCAAGACCGGTGATAGGACTTGCCCCGCAGCTCGAAGCGCAGGGCGCGGGCGTACTGCTGAGGCACGTATACCTCGAGAGCATCGAGGGAGCGGGAGGGATCCCGCTGATATTTCCGCTCGTTCATGACGCGGAGGAGGCGGCGCGGCTCGTCTCGCTCTGCGACGGCGTTATCTTCACCGGCGGGCCGGACATCGCGCCGGAGATATACGGCGAGGAGACGCTTCCCGAGTGCGGGATGATTTCCCCGGAGCGCGACCTCACGGAGAAGCTGCTCTTCCGCGCCGTACTCGGAACCGAAAAGCCGGTCCTCGGGATATGCCGGGGCATACAGACGATAAACGTGTTTATGGGCGGGACGCTCTTCCAGGACGTAGTCACGCAGCACCCGTCCCGCACCGTCCACTCGATGGAGCCGCCGCTCGACCGCAGCATCCACACCGTCACGGTAAAGCGCGGCACGCCGCTGTGGGATATCCTCGGCGCGGAGACGGCGGGCGTCAACAGCTGCCACCATCAGGCGGTGAAGGACGTCGCGCCGGGGCTCGAGGTCTCGGCGGTCTCGGAGGACGGGCTCGTCGAGGGCATATACCTGCCGGGAGAGAGGTTCTTCTGCGGCGTGCAGTGGCACCCGGAGCTTATGTACAGGACCGACGAAAACAGCAGAAAGCTCTTCCGCGCGCTTGTCGAAGCGGCGCAGCCTCGGGAACAGTAAGTGAAACCGCCCGCGCGTGCGGGTGAAAATATCACGGGCGGCGGCTTCCGCCGCCGAAAAGGAGAGATACGGAATGGCGCATATACCGTACATAGAAGGAACGGGCAGACTCGCGACGCTGTATGTAGACGGACGGCCGTTCCACATCCGGGGCGGAGAACTGCACAACTCGAGCGCGTCCGACCTCCGCTACATGGAGGAGCGCGTCTGGCCGGCGCTGCGTCCGCTCCGACTCAACGGCGTCATCGCCCCGGTCTACTGGGAATGCCTCGAGCCGGAGGAGGGCGTGTTCGACTTCGAGCTCGTGGACGGTCTCATAGCGCAGGCGCGGCGCGAGGGCGTGAAGCTCGTCCTGCTCTGGTTCGGGCTCTGGAAGAACGGCGCTTCGACCTATATCCCGCTCTGGGCGAAGAACGATCCCGAGCGCTTCGGGATAGTGCGCAACGCCGGCGACCGTCCGCTCGGATACATGGGCGGGACGTGGGATCCGACGGTCTCACCGCTTTGCCGGGACGCCGTCGCGGCGGACGCAAGGGCGTTTGCCGCGCTGATGGCGCACCTTCGCGACACCGACGGTGAGCGCACGGTCGTGATGATACAGGCGGAAAACGAGATAGGCGTCGTCGGCGCGGCGCGGGATTACAGCGAGCGCGCGGAGGCGGCGTTCGCGGAGGAGATACCCGCGGCGCTCGCGGAGACCTTCGGCGTTCACGGGACGTGGAGCGAGGCGTTCGGTGCGGACGCCGCCGAGACCTTCATGGCGTGGCACTACGCCCGCGCCGTCGAGACGATAGTGAGCGCGGGCAAGGCGGAGTACCCGCTGCCGGTGTACGTCAACGCGTGGCTCGAGCAGGCGCCGGGAGTGCCCGGGACGTACCCCTCCGGCGGGCCGCAGTTCAAGATGCACAGGGTCTGGCGCGCGGCCGCGCCGCACGTCGATCTGTACGCGCCGGACATATACGTGCCGAACTTCCGCGACGTGTGCGACGAGTACGCTTCGGACGGCAACCCGCTGTTCATACCGGAGGCTCGCGGCCCGGTCGACGCCGTGGCGAACTTCCTCTACGCCGTGGGCGAGCACAACGCGATGTGCTTTGCGCCGTTCGGGATAGAGGACGTCGCGGGACGCGCCGAGGAGCTTGACCCGCAGGTGCTCGCACAGCTCAACATCTCCCCGGAGGCGATGGGCGTCGCCGCGGACGGCGCGCGCCTGCTCGGCGGAGTGTACGGAGCGGTCGGCAGCATGGAGGACGTGATAGAGAAGGCTCACCGCGAGGGAAAGATACACGGCTTCCTTGACAACGGAAACGCGAGCGAGATAATCGACCTTGAGAATATCCGCCTCCGCATAAGCTACGGCGGTCCGTTCGGAGGGGCGAAGCACGCCGCGGGCGGACTTGTCATAGAGCTCGGCGATTACGAGCTCCTTGTTCTCGCGTGCGGGTGCGCCATAGAGTTTGAAGCGCCGGAGCACACCGGCATGAAGCTCGACCTGCTCCGCAAGGAGGAGGGGCGCTTCGAGGACGGACGGTGGGTGCGGGGACGCATCCTCAACGGCGACGAGCGCTACCGCAACACCTTCGGCAAGGAGGCGCAGCTCCAGCGCTTCATGTTCAGGGCGTACAGATAAGTCGGGATCGGACGGCGGCGGAAGACCGAAGCGGCTTCCGCCGCCGCTTTTCATGTCCGCGTCAAAGGCGGTTGCAATCGCCCGCGCGGCGTGCTATAATATAACAGTACATTTGTTTCTTTTGAAGGCTTGAAGAAAAGGAAAGCGTGCGGCGGAGGCGGAGATGAGCGGAGACAACTCGGAAAAGAAATATGAGCCGTTCAGGATACCCGCCCGCGCCGGGGAGAGACCGAACGCGGGCGGCGCTCCGCGCCGTGACGGCGGCTCCGACGCCTCCTTTTCGGACGGGATGTTCTACGAGATAGACTACTCCGCAAGCCCCATCGAGGGCGTAGGAAAGTTTGTCGCGCGGGCGCAGAGGATAGTGCCGCCCGAGCGGGACGCCAAGCGCGAGCGCTTCATGGAGATGCGCGGCATCGCGCGGAGGTACGAGACGGGGGCATACGGCGGGGAACGGTTCCCGAGCCGGGGCGCGCGGAGGGAGTTCGCCGTCATCTTCACCGAGCAGGCGAGGTTCATGGCGGACTTCGAGGACGACTACGAGGGGGACGCGCCGTTTTCCGCGTACTACCCGGATTACAGGATGCTCTCCTACGAGCAGTTCCGCACCTACTTCACCTGGCGGACGCGCGTGCGCGCGGGAGACGTCCGCGCGACATCGCTCTCCTACGCATTCATCTATATCTACGAACTGATAAACAACATCGGCACGGCGAGCCCGGAGGACGGGCTGGAGAAGCTCATCGACTTCTGGCGGAGGTTCCGGGAGTACGACCTCACGCTCGACAAGTACGTCCCCGGCTGGATAAAGGACTATCACATCTACTACGACCTTGAGGGCAGCTTCCGCGACTTCGCGGCGGAGCACACTCTTTCGGGATACTATCCGATGCTCACCGACCCGAAGGACGGCTTCGGACTGCTCGCGGAGCTTTCGGGCTACGACATCCGTTCCTCGGCGTTCTATGCGGAAAACCGCGAGCTCGTCGAGCGCTGTGCGGACTTCACGGCGGAGCGCCTGCGGGAGAAGTGCTCGGAGGCGGGACTTGCCTTTGATGACCTTCTCTTTTCCCACACGAAGCATCCGCTCGCGTGGACGCCGTTCAGGGGCGCGGTCTTCCGCGACGCCCGCCGTCAGCGGGACAGGACGGCGGTGCTCCTTCCGAACGAGGTGTACGTCTCGCGGAACAGCGTCTGGACATACAGCACGGCGCTGACGTCGAGCAGCGGCAAGCGGCTCGCGGGCTTCATTCTGAAACGCATGGAGGCGGAGCTCCGACGGCTCACGAAGTACCGCCACAAGCTCACGGCAAGCCCCGCCATGCTCGACGGGGAGACGCGGCAGAGCCTCGCGGAAGCGGGCATGCCGCTCGAGGAGACGATAGTCCGCGCGGCGGCGGAGTTCTACCGCGAGGCGACAAAGACCATCGTGACCGTGTCGAGCGACGCGCTCGCGCGGATACGCCGCGACGCGCTCGAGACGCAGGAGGCGCTTCTTGTGGAGGAGGACACTTCCGGCGGGGCGGCCGTCCCGACGGAACGGCACGGCGGAAGCTCCGCCCCGGCGGACATCCTGCCGGTAAGCGGCGCGGAATGCATATCGGACGAAAAACCGTACCGCGACGGAACAGAGCGCATATCGGACGAAGAACCGTGCCTTGACAGTGCGACGCCCGCGTCGGGCGCAAAGCCCGAGAGCGTCACGGGCGAAGCGGAGGACGGCAGAGCCGCAAACGTCGCAGAATTTGCTCCGAGCGGCGAGGACACCGCCGCCGGCGAAGCGCCGTACTTCGGCGCGGACGAGCCGGCGGACGAGTGGGACGCGCTCGGAGCGGCGCTCGCGCCGCTCGAGCTCGCGGCGCTGCGGCACGTCCTTCATGGCGGGGACATGGAGAGCTTCGCGCGCGAAAACGGCGTCATGCCGGAGGTGCTCGCGGAAGGAATAAACGAGAAGGCGGCGGACGCCGTCGGGGACAGCGTCCTCGACGACGGGCTTATGATATACGAGGACTACGCCGAACGGCTGAGGGAGATGACTGAGAAGTATGCAAAATAAGGTACCGGCGAGGATAGCGGGCATACTCATTAACGCGCTGAAGAGCGGCGTCGTGCCGAGAGTGGGGCTGGAGTACATCACGGTCGGCAGAAAGCAGGAGATAGCCGCCATCCTTCGCGATATCGACATGATAGAGCAGGGCGGGGCGTCGTTTCGCTTCATAGTCGGCAAGTACGGCAGCGGCAAGAGCTTCCTGCTCCAGACGATACGCAACCACGCGACGGCGAGGGGATTTGCCGTCGTGGACGCCGACCTGTCCCCCGAGCGCCGCTTTGCCGGCACGAAGGGTCAGGGACTTGCCACGTACAGGGAGCTTATCCGCAACCTCTCCACCAAGGCAAAGCCGGACGGCGGCGCTCTGCCGCTCATTCTCGAGCGCTGGATAAGCGGCATACAGACGGCGGTGCGCGTCGAGACCGGCACGGAGGGCGCGGAGTTCGAGCGCGAGGTAGAGCAAAGGATATACGCCGTCGCGGGGTCGCTCGAGGGAATGGTGGGCGGCTTCGACTTTGCAAAGGCGGTGGCGCTCTACTGGCAGGCGTACCGTGAGGACGACTCCGCGCTCAAGTCGAACGTCCTCCGCTGGTCCCGCGGGGAGTATCCGACGCGGAGAGAGGCAAAGGACGACCTCGGGATAAACTTCATCGTCTCGGACGAGACGTGGTACGACTTTCTCAAGCTGTTCGCGGCGTTCCTCACCGGCGCGGGGTACAAGGGACTGCTCGTGATAATCGACGAGCTCGTGAACATCTTCAAGATACCGAACTCGATAACACGCGCGAACAACTACGAAAAGATACTCACGATGTATAACGACGTCCTTCAGGGCAAGGCGGAGCACATCGGCTTCCTTATGGGCGGAACGCCGCAGTGCATCGAGGACAGGTACAGGGGAGTCTTCAGCTATGAGGCGCTCCGCTCGCGCCTCGCGGAGGGGCACTTCGCGACGGACGAGCTGCACGACCTCACGGCGCCGATAATCCGGCTCCAGATGCTCTCGCAGGAGGAAATGTACATCCTCATCGAGAAGCTGCGGGACATACACGCCGACCTCTACGGCTACACGCCGCGCCTCGGCCACGAGGACCTGCTGTACTTCCTCACCGTGGAGTACAACCGCGTCGGCGCGGAGACGCACATCACGCCCCGCGAGATGATCCGCGACTTTATCGAGCTTATAAACATCCTCTACCAGAACCCGGAAAGGAGCGTGGAGGAAGTGCTCGGCTCGAACAGCTTCGAGCTCGCGAAGGGCGGCCTCTCGGAGGAGGAGGTCCACAGCGACTTCGTGGACTTCGAGATATAACGGCTCACGGAGACAAACATTTTACGGAGACAGGGGAACGAATATGGACGCTTTTTCGAGGCTTGCGCCGTTTATACAGGATTTCATATACGAGAACAAGTGGGAGGAGCTGCGGGCAAACCAGGTCGCGGCGTGCGAGGTCATATTCGACAGCGACTCGAACCTCCTGCTCTCCTCCGGCACCGCCTCCGGCAAGACCGAGGCGGCGTTCCTTCCCGTGCTAACAGAGATATACAACGACCCGCCGAGGTCGGTGGGCGTACTCTACATCTCGCCGCTGAAGGCGCTCATAAACGACCAGTTCAAGCGGCTCGAACAGCTCCTTCTCGCGTCGCACATAAAGGTGACGAAGTGGCACGGGGACGCGTCTGTGACGGCCAAAAACAAACTCATAAAGGAGCCGGAGGGCATACTTCAGATAACGCCGGAGTCGCTTGAAAGCCTTGTGACGAACAAGCGCGGCGCGTGCCTCAAGATGTTTTCCGACCTCCGCTACGTCATAATCGACGAGGTGCACCAGTTTATGCGGGACGTGCGGGGCATACAGCTCCTCTGCGTGCTCGAGCGGCTGAACCGCCTTGTCGGGATAAATCCGAGGCGCATCGGCCTCTCCGCGACTCTCGGGGACGTCTCGCTCGCGGAGGACTGGCTGAACACCGGCACGGGGCGCGGGTGCGTCTCACCCGTCACCGACGAGGGAACGAAGCGCATCGGCCTGCACGTCGAGCGGTTTGTCAACTACGCCGACTCGCGGGACGTGGAAAACACCGTCCTTCCCGCCAACTCCGCCGCGGGGACGGGCATCGGCGACCGCGAGCACTTCGAGTACCTGTTCCGCAACACCCTCGACAAGAAGACGATAATCTTCGCGAACAGCCGCGAGGAGATAGAGCTCGTCATGGCGAACCTCCGCGAGATAGCCCTGAAGAACAAGGCGCCGGACGTCTACCGTGTCCACCACGGCAACGTCTCCGCGCTCCTGCGCGAGACCACCGAGGACGAGATGAAGTCGGAGGACGAGAAGATAGTCACCGGCGCGACGGTGACGCTCGAGCTCGGCATAGACATCGGGTCGCTTGACCAGGTGGTGCAGATAGGCAC
Organism: uncultured Clostridia bacterium; assembly: GCA_947593925.1. GTDB lineage: Bacteria > Bacillota > Clostridia > Oscillospirales > JAAYOS01 > CANRIN01. The sequence goes on along the minus strand of CANQDU010000001.1, from coordinate 255,796 downwards.
GCCGTACAACGTCTCGAGCTTCGCGCAGAGGCTAGGACGGTGCGGGCGGCGCGGTCAGGTGAGCCGCCTGCTCTTCACGTTCGTGGAAAATCTGAGGATAAATTCGGACGACACCTTGGGTCCGATAAACTGGGACTTCATCCGCACGATAGCGATAATCGAGCTATACTTGAAGAAGCACTGGATAGAGCCCATTCCGCCGCGCCTGCACGCCTATAACCTCGTCTATCACCAGACGATGAGTACCCTCAAGTCTAACGGCGAGATGAGCGCGGCGGCGCTCGCGCAGAGTGTCCTCACGCTCGGCTCCTTCCGCGAGGTGTCGAAGGAGGATTACAGGACGCTCCTCGAGTACATGCTCTCGGAGGAACAGCTCGAGCGCACCGAGCGCGGCGGCCTCATCATAGGCCGAGAGGGAGAAAAGGTCGCAAACAGCCACAAGTTCCTCACCGTATTCCTTGCCCCGGAGTACCTCGAGGTCAAGGACGAGAACCGCATGATAGGCACCGTTGACAAGGTGTATCCCGTCGGCACGCGCTTCGCGCTCGCGGGTCTCACATGGGAGACGGTGGACGTCAACGTCAAGAGCAAGGTCATATTCGTCAAGCGCGTGCCCGGCATATCCGTCGTGGACTGGGACGTGGACTTTGAAAACGAGCTTCACACCGTCCTCATGCGGAAGATGCGGAGCATCCTTCTCTCGGACGACACGTACCCCTACCTCAGCGCGGGCTGTGCGGAGCGCCTTGGCGAGATACGCTACATCACGCGGAACAGCGGCGTGCTCACGAACGTCGTCACCGCGCTCTCGGACAAGCGATACGCCATATTCCCGTGGGTCGGGACGCGGCAGATAATGACGCTCAACTACCTCCTGCGGAGCCGGGGAGTGAAGAGCAAGCATCCGTGGCCGACCTGTGTGTACCTCGAGGCCGTCTTCGACGGCTCCGAGGAGAAGCTGGAGGCGATAATTTCGGACATCCTGTCCTCCGAGCCGGATATGTACGCCTTGCCGCTGCCGGAGGACGTGCAGATACTCGGCAAGTACAACGAGTTCATCCCCCGCGAGCTCCTGCGCAAACAGTATATAGAGGACTTTCTTGATTTCGACGGCCTCCGCCGCGACATGGCGGAGCTCGAACAGCTTGCGGACGGGGAGACGGGACAGCGGTGACGGGAGAAAAGTATGACGTGCTGAAGCGCTTCTTCGGGTACTCGTCCTTTCGGAGCGGACAGGAGGAGCTTATAGACGCACAGATGGAGGGCCGCGACGTGCTCGGCGTTATGCCGACGGGCGGCGGAAAGAGCCTCTGCTATCAGATACCGGCGATACTCATGCCGGGGATAACGCTGGTCGTGAGCCCGCTCATCTCCCTGATGAAGGATCAGGTGATGGCGCTGAAGGCCGCGGGGATCCCTGCGGCCTACATAAACAGCTCGCTCTCCATGGGGCAGATAAACAGGGTCTATCAGAACCTGCTGGAGGGGAGGTACAAGATAGTCTACATCGCCCCGGAGAGGCTCATGACCGAGGGCTTTCTTTCGACGGCGCAGAGGCTCCGGATATCGCTCCTCGCCGTGGACGAGGCGCACTGCATCTCCCAGTGGGGTCAGGACTTCAGGCCGAGTTATCTGCGTATATCGGAGTTTGTCGGAAAGCTGCGCCGACGCCCCGTCGTCTCGGCCTTCACGGCCACCGCGACCGAGCGCGTGCGCCGCGACATAGAGCGCTCCCTCGGGCTGGACCGGCCGCTCCGTATTGTCACCGGCTTCGACCGGCAGAACCTCCGCTTTGAGGTGATAAAGCCGAAAAAGAAGGACGAGGCGCTGCTTGCGCTCGTCTCGGAGCGCGCGGAAAAGAGCGGCATCGTATACTGTTCGACGCGGAGGGACGTCGAGAGCGTTTGGCGGATGCTCCGCGGCGCGGGATTTGCCGCGACGAGGTACCACGCCGGTCTCACCGAAGAGGAGCGGCGGAACAATCAGGACGACTTCATCTATGACGGATGCAACATCATGGTGGCGACGAACGCCTTCGGAATGGGCATCGACAAGTCGAACGTCTCCTACGTCATCCACTACAACATGCCGCAGAGCATCGAGTCGTACTATCAGGAGGCGGGGCGCGCCGGAAGGGACGGCTCGGACGCGGACTGCATCCTGCTCTATTCCGCGCGGGATATTCGGACGGCGCAGTTTCTCATAGAACACTCCGGCGGGAGCGAGGAGCTTACCGAGCCCGAGCAGTCAAAGGTCACCGAGCAGGCGCTGAAGCGCCTCGGCGAGATGGTCGGCTACTGCGAGACCGACCGGTGTCTGCGGGGATATATTCTCGACTATTTCGGGCAGAAGCACCCGAAGACCTGCGGCAACTGCGGAAACTGCGACGGGTCGTTTTCCGAGCGGGACATAACCGAAGAGGCCGGAGCGGTCTTCGAGTGCGTGCGGCTTGTCCGTGAGAGGATAGGATACTCTCTCGGCTCGGCGAAGATAATGAAGACGCTCCGGGGCGGCAGGGACAAGGAGACCCTCGCCCTGGGACTGGACAGACTTCCGGTCTACGGAAGGCTCCGCGGCGTTTCGTCCGATGCGCTGCGGGAAATGATGGAAAGCCTCAAAACTCAGGGATACCTCCGGGTAGACCCCGTTCACGGGGCGCTCTTTCTCACGCCCCGCGCGGAGGACGCGGTGCGCCGCCATGAGACGGTAACGATGCGCGTACGGGGAAAGAGCGCCGACTCTTCGTCCTCCGCAAAGCGGACGGCGGCCGGCACGGAGGAAGACGGACTGTACGCCGCGCTCCGCGACCTCCGCTATCGCGCGGCGAAGGAGGAGGGAGTGCCGGCGTTCATGGTGTTCTCGAACGCTACGCTCCGGGACATGGCGGCAAAGAAGCCGACGACCGAATCGGAGATGCTTTCGGTGGCCGGAGTGGGCCAGAAGAAGCTGCAGCTCTACGGCAAACGCTTCACCGAGGAGATAAAGCGGTACCTCACGGAGAACGGGGGCTGAACCGTGAGGGGGTCTGCGGTCGGTACGGCCGCAGACTGCATGCGTAAGAGCACTTCGCCCACCCGAGCATTTTATTCAAAGGGGTCCCCAAACGGCGCAAAGCGCCGTTCCGCGCCTGTTCGCGCGGTGATTTCGCCGTATAGCGGCGAAATCGCGCAGGCGGAATTCATTTCCGCCGAGCATTTCAATTATAGGGGTCCCCAAACGGCGCAAAGCGCCGTTTGGGGAAAATCCAACACAAATGCCGCGACAAAGTCGCGGCATTTGTGTTGGTCGGGATGACTGGAGTCGAACCAGCTTGACCTTGCTCCCAAAACAAGTGGGTGACCGTTACCCTACATCCCGTCACGGCGGCGCGGAGACGCCGCATCGCCGTATAACTATACCACATTTCACCCGGACTTTCAAGTGGCAAACGTCCCGCCGCGCGTCTGCGCCGCAAATCGCGCCCTTCCCCTTGCAAAACGCGGGAAACCATTGTATTATACTATATAGAATTCTAAATAAGGAGGTATCAGCCATGTGGAATGATTTCAACACCGGCGAGTACAGCGGCATGATAGCCGAGACGGTGCGCATTACCGGGCACAACGGCGATCCGATCACCGCCTACTGGTCGCGCCCGATAGGAGACGGGCCGTTCCCCGGCATCGTGCTCATCCCGCACATGCCCGGTTGGGACGAGTGGTGCCGCGAGACCGCGCGCCGCTTCACCGCGCACGGTTACAGCGTCATGTGTCCGAACATCTACGAGCGCGTCGGCCACGGCACTCCCACGGAGGTCGCGGCAAAGAGCCGCGAGCAGGGCGGAGTTCCGGACGCGAGCGTTATGGGAGACACCGCCGCGTCGCTCGGCTTTCTCAAGAACCAGACAAACTCGAACGGCAAGGCCGGCGTAATAGGAATGTGCTCCGGCGGACGCCACACCTTCCTTGCCGCCTGCACGCTCGACGGCATCGACGCCGCCGTGGACTGCTGGGGCGGCGGGGTAGTCTGCCCGCCCGAACAGCTCTCTCCCGCGCGCCCCGTCGCGCCGATAGACTACGCGGAGGGCCTCAGCTGCCCGCTCCTCGGCATATTCGGCAACGACGACCACAGCCCGACCCCGGAGGATGTGGACAAGACCGAGGAGGTGCTGAAAAAGCTCGGCAAGGACTACGAGTTCCACCGCTATGACGGCGCGGGCCACGGCATCTGGTACTACGACAAGCCGATGTACCGCCAGGAGCAGGCGATGGACTCGTGGAACAAGACGCTCGACTTCTTCGATAAACATCTGAAGTAGTGGAAGCGACGAGAAAGCCGGAGCAGTTCGTCATTATGGCAAAGCCGGTCGGCTCGCGATGTAACATGCGCTGCTCCTACTGCTACTACCTCGACAAGGGAAAGTATTCTTCGCATGAGACGCAGACCCGCATGAGCTTCGACCTGCTCGAACGGCTCATCCGCCGGTATATAGAGGCAAGCGAGGGTCCCGTCGTCTCCTTCACGTGGCACGGCGGGGAACCGACGCTCGCGGGGCTTGACTTCTACAAAAAGGTCGTCGAGCTCGAGCGGAAGTACCTCCCGCGCGGATGGCAGGTGTGGAACAACCTCCAGACGAACGGCCTCATGCTGAACGACGAGTGGTGCCGCTTCCTCGCGGGGAACCACTTCGACGTCGGCCTCAGCATCGACGGTGCGAAGTATATCCACGACCGTTTCCGCCGCGACCGTGGCGGGAACCCGACCTACGACCGCGTCCGCCGCGCCGCCGCGCGCCTGCAAAAGGCGGGCATACAGCCCGACCTGCTCTCGACCGTCACGAGCGCGTCCGCGGAGGATCCGCTCGCCGTGTACCGAGGGCTCCGTGAGCTCTCGACCGGCTGGGTGCAGTTTATACCGATAGTCGTGCGGACGGAGGACGGCGGCGTCACGCCGGACTCGATTACGCCGGAGGGCTACGGGCATTTCCTCTGCGAAGTTTTCTGCGAGTGGGCGACGCACGACCTCGGCCGCCTCGACGTGCAGCTCTTTGCGGAGACCGCGCGGATAATGGCGGGCGGCGAAGCCTCGCTCTGCTGGATGGCGCCTACATGCGGGCGGGTGCTAGTCGCGGAGGAGGACGGCAGCGTCTACTCCTGCGACCACTTCGTGGACCCGGAGCATCGAATAGGCGACCTGCGCACGGGACGTCTCGATACCATGGCGACAAGCGAGGCGCAGACCTGCTTCGGCGAAGCGAAGCGTAGCACCCTCACGGCGGAGTGCCGCCGCTGCCCGTATCTCCGCTTCTGCGGCGGGGGATGCCCGAAGGACCGCTTCGGCGTGAGCGCGGACGGCGAGGCGGGGCAGTACTGGCTCTGCGAGGGACTGCGGATGTTCTTCGGGTACGCGGAAGCGCCGCTCACGCGCGCCATGGAGCTGAGCCGCGCGAAGAAGACGCCGGAGGAAATAATGGAAGTCCTGCGGCGGGAGCTGTAAGTCCCGCGCGCCGCACGGAGCGGCGGCGAGACATGTTGGTGAGATTTCTAAAATCCTTCGGACGCTCTGTCCGAACGCAAAGGAGTTTTTGTATGATTTCAAGACAGATTTGCGAGGCCGTCCTGCGCAAGGCGGTCTCGACCGGCGCCGACTACGCCGAGATCTTTGCGGAGAACACGCTCGACCACTCCATAAATATGATCTCGGGCAAGGTCGAGTCGATCAACGACGCCGTCATAGCCGGCGCGGGCATTCGCGTGTACAAGGGTCTGCGGAGCGTCATGGCAACGACGATAGACACGAGCGAGGCGGGACTCATGCGCTGCGCGGAGAAGGCCGCCTCCGCCCTCGGCGAGGGCAAGGCGGAGCTTGAGATATGCCTGCACGAGCGCCTTTACGGCGACATCCACCCCGTCCGCATCGTCCCCGCGACCGTCGCGAACGCCGACAAGATAGCCGTCCTCAAGGAGGGCGTCTACGCCGCAAAGGAGTACAGCGACGCGATAAAGCAGGTCACGGGCACTCTGCTCGACATTGACCACAACATACTCATCGCGACGAGCGAGGGCATCTACGCCGAGGACAGGCAGATACGCACCCGCCTTGTCGTCACCGCCGTCGCGGAGAAGAACGGCGAGACCCAGACCGGTGCGTGCCGTCCCGGCCGCCGCATGGGCATGGAGATGTTCGAGCACGAGGTGAGCGCGCGCGACACCGGCATCCACGCCGCAAAGCAGGCGGTGACGATGGCGGGCGCGGGCTACTGCCCCGCGGGCGTAATGCCCGTCGCGATAGGCAACGGCTTCGGCGGCGTCATCTTCCACGAGGCGTGCGGACATTCGCTCGAGGCGACGAGCGTCGCCTACGGAACGTCGCAGTTTGCGGGTAAGCTCGGTACTCAGATAGCAAACCCGAAGCTCACCGCCATAGACGACGGAACTATCCCGAATGCGTGGGGCTCGATAAACTTCGACGACGAGGGTACGCCCGCGCGGAAGAACGTCCTTATCGAGAACGGCATACTCAAGAGCTACATGATAGACAAGTTCAACGCCCGCCGCATGGGTATGGCGCCCACCGGCAGTGCGCGCCGTCAGAGCTACGCCTATACGACGACCTCCCGCATGACTAACACCTACATCGCCGAGGGCAAGGACGACAATGACGAAATAATCTCCTCGATAGAGTACGGCCTCTTCGCAAAGGAGATGGGCGGCGGCTCGGTGAACCCCGCCACCGGCGAGTTCAACTTCGCGGTAAACGAAGGGTATCTCGTCCGGAACGGAAAGATATGCGAGCCGGTGCGCGGCGCGAGCCTCGTCGGCAAGGGCTCGGACGTCATAATGAACATCGACATGATAGGCACGAACCTTGACCTCGGCCAGGGAATGTGCGGCTCGTCGAGCGGTTCGATACCCACAAACGTCGGCCAGCCGCTCATCCGTGTCTCGTCGATAACCGTCGGCGGCAGATAAGGAGGTACAGGGTATGGATTTCAACACTTTTAGGCAGGCCGTCGTTGAGGCGGCGGCAAAGCAGGGCATCACGGAGTACGAGCTCTACTATCAGTCCTCCGAGAGCACCGGCATCGGCGCGTTCGCGCACGAAATAAACGAATTTTCAAGCTCCGTGGACGGCGGCGTATGCTTCCGCTGCATAGTGGGCGGCAGGATGGGCTACGCCTCCACCGAGCGGCTCGAGCCCGCCGAGGCGGCGGATCTCGTCGCGCGCGCGGCGTCGAACGCCGCGTCGCTTGAGAGCGACGACCGCGAGTTCCTCTGCGAGGGCGGCAAGACCTACGAGCCGCTCGAGCGCACCGCTTCGCCGCTCCCCGCGACTGACGAGCTCGTCGCGGCCGCGCTCGCGGGTCAGGACGCGCTGTACGCCGCCGACCCCGCCGTCATAGACGGCTCGCGTTCGAGCGCCGAGTGCGCCAAGACCGAGATAGCGATAGTGAACTCGAAGGGTCTCGACCTCCGCTACGAGAACAGCGCCGCCGTCTTTATGTCGATGGCCGTCGTGAGCGACGGATATGAGATGGCAAACGACTACACTATAAAGTCGGGCGACTTCTCGAAGATAGAAATCAAGGCCGCCGCGGGTGAGTCGGTGAGCAATGCCAAGTCAAAGCTCGGCGCAGACGTCGCCCCGACCGGCACGAGCCCCGTCGTGTTCTCGCCCGAGGCGATGAGCAGTCTGCTCGGAACCTATTCCGGCGTGTTCTCCGGCGAGAACGCGCGGCGCGGCCTCTCCCTGCTTACGGGCAAGGAGGGCAGTAAGATAGCCGCCGACATAGTCACGCTTGTGGACGACCCGTTCTACAAGGAGAGCAGGATGCCGATAAACTTTGACGCGGAGGGCTCGCCCACGCACCGCAAGAACGTCATAGAGAACGGCAAGCTCACGACGCTGCTCCACAACCTCAAGACCGCCGCGGCGGCGGGCGTCGAGACGACGGGCAACGCATCAAAGAGCTCCTACGACTCGCCCGTCGGCATCCGTCCGTTCACAATGTATATCGCCCCCGGAACGACGACCGAGGAGGAGCTACTGAAGAAGGCCGACGGCGGCGTTCTCATCACCTCGCTCGGCGGTCTGCACGCCGGCGCGAACGTCGTCTCCGGCGACTTCTCGCTTCAGAGCTCGGGCTACATGATAGAGGGCGGCAAAAAGGGCAAGGCAGTCAAGAGCTTCACCGTCGCGGGCAACTTCTACACGCTGCTGCGGAGCATAGCGGACGTCTCGGACACGGTCAAGCTCCCCGGCTTCGGCGGCATGACCGCGTTCGGCTCGCCCTCCGTGCTCGTCGAGGGACTGAGCATCGCGGGCAAGTAAAGATTGCGACAAACAATCGGGGCTGCGCGAAAGCGCAGCCCCGAATTGTTTTATAAGTTTTCGCGCCATCAGGCGCGAAAAATATGTTGACAAAGTTGGTTCTCTATGCTATACTTCTATATTGCACCATTGATATTATGGACAACACTCACCCTTTTACACATGACATTATATCACGTGCATGTGCCGGTTACAAGGGAGTGTCGAGCAAAAGTTTCAACCCTTCCGGGCGTTTCACACAGATGAATGCCCGAGTATTACAGAAATGGAGTTGATCAAATGCCGGATGTTGAGAGCCGACTCAAGGAAGTGCGCTTCGGCCGCACCGTCCGAAAGAGCTACGCGCGCCTCGGAGACCTCATTGATATGCCGAACCTTATAGAGGTTCAGAAGAAGAGCTATCAGTGGTTCCTCGACGTGGGCCTGAAGGAGGTCTTCCGCGACGTAGGCACGATAACCGACTACAGCGGCAACCTTGAGCTGAGCTTTGTCGGCTACACCCTTGAGGACACTCCGAAATACACCGTCGAGGAGTGCAAGGACCGCGACGCGACCTTTGCCGCCCCCCTCAAGGTGAAGGTGCGTCTTCGCAACAAGGAGACCGAGGACATCAAGGAGAGCGAGATATTCATGGGCGACTTCCCGCTCATGACCGACTCCGGCACGTTTGTAATAAACGGCGCGGAGCGCGTCATAATCTCGCAGATAGTCCGCTCGCCGGGCGTCTACTTCAACGTCATAGACGAGAAGAGCGACCCGCTGCTCTACGCGAGCACCGTCATACCCTACCGCGGCGCATGGCTCGAGTATGAGACCGACCCCGCGGGCGTGTTCTACGTCCGCATAGACAAGAACCGCAAGCTGCCGATAACCGCCTTCATCCGCGCGATAGGCGTTGAGACGAACGCGGAGATAAAGGAGCTCTTCGGCGAGGACCGCGTGCTCCTCACCACCCTCGACCGCGACCCCTCCTCGAACTTGGACGAGTCGCTTATCGAGATATACCGCCGTCTGCGCCCCGGCGAGCCGCCCACGACCGAGTCGGCGCGCACGCTGATAAACAACCTGTTCTTTGACTCGCGGCGCTACGACCTCTCCAACGTCGGGCGCTACAAGTTCAACAAGAAGCTGTCGCTCGCGAGCCGCATCACCGGCCGCAAGCTCACCCGTCCCGTCGCCGACCCGCGCACGGGCGAGGTCATATTTGACGACGGAAAGCGTCTCACCCGCGCCGACGCGGAGGCGCTCGAGCGCCGCGGCGTGACCGAGGCGTGGATAGAGGTCGAGAGCGTCCACCACAACCAGCAGCCGATAGAGGTGAAGGTCTTCACCAACCGCATGGTGGAGCTCGGCAGCTTTGTGGACTTTGACCCGCAGGAGCTCGGCATACACGAGAAGGTCTCCTTGCCGGTGTTGAGCGAGCTGATGGAGCGGTTCTCCGGCGAAGCCCTCAAGGAGGCGATTGACGCCTCCCGTGACGAGCTCATGCCGCGCCACATCACCCGTGAGGACATACTTGCCTCTATAAATTATATGCTCGACCTTCACTACGGAGTCGGCTCGGTGGACGATATCGACCATCTCGGCAACCGCCGCCTCCGCTCTGTGGGCGAGCTGCTCCAGAACCAGATACGCATCGGCTTCTCGCGCATGGAGCGCACCATTCGCGAGCGCATGACCATTCAGGATGCGAGCGAGGTCACGGCGCAGTCGCTTGTCAACATCCGTCCGGTGACGGCGGCGGTCAAGGAGTTCTTCGGCTCCTCGCCGCTCTCGCAGTTCATGGATCAGAACAACCCGCTCGCGGAGCTGACGCACAAGCGCCGTATCTCCGCGCTCGGCCCTGGCGGCCTCTCCAAGGACCGCGCGACCTTCGAGGTGCGCGACGTCCACTACAGCCACTACGGCCGCATGTGCCCGATAGAGACTCCCGAAGGCCCGAACGTCGGCCTTATCAACTACCTCTCGATATTCGCGAGGATAAACGAGTACGGCTTCATCGAAGCGCCGTACCGCCGCGTAGACCACGAGACCGGCAAGGTCACCGACGAGGTCACCTACATGACCGCCGACACCGAGGACGACTTCATCGTCGCGGAAGCGAACCAGCTCGACGAGAGCGGGAACTTCAAGAGCGACCGCGTCACCTGCCGCCACCGCAACGAGATAATCGAGGTCGAGCCGGGCAGGGTGGACTACGTTGACGTCTCGCCGAAGATGATGGTCTCGGTCGCGACCGCGATGATCCCATTCCTCGAGAACGACGACGCGACCCGCGCCGCGATGGGCTCGAACATGCAGAAGCAGGCCGTCCCGCTGCTCAAGCCGGAGGCGCCGATAGTCGCCACCGGCATCGAGTACAAGGCGGCGGTAGACAGCGGCGTCTGCATCCTCGCCGAGGGCGACGGCTTTGTCCGCTCGGTCTCGGCCGACAGGATAACCGTCGAGTACACCGGCAGGGGACAGGTCACCTACAGGCTGATAAAGTTCCTCCGCTCCAACCAGGGCACCTGCGTCAACCAGCGGCCGGTCGTGTCGGTGGGCGACGAGGTTCATAAGGGCGACGTCCTTGCGGACGGCCCCTCCACCGTCGAGGGCGAGGTCGCGCTCGGACGGAACGTCCTCGTCGGCTTCATGACCTGGGAGGGCTACAACTACGAGGACGCGATACTTCTCTCCGAGAGAATGGTCACCGACGACGTGTTCACATCCATACACATCGAGGAGCACGAGATAGAGTCGCGCGATACCAAGCTCGGCCCGGAGGAGATCACGCGCGATATCCCGAACGTCGGCGACGACTCGCTCAAGGACCTCGACGACCGCGGCATAATCCGCATCGGCGCGGAGGTCCGCCCGGGCGATATACTCGTCGGCAAGGTCACGCCTAAGGGCGAGACCGAGCTCACCGCCGAGGAGCGGCTGCTCCGCGCCATATTCGGCGAGAAGGCGCGCGAGGTACGCGACACCAGCCTCCGCGTTCCGCACGGAGAGAGCGGCATCATCGTAGACGTCAAGGTGTTCAGCCGCGACGCGGGCGACGAGATGAACCCCGGCGTCAACATGGTCGTGCGCTGCTACATCGCCCAGAAGCGCAAGATCTCGGTCGGCGACAAGATGGCCGGCCGCCACGGAAACAAGGGCGTCATAAGCCGCATACTTCCGCGCGAGGACATGCCGTTCCTGCCGGACGGCACCCCGCTCGATATAGTGCTTAACCCGCTCGGCGTCCCGAGCCGAATGAATATCGGACAGGTGCTCGAGATACACCTCGGGCGCGCGGCGCAGAAGCTCGGCTGGAAGGTCGCGACGCCGGTGTTCGACGGCGCGGACGAGAAGGACATCGAGGAGACGCTCGAGCTCGCGGGCATCGAGCCGGACGGCAAGAGCGTCCTCTACGACGGACGCACGGGCGAGCGGTTCGACAGCCCGGTCACCGTCGGTTATGCGTACTACCTCAAGCTGCACCACCTCGTTGACGACAAGATACACGCCCGTTCCACCGGTCCGTACTCGCTTGTCACCCAGCAGCCGCTCGGCGGCAAGGCGCAGTTCGGCGGCCAGCGCTTCGGCGAGATGGAAATGTGGGCGCTCGAGGCTTACGGCGCGGCGTACACGCTGCGCGAGGTGCTCACCGTCAAGTCGGACGACGTGGTAGGCCGCGTCAAGACCTACGAGGCGATAGTCAAGGGTCACAACATCCCCGAGCCGGGCGTGCCGGAGGCGTTCAAGGTGCTGCTGCGCGAGCTGCAGTCCCTCGGTCTCGACGTCCGCGTGCTCGACCGCGACGGGAACGAGATAGAGCTCAAGGAGGACGATGAGGACACCAGCTTCGGCGCGGTCGAACGCAGCGACTACCGCTCGGGCGACGATGAGTTCGAGTCCGCCGGCTTCCGTCTGCGCGAGGCGGGAGAGGAGTTCGACGACGACCTCGCACAGTTTGACACCGACGACGAGGATCTGAGCGACGAAGACGTCGAGGACGAGGAGTTCGGGGACGACCTCGACTCCATGGAGCCCTCCGACGACGATATGTTTGACCTTTGAGTGGGGAAGGAGAAGTAGATGAGCAACGATACCTTTGAAGCAATAAAGATCGGTCTTGCCTCGCCCGAACTCATACGCGACGTCTGGTCGCACGGAGAGGTCAAAAAGCCCGAAACGATAAACTACCGCACCCTCAAGCCCGAGCGCGACGGACTGTTCTGCGAGCGCATCTTCGGGCCGATGAAGGACTGGGAGTGCCACTGCGGAAAGTACAAGAAGGTCCGCTACAAGGGCAAGATCTGCGAGCGCTGCGGCGTTGAGGTCACGCGCGCGAAGGTCCGCCGCGAGAGGATGGGTCACATCGAGCTCGCCGCGCCGGTGAGCCATATATGGTACTTCCGGGGCACTCCGAGCCGCCTCGGTCTGATGCTCGACATCAGCCCCCGCCTGCTCGAGAAGGTGCTGTACTTCGCAAGCTATATAGTCATAGACCCGGGCGACACGCCGCTTGTCAAGAACCAGATACTCTCCGACAAGGAGTATCAGGATATGTACGAGCGCTATGAGAACGACTTCCGCGCCGGCATGGGCGCGGAGGCGATAAAGGAGCTGCTTCAGGAGATAGACGTCGAGCAGCTCTGCCATGACCTCCGCGAGGAGCTTGCAAACTCCTCCGGTCAGAAGAAGATGCGCATAATCAAGCGCCTCGAGTGCGCCGAGAGCTTCCGTCAGAGCGGCAACAAGCCCGAGTGGATGATCCTCGACGTACTGCCGGTCATACCGCCCGACCTGCGTCCGATGGTCCAGCTCGACGGCGGACGCTTCGCCACGAGCGATTTGAACGACCTCTACCGCCGCGTCATAAACCGCAACAACCGCCTCAAGAGGCTCCTCCAGCTCGAGGCGCCGGAGATAATCGTCCGCAACGAGAAGCGCATGCTCCAGGAGGCGGTTGACAGCCTTATCGACAACGGACGCCGCGGGCGCTCGGTCACGGGACCGAACAACCGCGCGCTTAAGTCGCTTTCCGACCTCCTCAAGGGCAAGCAGGGACGCTTCCGCCAGAACCTCCTCGGCAAGCGCGTGGACTACTCCGGCCGTTCGGTCATAGTCGTCGGCCCGGAGCTCAAGATATACCAGTGCGGCCTGCCCAAGGAGATGGCGGTCGAGCTCTTCAAGCCGTTCATCATGAAGAAGCTCGTCGAGGACGGCGTCGCGAACAACATCAAGAGCGCCAAGAAGATGGTCGAGCGCACCCGCAACGAGGTTTGGGACGCGCTCGAGGAGATAATCAAGGAGCACCCGGTCATGCTGAACCGCGCGCCGACGCTGCACCGCCTCGGCATCCAGGCGTTCGAGCCCGTGCTTGTCGAGGGACGCGCGATAAAGCTCCACCCGCTTGTCTGCACCGCCTTCAACGCCGACTTCGACGGAGACCAGATGGCGGTCCATGTCCCGCTCTCCGCGGAGGCACAGGCCGAGGCGCGCTTCCTCATGCTCTCGGCAAACAACCTCCTCCGCCCGCAGGACGGCAAGCCGGTCACCGTTCCTACTCAGGACATGGTCCTCGGCTCCTACTACCTCACTCTCGAGCGTCCCGGCGAGAAGGGCTCGGGCAAGATATTCGAGAATATGGACGAGGCCATCATGGCCTACGACAAGGGCGTCGTGAACATCCACGCGCCTATCCGCGTCCGCCGCACGCTCGAGGTAGACGGCACGGAGTACACCCGCACCATCGACGCGACCGTCGGCCGCCTCATTTTCAACGAGGTCATACCGCAGGACCTCGGCTTCGTTGACCGCTCCGACCCGGACAAGATCTGCGACCTCGAGGTATCCTTCCTCGTCCGCAGCCGCGAGCTCGGCCAGATAATCGACCGCTGCATCGCAAAGCACGGCTTCGCGAAGGGCTCCATCATGCTTGACGACGTGAAGTCGCTCGGCTACAAGTACAGCACCCGCGCGGCGATAACCATTTCGATAAGCGATATGGTCGTCCCGAAGGAGAAGTGGGAGATCATCGGCGAGACCGAAAAGAAGGTCACCGAGATCGAGGGCGAGTACGAGACCGGCCTCATCACCAACGAGGAGCGCCGCCGCCTTGTCATAGAGGAGTGGGAGCGCACGACAAACGACGTCACGAAGGCGCTTCAGGACACCCTCGACGAGATGAACCCGATATACATGATGGCAAACTCGGGCGCGCGCGGCAGCATGAGCCAGATTCGTCAGCTTGCCGGCATGCGCGGACTGATGGCGGACACCATGGGACGCACGATAGAGATACCGATACGCGCGAACTTCCGCGAGGGACTGTCGGTGCTCGAATACTTCGTCAGCTCGCGTTCGGCGCGTAAGGGCGGCGCGGACACCGCGCTCCGTACAGCCGACTCGGGCTACCTCACCCGCCGCCTTGTCGACGTCTCGCAGGACGTCATCATCCGCGAGGTAGACTGCGGAACGGAGGACGGCGTCGTTGTCCGCGAGATAACCGACTCGTCCGACGCCGTCATAGAGAGCTTCGGCGACCGCCTGCGCGGACGCTACCTCGCCGAGCCGATAGTCCATCCCGAGACGGGAGAGGTCATCGTCCCGACCGACCACATGATAACAAACGAGGATATCGACCGCGTCGTCGCCGCGGGAGTCAAAGAGGCGAAGATACGCTCGGTCCTCACCTGCCGCGCACGCCACGGCGTCTGCGCGAAGTGCTACGGCTCCAACCTCGCCTACAACACGCCGTCCAACGTCGGCGACGCGGTCGGCATAATCGCCGCGCAGTCGATAGGCGAGCCCGGCACCCAGCTCACCATGCGTACCTTCCACACCGGCGGCGTCGCGGGAGACGACATCACTCAGGGTCTTCCGCGTGTCGCGGAGCTGTTCGAGGCGCGCCGGCCGAAGCGTCTCGCCATCATGGCGGAGGCGAGCGGCGTAGTCAAGCGCGAGGAGATCCGCCGCGCCGGACAGCGCGGCATCTCGATAACGAACCCCGAGGACGAGAACGACGTCACCCACATGACAATCCCGTTCGGCTCGATAATGAAGGTCCGCGACGGCGACGTTGTCCGGCAGGGCGACGAGCTCACCGAGGGCTCGCTCAACCCGCACGACATTCTCCGCATACAGGGCGTGCCGGCGGTGCACAACTACCTCATCCGCGAGGTGCAGAAGGTATACCGTCAGCAGGGCATCGGCATAAACGACCGCCACATCGAGATAATCGTCCGCCAGATGATGCGCAAGCTCAGGGTGGAGGACGCCGGAGACACCGGCCTGCTCGTCGGCTCGCTTGTGGACTCGCTCGAGTTCGAGGAGATAAACAACGCCGCCCGCGAGAAGGCCGAGGCGGAGGGCCGCGGCGAGGAGTTCGTTCCCGCCACCGCGTCCCCGACGCTCATGGGCATCACGAAGGCTTCGCTTTCCACCGAGAGCTTCCTCTCCGCCGCCTCCTTCCAGGAGACGACGCGCGTGCTCACCGACGCGGCGATAAAGGGCAAGGTCGACCACCTCGTCGGCCTGAAGGAGAACGTCATCATCGGCAAGCTCATACCCGCCGGCTCCGGCATGGAGACCTACCGCGACTTCGATATGGAGGTAGACGAGCCGGTTCGCCCGGACTTTAAGGAGTTTGCGGAGTCGTTTGCCGCAAGCCACGGCGAGGCGAGCGTGGAGCCCATCATCCAGCCGGCGGTGGAGGAGTAAGAGTCTCCGCGCGGCAGCAAGCACAGATAACGCACGGACAAAGTATCCCTTTGCGGGCGGTCTCCGCCGCCCGCAAAGGGACTCGCGCCATACTGAGCGCACGTTTTTCGTGCAGTTTCACGTGGCGGAGATACGCGGGAAAACGTATTTTGGTCAGGCTGAAGTATTGACTTTGGCGGAATTTGGTGCTAAAATACGATGTTGTGCGTTGTCGGAGGAATACGATGATAGATGAACTGAACACCGACAGAAAGGTCGTCGGGCTGAAGCAGACCCGGCGCGCAGTGAAGGAAGGAACGGCGGCGAAGGTCTTCGTCGCGCGGGACGCATCGGCGGCGATACGCGAGGAGCTCACGGCGCTGTGCGGCGAGAAGAAGGTCCAGGTAAAGCTCGTCACGTCCATGCAGGAGCTCGGAGAGAGCTGCGGGATAAACGTCGGCGCGGCGGCGGCGGCCGTTCTGAAGTAAAATCGTTTCTTCGCGGGATAAATGAAAATCGTCCCGTTAAGAATATAATCATTCCGGAAAGGAGGAAAATCATGCCTACTTTTAATCAGCTCGTGCGCCACGGACGTCAGGATAAGACCTACAAGTCCAAGAGCCCGGCCATGCAGAAGGGTTTCAACACCATCAAGAACCGCATGACCGACCAGCCTTCCCCGCAGAAGCGCGGTGTTTGTACCGCGGTGCGTACCATGACCCCGAAGAAGCCGAATTCCGCCCTTCGTAAGATCGCGCGTGTTCGTCTTTCGAACAGCATGGAGGCCACCGTGTACATTCCGGGCGAGGGTCACAACCTTCAGGAGCACTCCGTCGTTATGATTCGCGGCGGACGTGTGCGCGACCTCCCGGGCACGCGTTACCACATCATTCGCGGCACGCTCGATACTCAGGGCGTCGCGAACCGCAGGCAGGCCCGTTCCAAGTACGGCGCTAAGCGCCCGAAGAAGTAAGGCCGCGGACAATGTCATTTCACGCGGGGCTATTTGCTCGCGTTTTATATAAAACGTGGGCGCTTTGCGGAAAGACAGATTTTTCGAGTACCTATGATCTCATATTCTTTGTGAAGGAGGGAAGATAAGTGCCCAGAAGAGGATTTGTCCCCAAGAGGGACGTGCTTCCGGATCCTATGTACAACTCCAAGGTTGTTACGAAACTTATCAACAGTATCATGCTTGACGGCAAGAAGGGTACCGCCCAGAAGGTCGTCTACGGGGCATTTGACATCATTCGCGAGAAGACCGGCAAGGAGCCCGTTGAGGTTTTCGAGCAGGCTCTTGAGAATGTCATGCCCGCGCTCGAGGTAAAGGCACGCCGTGTCGGCGGTCAGAACTACCAGGTCCCGGTCGAGGTCAGGCCGGAGCGCCGACAGACCCTTGCTCTGCGCTGGATAACCCAGTTCTCCCGTACCCGCAGCGAAAAGACCATGAAGGAGCGTCTCGCAGCCGAGCTGATGGACGCTACCAACGGACTCGGCGCATCCTTCCGCCGTAAGGAAGAAATGCACCGTCAGGCGGAGGCAAACAAGGCGTTTGCTCACTATCGCTGGTAATTTGTTAAAGGAGAACGACCTAGCATGGGAAGGGAATACCCACTTGAACGAACCAGAAATATAGGCATAATGGCGCACATCGACGCCGGCAAGACGACCTGCACCGAGCGTATCCTTTTCTACACCGGAAAGAACTACAAGCTCGGCGAGACTCACGACGGCTCGGCGACGATGGACTGGATGGAGCAGGAGCAGGAGCGCGGAATCACGATAACCTCCGCCGCCACCACCTGTTTCTGGAAGAACAACCGTATAAACATCATCGACACCCCCGGCCACGTTGACTTCACCGTTGAGGTCGAACGCAGCCTGCGCGTGCTCGACGGTTCGGTTACGGTCTTCTGCGCGAAGGGCGGCGTTGAGCCCCAGAGCGAGACGGTCTGGCGCCAGGCAGACCACTACGGCGTTCCGCGTATGGCCTTTGTCAACAAGATGGACATACTCGGCGCTGACTTTTTCAATGTTGTGAACATGATGCATGAGCGTCTGCACGCGAATGCGATCCCGCTCCAGATACCGATCGGCGCGGAGGACACCTTCGTCGGACTTATAGACCTGCTCGAGATGCGCGCCCATATCACGAGCGACTCTCTCGGCAAGACCTTCACCGACGAGGCAATACCCGAGAATATGCAGGCTCTCGCCGAAGAGTGGCACGAAAAGATGATAGAGAGCATCAGCGAGCTTGACGACGAGCTCACCGAGAAGTTCCTTGAGGGCGAGGAGATAACCGTCCCCGAGCTCAAGCGCGTCATCCGCAAGGCCACGATAGAGAACCGCATGGTGCCGGTGCTCTGCGGCAGTGCTTACCGCAACAAGGGCATCCAGCAGCTTCTCGACGCGATAGTCGATTATATGCCCGCCCCGACCGACATCCCGGCCATCAAGGGTACGAACCCGGAGACCGACGAGGAGGAGGTCCGCCATTCGGACGACTCCGCACCCTTCTCCGCGCTCGCCTTCAAGATAGCCACCGACCCGTACGTCGGCAAGCTCTGCTTCTTCCGCGTCTATTCCGGCACGGTTACGGCGGGCAGCGCCGTCTACAACTCGGTCAAGGACAGCCGCGAGCGTCTCGGACGTATCCTGCTCATGCACGCAAACCACCGCGAGGATATCGAACAGGTCTACAGCGGCGATATAGCCGCCGCCGTCGGCCTCAAGAATACCACCACGGGCGACACGCTCTGCGACGAGAAGCACCCCATCATCCTCGAATCGATGGAGTTCCCGGACCCGGTCATCCGCGTGGCCATCGAGCCCAAGACGAAGGCCGGCCAGGAGAAGATGGGCAT
Source organism: uncultured Clostridia bacterium (assembly GCA_947593925.1). Classification (GTDB taxonomy): domain Bacteria; phylum Bacillota; class Clostridia; order Oscillospirales; family JAAYOS01; genus CANRIN01. Next base: position 236,945 of record CANQDU010000001.1, on the reverse strand, counting down.
CGCGCTCGCGAAGCTCGCCGAAGAGGACCCGACCTTCCGCACCTACACCGACGAGGAGACCGGACAGACGATAATCGCTGGCATGGGCGAGCTCCATCTGGAGATAATCGTTGACCGTCTGCTCCGCGAGTTCAAGGTCGAAGCGAACGTCGGCGCGCCGCAGGTCGCCTATAAGGAGACCATCCGCAAGAGCGCCAACATCGACCACAAGTACGCGCGTCAGTCCGGCGGCAAGGGCCAGTACGGCCACGTCAAGATCATCGTCGAGCCGAACGAGAGCGGCAAGGGCTTCGAGTTCATCAATAACATCGTCGGCGGAGCCATTCCGAAGGAGTATATCCCCGCCATCGAGGACGGTATCACTTCCGCGATGCAGTCCGGCGTGCTCGCCGGCTACAACGTCGTCGATGTCAAGGTCACGCTCTATGACGGCTCCTATCACGAGGTCGACTCGAGCGAGATGGCCTTCAAGATCGCCGCGTCCATGGCCTTCAAGGAGGCGTGCCGTCAGGCTGACCCGGTGCTTCTCGAGCCGATAATGCACGTGGTAGTCATAGTGCCCGAGCAGTATATGGGCGACGTCATCGGCGACATCAGCGGCCGCCGCGGACAGATAAACGGCATGGAGACCCGTGCCGGAGCCCAGGCGATAGACGCGTTCGTCCCGCTCAGCGAGATGTTCGGCTACGCCACCGACCTCCGCAGCCGCACTCAGGGCCGCGGGCAGTACACGATGGAGCCGAGCCACTACATCGAGGTGCCGAAGAGCATCCAGGAGAAGCTCGTCGCGTCGCGCCACAGCGGGAATTAAACGTTTCCGGCTACGTTTTTTCAAAAAACTATTGCAATATTTACCCCTTTGCTGTACAATGGTTTTATACCGCAGGAGGGTAACCTAATATTTGTCTGTTAAGGAGGACAATACTCATGGCAAAGGCAAAATTCGAACGTACTAAGCCGCATGTCAACATCGGCACCATCGGCCACGTTGACCACGGCAAGACCACTCTTACCGCCGCTATCACCAAGTATCTGGCTTTCAAGGGCCAGGCTCAGTACGAGGCTTATGATATGATCGACAAGGCCCCGGAGGAGCGCGAGCGCGGCATCACCATCAACACCGCTCACGTCGAGTACGAGACCGACAAGCGCCACTATGCGCATGTTGACTGCCCCGGCCACGCCGACTATATCAAGAACATGATCACCGGCGCTGCTCAGATGGACGGCGCTATCCTCGTCGTCAGCGCGGCGGACGGCCCGATGCCCCAGACCCGTGAGCACATCCTGCTCGCCCGTCAGGTCGGCGTTCCGACGATGGTCGTTTACCTCAACAAGTGCGACCAGGTCGATGACGAAGAGCTCCTCGACCTCGTCGAGATGGAAGTCACCGAGCTTCTCGAGAGCTACGGCTTCGAGAACGTCCCGATAATCCGCGGCTCCGCTCTTGAGGCTCTTACGAGCGAGTCCACCGACCCGAACGACCCGGTCTACGAGTCCATCCGCGCTCTTATGGACGCGGTCGATGACCACATCCCGACCCCGGACCGCAAGAGCGACCTGCCCTTCCTTATGCCGGTTGAGGACGTCTTCACCATCTCCGGCCGCGGCACCGTCGCTACCGGCCGTGTCGAGCGTGGCCAGCTGAAGGCCGGCGAGCCGGTCGAGATAGTCGGTCTTACCGATGAGAAGCGCAACACCGTCGTCACCTCGATGGAAATGTTCCGCAAGACCCTCGACTATGTTGAGGCCGGCGACAATGTCGGCTGCCTGCTCCGCGGCGTCGCGAAGAACGAGGTCGAGCGCGGCCAGGTTCTGGCCAAGCCCGGCACCATTCATCCGCACACCAAGTTCACCGGCCAGGTCTACGTTCTGACGAAGGAAGAAGGCGGCCGTCATAAGCCGTTCTTCAGCAACTATCGTCCGCAGTTCTATTTCCGCACGACCGACGTTACCGGCGTTATCACCCTTCCGGAAGGCACCGAGATGTGCATGCCCGGCGACAACGTCGATATGAAGGTCGAGCTCATCACCCCGATAGCCATCGAGAAGGGCCTCCGCTTCGCTATCCGCGAGGGCGGCCGCACGGTTGGCTCGGGCGTCGTTATCGACATCGCTGAGTAATTGAAACTGCCGGAGAGGCGGGGCATAAGCCCCGCCTCTTTTGCGTCGTGGGTGCGGCCGTGCGTTCCGCGACTCTTTTTGCCCCGCGCGCAAGCAAATTTGCCGCAAATGTGTTTGCCTATTCGGTTTTATATTGACAAAATCGGCTTCCTGTGCTATGCTATTTATGAAAACGATTTCCAAAGCATATACACAATTTGGAGGCGGCTATGAATACACAGGAAACGCCCGAGCTGTCGGGCGGCAAGCGGGTCGGACTGCTCGCGAAGCTCATGGGCGCGAGCTTCTCGTTCTACATGTCCAACGCCGCTGTGATAAGCTATTTGGCGGTCTTTCTGTACTCGCTCGGGTACAGCGAGGCGGAGGTCGGCGTCATCACCGCCGTCAACTCCGCGCTCTCCATAATCTCGGGACCGCTCTGGGGGATGCTCGCGGACAGATGGCGCTCGACCGTGCGGGCGCTCCTGCTTTGCGCATCGGTGGGCGGACTTGCATACGGCGTGGTGCCGTTCTTTGCCGGGACGGAGGTCGCAGGCTTCCCGATAGTCCTCATTTTGATACCGTTCGCGATGTTCTTCCGCACTCCGACGACGTCGCTTGTGGACAACATTTTCCTCCGCAAGAGCGACGAGCACAAGCTGAACTACGGACTCATGCGCGCGACGGGCTCGCTGTCGTTTGCTATAGCCTCGATACTCCTCGGGCTGATAGTCCCCAAGACCGGCCCCGCCGTCACCTTTTACATTTCCTGCGTGCTGTTCGTCCCGGCGCTGCTGCTCATAGTCAGCGCTTGCCGGGGTGACCGGCAGTCCGCCGGAACGGAGTCGATGTCGCTTCGCGATATGCGGTTCGGGGAGCTCTTCGGGAACGGCCAGCTCACAAGCTACCTGCTGCTGTCGGCGGTGTTCGGTTCGCTGCTCTACTGCAACGGAAACTTCCTGCCGCGCCTGCTCGAGAGTATCGGCACGGACGGCGAGCGCATCGGCATTGTCATGGGCGCGAAAGCGTTCGTGGAGGTGCCGTTCATCGCGATACTTCCGTGGCTCCGCAAGCATTTCCGCCTCGAGTGGGTGATAGGTCTCACGGGATTCATGTTCGCGGGACAGGCCATCTTGTACTCCTTCTCGGTGGCGTTCTGGCAGATCATAGTCGTCTCGCTCCTGCTTGACGGCATCGGCGCGGGACTTTTCTACGCGACGAGCTCCACCTACGTATTCTCGCTCGCGCCGGCGAATCTCAAGACGACCGCGGCGGCGCTCGTCGGAGCGATGAGCTCACTCTCGGGCGTGCTCGGCAATCTGCTCGGCGGGTTCCTCAGCGACAGCATCGGCGTCAAAGGCTACTATTTCACGATCGGCGTGCTGAGCGCGGCTGCGGCGGCGATTTTTGTCATAACGCGAAAGAGGGACGGTCGAGGCTTGCCGCGCAGGCAGATTAGTGGTAAAATATAGTGTGTGAGGATAAATCCGTTCACAACTATGTGATAACCGCATGAAAGTGCGAAAAACAGCAAAGGAGAGGACAGATATGAAGGTCGGAATACAGCTCTACTCTGTACGCAATTCGCTGAAAGAGGCTCCGCTCGAGACTCTGCGCGCCGTGGCCGACGCCGGCTACAAATACGTCGAGTTCGCGAACGGCAACACGACGGAGGATCCGGGCAGCGGCTTCGGTATGCCCGCCGCCGAGATGAAGGACTTCCTCGACACCAACGGGATAAAGGTCGTCGGCGCGCACCTCGCCCCGCTCGACCCGGACAATCTCGACAGGATAATCGAGTACCATCAGGCCGTCGGCAACACCCGCGTCGGCTGGGCGATGGGCTTCTGGAACTCGATGGACGAGATAAAGCGCGGCGCGGAGCTCTTCAACAGGCTCGGCGAGAAATTCCGCGCGGCGGGAATACAGTTCTACTATCATAACCACTTCCAGGAATTCCGCGAGTTTGACGGCAAGCCGGCGCTCTACCACCTCGCCGACCTCACCGAGCCGGAGAACCTCTCGTTCGAGCTCGACACCTTCTGGTGCTGCCGCGGCGGGTACGACCCGACAGCCGTCATGAACCGCCTCGGGAGCCGCGTGATACTCCTCCACCAGAAGGACTTCTGGAAGGACTCGCCGGACGACGTGCAGTACCTCGGCAAGGTCATTCCGAACGACACCGAGATAACCTTCGAGCACTTCCGCGTCGCGGGACGGCCGGAGAACTTCGTCGAGATAGGCACCGGCATCCTGCCGATACAGAGCTACATCGACAAGGGCAACGAGGTCGGCGTGAAGTTTGTCGTCCTCGAGCAGGACCACACCAAGCTCGGCGAAATAAAGAGCATTCAGGTGAGCATGGAGTCCTTCCGCAAGTTCGAGGGGATAGAGTTCGAGTAAGATTTGCGCGGGCGTCGCGCCGCCGAAAGACGCTGCTGTCCCAGACTAAGAAAAAACGGACGCTCCGGCGAGTCTAGCCGGAGCGTCCTGTTTGGTGTAGATGAGCGCGCTGTGTTTCGACAACATTTTGCAAAATCGGCGCGAAATAGTACGGGCTGTTTACGTCGCGTCCTTCGCCTTTGCGTAGACCTCGATGTCGTTTCCCTCCGGGTCGCGGAACTCGAGGACGTCGCTCCCGAGTATCCGCGTCCTCGGAAAGACTATCGGCGCGCCGAGGGAAGCGAGCTTCCGTTCAAACGTGTCGAGGTCGTCCACGAGGAAGCTCGGCAGACAGTTGTCGCCGAATACGACGGTGTCTCCCACCGCCTGATAGTCGTAGAGCATGAAGCGGAAGCCGTCAAGGACGAACATACCCGGCCTGTCCGGCTCGTCCTCGATGCCGAGGAGCTCGGTGTAGAACCTGCGCGCGCGCTCGAGGTCGCGCACGCAGATGTAGAGCGAGTTCAGCCTTATACTGTATTCCATGCTATCACCCTTGCTTTCCGCAGTAAGCTATTCCGTATTCCCAAGCGGCGCTTTGCGCCGAATTTAACCGCTGCGAACCGCGAGGGCGCAAACCTTTTCTTTCTCCGACATTGTACAGCCCTCGCTTTCAATATTCGCTCCGCGAATATTGCCCGACCTTGAGCACGTTTCGGCGCGGACGCGACCTTCGGCCGCGTAGACACATAAATGCCAAATAATCCCGACGGACTATCCGTCGGGATTATTTTAGCACATACGTTCTTGCATTGCAAGTAAAATCGAACAAAAATTTGACTAGTCCAGACCTGTGAGGTCGAACGGGGGAGTGTACTCCTCCCGCGCGCTCGAGAGCTCCTGTTCGTAGCCCTCGAAGCCGAGGGCGTGGACGGCGTCCGCGACGAGCGCGTACTCGTCCTCACTGAGACGGCGGCAGAGCTCCGGCGGGAAGTCCTCCGGCGGCTCGCGCGGCGGGGTGTACTGGCTCATCAGTCCGACGAGGATCTCGTCCGGCGGAACGAGGTCGCTCAAGGCCTCGAAAACAGCGATGCTGTCTTCCGCGTGACCGGGGAGGACGAGGTGCCGCACAAGCACGCCGCGCGTAAGTATCCCGTCGCCGTCGAAGCGGTACGCCCCGGCCTGGCGGTGCATCTCGGCTATCGCGGCGGACGCACGGAGAAAGTAGTCTTCTGCGCCGCTGAAGCGCGCTGAGAGCGCGGACGAGCGGTACTTCAAATCGGGGAGGAACACATCGACTTTCCCTTCGAGAGTTTTCAGCGTTTCGACTTTCTCGTAGCCGCCGGTGTTCCAGACGACTGGGATGCGCGGCCGCGCGAGGTCGAGCGCCGCGAGTATCCACGGGGTGTAGTGCGTCGGCGTGACGAGGTCGAGGGTGTGAACGCCCTCGCGCTCGAGCCGTCGGAACACCTCCGCAAGCTGTTCCACCGTCAGCTCCTTGCCGAAATTCCCGGCGCTTATCTCGCGGTTCTGGCAGAAGATGCACCCGAGCGGACAGCCGGAGAAGAACACCGCGCCCGCGCCGCGTTCGCCGCTGATGCACGGCTCCTCCCAGTAGTGCGCGGCGGCGCGCGCCACGCGCACCTTCGCGCCGCCCCCGCACAGTCCGAGGCTTGAAGTTCTGTCCGCGCCGCACTCCCGTGGGCAGAGCGCGCAGCGGCGCGGGACGAAGTCCCCGCCGCTCATGCGCGGAAGCGGTAGCCCGCACCCCACACAGTCTCGATGTACTGCGGGTTCGCGGCGTCCGGCTCTATCTTCTCACGGATGCGGCGGACGTGTACCGTCACCGTCGCGAGGTCGCCGAACGAGTCCTCGCCCCATATCCGCTCGAAGAGCTGCTCGCGGCTGAACACGCGGTTCGGGTTCTCCGCGAAGAACAGGAGCAGATCGTACTCCTTTGCGGTGAGCGGGACGGCGTTTCCGCCGGCGCGCACGACGTGCTCGTCGCGGTCTATTTCGAGGCTCCGGATGCGGAGAATGTTCGAGCGCTTCACGCCGGTGAGGCGAGAGTAGCGCTCGATGTGGCTGCCGACCCGCGCGACGAGCTCGCCCGGGCTGAAGGGCTTTGTCATATAGTCGTCCGCGCCGAGACCGAGGCCGCGTATCTTGTCGAAGTCCTCCTGCTTTGCCGAGAGGAGGATGAGCGGCGTTTCCTTTTCGGCGCGAATGCGCTTCAAGACCTCGAAGCCGTCCATGCCGGGGAGCATGATGTCGAGGATTATGAGGTCGTAGCTGTGTCCGAGCGCCATGCGGAGGCCGGTGACGCCGTCCTCGGCGATGTCGCAGTCGTAGCCGTCGAGGGCGAGGTAGTCCCGCTCGAGCTCGGCAATCGAGCGGTCGTCTTCAACAATCAGGATCTTCATCTTCACCCTCCTTAGGCAGTGTGATGTGTATCTCGCTTCCGCCGCCGTCGCGCGCGGTCATCCAGATGTGTCCGTTGTGGCGGAGGACTATTCGCCGCGAAATGGCGAGTCCGAGACCGTGACCGGACGTTCCGCCCGTCCGCGCGGGGTCGGCGCGGTAGAAGCCCTCGAACACCCGCTCCAGGTCCTCTGGCGGGACGCCCTTGCCGTTGTCCGCGACGGTGATGTGTATGCCGGTGGGCGTCCGCTCCGCCGAAAGCGCTATCTCGAGGCGGCGCTCCGGCGAGCGGTACTTTATCGCGTTTGTGAGTATGTTTGAAAAGACCCGCCCCAGCTTCTCGGGGTCGAGGCGGACGGTCACCGGCTCGTCCGGGAGGGCGAGCGAGAAGGATGCGTCCGCGCTCTCGATGTCGGTACGGTAGTCGTCGCCTATGGCGCGGAGAAATTCCACTATGTCGAGGCTCCTGAAGTCAAACGCCATCCGGCCGAGTTCGAGCTCGGAGAAGTCGCTAAGCTGCTCTATCATACGCTGCATCGAGCCGGACTTCGCGACTATCGTTTCGAGGTAGCGCCGCCGCATCTCCTCGGTGGAGGCGACGCCGTCGAGAAGTCCCTCCGCGTAGCCCTGTATCGAGGTTATCGGCGTGCGGAGGTCGTGGGATATGTGCGCGAGCATGAGGTTCCGTTCGCGCTCAAGCTCGAGCTCCGCCGCGATGTTGTCGCGGAGGCGTTTTCGCATCTCGTCGAACGCGCCGCAGAGGTCGCTTATCTCCGAGACGTTCGAGCCTAAAATCTCAAACTCGAGTTCTCCCGCGCTTATCCTCCGCGCCGCCCGCGCAAGCTCCTCCATCGGCGGAAGGATCTTCCGCGAGATGTAGGTCACGCCCGCGACAAACGACGCGGCGAGTATCACTATCGCGCATACGGCGAAGATGACGGCGAGCCGGAAGATGCGGCTCCCCGGGTCGAGCGCTTGGGCGAAAAACTCATCATCGAGTACGATGGTCTCCGGCGGGGGCGCAGCGCCGCCGCCGAGCAGAAACACGGAATACATCACCCCGGCGATGAGCAGAAGCAGCGCCGCCGGGATGAGCACCATCAGTATTATCGTGATGACGAGCCTCTTTTTAAGCGACATATCACATATCCCTGCGCTCGAAGATGTAGTAGCCGGCGCTGAAGAACACCGTTCCGTAGCCGAGAAGCAGACCCACCTTCATCATCATCGGCAGGAAGGGGAGCGCCTTGCCTATAAAGAGATTGTGCCACTGGCCGTAGCTCGTGAAAAGCATCGCGCCGACCTGCGGCAGGAAGATGTTTACGATATACGCCGCGAGGAGTACGCCGATGCAGAGCAGCATCGCGAGCGTCGGCGAGCGGAGTATCTGGTTGAAGAATACCGCCATGAGTATCACGACGGCGAGGGGTATCGCGTCGAGCAGGTAGCTCCCGAAGCTCTCGAAGAAGCCATGCAGCGTCGAACCGAAGGACAGCTCGAGCACAGCCGTCACCACAAATAGCGAAAAGAGGTAAACGACCGCCACGGTGTACGCCGAAAGCGCCTTCGCGAGGTAGACCTTGAAGCGGCTCGCGGGCAGGAGCAGGGAGGCGCGGAGCGAGCCGTCCTGAATTTCACTCGAGAACAGGTCGCACACCGCCATGAAGCTCACAAGCGGTATGTACGCGCTGATGAAGAACCCGAGGAGCATCATCCTGAGGTTGACGTTGAACGCGAGGCCGCTCACATGCTCGACCGCAAGCTGTACAAGAAGCACGATACCGCATATCGCGACCTCGAGCGCGAGGAAAACTATGAACTTCTTCCGCGCGAGCAGTTTTATAAGCTCACAGCGGTAGGCTCTTCCGAAAAGCTGCATACCGACCCCTCCTTATATCACCGCGCCGCCGCGCTTTTGACGAACCTCCGCGAGGAAGTAGTCCTCGAGCGTCGGCGCGCGGCGGACGGCCTCCGCCACCGAAACGAAGCTCAGCAGCTCGCCCTCGTGGATTATCGCCACCTTGTTGCAGGTGCGCTCTATCTCGCTTGCGAGATGGCTCGCTATCAGGAAGGCGTGTCCGCGCTCGGCGGCGAGGCGAAGAATGAGCTCGCGCACCTCGACCGTCCCCTCGATGTCGAGACCGTTCGTCGGCTCGTCGAGGACGAGCAGGTCGGGACTTCCGAGGAGCGCGAGGGCGAGGCCGAGACGCTGCTTCATGCCGAGCGAGAAGCGCGCGACCTTGTCGCGCGCGTAGCGGTCGAGCCGCACGAGCGCGAGCACCCGCGCGATGTCCTCGTCGCCCGCGCCGCGCACACGCGCCGCGAGGCGGAGATTCTTCTCCGCCGAGAGATTGTAGTAGAGCGCGGGGGACTCTATGAGCGCGCCGATGTGCTTTGCCGCCGCCTCATAGTCCCGCTCTATCGAGTGGCCGAAGACCTCCGCCGTGCCGTCCGTGGCATGGCAGAGACCAACTATGACCTTCATTATCGTGGTCTTGCCCGAGCCGTTCGGGCCGAGAAGCCCGACGATGTCGCCGGGCTCGAGCGTGAGGTCGATGTTTTTCACCCCGCGCCCGTTCTTGTAGAGCTTTGTCATATTTGAAACGCGCACCGCCGGCACGCCTGTCATTTCCGTCATAACGTCCTCCAAGGTGCCGAAGCCGGGCGCGTGATGAGTACACGCGCCCGTCCCGGCGGGAAATATGGAATGGAAAGAAGAGTAGGTTGAGTTAGTTATCCGAGCCGGAGCCGGTGGAGTCCAGAGGCTCGCCCGGGCCGGTCACCATGACGCCGGTGGGCCCGTCCGCGCCGCCGATGATGCCGAGCGCGTCGTCTGTGCCGTCCATGGGAGAGGCTTCCGCGCCGTAGTCATCGAGCTCGGACCCCTCGGCGGGGTCGATGCCGACGATGTTGTTGCCGGAGGGGTCCCACACCGTCGTGCCCTCGTACTCCCTGCCGGTGATGGCACGGTAGTCGTCAAGCAGGACCTGCGTTACTTCGTTCGGCGTGCATCCCATGTTATCGGAGTACCACTGAACGCCGTCGTGATTGGCAAATATCTGCGCGCATGCCGTGTCAAACGTTCCCTTGTCCACGACATACCACACGGGCCTCGCGTCCTCGGGGATATCGCCGGGGTTCGAGTAGACGTAGTTGCTTTCCGCGAGCTTTGCGAGCTCGGGACTGTCTGTGGCGAGGGCGTAGCTGGAGCAGGGGATGGACTGGCCCAGGAGATAGATCGAGAGGTCGTTGAACCGGTCCAGAGAGTTCATACTGCTGAAACGGGTGAACGAGTCGCGCTTGCCGTCCTCCTCCTCGGAGTGGACAGTCGTGATGCCGTTCTGCGTTATGGTGTACTCGTAGCCGTTCTCGTAGGTTGCGCGCGAGCGGTCGGTGACGTAGTCCATCGGCTCTATGACCGGGAGGGCTATCTTCGTCGTGCCGATGTCGTGCATCTCCGCGTCGATGCGGATGGTGAGGGTGTGGCGCTCGCCGTTCAGGAGCTTCATCAAAAGCGTGCCCTCGAGGGTGTTCTGGGTGATGTGTCCGTCGCGGTCGAGGGTGAATTCGCATATCGCACTGTCGATATACGGCTCTTCCTTGAGGAGCGCGAGGAAAACGCGGGGGCGGTCAAAGAATATTTGACTGCTCTTTTCGGCGAGCGAGAGGTAGTAGTCGGTGTCCGAGGCGTACTTTTCGAGGCCGCAGTCCTTCGTGATGATATAGTAGCCGACGTCGCCGCTGTCGAGACGACTGCGCGCCTCTCTCCACGCCGCGTCGTAACGCGCGGTGAAGTCGGAGTCCTCGCCGTTGTACTCGAGGTCGACCGCGTCCTCTATGCCGCGAATCTCCGAGTAGCCGGTGACGTGGCGCCCACTGCCGGTCATGTCGGTAAACGGGACTTCGATGCTGTCAAGCAGCTTCTCATAGTCGCTCTTGTCTGTGCCCGGATTGTCGTCCGTGGGATGAGAGGTGTAGTAGCCGTAGGAGTATGGCTCGGCAGTTGCCTGCGGCGCGGTACTGTCTATGACTTCGGCGATGGGCTCCTCGTAAATGACGCTGCCGTTATAGCCGGTGTACTCGCTCAGTACAAGCGAGATGGCCGCGTTCACTATCTCCGGAAGCTGGCTCTGGCTGAGGCTCACGCGGTAGCTCGAGCTGCCGTTCTCACCGCCGAGGTAGACGAAGTTGTTCTTGATGTCGCCCACGAGCAAGTCTGCCGCCGCTTCGAGCAGGCGCACGACCTTTGCGGAGTCCGCGTCGTCCGGGTCAAAGCCGCCGCCGAAGGAGGAGCTGAGATAGTTGGTAGAGTTCAGCGACCACGACCTGTCCTTAGGAGAGCCGTTCGAGTAACGGTTGCCGTTGAAGTGGTAGGAGGTGTACTTGTCGCCGCTCTCGTGGTCGGCGGGGTTGACGACATACCAGTTGGAGTAGAGACCGTCGCCATCTTCGGTGTTGTATGCCGCTGCCTCGCCCACGCCGGCGTTTCGGTTGAGCTGCTCGGTGTAGTTCGCCTCATCGACGACCTCGCCGTCAAAGAGGACGGTTCCCTTCAGCGTGGCGGAGTAGTTGTCGAGGGAGAAGAGGCCGAGAAGCCCGTCCTTGTACGCCTCATACCCTCCGGCGTTGCCGATGTTCGCGACCGCCGCGGAGCAGAGCAGAGCTGACCCGACTATAAGGCACACGAACGTTATAAAGTGTTTGTTGTTTCTGAGCTTTTTCATAAGCCGCTCCTTTCCGAAGCCCGCGCGAGACGTCTCCTTTGAGCTTACAGTCTTATCATATCAGGGAAATCTAAAATCCAAAGAAACTAAAGCTTAAAAATTTCTAAAATCGCGGCGAGCAGCGTCACTCGGTCTCCTCGTCGAGGTAGACGCGCGAGCCCGTCGCGCCGCGCTGACCCTGATACTTCCCGTTGTAGGGATTTTCTGCCGCGGCGTCCATCCGGCTGAACACGAGCTGACCCACGCGCCGCCCCGCCTTCAGCTCGATGGCACAGCGGTTCGCGTTGTAGAGCTCGAGCGTTATCTCGCCCTTGAAGCCGGGGTCGACCCACCCGGCATTCTGGATAAAGAGACCCATCCTGCCGAGCGAGCTGCGTCCCTCGACGAACGCCGTGATGTCGTTTGGCAGGTCGAAGAACTCCATCGTCGTCGCGAGGACGAACTGGTTCGGGAGCAGCACGTATGTGTCGCTCGTGATGGTGCGGTAGCGTATCTCGTTTTCGAGGGTTATCTTTCCCGAGGGAGAGTCCTCCACCACGCTGAAGGTGCTGCCGAGCCGTATGTCCACGCTCGCGGGCTGTATCTGGCTCTCCTCCATGGGTGTGATGCGGAGCGTGCCGTCTCCGAGCATCCTGCGTATCGTTCCGTCCGAGAGTATCATATCCTGCCTCCCATATTCTTTACGTCTTTTTCGCTATTGTATCATATAAGCGGAGAAAAGTCTACTCTGCGGAGAAAGACAAAAGGGGCAGGCGTGAGCCTGCCCCTTGACCGTTTTGATTTGTGACGGCGCCGGTCAGCGGATGAAGTTTGTGCGCACCGTCTTCTCCTTCTGCGGAAGGCCGTACTTCTCCTTGCCGAGAGCTATGCTCTTTATGAGAAAGCTCATGTTGCGGGCGAGAGTACGCACGGTCTGAAGACCCTCCGCGTCGCCCGCGGCCTCGCCGGGAGCAGCGCCGTGGACGCCGTTCCAGTAGCTGCTCGACGCTACGGGCATACCGGATATAGTGAAGAACTTGTTTAGCTCGTCAAAGGAGGAGGTGAGTCCGCTGCGGCGCGCGGAGACGACCGCCGCGCCGACCTTCATCGTCTTGTCGAAGGTCGTGCTGTAAAAGAGACGGGTGAGAAACGCCACGAGCGTCGCGTTGGCGGAGGCGTAGTAGACCGGGCTGCCGACGACGAGCCCGTCGCACTCCTCAAACTTCCGCGCGGCGAGATTTACCGCGTCGTCAAAGACGCACTTCCCGAGCGTGCCGCACTTTCCGCAGGCGATGCAGCTGCGTATCGCCTGCGTGCCGATATCCATTCGCTCGACCTCGATGCCCTCCTCGGCAAATACCTTCTCCATCTCGCCGAGAGCGAGGGCGGTGTTTCCGTTCATGCGCGGGCTTCCGTTTACGATAAGTACCTTCATGTCTGTCCTCCGGTAAAATGTATTGTGAAAAGTAAAGAGCAACGGCGCGAAGCGCGGCTTCGCCGCGTCAGCCTCGCAGAGTTTCGCGGCGCAGCCGCGAAAGAAAGTCAAATTATTTTCGGCGGCGGCGTGTACGTCGCCGAAAATACCTCTCGCGGAGCGTGCGTCGATTTTCCGCCGGAGGCGAAAACTCGGCGCGTAGCGCAGCGCTTGCCGTCGGCAAGGCTACGCCTTGTCCGACGGCCTCGACGCGAAAGGGTGCGCAGCGTCAGCGAGCACATTTCGCGTCGAAGAAGGCCATCGCCTCGTCCAGTATCCTCCGCGACGCGGGGTAGGTCACGGCGGCGCGCGCCTCCTCCGGCGTGAGCCACGCGAGGCTCTCGACCTCGCCCTTCTGCGGACGAAGCTCGCCGCCCGTCGGCCGCGCGAGGAAGTACACGACGTCCTTCATCACGCCGGCCTTCGGCGAGAACGCATCGGTCGTGCGGAAACGCTCGTCTATCTCTACCTCTATGCCGGTCTCCTCGAGTATCTCGCGCCTCGCGGTCTCGGCCTCGGTCTCGCCGGGCTCGACGTGTCCCTTCGGAAACGCCGTGTGCCCCGCAGTCTGCTTTATGACAAGTACGCGGCCGCGGTCGTCTATGACGACGGCGCCGCAGGACTTCTCCCGCTTCATGCGAGAGCGAGGATTGCCCTCGCCATATCGAGAGAGATGCGCGTGCCCTGCTCGCACTCCTCCATGCCCTCAAACTCTACCGAGACGTAGCCGTCGAAGCCGGAGCCCTTGATTATCCGCGCTATCTCCCAGATGTCGAGGTCGCCCTGACCGACTATCGAGCCGCGGAGCATCCTTCCGCCGAGCGTCTCGAACCACGACCCGCAGTCGCAGTTGAACATCTCGGTCTGCCCCGGGAGCTTCGACTTCTCGCGGATGTAGAAGTCTTTGAAGTGGATGATCTTCGCGTACTTGATGCATTTTTTAACAGCGGCATATTCGTACTCGTCCACGCAGAGGAAGTTGCCTACGTCGAGCGTCATGCTGATGTTCGGACGGTCTATTTCCCGTATGAGACGTATCAGCCTGTCCGAGCCGTTGCAGAAGAAGCCGTGGTTCTCGAGCGTCGTCGTGACGCCGAGGGAGGCGGCGTAGTCGTAGAGCTCGCGCGCGCCCTCGACCATAAGCGGAAGCTCGCGCTCGAAGTTCTCGGCGGTGTTCGTCTCGAACGGACGGCGGAAGCCCGCGATGTCGTGCCGCATCAGTTTGATGCCGAGGCGCGCCGCCGTGTCTATATGCAGCTTGACGCGCTCTATCTCGCGGCGGCGCTCCGCCGGGTCGGGGTTTATGAGGTCGGCGTTGACGGAGTAGGTCGAGATCTCAAGCGAGCGCTCCGCGCACTTCTCACGCACCGAGTCTATGAGGCCGGTGTCGAGCGCGCCCTTCTCCTCGTCCACAAAGGGCAGATAAAACGGTACAAATTCGATGTGCTCGCAGCCGTGGTCCGCCGCCCAGTCGATGACGTCGTAGACGCTCTTGCGTCCCGCCGCCATGGCGGGGGTGAGGCAGTAGCTGCTCATTCCTATTTTCATGGTTTTCCCTCCGTTTCGTATTTTTGCGGTCGCTAATAAAATCATACTTCCGACGCGGTAATATGTCAAGCGAAAACGTTGCAATTCTACAAAATCAGGCGTATAATACATTTCAATACAGCCGCAAAGCGCGGCCCCGGAAATTTCTTGGACGGAGGGACTATGGACGGGAAGAATTATACCCTGCTCTGCGACTTCTACGAGCTTACGATGGCGAACGGCTACCTGCTTTCCGGGATGGCCGAAAACGTGTGCTACTTCGACGTGTTCTACCGCACCGTGCCGGACGGAGGCGGCTTCGCGATAGCCGCGGGGCTCGAACAGGTGATAGACTACATCGAAAATCTCCGCTTTACCGGGGAGGACATAGATTTCCTCCGCTCGAAGGGCTGCTTTGACGAGCGGTTTCTTGACTACCTCCGCGCCTTCCGCTTCACGGGCGATATATGGGCGGTGCCGGAGGGGACGGTTGTCTTCCCGAACGAGCCGATACTCACCGTCCGCGCGCCCGCGATAGAGGCGCAGTTTATTGAGACCTTCGTGCTGCTCAGCATCAACCATCAGTCGCTCATAGCGACTAAGGCGAACAGGGTAGTCCGCGCCGCGCAGGGCAGGGCGATAAGCGAGTTCGGCTCGCGCCGCGCGCAGGGAGCGGACGGTGCGATATACGGCGCACGCGCCGCGTATATCGCGGGATGCGCCGGGACGGCGTGCGCCATAGCCGACCGCGACTTCGGCGTTCCATGCGGCGGGACGATGGCGCACAGCTGGGTGCAGATGTTTCCGACCGAGCTGGAGGCGTTCCGCACATACTGCCGGCTCTATCCGCAGAACGCCACCTTGCTTGTGGACACCTACAACGCCCTCCGCAGCGGCGTTCCGAACGCGATACGCGCGTTCCGCGAGGCGGGCATAGAGCGCGGCGGGATAAGATTTGACTCGGGAGACATCGCCTACCTCTCGCGCCGCGCGCGGAAAATGCTCGACGACGCTGGGCTGCCCGGGATAAAAATAATCGCCTCCAACTCGCTTGACGAGTACATCATATCCGACCTCATACGCCAGGGCGCTAAGGTGGACTCCTTCGGCGTGGGCGAACGACTCATAACCTCGAAGGACTCGCCGGTGTTCGGAGGGGTGTACAAGCTCGTCGCGGTGGAGCGGGACGGCGCGGTCGAGCCGAAGATAAAGATAAGCGAGAACGCCTCGAAGATAACAAACCCGCACTTCAAGCGCGCCTTCCGCCTCTACGACAACGCGACGGGCAAGGCGGAGGCCGACCTTCTCTGCGTCTTCGACGAGGAGCCGCCGGACGGGAGCCGTCCGCTCGAGCTCTTCGACCCCGAGTACACATGGAAGCGCAAGACGATAGAAAACTACACCGCGCGCGAGCTCGGCGTCCGGATCTACCGCTCGGGGAAGCTGGTGTACGACCTGCCCTCGATAGAGGAGATACGCGCCCACTGCGCGCGCGAGGTCGCGAGCCTCTGGGACGAGGTGACGCGGTTCGAGAACCCGCACACCTACTACGTCGATCTCTCCGAGAAGCTCTGGGGGATAAAGCAGCAGCTGCTCCGCCGTCGGGATGCGGAATAATAACGGATAATTTATGGAACTTTCAGGAAGCGCGGTCGTCTAACAGACGGTCGCACTTCGGACCAAATTGTTGAAAGGTGAGTAAAACGATGAAAAGAGTAATTGCGATACTCCTTGCGCTTGCGCTCGCACTGTCGCTTGCCGCGTGCTCGTCCGGCGGGGAGAACGAGGTCTCGACCGAGCCCTCGAACGTCCCGGAGAGCGCCGTGCCGACCGCGAGCCCGTCCCCGTCCGCGCCGGAGAGCGCGGAGCCGAGCGAGACGCCGAAGCCCTCCGCAGAACCGTCGGAGGAACCGTCTGTCGAGCCCTCCGAGACCCCGAGCGCCGAAGCGTCGCCGGTGCCGACGAAGACACCGTCCGCCGAACCGACAAAAGCTCCGTCCGCCGAGCCCTCGACTGCGCCGACACCGACGCCCGCGACGTCCGCCGAGCCGAGCGCGACGCCCGAGCCGTCGGACGTCCCGAGCACGGCCGAGCCGTCCGATGAGCCGGAGACATCGGAGGAGCCGATTCCTTCCGCGCCGCCGATAGCCGGCTGGGTCAAGCCGGGAGGCATGGGCGGGGGAGAGCCCTCCGAATCGCCGGGGCCCTCCGAAGAGGTCGAGCTGCCCGAGCTGGAGAAGAACGCGGACGTCAAGGATTTCGTGGAGGCCGTCTACAGCAGCTATGAGAGCCCGGCGAGCATGGACTTTGACGACGATATTATCAGCGATTGGTACAATATCGACCCGTCCCTTCTTGAGGAGTACGCCGGAAAGTTTCCGCTGATGAACGTACACGCGACTGAGATCTTCGTCGCGCACGTCAAGTCTGACAACGTGGAAAGCGTCAACGAGGGCATCGAGGGACGGCTGGATTACCTCAAGGAACAGTGGTCAACGTACCTCGTAGACCAGTACGAGCTGGTGCAGAAGTATGAGATAGTCAAAAAGGGAGACTATATACTCTTTGTTATAAACGAGCATGCCGCCGAGATAGCGGACTACTTCAGGGCGACCTACGAGTAATTCCCGGAGAAGGGAACATAATACACGGGATACCCGGCCGCGCGGCGGCTTTAGAAAAATACATCTCGAAAGGAAGAGACTTTATGAAAAAGAGAAGCATCGCCGCACTTATCCTCGCGCTTGCGCTTGCGCTCGGACTTGCGTCCTGCGGCGGCGGAAACGGCACCGCGAGCACCGAACCCTCGACCGTGCCGTCCGTAGAGCCGTCCGCGTCCGCGCCCGCGACCGACGAGCCTTCGGAGGAGCCGGACTCCAACCCCGGCGGCACGTCCGGCGGCTATGAAGACATTGCGGACGTCAAGAGCTTCATGGACAAGGTCGCGGAGGACTACGACGATCTGCCCGCCATGATGGACTTTGACGACGGCATCGTCGGCGACACCTACGGCATAGACCTGTCGATGCTCGACGAGTACGCTGGAAAGTTCCCGCTCATGAACGTCACCGCGACCGAGTTCTTCGCGGCGAAGGTGAAGTCGGGGAACATGGACGCCGTGGTGGAGGCTATCGAGAACCGCGTCGCCTCGCTCGAGCAGACATGGGCGACCTACCTCCCCGAGCAGTATGAGCTCGTAAAGCAGTACGGGCTCGTGCAGGAGGGCGACTACGTCCTCTTTGTCGTGAGCACGCACGCGGCGGAGATGGCGGAGAATTTCAAGGCCGCGTTTTAAAAATTTCGCGGGAAATCGCGTGAGCGCGCTTCGCGCGCTCACTTACCAATTTCCCGCGAAGCCGTCGGACAAGGCAAAGCCTTGCCGACGGCATGCGCTCCGCTACGCGCCGAGTTTTCCGCCTGCGGCGGAAAATCGACGCACGCTACGCGAGAGGAGTTTTTTCCGACGTACACGCCGCCGGAAAAAACGGATTGGATTTATTTCGCGCCTTCGGCGCGAAACTCTGCGAGGCTTTGTCGGGACGTCGGCGCGAGGCGCCGTCCGCGCGAACAGGCGCTAAAGCGGCGAAACTCTGCGAGGCGTCTTGCGAGAAATCACGCTTGCGAATTTGTACAAAACTTTTGCACGGCGGGACGGGCAGCACCGCCCCGCCGATTCGTTTACCTCCGAAATGACACACGAGAGGGGAGAACAGCTTGGTATTTTCGAGCCTTGTTTTCATGTTCGCGTACCTGCCGGTGACGCTCGCGGCGTACTACCTCACGCCGCTGAGGGCGCGGAACGCGGTCCTGCTCGTCTGCAACCTCATCTTCTACGGCTGGGGCGAGCCGGTGTATATACTTATCATGTTCGCGTCGATAGCCATAGACTACACGCACGGAATGCTTGTCGAGCGCGCAAAGAAGAAGGGAAATCTCCGCGCGGCGAAGGGCGCGGTGGTGTCGAGCGTCGTCTTCAACCTCGCGCTGCTGCTGTTTTTCAAGTACTACGATTTCTTCGCCGAGAACCTGAACGCTCTCGGCGTGGGCTTTGTGAAACCGCTCGGGCTGGCGCTTCCGATAGGCATATCCTTCTACACCTTCCAGACCATGAGCTACACGATAGACGTCTACCGCGGGGACGCGAAGGTCCAGCGGAACATCCTCTCCTTCGGAATGTTCGTGACGCTCTTCCCGCAGCTCATCGCGGGTCCGATAATCAAATATAAGGAGCTCGCGGAGCAGATAGATTTTCGCAGTCACAACGTTGACCGCTTCGCCTCGGGCGTCTCGCGCTTCTGCGCGGGGCTTGCAAAGAAGGTGCTCGTCGCGAACAACGTCGGCGCTCTGTGGGACGCGGTGAAGGCGAGCGACCTCACGACCGTCGGCGCGCCGCTCGCGTGGCTCGGGATAATCGCCTACGCTTTCCAGATATACTTCGACTTCTCGGGCTACTCGGATATGGCGATAGGCCTCGGGAGAATGTTCGGCTTCGAGTTCCCGGAAAACTTCAACTATCCGTATATCTCGCGGTCGATAACCGAGTTCTGGCGGAGGTGGCACATCTCGCTCGGATCGTTCTTCCGCGAGTACGTCTACATCCCGCTCGGCGGCAGCAGGAGGGGACTGCCGCGTCAGTACCGCAACATCCTCGTCGTCTGGGCGCTCACCGGCTTCTGGCACGGCGCGAGCTGGAACTTCCTCGTGTGGGGGCTCTACTTCGCGGTGATACTGATGCTCGAAAAGACCTTCCTGCTGAAGGCGCTCGAGCGCGCGCCGCGCTGGGTGGGACATGTCTACGCGATATTCCTCATAATCGTCGGATGGGTGCTCTTTGCCGTGGAGGACTTCGGCAGCATGGGTCTCTATCTCCGCGCGATGTTCGCGGGCGGAGCCTCGGGGAGCGAGTTCTTCTACTACCTCGCGAGCTTCGGACCGGTGCTGCTCCTCGCGGGCGTCGGCTCGACGCCGCTTGTGAAGAAGCTCTGGAAGGGATTTCACGAGAAGCCCCGCGCCGCGGGCGCTCTCGTCCTCGCGGCGGCGGCGCTCGTGCTCTGCACGGCGTATCTCGTAAACACCAGCTACAACCCGTTCCTGTATTTCCGCTTCTGAGGGGGTGACGAGTGATGAAAGCATTGAATATCGCGCTCACGGCGCTCTTCTGCGTGTTTATCGCGGTGTTCGGCGTCGCGATGCTCATCCTGCCGGACGCGGAATTCTCCGAGAACGAGAACCGCGTGCTCGCGCAGGCTCCCGAGTTCACGGCGGAGAAGTTCTTCTCCGGCGAGTTCGGCGAGGACTTCGAGAAGTACCTCGCCGACCAGTTCCCCTTGCGGGAGACCTTCGTCTCGGTGAAGGCCAAGGCGGAACAGCTCTCGGGCAAGAAGGAGAACAACGGCGCGTACCTCTGCGGCGACACGCTCATCTCCCGCCTCGACGAGCCGGACTATAGCCGCATCGACCGCAATCTCGGCTATCTGAACACCCTCGCGGAAAAGCTCGGCGAGGCGGGGATAGACGGCTATATCTCGGTCATACCGACCGCGGCGGACGTCTGGGCGGAGAGACTTCCCTACGGCGCGCCGACGGCGGATCAGGGTGAGATCATCGACTATATCCGGGAAAACACCGCGCTGCGGTACGTCGATACGCGCTCCGCGCTGCAAAGTCACGTGTCGGAGGACATCTTCTACCGCACCGACCACCACTGGACGACGCGCGGCGCGTACTACGGCTATGTCGCGCTCTGCGAGGCGATGGGTCTCGAACCGAAGCCGGAGAGCGCGTTTGAAAAGACCGTTCTCTCCGACAGCTTCTACGGCACGACCTACTCCTCCTCCGGCGTGCGGGACATCGCGCCGGACAGGATGGAGGCGTGGGTGGACGAGAGCGGCTTTTCGGTGACGCGCGTGGACGAGACGGGCGAGCACTCCGGCGAGCTGTACGTCGAGGGCTTCCTTGAGGAGAAGGACAAGTATTCGACCTTCCTCGGCGGCAACTGCCCGCTCGTCATAATAAAGAACGAACGGAACCCGGACGGCGGCGTGCTCGTCATGATACGCGACAGCTACGCCGACAGCGAGGCGCCGTTCATCGCGGAGCACTTCTCGGAGGTGCACCTCATCGACCCGCGCTACTACAAGATAGGCGGCGCGGCCTACGCCGAGCAGGTAGGCGCGGACGCGGTCGTCGTGAGCTACGGCATATCGAACCTCATCACCACGACGGATCTGATCATGATCGGGCGGTAAAATATGCGCTGAAAATTGCGGCGGGCAGACTTTGTCTGCCCGCCTTACTGATTTCCAGCGAGAAGTATTTCGGCGCCTCCGGCGCGTACAACGCCGCGACGCTCTATTTTCTCAAAATCTTCTCCATCGGCTTGCCCTTCGCGAGCTCGTCGATGAGCTTGTCGAGGCGGCGGATGTCGCGCATGAGCGGATCCTCTATCGTCTCGACCCGCACCCCGCAGACGACGCCGGTTATAAGCTCCGCCTTCGGGTTCGGCGCGGGCGCGTTCTCGAAGAAGGAGCGGTAGTCGGAGTCCGAAGCGAGCAGCGCTTCGAGCTGCTCCGGCGTGTAGCCGGTGAGCCAACCCGTCACCTCGTCCACCTCGGCGCGGGTGCGGCCCTTCCGCTCCGCCTTGGCGACAAGGAGCGGGTAGACCTTGGAAAATTTCATACTGAATATGCGTTCATTGTTCTGCGCCATAGAAAAACCTCCGTGGAACTGTTCACCCGTCGAGGCGGACGATCTCCGCGCCGAGCAGCGCCGCCTCCGCCTCGGAGTGGGTGGCGGCGAGTATCGTCCTGCCCTCCGAGTGACGCAGGACGACCTCGGCGGCGGCGCGCCGCGTCGCTTCGTCGAGGCCGGTGAACGCCTCGTCGAGCAGCAGGAGAGGGGAGGGGTACGCGACGGCGCGCGCCAGCGCGACGCGGCGTGCCATCCCGCCGGAGAGCGACGCGGGGAGCGCGTCCGTCTCCGCGCCGAGGCCGAGCTCCGTGAGGAGTGCCCGCGCGGTATCGCGCGCGTCCGCCACGCCGTCGAGGACGAGAAGGACGTTCTCGAGCGCCGTGAGCTGCGGGACGAGCCTGCTTTCCTGGAACACGAACCCGACCCTCTCGGGAACGCCGGAGACGCGCCCCGTCTGCGGCGCGATAAGCCCCGCCGCAAGGCGGAGGAGTGTGGACTTCCCGCTCCCGCTCTCGCCCATCAGCGCGACGCGCGCGCCGTCCGGGATCTCGAGCGAGAAGCCGTCGAAGACCTTCTTTTTCCCGAAGGAGAAGCCGACGTTTTCAAACACGATGCTCATGCCGCCGTCGCCTCCTTTGCGTCGGCCGCCGCGCCGAGGCGGCGCGCCGCGCGGTCCATCAGCGCCGCGCAGACATGCTCCAGCAGCACCGAGAGGATTATCGTCACGGCGGTCCACGCGAATACGTCCGCCGTGTTGAGGTAGAGCTTCGCGTCGTAGAGCGAGCCGCCTATCGACCGCCCCGCATGCGCGATGACCTCCGCCGCGACGCCCGCCTTCCACGCGAACCCGAGGCTCACGCGCACCGCGCCGAAGATGTGCGGCAGGAGGGCGGGGAGACGTATCGTTCGCCAGACGGCGGAGCGGCGGAGGCGGAACGCCCGCGCCATCTCGAGGAGTCCGGCGTCTGCCGAGCCGAGACCCTCGTGTATGTTCGTCCAGACTACGGGAAGCACCATGAGGAAGGTGCAGAAGGTGGGCAGGCGCGCGCCGCGTATCCACACGAACGCGAGCATCACGAAGCTTGCCACCGGCGTCGCCTTGACGACGCTCATTATCGGGCTGAACAGCGCGCGGACGGCGGCGCTCGCGTTCGTCGCGAGCGCGAGAAGTCCGCCCGCGAGCGCGCCGAGCAGCCACCCTATGAGGATGTTCAGCAGACTCCGTCCGACGGCGCTCCAAAACTCACCTGTTTCCGCGAGCTCGAAAAGCCGCGCGGCAGTAGAAATAGGGCTTGGCAGTAAAAGCTCAAGCCCTATTATCATACTCAATATCTGCCATAGCGCGAGCCACACCGCTGCGGCGCAGACGGTGCGGAGCCACCGCTTACTGTGCGATATAGTAGAGGTCATCGCCCGGAAGCGTGCCGCCCACAGACTGCGGGTTGGCGTTGTAGAGGACTTCGATGAAGCCGGCGGACAGAGCCTTCATGCTCTCGCCCGACTCGAAGACGATGTTGCACTGCGGGATGGCAGCCTTTGCCATGGCGGCCTTGCCGACGATGCCGTAGCTCTCGGTGAGCTGCGCGGCGGCGTCAAGATTTGCCTCGTCCGTGACCCACTCGACCGACGCCTCGTACTCGCTCATGAAGCGGGCGAGGGCGTCCGGGTGCTCGTCTATGAACGCCTGCTGGACTATGACGGCGCTCATCACGAGACCGCTGCCGTTCTCGCTGACGGCGCTCCACTCCTTCGTGAGGTCGAGGGCGACGTGGATGTTCTCGTTCTGCATGAGCAGGCTGGAGACAAAGGGCTGCGGGAGGACTGCGGTGTCTGCGGTGCCGGCGGCAAAGAGACCCGCTATCTCGCTAGGCTCGGCGGCAAACTGCACGTCCGCCGTGACGCCGTTCTTCTCGAGGATATACGCTATCGCGTACTCGGGGGTGCTGTTCTGGCCGGTGGACCATATCGTGAGACCCTCAAGGTCGGAGACCGAGGAGATATCATCACGGGTGGTGACGAGGTAGAGGGTGCCGAGGGTGACGTTTGCGACTATCTTCACCTTGCCCTCGGTGCGGTTGTAGAGGGTGGCGGCGAGGTTCGTGGGAACGACCGCCGCGTCAAAGTTCCCCTGAATGATGTCGCCCGTGACCTCGTCCGGCGCGTCCGCGAGGGTGAAGGTGTAGCTGTCGGTGAGCTCGTCCGGGGTGTTGTCCGACTTATCCATGAGGCCGAGGAGACCGATAGCCGTCGGACCCTTCATGGCGGCGACCTTTATCTCGGCGGGGACTTCCTCCGCGGGCTCCTCCGACGGCTCCTCGGAGGGAACCTCGCTCGGCTCGACGGAAGCGGCTTCGGTGGGCTCGGTGGAAGCGGCGGTGCTCGGCTCGGTGCTGGGTTCGGCGGAGGTCGTGCTTCCGCTGCCGCAGCCGGCGAGAGCCGCGAGCATCATTACGGCAAGGATAAGTGCGATAATACGTCTTTTCATCTTATTTGTCCTCCAATATGGTAACATTTTTCCCGTCACGGGATATTCTTCCGTTCAGTTCGAGAATGTCGAGCGCGCGGTAGAGCGAGGTGCGCGAAATGCCGAGCGCGCGGCTGACGCCGCTCCAGCTCTGAACGGCGAAGGTCGGCTTCCCGCCGCTCGCGCTGACGAGCCATAGTTCTAGCGCATTCGGGATATTCGGGGCGGTGAAGTTCTCGATCTTCGCGTTCAGGAAGCGGACGCGGTCGGTGAGAAAGCCGATGTAGCGCACCGCACAGTCCGGGTTTTCGCGAAAGAGCCTCTCGAGAAGTATTCCCGGAATGAAGGCTATTTCGCACGTGCTCGCCGCGCGGACGGTCGAGATGTAGTGCTCGGGCTCGCCGAACGCCGCCGCGACGCCGAACATCCCGCCCCGACCGAGCCGGTTGAGGTGTACGCCCGCCTCGTTTTCCACGTCCACGCGGCCGGAGACGACGACGCCGAGCGCGCGGCGGAAGTCCGCCGGTGTGTATATCGCGTCTCCGCGCGCGAAGCTCGCGCGCTCCGCCGATTCGCAGAGCCAGCCGGGTACGTCCTCGCCGTTAAACAGCACGCCGCCGCGAAGTATCTCTTCAATTTCCGCAGTCAACATATCAACACCTTCGAACTGTAACATTTATTACAGTCGTTATTATAGCGCGGAGCGTCTGCCCTGTCAAGCGCGGCTGCTATTTTTGTAAAATGTGCCATTTGTAACACCCGAAAGATCAGGCTTTCGTGGCAACCTGCCGTATCACGCCCAACGCGGCGCGGCGTACCGGGCGCCGGACGCGCGGGCTTGTCCGCGCTGTCCGCATATTCACATGACAAAACAGCCCGCGAAATAAAGGACAGGCGGCGCCTGTCTGCCGCGAAAAAATTTTTGAAATTTTGAAAAATATTTGTCCTCAAAACGCCTCCTTCGGACATATACGGATAGAACATCGAAAAAGGGAGGCAATCGAAATGAAAAAGAAGATACTGTTTGCGGTAGTTACAATATTGGTATTTGCCGCGCTTGCGACGGCGGAGGTGCTCGTGCGTCGGGCGCGGGTGGATCCGAATCCGGACTTCGGTATGGTGCGCGACGTGTACACCTTCACCCATCCGAAGACGCTGATAACGGACTGCGAGGGTGACGTAGACATCCTCCGGGCGGACAGCGTCGAATGGGACTATATGAGCTCTACGGACGAAGAGGCGAAGGTGAATTTCACGATGTCAAAGGATATAGCTTTTACATCGGTGCTCTACAGAAACGGGGAAGCGGTGGGTGAGGAGGACAGCTATCCCAAGAAACACATAGAGCGTCTCGAGGACGGCGAGTGGGTCGAGTACGGTGAGCTCGGGGTCCGGTATTACAGTACTTTGATGTTCGGTGAGCCCCCTTATGCACGCTTGTACGTCGGAGAAGCTCAGTGGGAGTCGGCGCATATTTACGGCATACCCGCAAGCGACCCGGGGACTTACCGCGTCACACTGTACTTCCGGGAGTCGGAAAACGCGGAGTATTACGAGTACACCACCGGCGACGAGCTGTATCACATCACGTTTACGCTTACCGTTCCCGAGGCGACGGAGAAACGGTTCGACGTGATCTCGGCCTGCCTAGGGTCCAGACCGGAATATATTGTCGGGATGAACATTGTCCTGCGAAAAAACGAGGGCACCGGAATATACCTCGACGGTGCGAGAATCACTCTCGAGATGCTGAAGGACGGCGAGTGGCAGGATGTGAGCGACCGCGTGAAAAGGTTGGAGGAAACGGCAGACTACCGGTACGCGACCGGTGCGGCGGAGGGAAATAAGTATGCTTGCATGGTGAGTGTCCTGTACGATGCTCAGCAAACGATGGAAACCGAGTACCCGTACCGCCTCAAGCTGGAGTTCTGCGAGAACGAGGACGGAACGGGAGAGCGGTTCTTCCTTACGCTCAATTTGCAATTCACATATTAGCGGTACACCGCCGCTGCAATCAGCGGGCATAGCCCGCAGATCCCGCGAAGTTTACTTCGCGCATCCTCCGAGATCCGGCTCCGCCGTAAATTCTATCTCGCACCCGGCCGAGCCGTCGGTCTCAAAGACGACTATCTCGTTCTTTCCCTCGCGGAGGAACGGCGCGGGGCAGTACAGCGTCCTCTGCGGACCCGCGTCGTTGTAGTACCTGCCGAGGTTGAAGCCGTTGACCGCGACGAAGCCGTGGTGAAATCCGTCGAGCCGGATAAAGGTGTCGCACGGACGACCCTCGATCTCAAGCGTTCCGCGCAGGAAGGAGGCCGTATCGACGCCGCCCTCGCACGCCTCATACTTCACGCCGCCGAGGTCGCGCATCTCGAGGGGATACATCTTCCAGCCGTAGTGGTTCTGCTGGCCGAACCGCACGCCGGCGATGCCCTTGCGGTCGGCAAAGCCCATCTTCGGGCCGTAGTTGACGTGCCCCATATTCTCGACGAGTATGTCGAGCCGAACCTTCTCCCCGACGCCGAGCCCGAGATTTATCTCGTCCGAGCGCCGCGAGCGCTCGACGATGCCCTTCATCACGCCGTCAATGTACACTATCGCGCGGTCGTGGACACAGTCAAACCTCAGCGGCAGCTCCTCCTGCGGGCCGCGCACCTCGGTCGAGTACAGCGTGAAGCCGTACCCCTGCCCTATCTGCTCCATAAACTTGGGTGCGGGCGTCTTCACCGGCTCGGATATATCCTTATATACGTCGAGCAGGGACGCCTTTTCGGTGAGTTTCACCTTCCCGTATGCCTTCTTCTCGGAGTTCTTCGAGGTGAGCGGCGGCAGAGCGCCGTACTTCTCCTCGATTATCTTTCTTACCTCGTAATACGCGGGTGTCATGTCGCCCGCCTCGCTGAGAAGGGCGTTGTAGTCGTAGCTTGTCGTGGTGGGCTGATAGCCCTCCGCGTAGTTTGCACCGTTCATGAAGCCGAAGTTCGTCCCGCCGTGGAACATATAGAAGTTCAGCGACGCGCCGCAGTCGAGCATGTCGCGGAAAAGCCCCGCCATCTCCTCCGCCTCGCGGACGTGGTGCTCCTCGTACCAGTGGTCAAACCACCCGCACCAGTATTCTCCGCACATGGACGGCTGATTCGGGCGGAACTTTGTGAGCATCTCGAAGCTCTGCTTCGGCCGCGAGCCGAAGTTCGCGACGCACAGATATTCCGGAAGCGTCCCTCCGTTCAGCATGAACCACGTCGGCCCGTCCGAGGTGAAGAGCGTGCAGTCCACGCCACACTCGCGGTAGATATCCACTATCGCGCGGAGATAGTCCTTGTCGTCGCCGTAGGAGCCGTACTCGTTCTCTATCTGCACCATTATGACGTTCCCGCCGCGCGTGCAGAGGTGCGGAGCGACGTGCCGGAAAAGCTCGGCGTAGTAGCGGCGGACCTTCGAGACAAACGTCCCGTCGTTGCAGCGTATGGCCATGCCCTCGTAGGAGAGCAGCCACGCGGGGAGGCCGCCGAACTCCCACTCCGCGCATATATAAGGGCCGGGGCGGAGTATGACGTTGAGGCCGAGCGACGCCGCCGTTTCGATGTACGCCTCTATGTCGAGCATACCCGAGAAGTCGAACACGCCCTCCTTCGGCTCGTGCAGGTTCCAGCAGGTGTAGGTCTCGACGGTGTTGAAGCCGCACTCCTTCAGCTTCAGAAGGCGGTCGTGCCAGTACTCGCGCGGGATGCGGAAGTAGTGCATCGCGCCGGATATTATGGTGTACGGCTCGCCGTCCATCAGAAATTCCCTGTCGTTATATGTAAGAATACCCATAGTTTTCTCTCCTTCTCGTATTTTTCTTATGAGAAGCGGTCTTCTCACCCGGAGTTTAGCATATTCCGCGCCGACGGTCAATTCCCGCGAAATATTTCAGCGCTTTCTACCAAAAAACCGACCGATATCATATCCTCAGTACTGCCTCCGCGCCGTCTCAAGCGCGGAATCTTCTCTGAGGACTCCACCGCGGGCGTTCCTTTTCCGCAAAGCCGCGCCACGAAGTCCGTCTCCGCGCGGCGCACGAAAATTTCGGACGCAGAAACGCCCGGCTCCGACGGTCGGAGCCGGGCGCGTGTATACTCTCGGCTATTTCAGCTTCTCAAGCCGCTCGCGGCAGGACATGTAGCTGCCGTAGGTCTCCGCGTTCTTCACCGCGTCGAGTATGGCGGCCTCCGCCGCGTGCGCGGCGAGGATGCTCACCGCGTCCTGGAACGCCGGCACCTTCCCGCTGCACATCGCGAACACCGTGTCTCCGTCCGCTATCGAGTGCGCGGGGCGGATAGCCCGCGCTATCGCGTTGTGACCCTGACCCGCGAGGCGCTTCGCCTGCGCCTTGTTGAGGGCGGCGTTCGTGATGATGCATCCTATCACCGTGTTCCCGCCGACGCCCGCCTCCTTCGGCGGCTCGCGCATGAGCATCAGCCGCTCGCTCGAAGCAAAGGCGAGCGAGCCGTCCTCCCTCGCGCCCGCGACCGTCTCGCCACGCTCGAGAACGTCGCCCACGCAGTTGACGGCAAACACCGCGCCGACGAGGAGGTCGCCGTTCCTGTACGCCGCCGCGCCGACGCCGCCCTTCATCGCGTTCTTCGGACCGTTGCACTTGCCGACGGTCGCGCCCGTGCCCGCGCCGAAGCTCCCGCTGCGGAACGGCTCGCGGCGGAAGGCGCTCTCGCCCGCGGCTCTGCCCATGGCGGCGTCGGGACGCACGTCGCTTCTTCCCACGCCGAGGTCGAAGAGTATCGCGCTGCATACGTTCGGCACGACGGTGACGCCCATGTCCCTGCCGATATGCTTCTCCTCGAGCAGGCGCATGAGCCCTCCCGCGGCGTCAAGCCCGTAGGCGCTTCCGCCGGAGAGCAGTACCGCGTGGACGACGCGGCGGTTGTTTATCGGGTCGAGCGCGTCGGTGTCCCGCGTGCCGGGCGACCCTCCGCGCACGTCCACGCCGCAGAACGCGCCCTCCGGCGCGATTATCGCGGTGCAGCCGGTCATGGCGTCGAAGTCCTGCGCGTTACCTATGAGAAAATCCTTCAGCTCGGATATGTCCGCTCTTTCCATACTACTCACCCAGCGCTTTCTTCACCGCCGCGAGGATGACGTCCACCTCCGTGAGCGCGCCCTTTCCGAGGTCGCCGCACGCGAGGCGCGCCTCGCGCGGCTCGATGAACTCCACGCCGAACTCCCCGAGCGTGCGGATGTTCCGCTGAGTTATCGGGTTCTCGTACATCGCGGTGTTCATGGCGGGCGCTATTAGCTTCGGAATGCCGCTCGCGGCGAGGAACACCGTCGTCAGCATATCGTCGGCTATGCCCGCCGCCGCCTTCGCTATGAAGTCGGCGGAGGCCGGCGCGACGAGGAACAGATCCGCGCGCTTCGCAAGCGAGATATGCTCCACCTCGCTCGGTATATACGGCTCGAACATATCCGTGTACACCTTGTTCTTCGTGAGCGTCTGGAGCGTGAGCGGAGTGATGAACTCCGCGCCCGCCCGCGTCATTATCGCGTAGACGCCGTGTCCGTCCTTTGTGAGACGGTTCGCTATGTCCGCCGCCTTGTAGGCGGCTATGCTTCCGGTTATTCCGAGCAGAATGTTCATTGTCTTCTTTGCATCTCCTTTGTGACGGTCTCCGCTATCCCTTTCGCTATATCCCGCTTTGTTTCGTACCGAACGTACCGGCGCTCGCCGTCGAGCAGATAGCCGACGTGCCGCTCCGACGAGACCTCCGCCGCGTCGTTTGCGAGCACGTAGTCGCAGCCGTTGTTTTGCAGCAGACGGAGCGCGGTGTCGAGCAGGTCGTCCTTTGTGACGTTGCTCAACAGCTTGAAGCCGACTATCACCGCGTCCGGCGCGAGCTCTCTAAACTGCGGCAGCACCTTCGGCGTCCGTTCGAGAAGAATGAGCGGGTCGGTCATGCCGCTTGAGAGCTTGCCCTCCGCGCGGCGGACGTCCGTTTTTTCCATGGCACGGAGCACGGCGTCTGCGTCGGAACGTCCGTCCCCGAGCGCCGCCGCGAGCGCCGCCGCCGTAGAGACGGCGCGCACCGTGTAGTCGCTTACAGCCATGCTGTGGATAACGGCGTCTATCCTCCGCTCGGAGCAGAGACGCCGGACGGCGTCCTGCAAATCATACACCGACTTTATCGCGACTTTCTCGACCCGCCCGGACCTCGGCCGCACGGCGTTCTCCGAGCAGACGTATATGACGCGCATGTCCTCCGACGCCGCGAGCTCGTCCGCTATGAGACTGCCGAGCCGTCCGGTGCCGGTGTTCGTGATGCTCCTGACGCCGTCGATGGGCTCGGACGTCCCGCCCGCCGTCACAAGCACGTTTTTCATTCCAGGTTCCTCCTTTGCCGCCCCGAAAACGCGCGCGGGGCGCATTGCCGGAAAACAGTATACCACAATAATTATTAAGTTTCCATATCCCGGCGGATATTTCCCGTTTTTGCCGAGCGGCGGAGTTTGAGCCCACGCCGCGCGGCAGACAAAATTTGTAAAAATTTCACAGTTTTTCCGCCGCCGCAGCCGCGTTAATTTCCTTGCAATTCCGCGAGCCGTATAGTATACTTTATATAGGAATACCCATCGGCTTCGGGAGCGCTTCTTTCCCGAAGGCCACATATCTCCCGGCCGCGCACGCCGCGGCGGAAAGAAGGTACCCAATGAAACACAGATACATCTCTCTGCTTCTCGTCCTGTGCATGGTGTTGAGCGCCTTGCCGGCGCCCGCTCTCGCGGCGGGGGACGGCACGCCCTTATTCTCCAGCCACCAGTCGCACTGGGACTATTCGGTCACTGCAAGCATGAAGTCTAAGGAAGGGAAAGAGGTCGGCGAAGACATTCGCGCAACCGACGAGACCCAGACCTACGACTTCGGAACGGTCAATTACGGCAGCATAAACGTCGAACCTCTCAAGCTCACCTTCAAAAACAACGGCAACACGTCGGGCGATACAGCACCCGCCGGTAATCCCAACAACTGGGGCATTATGGACATCGCCGTTGTCAGCCACTCCGCCTGCTTCAACTTCGCGTGGAGCACCGGGACATACGGCCACGCCGAACAGGCGGGCAACACCGCGACCCTCACCGTCAGCGTGAGGGCAGACGCACCTGTGAGCAAGGACGGCGGCACCACGGAGACCATAGTCTTTATGGACAGGAACAGCCGCGTCGGCTGGCCGGTAAACCTCAAAATCAACGTGGCGCGCAAGCCGGTCACCGTCACACCGCCCGAGAGCATCACCAAGCACTACGGCGAGGTGATTGACCCCGCAGACATAACTGTCACGTGCGTCGATCCCGAGTTCAACGGCAAGACGCTCGCCGACCTCGGCGTGACCGCTCTCTGGGGCGACGGTGTGAGGGCTGACGCATCCGCGTCGTCGAGCCCGTACAATTACGACTACACCGATATCGCCAACGAGGGCATCTACGACCTCAGTTTCTCCGGCACGACCGCGATAACCGTCGCAAAGGTCACGCCTAAGCCCGAAGTGATATACGTCAAGGAGCTCACGCGGGGCACCACCCTTTCCAACGCGGGCGAATCGGCCGGCGGCAACGTCCCCTCCGGCACGTTTGTCAATCCATACGGCTGCGGCACGGTGGCCGGCAAGTTCACATGGGACAACCCCGGTCAGACGATAGAGGGCGTAAAATTCTGCATTGCCCCCTTTACCTTCACCCCGGACGATACCGCAAATTATGAGCCTTATAAGAGCAATATCGCCGTCAAGATAGGCGACGGCATCTACAACCCCGAATCCGGCGCGATGGTTTTCACCACCCTCACCCCCACGACGACCGAGGTCCAGTATAACGGCCGCCCACAGCCCCTGACCTTCAAGACCAACAGGGCAGACAGTCAGGCGAGCTCGGACAGCGTCTATGTCCAGTACAGACCCCATGGTGGCTCCGAGAACGAGTGGACCGAGACCGCGCCGACAAATCCCGGCGAATACGACGTGCGCGCCTCCATTCAGCCGAGGCACGGCTACACCGGCGCAGCGGCCTCGACGGTGTACACCATAAAGAAGCGCGAGCTGACGTTTGCCATTGAGGTCTATTCCCGTCCCTATTCAAACGGAACTTCCACCGGACAGATAATGAGCTTTGCTGTTTACAACGGCCTCTCCGGTGACAATATTAACCTGAAGTGCGGCGATCTCATCGGCAAGGACTGCCTCGTGGCAACATTTGAAGACGGCAATGTCGGAAAGAACAAGGCCGTGACGATAACCTTCAAAAAGGGCACCGTGATCACCGGCAACAACACGGATAAGTACGTCCTTCCCGAGTCTGTCACGGTATACAGCGAGATCTTCCCGAGGCAAATCATCGTTCAGCTGCAAGAACTCCACAAGTTCTACGGTCAGAGCATGAACATCGTCAGCGCCGACTTTGCGAAGGTCTCCGCAGTTCCCAGCCCGAATGACATCGGTTCCACAAAGATAGATGCGGCAGACAGCATCCAGATAGTCCTTGCAAGCAACGGTACATCGCCCACGGCGCCTGTGGACACTTACGGTATCAACGCAACGGGCAGCGCCGGGAACTACCAAATCTATCGGGTGGACGGCGACATCGAGGTTCTCCCTGCCGTACCGCAGAAGGTGGACGTCGTCGCGCCGAAGGGTAAGATCGGCCAGCTCGCCTCCACTATCGAAAAGTCAATACAGGCCACCTACCGCAACCCGTACAACGGCGAGCCGGTTCCCGGCACGGTCGAGCTCACCGCCGCGTCGAAAAACAAACTGATTACTTCGGAGGAGCAGAGCCTCGAGTACGTATTCAAGCCGTCCTCGAAGAACTACACCGAAGTCCACGGATATGTTTTGATATCCGGAGTCGATACCATGCCCGCAGACCTCGCCATATCCGGCGAGACGAGCGTCACCTATGACGGCAATCCTCACACCATCGAAGGTGTCTCTGATTGCGGCGCAACTGTGAATGTCGAATACAGCTCCGACGGCGGCAGCAGCTACAACACTTCCGCGCCCGTGAATGTCGGAACCTACAAGGTAAAGGTCACGGCGGACGCTTCCAAACTCTCGAACTACACAACCAACTCTATGAATACCACCCTTGTCATCGCGCCCGCCACACCCACCGTTAAGGTGACCGCGAGCGGAGTGGACGAGGGCGACACCCTCAGTCAGTCGAAGCTTACTGTGACCGCCACCGGTGCGAAGGGCGAGCCGGTCAGCGGCACGGTCGCATGGGACAAGGTCGGCGGAGTGGACGATCCGACGGAGGTTGTGCTCTCCAAGAGCGTCAAGACCGCGTACTACAACTGGACCTTTACTCCGAACAGTTCCAACTATACGACGGTCGCCGGCAGTGCGCCCGTCGCGGTGACGGCAAAGCCCGTCGAACCCTCGACAGATCCTTCCACCGAACCCTCTGTCGAGCCCTCGACCCAGCCCTCCGCTGAGCCCTCCACCCAGCCGAGCACAGAGCCCTCGACCGGCGGCAGCACGGGCGGAAGCACCGGCGGTACGGCCGGCGGAAGCGGCGCTCCCGCGGGCGGAAGCGCCGGCGGCGCGTCCGGCGGATTCGGAGGCTTCGGCGGCGGAGCTGCCGGCGGTCTCGGCGGTCTCGGCGGCGGCACGGCAGGCGGCACGGTATTCACCCCGTCCGCCCCGACGAGCGTCACCATCACTCCCGACGCCACGGTCGATGCCGGCGGAGCCGCAAGCGTCTCCGTTTCCGAGGACGTACTGCTCGGAGGCATAGCCGACGCCGGCGCGTCCGGCGCGGCGAGCCTCGTCGTAGCGCCCAAGATAGACGGCAGCGCGGACAAGGTGAGCCTGTCCATCACTCCCGAGAACACCGCAAAGGTCGCCGACGCGGGACTCGACCTGAAGCTCAGCACCGGGCTTGCGGACGTCTCCGTCAGCGCCGAGGCGCTCGCCGCTCTCTCCAAGGACGGCGGCCTCGCCCTGACGGTCACGAAGTCCGGGGACGGTGTCCGCTTCGAGGCGGCGACCGGTTCCAAAACTCTTGATAAGATAGACGGCGGCCTCTCGGTCGCTCTGCCCGCGGGCGGCAAGACCGTAGCGGTCATAGTCGGCGAGGACGGCGCCGAGACCGTGATAAGGAAGTCCGTAGCGGACGGCGCTTCCGTGAAGGCGCTCCTTGACGGCTCCTGCACGGTGAAGCTCGTGAATGCCACCAAGACCTTCTCGGACGTTGCGAGCGGCGCATGGTACGAGAGCGCGGTCGGATTTGCATCCTCCCGCGAGCTCTTCGGCGGCACCGGCGGCGGTAAGTTCTCCCCGACGGCAAACACCGACCGCGCGATGGTCGCCACCGTTCTCTGGAGGCTTGAAAACGAGACCAAGTCCACCGGCGACACCGCCTTTAAGGACGTCGCCTCCGACAAGTGGTACTCGGACGGCATCGCGTGGGCGAGCGGTGCCGGCATAATCAACGGCTATTCGGGCGGCGACTTCCGTCCGTCGGACAGCGTCACCCGCGAAGATCTCGCCCTGATGATCTACCGCTACGCCGGGAAGTTCGGCGTGGACGGCGGCACGCCCGCCGACCTCGGCGGCTTCAGCGACAGCGGCAAGGTCTCGTCCTACGCCGCAGAGGCGATGCGGTGGGCGGTCGGCTCCGGCATCATCAACGGCAGCGGCGGCGCGCTTGATCCTCGCGGATACGCCACCCGCGCCGAGGTCGCTACCATCCTCGAACGTCTCGTCTCGCTCATAGTCGAGTGAGCGCGCGGCAAAAGTTAAGTCAAAATCATTGCTGCCCGGCGGACATCCGCCGGGCAGCGCCGTATTCGGAGGCTTCGGCGGCGCGCGCATCCGTCCGAGCGCGCCGGACCTTTCCGTTTCTCGGAAAAGGATATTGCAAGAGCTTCTCTTGCGATATATAATATCGTTAAGCGTATAACGCCGAAATACTGCACAGGGAGGGAAATTTGATGGAAAAATATAGGAATTTCAGACTTTGCGGTTACGTTTTTGCCTACTACCTCGAAAACGCCACGCTCGAACAGATACAGCGAGACATCGACTACTGCAAGCGGTACACCGCCATGGACAAGGTGTATCTCGAGACGCACCGGGGTCTCACCGACATTCCGAAGGAGAAGATGCTTGCCGTAAAGGAGCTCTTTCTGAAGAACGGGTTCGAGGTCTCCGGCGGCATCACCGCGACGGTGAGCATCGGCGACCGTCCGAAGCCCGCAATCTTTGACACATTCTGCTTCTCCGACCCGAGGCATCGTGAGCGGTTCCTCGAGATCGTCCGCTATACGGCGGGGATGTTTGACGAGATAATTCTTGACGACTTTTTCTTCACCTCCTGCCGCTGCAAGCTCTGCATAGAGGCGAAGGGCGAGCGGACATGGGAGGAATTCAAGCTAGCGCAGATGGAGGAATTCTCGCGGGAGGCGGTCGCGGCGGCGAAGGAGGTCAACCCGAACTGCAACTTCATCATAAAGTACCCGAACTGGTACGAGAGCTATCAGACCTGCGGCTACAATCCGGCAAAGCAGAAGGACATCTTCGACATGATATACACCGGCACCGAGTCGCGCGCGCCCGGCTTCAACGATCAGCACCTCCAGCGCTACCTCAGCTACAGCCTCGTCCGCTATCTCTCGAACGTCGCGCCCGGCAGGAACGGCGGCGGCTGGATCGACCTCGGCGGAGCCTCCGGCGCGAAGAACATGTGGCTCGAACAGGCAAACCTCACGCTCTTTGCAAAGGCGCGCGAGCTGATGCTTTTCAACTTCGCCTCGGTGACGCGGGGCGACAGTCTCCCGCCGCTCGGCACCGACCTGCGGCGCGTGGACGCTCTGCTCGACCGGGTGGGAAGTCCCGTCGGCGTCTCCGCCTACGAGCTCTACGACTCGGACGGCGAGGACCAGCTGATGAACTACATCGGAATGTGCGGCGTACCCTTCGAGCCGAAGCCGGAGTTTGACGAAAGCGCGCGCGTCCTGTTCCTCGCGGAAAACGCGGCGCACGACCCGGAGGTCATGACGAAGCTCAAAAGGTACGTCGCGGACGGCGGCCGCGCCGTCGTCACCACCGGCTTTGTCCGGGCGACGTGGGAGAAGGGCATACGCGACATGACGTCGGTACGTCCCACCGGGCGGCGCGTCTCCGGTACGAAGTACCTCATGAACTACTTCAACATACATAACGGGAACGTGTACGGCGCGGAGAAGCCCGCGACCTTCGAGGTGCTGACCTTCAAAACGAACGCGACGTGGGCGGATGTCCTCCTCTGCGTGGACGACTACGCCACGCCCGTCCTCACCCAGGACTACTACGGCGACGGCATACTGAACATCCTGAACGTCCCGGACGGCTTCGGCGACCTCTACCGTCTGCCCCGCGAGGTGTGGGATTTCATCGCGAAGGTGTTCGCGCGCGGAGGGAAGGTCTACCTCGGAGCGGACCCGAAGGCGAGCATCTTCG
Organism: uncultured Clostridia bacterium; assembly: GCA_947593925.1. Lineage (GTDB taxonomy): Bacteria > Bacillota > Clostridia > Oscillospirales > JAAYOS01 > CANRIN01. The sequence goes on along the minus strand of CANQDU010000001.1, from coordinate 200,696 downwards.
AGTACGATAACGACGTCTTTGCCGTCTACAACTACCACGCCTACTCCACGCCGATAGAGCTCACCCTGATAGACGAGGACTGCATCGGCTTTGAGGATATGGAGACCGGCGCGCGCTTTACCGAGCCGCATCACAAAAACCCCCAGCCCGTCCGCGTCGGCGACTCGGCGACCTTCCGGCCCGAGCCGCTCGAGCGGGTCTTCCGGCTAGGCATCGCCCCCGGCGAGTTCAAATTCTACAAGCTCTTGAGAAAATAACGTATACCGCCGGCGCGCAGACAGCGCGCCGGCGGAGCTAAGGAGACAGATATGCCGAAAAAGTTTGGTACGATAGGATTTATCGGGACGGGGAACATGGGCTCCGCCCTCGCGCACGCGGCGGCGAAGTCGGACGTGGCGGCGGGCGTCCGCTTCCTGCTCTCCAACCGCACCGCCTCAAAGGCGGAGCGTCTTGCGGAGGAGCTTCGTCGTGACGGCGCGGACGCGCGCGCCGTCTCGAACGCCGAAGCCGCCCGCGAGTGCGGCCTCATCTTCCTCGGCGTGAAGCCGCAGATGCTCGAGGGGTTGTTTGGCGAGATCGCGCCGATCCTGCGCGGGCGTACGGACGGATACACCCTCGTCACGATGGCGGCGGGCGTCTCCTGCGAGCGAATACGCGAGCTCGCCGGCACGGACTGCCCCGTCATCCGCATAATGCCGAACACTCCCGCCGCCATCGGCGCGGGGGTGGTGCAGATATGCTCGCTCGGCGCGGACGAAGAGACGCTTGCGGGTTTTGAGGCACTGCTCCGTCCCGCGGGACTGCTCGAACGGATACCCGAAAACCTCATCGACGCCGCCGCGGCTGTCTCCGGCTGCGGACCGGCGTTCGTGTACATGTTCGTCGAGGCGCTCGCGGACGGCGGCGTCGCGTGCGGACTGCCGCGCGACAAGGCCGTGGCGTTCGCGGCGGGCGCGGTCGAGGGCGCCGCGCGGATGGTGCTCGAGAGCGGGAAGCACCCGGGAGCTCTCAAGGACGCCGTCACCTCGCCCGCCGGCACGACGATACAGGGCGTCCGCGCGCTCGAGGCGGGCGGGTTCCGCTCCGCCGCCATGGAGGCGGTCATCGCCGCCTACGAAAGAACGCTCGAGATAGCGGGCAAGTGATGTCACAGTGCACAGAAGGGGGCAGACGAAAGTCTGCCCCCTTAATTTTATAACCGCTTCTAAGCCTCGCAGAGTTTCGCGCCAAGGGCGCGAAATAGAGTTAAATTCATTTTTTCCGACGGCGTGTACAATGCGCCCTCGAACCAATACCTCATCCGACCTTCTTCCGGGCGCATCAGACGTCGGCGCTTCGCGCCGACGTCCCGACTGTGTACTGTGCGGAGCGTGCGTCGAAGACGGCGGAGCCGCACTCCGCGCCGGTTCGCGCGGTTGAAGTTGCTTGCCACAGGCAAGCAACTTCGCGGAGCCCCGATTCATTCGGGGCGAGCATTTTAATCGGAAGGGCTCCCACGCGGTCGCCGACCGCGTGGGAATGCGTAGCGGAGCGCTGCCGCCGGCAAGGCTACGCCTTGTCCGGCGGCTTCGCTGCAAATTGGTAAGGGCGCGGATGAAATCCGCGCCCGCGATTTGCAGCGAAGTTTTATTTGTCTCCCAGCGTCACGCAGATGAAGTCCTTCACCTCGTCCGGGCGCATGTCGAGGGCAAAGGCGAGCTCGTCATACAGCATCTCCTCCGCGCGCTTCATGCTCCGTTCGTCCACCTGACCGAGGCGGCGTCCCTTCTCGGCGGCGAGGCGGCTCTTGGCGTAGACCGTCCGCACGACCCGCACGAGATCCACGCAGTCCCCGCTTTTCAGATACGTCCTGTAATGCTCGTCGAGCATGCGCGGATTGTTGCTTTCGTAGGTGTCGCGCTCTATGGCGGGCATGCTGCGAATGAGCTCCATCGCCTGTTCCCGCGTCATGGCGCGGCGCATGGCGACCGACGTATCCACCGGGGCAAATATCTTCCCGTCCCGGTGTAGAGGCGCGAGGGTGTAGTAGCTCCTGCCCTTGTCCGCGCCCTGCATATCAAGCTCGCCTACGGCCTCGACTACGCATACTCCCATGAGCCCGTAGACCACCGTTTCTCCTACCAGATACATCAAAACTCACCTTTCCGCAGCGCAAAGCTTCTTTCATCCGTCTTTATACCGATTATAACATATTTCAGGGCCGGAATGTAAGAAAAACTTTTGCGCGCGTCATGCCTTTTTTCTCCGCATCTGCTCGCGGAAGGCCGGGAGCGCGGCGCGGCCGACGTCTGTTACCGGCTTTATCCACTTGCCGGAGTAGAGGTGTATCTGCATGAGCAGGTAGCGTATCGGTTCGTCTATGTAACAGAAGATGAATATGAGCCAGTACGGGAGCTTGAACACGAACCCCGAAAGCAATACGCAGGGGAGCACGAGCACATACATGAATACTATCTCGAGCGTCGTGCCGTAGACCGAGTCGCCGGAGGCGCGGTAGGTGTCGTTCTGTATCCAGTTTCCCATCCTTATGAGCGACACCACGACGTATATGAGAAGGAAGCGGAAGCCCGCCGTGTACGACTCTCCGGAAAGTCCCATCCCGGTGAGTATCGGCTTGTGGATAAGCAGGAGCACGAGCCCGGCGCAGAATATTATCCCGCTGCACAGGTACACGAGCCGCTTTGCGCGCTCATACGCCGTCTTCAGCTCGCCAGCGCCGACGCAGGTGCCGACGAGTATCGAAGCGGCGCTCGAAAATCCCGCAAAGAAGCCGATTATCAGTCCCTCGAGCGTTCGGAACACCGCTATCGCGGCTATCACCGGCTCGGGCTGACGTCCCAGCGTTATGTTTATCAGCATGTTCCCGACGCCGATGAGGAGCTCGTTGCAGATTATCGGGAAGCACTTTATGAGGTAGTTTTTCAGGTGCGCGCGCGTCCAGCGGAAGTGTCCGCGAATGTGAAAGAGGTACGGGTACCTCACGCCGCGCGCCATAAGATATATTGCAAGCACGTTCACGGCGGCGGCGCATGTAGTCGCGAGCGCGGCGCCGCGTATACCCATGGCGGGAAGCCCGAGCTTTCCGTAGATGAACACCCAGTTGAGGAGGATATTCGTCGCGACCGACGCGATAGATGCGACGAGCGGTATCCGCACCCGCTCGGTGGAGCGGAGCAGACTGCTCATCGCCATCGAGAACACCTGCATTATGTACGCCGCGCCGACTATCTGAAGGTACTGCACGCCTATCTGCTGTATCGCCGTCTTGTCGGTATAGAGGCGCATGACCGCGCCCGGCGCAAACATCGCAAGGCATCCGAAAACGACGGCGACCGTCATCATGCACACCCACGTCATGCCGTAGGAGCGCTCGATGCCGTCGTCCTCCTTCGAGCCCCAGTACTGAGAGAAGAAAAGGCTACCTCCGCCGACAAAGCCCCAGTAGCAGGAGAACATCAGCGAGGAGAACTGCGCGCACAGTCCGAGCGCGCCGACCGTCGTCTCGCCGAGCGGGGCGACCATCATCGTGTCCACCATGCTCGCGGTAGTCGTCAGCAGGTTCTGGAGCGCCACCGGTATAGCTATCACGGCGAGCCGCTTCAAAAAGTCTCTCCACGGAAACGCCGAATTTATCGTTCTGTCCATCACAATGTCCCTTTTCGCGCCGATATTTCGTCCGTCCCGCCGCGCGGGAAAACGCTTACGCCTCACTATTGTAGAGCATCGGCGAAGGATTGTCAATATCTGCGGGCGGAGCCCGCAGATTTGCGGGGCAAGCACCCGCGCCCGAATAGCGGGAAAGCCCCGCACCAAAGCGGGCAAAGCCCACTCCCATCGAGCGGGGAAGCCCCGCGAGCATTCGCGGGGGCGGCCCAGCGTCCCTAAGTGGGCAAAGCCCACACCCATCCAGCGGGGAAGCCCCGCGAGCATTCGCGGGGCGGGCCCCGCGTCCCTGAGTGAGGCAGAGCCTCACCGGCACTTTGCGGGGGCGGCGCCCCCGCGCCCTGCGTTACTTTTTGCTTGTGCAAAAAGTAACCAAAAAGCACACAAAGGGGAGAAAACCAACGGTTTTCTCCCCTTTGTACCCCTCTTTCCTTAACCGGAAAATCTCTGCTACGCGGGACGCCCGTCCGCAGCTTAGTACAAGCGTCTACGCTCATACTTTCCACTAGAACCGAAAGTTTCGTTTTCTCGGGATAGCATCTGCATTACGCTTATAGTGTGAGCGTAGGACCGGACTTTTATTTCTACTACGCAGGAACTGTTCGATGTCGTCGATATAGTGGGAAAGTCGGATATTGTATCCCCAGAAACTCACCCGGTCGGATGACGGATTTGTTTGATACGGAGTTTGTCCTGTTATGTGGGTTGCGGTTGTGTGTCTGTATTGGGAGAGGGATTTTTAAGGGAGAGGGCAAAGCCCTCTCCCTTAAGCGCGCTTTTTGATTACTTTTTGCGCGAGCAAAAAGTAATGCAGGGGTGCGGGGCGGCACAGCCCCGCCGGGGGTGCGGGGGCAGTGCCCCCGCAATGTGTCGGTAGAGCTCCGCTCTACCTAGGGACGCGGGGCTCGCCCCGCGAATGCTCGCGGGGGCTTCCCCGCTGGAGGGTTGCGGGCTCCGCCTGCTGATATGGCGCGGTCTTGACACATCCTTGCGCTCGTTATATAATTCGGTATATTGGTGGAATATGTATGCGCGCCGCAGCGGCGTTTGCCGGGCTTCGAGGCATATATGCGACGCAAAATAGAGCGATGCAACCGATAAACTCGGAGCCGGCCGCGCTGTCACGAACGAACCGACCTTCAACAATATACTCGGAGGTGCTTTGCATGAAACACATCGTTGCCGTAAACGCGAGCCCGCGCACCGGCTGGAACACGTCCATACTCGTCCGCGAGGCCGCGCGCGGCGCGGAGAGCGCGGGTGCGGAGGTCGAGGTCATCGACCTGTACAGGCTCGAGAAGTTCACCGGATGCGTGTCCTGCTTCGGGTGTAAGCTGCCGGAGCATATGGGCGAGTGCGTCTGCCGGGACGGCCTTCAGCCGGTGCTCGAGAAGATAAGCCACGCGGACGGTCTCATCGTCGGTACGCCGAACTACCTCGGCGACGTGACCGCGGGCTTCCGTGCGCTCTTCGAGCGGCTGATATTCCGCTCGCTCACATACAACAGAGAGCGCCCGAACTGTAACGGGCACAGGATACCGGTGCTCTTTATCATGACGAGCAACGCGCCCGAGGAGAGTTACGCGAAGGGCGGCTACGCCGATATGATAGCGAGGTACAAGGGCTCGCTTGACAGCTTTGTCGGCGAGACGAAGGTGATGATCTCGGGCAACACTCTCCAGGTAAGCGACTACAGCCGTTACGACTGGACGATGTTCGACCCGGAGGCAAAGAAGCTCCGCCGCGAGACCGTCTTCCCCGTGGAGAAGGAGAAGGCGTTCGCGCTCGGCGCGGAGATGGCGGAGAGTCCGTGGGAGCGGACGGAGTAGCGTCCGCACGGGCGGACGCCGCCGGCAGCCGACGCGCTCCGCCGCAGAGACCCGAGAAAGCAGGAGGAATGTATGCAGAACGCCATGATAATCTTCCGACAGCTTGTGATAATGTTTATCTACATAGCGGTCGGATTTGTACTGTTCAAGACAAAGACGGTGTCCAAGGAGGGCAGCAAGGCGCTGGCCTCGGTGATGCTCTATCTCATAATCCCGTGCGTCATCCTGAAATCCATGTGGGTGGCGCGGACGCCGGAGAATACGACGACCTTCCTCTGGTCGCTGCTCGCGGCGGTCGCGGCGCTGGGGCTCTCGATGGCGGTGTCCGCCGTCATATACCGCCGCCGTCCTATTGACAACTTCGGCGCGGCGTTCTCAAACGCCGGATTTATGGGCATACCGCTGATAACGGCGGTGCTCGGAGGCGAGTGGGTGTTTTCCATCACCGCGCTCATAGCGATACTGAACGTCCTCCAGTGGACCTACGGACAGGCGGTGCTGACGGGGAACCCGAAAGCCTGCTCCCCAAAGTCGATATTCACGAGCCCGCTCGTTATCGCGTTCCTTTTGGGGCTTGTGTTCTTCTTCGCGCGGGTGCCGGAGCCGAAGATCATTTCCGACTGTCTCGACGGCATAGCGGCGCTGAACGCGCCGGTGGCAATGCTCGTGCTCGGCGCGTATCTCGCGGAGGGCAAGCTCTCGGAGATCTTCCGGGACTGGCACCTCTACGCCGTGAGCGCGGTGCGGCTCGCCGTCATACCTGTGCTGACGCTGCTCGTGCTCTCGCTGTTCCCGGCGGGGAATATGCGGCTCGCGGTGCTGATAGCCGCGTCCGCGCCGATAGGCGCGAACGTCGCGGTCTACGCGGGGCGCGTGGGCGCGGACTATCCCTACGCCGCGCGCACCGTCTGCCTCAGCACGATACTCTCGGTCGTGACGATGCCGCTTGTGGTGATGCTCGCGGAGCTTGTCTGGTAACGGAAGGCCTTCTTCCGAGGATGCAAAATCCCCGTCCGACGCGCGTCTTGCGCGCCGGACGGGGTTTTTGTTACTTCATCAGTTCATCCGAGAGCCGCATTATCTCCGGCGCAAGCTTTTCCCTCTTGCGCTTTACCATGCGGAGGTAGAGCGGATACGCCGCGGCTGTGCCCGCGATGCCGATGACGCCGACAACGATGCCGGGGACGAAGAATACCTCCCAGCCGGCAAGCATCGTGCAGCACATCCCGACGCCGAGCAGCAGAGCGCTGACGATCCCGACGGCGATCGACGTGACGGCCGCTCCCTTCGTGGCGCTCGCGTCTAAGCGGCGAAGCTGCTCCATCGAGGTCTCCGCCTTCGTCGGCGGGGTATATTTGCCCCGAATTTTTTTGATTTCTTCCTGTTCCTTTGCGGAATAGGTGTAGGTGAAGGTCTCGTTATTTGCTTCCATGATTTTTTGCTCCTTTCGGTTTTCTGAATACATTATAGCGGTCAAATGTTTGCGAAGCGTTGGGGTTATGTTTGAGAATTGTTAATTCTGAGCTTTTTCATATTTCTGTTTGCCCGCCAGATCATATAGACAGCCATGGCTATAACTATGGTGCAGACTGCGCCGCCTGTCGCGCCGGTCATGACGCGGCGGAACAGCGGATCGTCGCCCCCGCCGAACTGCGCGAGCATCGCGGTCTCGAGCGACAGGATGGACACCAGTGCACTAACGAGGTTGATGGCTCTCGCCGCCGAAAGTATCGGACTCTTCTGCCGCCGCGTCTTCACGATATTGATAACGGAAACGGTGACGGCGTAGAAGGAGTAGGCGGCCATCGCGTAGATGAGAAATCCGGGATATTCAAAGCCCTTGTTCCGGTGCGCCATAAAGACGACGATGCCGACAAGCGCCTGATTCATGAAGAGGAGCATTATTCCGCAGAGCCGGTAACGCCGCCATTCGAGAAGCGTATCCCGCACGTTCATCCTCCGCACGAGCAGAAAGCGCATCACGGCAAGCAGAATGTAGTAGACCGCGAGCGCGACAAACCATTCGGAGCGGTACACTATGCCCGATACCAGCTTCAGCGCGATATAGCCGAGGTTCATCGCGAGCCCCACGCAGAGCGCGACCCGGCTCCGGAAGCGCACGTCGGTCATCAGATTTTCCCCGAGCGTGGTGGAGCGTAATTTCTTCGTCAGCGGGTGATCGGTGACAAACTTTCCGACGCCGCCCGCCTCAGTAAAGATATGTACAATACCCGCGACGGTGACGCCGAGCGCGTATGCGGAGGCGAGATAGGAGGCGTTTTGCACGACCGGGTTTTGTATATTGAGCGCAAACACGGCGATCATCAATCCAAAGCCGAAAAGCGCCGCGAGGACCGTCGGGAGCGGCGGCAGGCAGAATATCTTTTTAAGTATTCTTTTGAACTTCTCCATCCGCCCTCCTTATCTTTACGGTAAAGGTGCTTCCTTTCCCGACCTCGCTCTCGACGGTGATCTCGCCGCCGACGATGTCCACTACCCGCTTCACCAGCGCGAGGCCGAGACCGTTGCCCTGTGCGGCGTGGGATGTGTCGCCTTGATAGAACTTCTCGAAGATGTGCTTGCCGGTCTCGGGCGAGATGCCGCAGCCGGTGTCCGCGACTTTGACCACCGCCGAAGCTCCCTCGGTTTTCAGCGTCACCGACACCGTGCCGCCCGGCTCCGTAAATTTCAGGGCGTTCGAGAACAGATTGTTCCAGACGAGAGAAAGCAGCTCGTCGTCCGACTCAACGAAAACATCTTCCTCGAGGTCGGTTTCGATTTCGATGCCCTTTTTCTCCCATGTGCTTTCAAACCCCAAAAGACACTCGGCGAGCTGCTCGCCGAGGTCGTACCGCTTCGCCGCGGGATAAATCCGTTGGTTTTCCAGACGGTTCAGCTTCAGGATGTTCGTGATGAGGTCGGCGAGGCGGTGGGACTGTTCGGTGACAGCCTTCGCGTAGTCCGTCCGCTGTGCTTCCGAGAGGTCGGGACTTTGGAGCATCGTCCCGTAGTTCTGTATGACGGCGAGCGGTGTTTTCAGCTCGTGGGAGACATTGGCAATGAAATCCGTCCGCAAGGTCTCGACGCCGGAGAGCTCCTCCGCCATGCGGTTGAAGCAGTCGATGATGACGTCGAACCCGTCCCCGCTGTCTATGCTGTGGAACGGTTCGATCCGCGCGGTGAAGTCGCCGCGCATGATCTTCTCCGCGCCCTCTACGATGCGCCGCACGGGGCGCTCGACAAAGAGACGACGGCGCACGGCGTCGATGACGGTACAGAGCAGACTGAGAAAGATGACGTTTACGAAGGTCGCCACGGCCGCAAAGCGTATCCCGCGCTCGGTGTAGGTTATCTCCATCGAGCCGGACAGCATGGAGAGAAACAGCAGCATACAGCAGGTTATCACAAAGGACATCAGCAGGAAAAAGGCGGCGTAGCTTCTCAAGGAGAACAGAAACCGTCTGAATTTTGAATCGGTTCTCACAGTATCACCGCCTTGTAGCCGAGACCGTGAACGGTCTTTATTTCAAATTCCGTGCATTTCTCAAACTTCCCGCGCAGCTTTGTTATGTAGACGTCGACGGCCCTCGGCGCGGTCTCGGTATCCACGTCCCAGAACTCGTCCATGAGCTGGGTGCGGGTGAAGGTCTTGCCGGGGTAACTCAAGAGCTTATAGAGGATGTTGAACTCCCGCGCAGTCAGGGGAATTTCCTCGCCGTCATAGACCGCCGCGCGCCCGTCCATATCGAGCTTGAGCTTTCCGATCTCCAGCCTGTGGGAGGCGGCTATCTTTGCCCGCCGCAGGAGCGCGCCTATCCGCAGGAGCAGCTCGTCGAGGTCGACGGGCTTTACCATGTAGTCGTCGATGCCGATGCGGTAGCCGCGCTGCTTGGAGGCGAAGTCGTCCCGCGCGGTCATAAAGAGGATGGGTATATTCTCGTCGAGCGAGCGCACCGTCTTTGCAAACTCGTAGCCGTCCGTGCCGGGCATCATGATGTCGGAGATAATGAGGTCGAAGGTGCTGCCGTACATGGCGTCGTAGGCGTCGCCTGCGGAAAGACACCCCGTCGTCTCATAGCCGCCGCCGCTCAGAAAGGCGCAGACCGTGCGGTTCAGATCCTTATCGTCCTCCACGACCAATATCCGAAGCATTGAGAGACCTCCGTCTGTTTTTCTTTATCATAACACCGAAATGTTAAAGTTTTGTTTACGTTTCCGGAATTTCGCAAAAAATCGGCTCGCGCGGATCGAAAGCCGCGCGGGCCGGTTCTCTCTATTTGCCGTTCTCCGCCGGACGGCGGTCGGGACGCATGAACCGCGTGATGACCGCAATAAGCGGATAGGCGACGAGCTGCACGCCGATGACGCAGAAGATGATGAACGTCTGGATCGTACCGTTCTGCACCGGGATGACGTCAGCGGTCGGCGCCCGATAACCGAGGTGGGAGATGCCGAAGTTGAAGATGCACAGCGCGACGCCGCCCATGATGGTGACGATGCAGTTGAGCACCGAGGAGGAGAACCCGTCACAGCGCTTGCCGCTGACGCGCTCCACGTCGTCGAGAGCGTCCCCGAGCATGCTTGAGATCATGTAAGTGCCGGGAATGAGTCCGAGCGAGCGGATGAACTGTCCCGCGAGCACCACCGGGAGGCTCCGGGGATTCAGAAGGCAGAGCGCCGCGCCGAGGGTGGAGAGTATCATGCCGAGCAGCATGGAGTTCCGCTTTCCGAGCTTCCGTGCAAGCGGATTGCAGAGAAGCAGACCTATTTCGAGCGGCGCCTGTCCCAAAGCGTAAAAGAGCGCCTGAGTATAGCCGTCGTTATAGCTGCCGAGCACCCAGTTGCAGTAGTAGAACGTGCCCGCGCTGAAAAGCGAATTTACAAGGTTTATCACGACAAGGTAGAGCATCAGCACCACCCAGCTGCGGCTCTTCACGCAGCAGCGGAGCTGTGCGGAGAGGCTTACCTTTTCGTCGGAGCCGGCGTCGCTCTGCGTGACGCGCTCGCGCGTGAAGAAGAACTCCAGCAGTATGAGAGGCAGAGAGACTATGGCCAGCGCCACCGCCACGGCTATCCACCGTCCGCCTACGACGCCCATGAACGGCACCAGCAGGCAGGGGAAGATAATTGCCACAAAGCTGCCCGCCGCCATGCCCGGCGTGTTTGCGACGGTGGAGAGCTGCTGCCGCTCCACGGGATCGTTTGTCGCGAGGGGGACGAGCAGCGTGTGTGCCGTGCTGTACATCGTGAAGGCCACGGCGTAGAAAAGCGTGTAGCTCACGAATATCCAGATGGCGGTGAGGTTGTCGTTGCCGGTCGGCACGGCGAAGAGCAGCACGAGGCAGACGACCATCAGCGGCGCTGAAAAGAGTATCCACGGGCGCGCCTTGCCCTGCCGGGACTTCGTGCGGTCCACCACCATACCCATGAAGACGAAGGTAAGTACGTCGAGCACCTTCGCGACTATCGGGAACGCGCTTATGAACATACCGCCCCAGATGCCGCCTATCTTCAGAACGTCGGTGTAGTAGACGTTCAAGTAGCTGCTGAGAATGGAGTTCATCACCATCACGGCGATGGGGCCCATAAAGTGGCCGAGTATCTTTTCGCGGCGGGTCACCTTTTCGGCGGGCGCGCGGCTGTCAAATATCTTTGAGGAGAGAAGTCCGTTTTTCATTTTCAATTCTCCTCCTCAAGTATGGCGGTAAGCTTCGATTCCAGCGCGGGGACGTCCACGCCGAGCTTTCTAAGTCCCATCCGCGTGAATGGCGGCCGAAGCGCAAGTGTTATAGAGCACAAAAAGAGTCCGAGCAGCAGCGACAGCGTAAAGACGACGTGCCATCCGAGATGCAGAAACAGGAAGCTCAGCCCTATGCAGACCGCGCCCGCCAGACCGACGAGCACCACGCGCTCCAGATAGTACCGCTCGACCCTCCTGTCGATTTCCTCGATCTCCGCGAGCACAGCCTCGCACCGCGCCCGCTTCTCTGCGGCGCCGTCGGGCTCCGGTTCCTCGCGAATAAATACGGTTCTCGTAAAGGGCGATGTGTCGCTCTCTTTGCTACGGCTTATCACCTGCCAGCCGAGCGCCTTGTAGCAGTTCTCGGTGACGGACTCCCGTCCCTGCCGAACCGATACGGTCAGTTCTTCCATGATGTTGCCTCCTTCTTTCGTTCTGATTTTATGTTAGCACGGGGACGGCGCGGAGCGCCACGTCATATTTCCGAAAAGTGTTGCGTTATTGACGCGGCGTGCAAAAAAACGAAGGTCATGCAAGCGCATGACCTTCGGATGCTCTTTCGGTAAGCAAATATCATTAGCAAAACGGATTACATTTTCGTGCTAATGAAGGCTTTCAGGCGGAACGGCGGTTCACGGAGCAAAACTCCGAAAGTGTTGCGAGAGTAGAAAAGAGCCCGAAGTCTTAACGACTTCGGGCTCTCCGAAATGGACAGGCGGCTCAAATTACTATGAAAAAACAAAACGCGAGTCCGGCGAAGCGAGTCGCGTTTTGAAAGGAGGAGCGAAGCGGTCAAGTGAGTCAAAGGGCAGGCGCCTTTAGCGTCTGCCCTTTGAGGAACTATAGCCGCTTCCGCGACGACGTGGAGCTGGTAATGTGACTCGAACACACGACCTGCTGATTACGAATCAGCTGCTCTACCGGCTGAGCTATACCAGCATGCCAAACGACAAAACATATTATATCCGAAGCGGAGAGAATTGTCAATCGGATTTTTGAATTTTTCACGGGAAAGGTGCTATGCGGGTGTGGACTGCGTGGGTGAGCATACGCAAGGTAGACACGGACGCTCGGTTGTGGTACAATAACTGCAAACGATACGGCGGCGTTTTGCCGTCCGGGAAAGGAAGTATGGATATGCTGGAGTTCAAATTCGACACACAGCTTCTCATCGAGGGCACGGGTCTCGACGAGGACGCGATAAACGAGTACATAATCGCGCACTTCGAGGGCGACAGTCTGCTCGTCGTCGGCGACGACGAGCTCATAAAGATACACTTCCACACGAACAGGCCGTGGGAGGTGCTCGAGTACTGCGCCTCGCTCGGAGAGATATACGATGTCGTGGTGGAGAACATGGAGCGCCAGGCGAACGGCCTGAAGGGCTGAAAGTATATCGAAGCGGCTGCTGCTTCCAACGGCCGAATAGGAAGAACCGCATTACAAAAAATGACCCGTGCCGTATCCCGGCACGGGTAAATGTTTTTCTGTGTTTTATATATCTATGTCGGGGAATGTCGGAGATCTCCGGCGCGTTCCCTCCCAAGCCGCACCGGAGAGCCGACATTTCAAAGCGGAAGATATTCCGCGTCGCCGTCCGTTATTTGCCCTCGCCGGAGCGGACGATGTAGTTCCAGCCGTCTACGCACATCCGGTCGAGGTCGTACTCCGCCGTCCAGCCGAGCAGCTCCTTTGCCCGCGAGACGTCGGCATAGCACTCGGCGATGTCTCCCTCGCGACGCGGGTATATCTTGTAGGGTATCTCGCGACCGACGGCGCGCTCCAGAGCGTGCAGGACGTCAAGCACGCTCGAACCCTTGCCGGTGCCGAGGTTTATCTTGTCATAGCCCTCCTGCTCCTCGAGGCGCGCGAGCGCCGCGATGTGGCCGCGCGCGAGGTCAACGACGTGTATGTAGTCGCGCACTCCGGTGCCGTCCGGCGTGGGATAGTCCGCGCCGGTGACGCGGAGGTGGTCAAACTTCCCGCTCGCCACGCGGACGACGTAGGGGAAGAGATTGTTCGGAATGCCGTTCGGCTCCTCGCCGAGCAGGCCGCTCTCATGCGCGCCTATCGGATTGAAGTAGCGGAGCGAGAGCACTTTCCACTCGGGGTCGGAGTGGCAGATATCCTCAAGAATGCGCTCGAGCATGACCTTCGTCCAGCCGTAGGGGTTCGTGGCGGAGGTGGGCATGTCCTCGGTGAAGGGCGGGACGTTCGTCATTCCGTACACCGTCGCGGAGGAGCTGAAGACGAGCTTTTTGCAGCCGAAGCTCCGCATAACGTCGCAGAGCACGAGCGTGCCCGCGATGTTGTTGTGGTAGTATTCTATCGGCTTTTTCGGACTCTCGGCGACAGCCTTGAGACCCGCGAAGTGTATGACCGCGTCTATCTTGTGCTCGGAGAAGATCTTCTCGAGCGCCGCGCGGTCGCGTATGTCGTTCTCGTAGAAGGCGGGGCGGACGCCGGTTATCTTTTCTATGTTGTCGAGCGCCGAGACGTTGGAATTCGAGAGGTTGTCAACGATGACGGCCTCATATCCCTTTCCGATGAGCTCCACTACGGTGTGACTGCCGATGTAGCCCATGCCTCCGGTGACGAGAATTTTTGCCATAATACAAGCTCTCCTCTCAAACTTATTTCTCGCGGCGGGACCGAGCCGCGCCGCCGTTTTATGCTCAGGCTATGACGCACGCGCCCTTCGCGCGTATCGAAAGCACGCGGCACGCGCCCTCTCCGAATACGGAGGCCATCGCGGCGCTGTACTCCGCCACCTTGTCAAGCGGGACGTACGCCTGTATGGTCCCGGCAAAGCCGCCGCCGTGGACGCGGCACGCGCCCTTGCCCGCAAGCACCTTCTCGCTCAACGCGAGCGCGAGGGACACGCCCTGTTCACCCGGCGCGGTGGGACTGAATACGTTCTGGAGCAGCTCCCACGAGCTCCTTCCGCTCTCGCGCACGAGACGGAGGTACTCGTCAAAGTCGCCGCCGTGAAGCGCGCGGGCGAGGTCGCTCACGCGCGCGTTCTCGCCGAAGAAGTGTATCGCGCGGAGCAGGGGACGGTCGCCGAGCTTCTCGCGGAGCTCACCGAGCCGCGCGTAGAACTCCGCCTCGTCCACCGAGCGGAGCGCGTCCGCGCCGAACTCCGCCGCGACCGCTTTCATCTCGGCGGGAACGGCGGCGTAGTCGTCGGTGAGGTCGGCGTGGTGTCCGCCGGTGAGAGTGATGCAGAGCGCGTAGCCGAGCCGCGCAAGGTCAAGCTCCGCACCGGCTATCTCGGGCGAGGAGGGGTCTATGAAGTCCATCGCGACGACGCCGCCGTGCGCGCAGGCGGTCTGGTCAAGAAGTCCGCAGGGCTTGCCGAAGAACACGTTCTCGGCGTACTGACCGGCCTTCGCGAGCTCTACGTTGTCTATGTCCGCTCCGCCGACGGCACGGAACGCCGCGCCGACAGCGACCTCGAACGCCGCGGACGAGCTGAGCCCGCTTCCCGGCGGGACCTCGCTCTGCGTGTATGCGTCAAAGCCGCGCACGGGGAGCCCGCGGTCGGAAAACCATCTGGCTATACCGCGTATGAGCGAGGGGGAGTGGCTCTCCTCCTCGGCTTTCGGCGTGAGGTCGTCGAGCGAGACGCGGTCCTCGCGGCTGAAGCCTACCGACCTGAGACGCACGAGCGGCTCCTCGGACGGCGAGACGACGGCGAGGATGTCCATATCCACGCTCGCCGCGAGCACGCGCCCGCGCTGATGGTCGGTGTGGTTGCCGCCGAGCTCGGTGCGCCCGGGGACGCTGATAAGCGAGACCTCGCGGTCGCCGCCGTAGGACTCGATAAACAGCCGGGTGAGCGCGGCGGCGCGCCCGCTCGGTGCGGAGAAGCTGCCGTGGGCGGTCTGCGCGGCGGCGAGAGTCCCGTCAAGCGAGCCGCTCTCAAGCGCGCGCAGGAGTTCGTTTGCGGTCATCATCGTATATCCGCTCCTTGGAAAAGGATAGTGTGTTTGCCATTCGCTGAGAATGAAATTCATCTATTAAAATTATACTTTATCCCGACGCCGGACGCCAAGAAAAATCGGATAAAACGCAGGTACTTCTTGCATTTTTTCGGACTATGGGCTAAAATGGCAGTATACGCGGAGAAGGGGGGAGCGCGGTGCGCTTTGCGGCGACTTTTTCACCCGGGTTTGAGAGCATAGCCGCGCGCGCCGTCGCGCGTGAGACCGGCGCGCCGGCGGAACACGTCAGCGTGTCGGAGGGGCTTATTCGCTTCGGCTCCGCCGCACCCGTCGGAAGGGTAGCGGGCGCGCCCTGTCTCTCCGGGGTCTTTGTGCTCTTTCGGGAGTTTGAGGGCTTTCCGACATTTGAAAGGATGGTGCGCGCGTCCGGCGCGCCGCCGCTGCCGAAGGGCGTCCGCGCGCGGAGCTTCCGCGTGAGGTTTTCGAGGGCGAACCGCTTCGAGGGCGTCCCGAGGTATCTTCTCGACGCGGCGGAGCGCGGCATAGCGCGCTCGACCGGCCTGCGTCCCGACCGTCTCGGCGCGGACGTCGAGTTCTGGTACGCTCTCAGGAGCGAGGGAGGCGGCTTCTTCGGACTGCTTCTCGGCGACCCGCGCGCGCCGAAGCCGGAGAAGGGCGAGCTCCGCCCGTCGCTTGCGGCGATGGCGGCGGAGTTTGCGGGCGTAAAAAGCGGCGACGTGGTGCTCGACCCGTTCGCGGGGCACGGCGCTCTGCCGCTCGCCGCATGCAGGACGGCGCGCGGGGTGCGCCCGCTCTGCGTGGAGCGCGAACGCGCGCTCATACCGTTTCTCGAGAGACGGTTTTCCTCCGTGGCCGGCGCGAAGGTCGTCTGCGGGGACGCGCGGCGTCTCCCGTTTGAGGACGGCTCGGTCGATCTCGTACTCACCGACCCGCCGTGGGGACTGTTCCGGGAGACCGACGCGGCGTCGCTCGCGGAGCTCTACCACGACGCGCTCGGAGAGGCTTCCCGCGTGCTGAAGTCCTCCGGGCGGATGGCGGTGCTCACGGCGCGGGACCTCGACCTCGAGGCGCTGATGCCGGAGGGATGGAAGATGTTGCGGCGCGCGGACACTCTCGTCGGCGGGAAAAAAGCGACAGTTCGCGTCTTTACCCGCGAAAAATGACAAATATACGCTGAAAGGTGTGTTTTTATGAAGCTCGTCATAGGTTCTGACATACACGGCTCCGCCGACCGCTGCCGTGAGCTCGTGATAAGGTACCGGGAGGAGAAGGCGGATAAGCTCGTCCTGCTCGGCGACATTCTCTATCACGGCCCGAGGAACCCGCTTCCCGAGGGTCACGGCCCGATGGAGGTCGCGCGGATGCTGAACGCCATGAAGGAGGATATCATCTGCGTCCGCGGCAACTGCGACGCGGAGATAGACCAGATGGTGCTTGAGTTCCCGCTCATAGGCGGGTTCACGATGATCTCCGAGCCGAAGCGGACGCTCTTCCTCACGCACGGGCACATCTTCAACGAAATGTATCTTCCGCCGATGAAGGCGGGCGACGTGCTCCTGCACGGCCACACCCACGTCAAGGCGGCAAAGAAGCTCGAAAACGGCGGCTATCTCGTCAACCCCGGCTCGACCTCGGTGCCGAAGGACTGCGACTACGGCAGCTACGCCGTCTACGACGGGGAGAAGTTCGAGATAAAGAAGCTCACGGGCGAGACCGTGATGACGCTCGCGCTCGAATGAGCGCGGGCGATATCCGCCTCGTACCGGCGGAGGCGGAGAGGGCGGCGGAGTACGCCGCTATAATCGACGACGGGCGCGCGTTCCAGCGCGCGCAGGGCTTCGTCCAGTGGACGGACGACACCCCGAACATTGACTCGGTGCGTTCGGACATAGCGTCCGGGCACGGATACGCGCTCACGGCGGACGGAGCCCTCGCGGGGTATCTCTGTCTCTCATTTGACGGCGAGCCCGCTTACGACGCGCTCGAGGGGGAGTGGCACACGCAAGGGCGGTACGCCGTGGTACACCGCATGGCCGTCTCCGCGAGGTTCCGTGGGACGGGGCTCGCCTCCGACGCGCTGCGCCTTGTGGAGGAAGTTTGCCGCGGGCGCGGCGTACACGCTTTCAGGATAGACACCGGCCTGCAAAACGCGCGTATGCGCCACATCCTCGAGAAGAACGGCTTTCGCGAGTGCGGGATATGCTACTATTCGGGAAGTCCGCGCGTCGCCTACGACAAAACGGTTTGAGAAGGCAAAAAATTCGCCGCGAAAGCGGCGAATTTTTTCTGTCCCGGAAAACCGGCAGCCCGTCGGGACGCGACGCAAGAAGCGGCTACCCGAGCGCCGCCGGGTGCTCCGTGCGGAGAAGATCCTCCGCCTCGCGGTAGAACACGTCGAGCTCGCCGAAGTAGTTCTCCTTCCAAGGCTTGTTGCGGCCGCAGTAGTGGATGATGAGCGAGTTTTTCCGCACCCAGTCGAGGTCGAGGCCGCGCTCAAACGGCGCGTGCAGAAGGAACAGCCGCTCGGTCATGTTGTAGCGGAAGGGGTCGAGCGAGTATATGCGGCTTCCGTAGAGGCCGCTGATGATGTCCTGGTCGGGCAGCACGAGGATGCTCTTGTGCCGCTCGATGAAGTCAAACACGTCCTCGTAGTTCTGCTCGCGGCGCAGGAGCGCGAGGTTCATCAGCATCACGCCGGAGTTTATGTAGGGGCTCTCCTCGTCCATGTCGAGGCGGAGCGTGTTCATCCTCCGGAGCAGATTGCCGGTGTGGCTCGCCGCCGCGAAGAAGTAGTTCTCCATCGGCATGTTGTACAGCTCCGCGAGCGACCCCGCGACGACGAGGTCGGGGTCGAGGTAGAGCACGCGGTCGAGCGTGTCCGGCAGGAAGCGCGCGGCGAAGATGCGGAAGTATATCTCCTTGGGATAGCGCGAGGTGGTCGGCGCGTCCTCGAGGGCGAGGCCGCTCGCCTCGGTGGGGATGAGACGTCCCGCTCCGCCGAGCACTTCCACGGTGGAGCGGAGCGCGCTCTCGCGTATGCCGGAGTGGAGGAGGTAGACGTCGAACGAATATTCCGGGTTGGAGCGGAGGAGTGTGAAGAGCATCACATTGAGGCGGGGGATGTAGTTCTCGTCAAGCGTGACGAGTATGTTCATCGTCTTTCCTGCCATACTATTCCTCCGTGTCCTCCGTGCGGACGGGGCGGGTGTAGCCGTCAAACTCGCGCCAGAAGTCCTTTGTCGCCGCCTCGTAGCCCTCGGGATCGACGAAGTGGCTCATGCCGTGGTCCGCGCCGGGGACGATGAAGAGCTTCTTCGGGGAAGCGCACGCCTTGTAGTTCTCGTAGGTCATCTCGACGGGGACGAACGTGTCGTCGGTACCGTGTATCAGCAGCACCGGGACGGTCGTGTGCTTCAGAGCCTCCGTGGTCGAGTAGTCGCCGGAGCCGTAGTCGATCATGCGGCGGCAGATCTCGTCCGCTATCTTCCCACGCAGACCGAAGGAGATGTGCAGGTTGTCGTTTGCGATGTGGCGCCATATCGCGTCCGGCGAGGTGAAGCCGCAGTCCGCGCCGATGCCGTGGACATTGGCCGGCAGATCGAGACCCGCCGCCATCAGCACGGCCGCCGCGCCCATCGACACGCCGCAGAGGTATATCGGGAGTTCCGTGCCGAAGCGGCCGTTTACCCAGTTCACCCAGTCGAGACAGTCGTAGCGCTCGGTGAGGCCGAAGCCCATGTAGTCGCCGCCGCTGCCGCCCTGACCGCGCTCCTCCGCGTAGAGGACGCTGCACCCGTTCTCCCGCCAGAAGTCGGCCATGGTGCCGAAGTCGTGGTACCACGAGGAGCGCCAGCCGTGCATGGCTATCAATATGCGCTTGGGGAAGGCACAGGGCATCCAGTGGCCGACGAGCAGAGTGCCGTCGTGCGCGGTTATCTCGACGGTCTCGTGCTCCCGCGCGCGGAGGCGTTCCCCCGCGCTTGTGAGCGCGGCGAGGAAGGCGTTGTCCTCCATACTGCCGGCGATAAGACGGTCGGCGCCCTTCGGCGCCTTCGGCGCCTCGCGGTCGAGCGCGACCTTCATAAGATATTTCGTCGCGGCAAACGACGTCGCCGCCGCGACGGCGGACGCGCCTATCACCGCGCCGGTTATCATTAGCAGCTTGCCTGTAGATTTTTTCATGGGCGAACACCTCTCAATGCTTATATATGATAATCAAAAAACTAAAAAAACGCGGACAAAAAAGATTTGTGCCCGAAGCTCGGGCACAAATCGCTGACGGTCGAAGAATTGTCCATGGTTCGGCTGGGATGGCGAAATGCGCCCGAAACGCCTTGCGCGGCGGTAAAATCAGAACGGATTGCCGCAGTCGCGGGAGGAGAACCCGAAGTACGCGAGCGCGCGCTGTATCGTGAGATCCCAGAACCGCCACTCGTGCTTGTAGCCCTCGAATTCCTCGAACTTCGCGTCGAGGCCTATCTTCAGAGCGTGCTCCTTGAAGGTCGTGTAGACGGGCAGGAGCATATCGTCAAGCCCGCACGCGAAGTAGAGCTTCGGCAGCTTGCCGGTGCCCGCGAGCTCGGTGACGGCGCGCCAGCTGTTCGAGACCGAGTTGATGTATTCGTCGAGACCGCCGGCGTTCGCTATGGCGTTCTGCGTGCGCTTGTCAAGCGTCGTTATGTCTATCTCGCGGTACTTCTCGATATTTCTCGGCGCGGAGGAGAGGACGGCGCAGCCGCCGAACTTCTCGGGGTGCTGCGCGGCGTAGAGTATCGCTCCGCCGCCGCCCATCGAGAGACCGGCGATGAAGGTGTCCTCGCGCTTATTGCTTGCGGGGAACCAGTTCTCTATCATCGGCATAAGCTCCTCGGTGAGATAGGAGTACATGTCGTAGCCGAGGGCGAAGGTCGGCCAGTTGGAGTAGTTGGCGTTGAGGCCGCTCGGCATGACGACGATGAGGTCGTTTTCACAGGCGTAGAGCTCGATGTTCGACTTGCGTATCCAGTCGGTGTGGTCGCCGAAGGTTCCGTGAAGCAGGTAGAGGACGGGGTACTTTTTGCCGGAGGTGTAGAAGTCCTTCGCGTCCGTCTGCCACGGGCGGTCGGGCAGGATCACGCTTATCTCGTGGTTGACGCCGAGGTACTGACTCTGAAAGTTCATGTTGACAAGTGCCATTTTTTGTTCCTCCCAAAATAAAGAATGTGAAAAGCGAAGCCCGCACGGGGCTCCGCTTCGGCTGTTCGATAAGCCCGTGAACTGCGCGCCAACTCCCCGACATAGTGCAGTATGCAGTGCGCTTCGAGTGGCAAAGCCGCACCGCGCGAACCGGCGCGGACAGTGCAATCAAGCCTCGCAGAGTTTCGCACCTTTGGCGCGAAATAAATTCAAATCCGTAAATTTCGGCGGCGTGTACGGCGAAATTTACACCTCTCGCGGAGCGTGCGTCGATTTTCCGCCGAAGGCGGAAAACTCGGCGCGTAGCGTAGCGTTGCCGCCGGCAGAGCTCCGCTCTGTCCGGCGGCCTCACGGGGAACAGTTCGCGGGCTTTACCCGCGAACTGTTCCCCGTGAGAATTACTCCCAGACCTGCTCGGGCAGGGGTTCGCTCTTCGGACGCGGCTGCGCGGGCGCAGAGTCGCGGCGCGGACGGTCGCGGCGATCGCGGCGGTCGCGGTCGTCACGGCGGTCGTTCCTCTCGCGCTTTTCGCCCTTGCCGCCGCCGGGGGTGTAGGCGACGACGACCGCGCGGCGCGGTTCCGCGCCGGTCGAGAAGGTGCTGACGTCCCGCCACTCCTGGAGGGCGGTGTGTATGACGTGACGCTCGTAGGCGTTCATCGGCTCGAGAGTGATGTTGCGGCGCATACGGACGGCCTTCATCGCGGTGCGGTGCGCAAGCCCGCGAAGCGCGTCCTCGCGCTTGGAGCGGTAGCCCTCCGCATCGACGACGACGCGGACGCGCTCGCTCGAGCCCTTGTTTGCCATGTAGCCGGTGATGTGCTGTATGGCGCCGAGAGTCTCTCCGCGGCGGCCTATCAGCATGCCGACGTTCTCTCCGTCGAGATTTATCGCGATGCTCTTGTTCTCCTCGCGTATCTCGGAGGTGACGTTTGCCTCCGCGCCCATACGCTCGAGCAGTCCCTTCAGGAACTCCTCGGCGCGCGCGCGTCGAGCCTCGAGCTCCTCCATGGAGACGTTCGGTATCTTCTCCTCGTGCTCGGCGTGCTCCTGCGCGGGAGCGGACGCCTGATGCTCCTGCGCGGGACGCTGCTCGCGGCGGGGCTGCTCTGGCTTCGGTTCGCGGTGCGGCTTCGGCTCGCGCTCCGGTTTCGGCTCGCGCTCCTGCTTTGCCTCGGGCTTCGGCTCGCGCGGACGGCGCTGCGGCTGAGGCTTCGGCTCCGACTTTGCGGGCTCGGTGCGGAGCTCCGGCGCGGGCGACGGTACGGCGGGAGCTTCCTCGACGCCGTCATCATACGTGGCGCGCACCTTTGCGGGCGACGCGCCTATGCCGAGAAAGCCGCTCTTCGGCCGCGCGACGACCTCTATCGTGACATCCGCCTCGTCGCGCGAGACCCCGAGCATCGAATATGCGCTTTCTATCGCGTCTTCGATAGTTTTTCCGGTGGCTTCGACTGATCTTGTCATTCTCTGTTTACTCCTTTTCTTCATCGTCGTCCGGCTTGTCGTCCGTGAGCTCCGGGCCGCGCAGCGCCGGTTTTTCGGTCTTGTGCTGCTGCTGTGCCTTGAGCTGACGGTACTTCTTGGACGACATGTTGGAACGGTTCTGCTGCTGAGGTCCCTCGGTGCGGAGACGCTCGAGCCGCTCCGCGCGCTCTTCGGCGCGGCGCTTTGCCTCGGCCTTGGCGGCCTCCTCTTCCTCACGGAGCTGCTTGGGGCTCTTGAGGTTCAGCTTCTTGCGGTAGTAGAGGGTGAGCAGCGCCTCCTGAAGCGTGGAGATGAGCGAGTTTGCTATCCAGTAGATACTCATGGCGGAGGGCCAGCTGTAGCCTATCATAAGCGAGATGATGGGGCCCATCCAGACCATGAACTTCATCGAGCCCTGCTGTTGCTGCTGCTGTTGGACTCCCTGCATCCTCTGGAGGATGAAGCTCGAGAACCACGAAGCGGCGGCGGAGAGTATCGGCAGGAACCAGTAGACGTTGAGGTACTGCCAGTTCGGTACCGTGGCAAGGCTGATGCCGAAGAAATCGAGGTTGATGTTCGAGAGCTTTGCCGCTATGTCGGGCAGGAACTGCTGGACCTTGTCGAAATTCGCGTTTATCGCATCGACAAGAGGGAGCTGGTTTGCGGCGACCGTCGCGGGGTCGAACGCAGCGCCGATGCCGGAAAGGAAGCTCGAGAGCGTGCTGACCTCGCCCGCGCTGAGGTAGAACATGTGCGTGAGCGGCAGACGGAGCACGCCGTACAGCGCTATCAGTATCGGGAAGGGGAGCAGCGTCCACAGGCAGCCGCCCATGGGGTTGACCTTCTCCTCCTTGTAGAGCTTCTGTATCTCGACGTTGTAGCGGTCCTTGTCGTTTTTGTACTTCTCCTCGAGCGCCTTCATCTTCGGGGTGAAGGCGGTCATTTTCATCATACCCTTCTTGCTCTTCATGGCGAAGGGGAGAAGTATTACCTTCGACAGGATGGTAAAGAGTATGATGGCAAGGCCGTAGTTGTCCACAAGCTGGCACAGCTTGAGCAGACACCAGCCTAGCCCGTTAAGAATTGATGTCCACACGGTTAAACCTCCGTAGGGGGGATCTCTCCCCGTGGTTTGCGGCCCTTCCGATAGGGTCCGCGCGGTCACGCGTTACGGAACCGGGTCGTAGCCGCCCTTGTGGAAGGGGTGGCACTTCAGTATCCGGCGCAAAGCAAGCCAGCCGCCCTTCAGCGCTCCGTATTTCTCGATCGCCTCCATAGCGTACTGAGAGCAGGTCGGGATGAACCGGCAGCAGGGCGGCTTCATGGGCGAGATATATTTCCTGTAAAAGGAAATGGCTTTAAGCATGACCTTCTTCATCGACTTTGCCGTTTTGCGGCGCGCGAAAAAGCCCGAGCGAGGCAAACGCGCGGGAAAGCTCCGCCCCGAGCTTTCCGAATTCCAGACCGACGGCGCGGCTCCGCGCTACGATGACGACGTCATACCCGAGCTTCAGTTCGGGCTCGACGGCGCGGTAACACTCGCGCAGTCTGCGGCGGACACGGTTGCGCTCGACGGCGCAGCCGAGCTTCGCCCCGACCGTGAGGCCGAGACGGTTGCAGCCGCATCTGTTTTTGAGGCAGTACACCGCCATCGCGCGTCCGGACGCGCACTTGCCCCGGTAGTACAGCCTTCGGAACTCGTGATTTTCCTTTAACGATTCGGTATGAAGCAAGCTTTAGTGCGTGAGACGCGCGCGACCCTTCGCGCGGCGGCTGGCGAGAACCTTGCGGCCGTTGGCGGTAGCCATGCGCTTGCGGAAGCCGTGCTCGCGGGAACGCTGACGCTTCTTGGGCTGATAGGTACGTTTCATCTTCGGGACACCTCCTTCAAGTTCCTGCGTCCTCCGGAATGTCCGCTCGTGGGCCCGATGCCCCGGCAGAGCGACGCATTATGAATTATACGCCAAAAAGCCCCGTTCTGTCAAGAGTTTGCCGCACGGAAGTCAAGTTTTTCTCGCGGAGGACGCTTCGGGAGGCATTTGCCGCCTCCGCCGCGCGGGAGGGAAACCGGTCGAGAAAACAAGAAATGTCGAGAAAAAGTTCAGAGTTTACATAATTTTTAGACGTAATGAGAAAAATCGTCGTTAAAAAATCAGGAGAATTTTATAAAAATATCTTGCGCACCGGCAAAAACTGTGGTATCGTTTGATTAGCAATTTACGGCACGTTCCGGCGCAAAAGACAAAGGATACGGCAAATATACGCTAGAAAAGTGTCGAAAATCAGAGAAATCAGAATGGAGGTTTTTGTATGAACGGAAGAACTGCGATAGTGGCGGATGCGAGCGAGACCTCGCGCGAGACGATAACCGAGGCGCTGAAAAGCGCGGGTATCGACGTGGTGGGCTGCGCCGCGAGCGGAGAGGAGGCGCTGAACCTCGTCGAGGAGAAGAACCCGCGCCTGCTCGTGACCGAGATGATACTTCCCGAATTGGACGGGCTCTGCCTCATGCGCGAGCTGCGCGGACGTGAGGACGCGCCGAGGATGATAGCCGTGGGGAACTTCGTCCGCGAGGACACGGCGCTGCTCGCCTACGACGCCGGCGCGGAGTACTTCGTGGCGAAGCCCTTCCGCGCCTCGACCATGCAGGCGGCGGCGGAACAGGTGCTTGGGCGGAGCGCGGCGGCAAAGAGCGCGAGCCTCGAGAGCCGCGTCACTGAGATAATGCACGAGATAGGCGTTCCCGCGCACATCAAGGGCTACGGCTACATACGCGAGGCGATAATTCTCTCGGCGGAGACGCCGGAGTACATCAACGCCGTCACAAAGCAGCTTTACCCGGCGGTCGCTAGCCGCTTCGGCACGACGCCGAGCCGCGTCGAGCGCGCTATTCGCCACGCGATCGAAGTCGCGTGGGACAGAGGCGACCTCGAGGTATTGCAGAAATACTTCGGCTACACCGTTTCGAGCGTCAAGGGCAAGCCGACAAACTCCGAGTTCATAGCGATAATCGCCGACCGGCTCCGCCTACAGCGCGGAGCGGTGAGGTAGAGACTCGCGGAAGACCGCGTGAGCGCGGCGCGTGCGTAGCGCCGCGCGGGCATCTGCGACGGACAGCGGCGGGCGCATCTGCGCCCGCCGCTCCGCCGCGAAAAAATTTTTTAGAATTTTGAAAAATTTTTGTCCTCAAAACGCCTCCTTCGGACATATACAGGCAGAACACCGGAAACGCCGGTAGAAGGAGGTAATCGGAATGAAAAAGAAGATACTTTTTGCGGCGGCGACGATATTGGTATTTGCCGCGCTTGCTGTGGCGGAGGCGCTCGTGCTTCGGGCGCGTGACCCGAACCCCGAGTTCGGAATGGTGCGCGACGTGTACACCTTCAGCCGTCCCGAAACGCAGATAACGGACTGCGAGGGGGACGTCGACATCCTCCGGGCGGAGAGCATCGTGTGGGACCGGATGCAATATGCGATGTACGACGAGGCGGGGGTGAGACTCGCGGCGTCGAAGGATATAGCCTTCACATCGGCGCTCTACAAGAACGGAAGAGCGGTTGGTGATGAGGACAGCTATCCCAAGAGCCATGTAGAGCGCCTTGAGGACGGCGAGTGGGTCGAGTACAACGACGAGCTTGCGGTCGACTTTACGAGCCTGCTGATGTTCGGCGAGCCGCCTTATGCGGGCATGGGAGCGGGGGAAAGTGTGTGGACTTTATTCGGCATACCCGTAAGCGACCCGGGAACTTACCGCTGTACGCTGTACTTCCGGGAGTCGGAGACCATGGAGTATTATCATTACACCACCGGCGACGAGTTGTACCACATCACGTTTACGCTTACCGTTCCCGAGGCGACGGAGAAGCGGTTTGACGTGATCTCGACCTGCCTGTTGTACGATCCTAGCAATGTTGCCGCGATGGACTTCGTCCTGCGAAGCAACGACGGCACGGGTATCTGCCTCGACCGCGCAAAGACCACCCTCGAGATGCAGAAGGACGGCGAGTGGCAGGACGTGAGCGACCGCGTGTTCAGGACGGAGGAAACGGCCGGAAGCCGGTACGTCAGCGATGTTTGGACAAGCGGGAATAAGTATTTTTGTCAGGTGACATTTGAGCGCGAGATCGGCAAGACCATGGAGACCGAGTACCCGTACCGCCTCACGCTGGAGTTCTGCGAGAACGACGACGGAACGGGAGAGAGGTTCCACCTCACGGTGAATCTGCAATTCACATACTGACCGTGCGCCCGAGTGGGTGCGCAACTGCATAAAAACAGCGGAGCCGCTTGGCTCCGCTGTTTTGCTGTAGCTTTATTTGTTTTTTACGAGGCTCCGCGCGGCGGCGGCTATATTCTCCGCAGAGAGACCGAAGTGCTTCAGCAGGTCGGCGGCGGGGCCGGACATTCCGAACTCGTCGTTCACGCCGACGCGCCTCACCGGCACGGGGCAGTTCTCGGAGACGAACGAGCAGACCGCCTCGCCGAGGCCGCCGATGACGCTGTGCTCCTCCGCCGTGACTATCGCACGGCACTCGCGCGCGGCGGCGGCGACTATGTCTCGGTCGAGCGGCTTTACCGTGTGCATGTTTATCACGCGGGCGGAGATGCCTTCCGCCGCGAGCGCCTTCGCCGCATCCAGCGCCTCCGGCACCATTATCCCGCAGGCGATTATCGCGACGTCGCTGCCCGGACGGAGCAGGACGCCCTTGCCTATCTCAAACTTTGCCGAGTGGTCGCTTATCACCGGCGTCGCGAACCGGCTCACCCGCAGATAGACCGGCCCTTCGCGGTGGTACGCGGCGCGGGTCGCGGCGCGGGCCTCCGGCTCGTCCGCGGGGCAGAGTATCGTCATGCCGGGAATGGTGCGCATGAGCGCGATGTCCTCACAGCACTGGTGGCTCGCGCCGTCCTCGCCGACGCTTATTCCGGCGTGGCTCGCGCCTATCTTGACGTTGAGGTGCGGGTAGCCTATCGAGTTCCTGACCTGCTCGAACGCGCGCCCCGCCGCAAACATCGCAAAGCTCGATACGAACGGGACGTATCCGCAGGACGCGAGCCCCGCCGCTATGCCCATCATGTTCGCCTCGGCTATGCCGCAGTTGAAGAACCGATCCGGGAACTCCTTCTGGAAGTAGCCGGTGCGCGTCGTCTCGGAGAGGTCGGCGTTCAGCGCGACTATGTCGGGGTGCTCGCGGCCGAGAGCCGCGAGCTCACGTCCGAACCCGTCGCGGGTGGCGGCTTTTATTTCGCTCATTTCTCCTCACCTCCGACGAGTTCGCCGAGCCTTGTCCGAAGCTCGCCCATCGCGAGCCCGTACTCCTCGGCGTTGGGACCCTTGCCGTGCCAGCCGGCCTTGTCCTCCATGAAGCTGACGCCCTTGCCCTTCACGGTCTTGAGAATTATCGCGCTCGGACGTCCCTTCTCGAGCCTCGCGCGGCCGTATGCGCTCTCGAGCGCGTCAAAGTCGTGACCGTCCACCGTCTGAGTGAAGAAGCCGAACGCCTCGAGCTTCTCCGCGAGCGGGTCGAGGCTCATGACCTCCGACACGCGCCCGTCTATCTGGAGACCGTTGCAGTCTATCGCAACGGCGAAGTTATCAAGCGAGTAGTGCGCGGCGCTCATCAGCGCCTCCCAGACCTCGCCCTCCTGACTCTCGCCGTCTCCGCAGAGAGCGTAGACGCGGTAGTCCTTCTTTCCGAGCTTCCCGGCTATGGCCATGCCGACCGCCGCCGAGACGCCCTGTCCGAGACTGCCGGTGGACATATCCACGCCGGGCGTGAGGCGCATGTTCGGGTGGCCCTGAAGATGACTGCCGATGTGGCGGAGCGTCTTCAGCTCCTCCGGGGGGAAGTATCCGCGCTCGGCGAGCGCCGCGTAGAGCGCGGGCGCGGCGTGACCCTTCGAGAGAACGAAACGGTCGCGGTCCGGCCAGTCCGGCTCCTCCGGGCGGACGTTCATCTCCTTGAAATAGAGGTACGCGAGCAGGTCCGCCGCCGAGAGACTCCCCCCCGGGTGACCGCTCTTCGCGCTGTACACGCCTTCGATTATTCCGATGCGGATGCGGCAGGCCGTCGCCTCGAGCCGCCGCTTTTCGACAGGATCCATATATATCAGCCTCCCGGTCAAAACACATGACTGTGGTCAAAGCCTGTGTCTTTACGCTATACCATTATATTGTGGAGCGGCGTTTTTTTCAATACCGAAGCCGGAAAAATCAGCCGATGGACTCAAGATTTGTATAATTTTCCCTGAGAACGGGGTAGAGGGAGCGGTAAATACCGTAAACAGGACGATACGCCGCGGACTTTTGTGCGTCGGGCGCGCACGCGCGCTCGCGCGAGGTCATAGCGGCGCAGGCGCTTTCGACCGAGCCGAAGCTCTCCGCCGCGGCGAGGACAGCCGCGCCGAACGCCGCGCCCTCCGCCGCGGAGGGCGAGAGGTCTATCGGCGTCTCAAGCGCGGAGCAGAGCATGTCGCGCCAGAGCGCGCTCGTGCCGCCGCCTCCGCAGGCTATGAGCGAGGTGGGGCGGACGCCCGCGTCGCCGAGCACCTCGAGGCAGTCGCGGAGCGAGAAGGTGACTCCCTCCATCACCGCCCGCGCGAGGTCGCCGAGCGTGTGCGAGGCGCTGAGGCCAAAGAACACCCCGCGCGCCGAGGGGTCTAGGTGCGGCGTCCGCTCGCCCATGAGGTAGGGGAGGAACACGAGGCGGTTCGAGCCTATCGGGCTCCGCTCCGCCTCCTCGTCTATTACGGCGTAGACGTTCCGACCCTCGCGCTCCGCGCGGGCGCGCAGGTCGCCCGCGAGCGTGTCCCGGAACCACTTGAGCGAGAGTCCCGCGCCCTGGGTGACGCCCATCATGTGCCACTTTCCCGGTACGGCGCAGCAGAAGGTGTGCGCACGGCCGTCCGCGTCGAAGCGCGGCTCGCTCGTGTGCGCGAAGACGACGCCCGAGCTGCCTATCGACACGAATGCGTCTCCGTCGTGCACGACGCCCATCCCGACAGCGGAGGCGGCGTTGTCGCCCGCGCCCGCGACTACCGGCGTCCCCACTTTGAGGCCGGTGAGCGCCGCCGCCTCGGCGGTTATTTTGCCGCAGACCTCCGGGCTCTCGTAGACCTCGGGGAGCATCGACATCGGTATGTCGAGCGCGCGGCAGAGCTCGTCCGACCACCGCCTGTGCGCGACGTCAAAGAGCTGCATGCCGGATGCGTCGCTCACGTCGGAGGCGTACACGCCGCAGAGACGGAGGCGGAGATAGTCCTTCGGGAGGAGCATCCGCACCGCCCGAGACCATATTTCAGGCTCGTTGTTCCTTACCCAGAGCGCCTTCGACGCGGTAAATCCCGCGATGGCGGGGTTCGCGCAGAGCTCTATGAGGCGCTTCCTGCCGCCGGCGCGCTCGGTTATCTCGCCGCACTCGGCGGCGCTGCGTCCGTCGCACCAGAGAATGGCGCGGCGGAGCACGCGGTCATGCCCGTCAAGCAGGACAAGCCCGTGCATCTGCCCGGTGAGACCTACCGAGACCACGTCCTCCGCCGGCACGCCGGAGACCTCCAGCACGCCGCGTATCGACTGCGCCGCGGCCGACACCCAGTCCTCCGGGTCCTGCTCCGCCCAGCCGTTTTTCGGCTGGTAGAGGGGGTATTCGACGGTCTTAGCCGCCGCGACCCGCCCGCGCTCGTCCGTGAGGACGCTCTTGAGGCCGCTCGTTCCAACGTCTATTCCGAGAAAATACGCCATTTCGCACCTCCTGCAAATAACGAATATGTTTCTTTCAATTTTTACAGAGCCCCGGCGCCCGAGAAGAGGATCTTCGCGTTTGAAAGGCTTCTTGTGCAATCTGCTCTAAGCGTATCTCAAACAGGGGCGGAAGTCAATCACTTTGAAAAAATTTTGCCAAAATCCCGTTTTTTGGCTTGCTTTTGGCGGGCGACTGCGGTAAGATTATTCCAGAGAGTTCAAAATGGGCGGGAATGACGGTCGGACTGCCGTTCGCGCCGACCGAAATTCTCATACAGGAGGTTTGTTATGAAAGTACAATTCACGGAAACCGTCCTTCGTGACGCTCAGCAGTCTCTGCTGGCGACGAGAATGCCCTACGAAAAATTCAAAGGCATCCTCGAGACGATGGACAAGGCGGGTTACTATTCGCTCGAGTGCTGGGGCGGCGCGACGTTTGACAGCTGCCTTCGCTACCTCGACGAGGACCCGTGGGAGCGCCTCCGCAAGATCCGTTCCGCCGTCAAGCACACGAAGCTCCAGATGCTGCTGCGCGGACAGAACCTGCTCGGCTACAAGCACTATCCGGACGACGTCGTGAAGGCATTCGTCCACAAGTCCGTCGATAACGGTATCGACATCATCCGCATATTCGACGCGCTCAACGACCTGCGCAACGTCGAGCTCTGCATCAACGAGACGCACAAGGCCGGCGGCGAGGCACAGGTGGCCATCAGCTACACCACATCCCCGGTGCACACCCTCGAGGCGTACGCCAAGATGACAAAGCAGATGAAGGAGATGGGCGCGGACTCCATCTGCATCAAGGACATGGCGGGCATCATGGGGCCGAAGGAGGCATACGACCTCGTTAAGGCCATCAAGGAGACCGTCGGCGACCTGCCGGTCGATCTGCACACCCATTCCACCACCGGCCTCGGCCCGATGACGCTTGTCAAGGCCGTCGAGGCGGGCGCGGACATCATCGACACCTCGATAAGCTGCCTCTCCGGCGGCACGAGCCAGCCCGCGACCGAGTCCATGGTCTACGCCCTGCGTCAGCTTGGCTATGAGATAGACCTCAAGGACGACTGCCTCAAGGAGATAAACGACTACTTCAAGCCGATTAAGAACGAGTATCTCCAGAGCGGCCTGCTCGACCCGTTCGTCATGGAGACCAAGACCGACGCGCTGAACTATCAGATCCCCGGCGGCATGCTCTCCAACCTCGTCGCACAGCTCAAGGCGCAGAACGCCATGGACCGCATCGACGAAGTTCTTGCGGAGACTCCGCGCGTCCGCAAGGACCTCGGCTATCCGCCGCTCGTCACCCCGATGAGCCAGATGGTCGGCGTTCAGGCTGTTTCGAACGTCCTCGCGGGCGAGCGCTACAAGAACGTCTCCAAGGAGATAACCTCCTACGTCCGCGGCGAGTACGGCATCGCTCCCGGCCCGATGGACCCGGAGGTCGTCAAGAAAATCCTCGGCGACGAGAAGCCGATAACCGGCCGCTATGCCGACACGCTCAAGCCCGGCATTCCGGACGCGAAGAAGGAGATAGGCGACCTCGCGAAGAGCGAGGAGGACGTTCTCAGCTACATCGCCTTCCCGGCTCAGGCAGAGAAGTTCCTCAAGAAGCGCAAGGAGCGCGAGGACAACACCGCGAAGTTCACCATCACCGAGATATAAGAGGTGAGATAAATGCTGGGTAAATTCTTTCATGAAGCCGGCACGACCGGCATAGAGCTCGGCCTCGGCACCGGCCTCGGCTACGCCCTGCTCGGTATAGCGATAGTCTTTGCCGCGCTGTTCGCGCTGATGATAGTCATCAAGATAATGGGCGCGATAAGCGAGAAGGCGTCGGCTCCCAAGGCCGCGCCCGCTCCGGCGGCTCCGGCCCCCGCACCGGCCGCCGCCGCACCCGCGGCTCCCGCCGCGAAGAAGCCGGCTCCCGCGCTCCGTATGCCCGCAAAGACCGCCGCGATGCTTATCGCGACCGTGGCGGACGAAATGGGCTGCGAGCCGGAGGAGCTCCGCATAAACTCCATCAAGCGCGTGCCGGAAGGCGGAAGGATCGTTGACGGTACGGAGCTTACGGACGTTGACGAAAAGAGCGCCGCCATGATAATGGCGATCGTCGCGGATGAGATGGGCTGCGAGCCCGACGAGCTCTTCTTCAATTCGATAAAGCGTGTCTAATATAAGGAAGGAAGGTTTTTATCATGAAAAAGTACAAGGTCACTCTTAACGGCACCACCTACGAGGTAGAAGTGGAGAAGGGCGAGGCCGTCGTAGTCGGTCAGTACGCCGCTCCCGTAGTCGCGGCCCCCGCCGCGCCCGCCCCTGCCGCCGCGCCCGCTCCTGCGGCCGCTCCGGCTCCCGCCCCCGCCGCTCCGGTAGGCCCCGGCGAGCAGGTCACCGCTCCGATGCCCGGCACCGTCCTTTCGATAAAGGTCAAGCAGGGCGAGGCCGTCAAGGCCGGTCAGATCCTCGTCATACTCGAGGCCATGAAGATGGAAAACGAGATCGTCGCTCCGCATGACGGTACCGTTACCCAGATAGTCGCCGCCCAGGGAAGCACCGTCGATACCGGCGCTCCGCTTGTTGTTCTCGGCTAAGGAGGACAAGAAAGGGAGGACTAACCACAATGTTAGAAGTAATTCAGAGAGTCTGGGAGACATCCGGTTTCTACCAGGCGGGCGGAAACTGGCAGAACCTCGTGATGATAATCGTCGCGTGCGTTCTTCTCTACCTGGGCATCGTCAAGAAATTCGAGCCGCTGCTGCTTGTCGGCATAGCGTTCGGAACGCTGCTCACGAACCTCCCCGGTGCGGGTGTGTATCACCCGGAGCTGTGGGCGGGTGCGCCGGAGAACATCAGCTACTCCAAGGTGCTGCATGAGGGCGGCCTGCTCGACATACTCTACATCGGCGTCAAGACCGGCATCTATCCGTCGCTGATATTCCTCGGCGTCGGCGCGATGACCGACTTCGGCCCGCTGCTCTCCAACCCGAAGTCGCTCTTCCTCGGCGCGGCGGCACAGCTCGGCGTCTACTGCGCGTTCATGCTCGCCCTGCTGCTCGGCTTCTTCGGCAACGAGGCGGCCTCGATAGGCATCATCGGCGGCGCGGACGGCCCGACCGCCATCTGGCTCACAAACAAGCTCGCGCCCGACCTTCTCGGCCCGATAGCGATAGCGGCGTACAGCTACATGGCGCTGATACCGCTCATTCAGCCTCCGCTCATGCGGCTGCTGACGACGAAGAAGGAGCGCGAGATAAAGATGGAGCAGCTCCGCACCGTCACCAAGCGCGAGAAGATAATTTTCCCGATAGTCGTGACCATCTTCACCGTGCTGCTTCTGCCGTCCGTGGCTCCGCTGCTCGGTATGCTGATGCTCGGCAACCTGCTCAAGGAGTGCGGCGTCACTGACCGTCTCAGCGACACCGCGCAGAACGCGCTGATGAACATCGTCACGATATTCCTCAGCATCTCGGTCGGCGCAACGACTGTCGGCTCGAACTTCCTCCAGGTCCGCACGCTCTGCATCATAGCGCTCGGACTGCTGGCGTTCTGCTTCTCGACCGTCGGCGGCCTGCTGCTCGGCAAGCTCATGTGCTGGCTCACTCACGGCAAGATCAACCCGCTTATCGGCTCGGCCGGCGTGTCCGCCGTCCCGATGGCGGCGCGCGTGTCGCAGGTCGAGGGTCAGAAGGCAAATCCCTCGAACTTCCTGCTCATGCACGCCATGGGTCCGAACGTCGCGGGCGTTATCGGCTCCGCCGTCGCCGCGGGCTTCCTGCTCGCCGCGATGCAGGCGCTGGGCGCGTAAAACTTTCGCGGAAAATCGAGGGGGCAGACTTTGTCTGCCCCCTTCAATTTTCCGCGAAGCCGCCGGACAGGACAAAGTCCTGCCGGCGGCGGGCGCTCCGCTTCGCAATTCCCACGCGGTCAGTGACCGCGTGGGAGCCCTTTTGATTGAAATGCTCGGCGGAAGTGAATTCCGCCTGCGCAAAGTTGCTTGCCATAGGCAAGCAACTTTAACCGCGCGAACCGGCGCGGAAACGGCTTCGCCGCCTTCGACGCGCGCTACGCGAGAGGTGTAAATTTCGCCCTATGGTTCGTACAATGTTGGGACCTCGGCGCGAAGCGCCGAGGTCTGATGCGCCCGGTAGAATGTTAAGCACGGTATATGTTGGCGGGCGCATTGTCGTCGGAAAAAAACAGATCGAACTTTATTTTGCCGCTGAAGCAGCGAAACTCTGCGAGGCTGGCGCGAAAAATTGCGTGAACGGGCGAGACCAGCGAGATTTCATGCTAGAAAGGGCAGGCGCTTTTGCGCCTGTCCTTTTGCGCTGCGAAAAACTCGTGTTGCGAGGAAGGTCAAAACGTGGTATACTAACAGGGAATGACATACAAAATCGGAACGGAGGGGCCTGCGGTTGAGAGAGCTGATAAAAATGTTCCTCGCGTTCGCGCGGATAGGAGCCTTCACCTTCGGGGGAGGCTACGCTATGCTGCCGATGCTTCAGCGCGAGGTCGTGGAGCGCTACGGCTGGACGACCGAGAGCGAGCTGATGGACTACTTCGCGGTGGGACAGTGTACCCCCGGCGTTATCGCCGTGAACGTCGCGACCTTCATCGGCTACAAGCGGCGCGGGATACCGGGCGCGATATTTACGACCCTCGGCGTCATAACTCCGTCGATAATCATAATAACGGTCATAGCGGCGCTCATCTCCGGCTTTATCGGCAACGAATACGTCGCGCACGCGCTCGCGGGCATACGCGCCGTCGTCTGCGCGCTCATCCTGAACGCTGTGATAAAGTTCTGGAAGAGCGGCGTGAAGGACTGGATAGGTATACTGATATTTGCCGCCGCGCTCGCGCTCTCGGTGCTGACTACGGTAAGCCCGATAATCATAGTCGTCGGCGCGGCGCTCATCGGCGCCGTGCTCACGCTCGCACGCGGGCGCGGAAACGGAGGCGCGGAGAATGGTTGAGTACCTCTTCACGCTCCTGATGCTCATGTGGGAGTTCTTCAAGGCCGGGCTTTTCGCCATAGGCGGAGGACTGGCAACCATTCCGTTCATATACGACATAGCGGCGCGTTACAGCTGGCTCGACGCGGCGATAGTACCGGACATGATAGCGATAGGCGAGTCTACGCCGGGGCCGATAGGCGTGAACATAGCGACCTACGCGGGCTACAACGCCGCCGGAGTCCCCGGCGCGATACTCGCGACGCTTGCGCTCGTATTTCCGTCCATGGTCGTGATAATCCTCGTGTCGAAGGTGCTGAAGAAGTTCGCGGAAAACCGGTTTGTTGACGGAGTCTTCTACACGATACGCCCCGCCGTCACCGCGATGATAGCGGCGGCGGGCTGGACGGTGCTCTCAACGTCGGTGATAGATCTCTCCGCCCTCTCGGCGGGGTGGAGCTTTGGCGGCTTCCTTGCGATGTTCCGGCCGGTGGCGCTCGTGCTGTTTGCCGCGGCGTTCGCCGCCTCGAAGATATGGAAGAAGCTCCATCCGATAGCTCTTATCGCGGCCGGCGCGGCGGTCGGCATAATATTCAAGATGTGAAACAGACGGCGGCGGCCGCGCGGACGGAGTAAGAACGTCCGGCGCGGCGCACACCGGCGCGGATACCGAAAATCTCGGAGGACACGATGACGGAACTTATTCACCTGCTCGCGACGTTCGGCATATCCATGCTGCCGCTTGTCGAGCTGCGCGGCGCGATACCCTACGGCTTCGCCTTCGGTCTGCCGTGGTGGCAGGTGATGGGAGTGTCGGTCGTGGGGAACCTGCTGCCCGCGCCGCTCATCATCCTGTTCATAAGGAAGATTTTCGCGTGGCTGAAGGATAAGGGACGCTTCGGGAGCCTCATCTACCGCCTCGAAAAGAAGGCGGAGCGCGGCGCGAACAAGGTGCTTTCGCACAGGATGATGTGGTTCGGGCTGTTTCTGCTCGTGGCGGTGCCGCTGCCCGGGACGGGCGCGTGGACCGGCGCGCTCGTCGCGGCGGTGATGGATATGCGCCTGAAGAAGGCCATGCCCGCCATAGCGCTCGGGGTGGTCGTCGCGGCGTTTGCCGTGAGCGCCATGACCTACGGCGCGGCGGCGATATTCGGCTGAATGTCAAAGCGGCGCTTTCGCTCATAAACTGTGATACGGCTGACGGGAGCCGAACCCGCGGAAACTTCCGGTGGGCGGCGGCTGTATGGGCGGAGGTGCGCGGAGATGGAGTGGTACGAGTATGTGATAGCGGGCGCGGCGGCGCTCGGCCTGCTGATGCTTTTCTATTACGGACTGTTCGGAGTGAGGATGCGTATAGGCGGCGAACAGGTCTCGGTCGAGGTCACGGTATCGGCGCGGGGAGACGCGCCGGAGCTCGAGCGGACGCTTCACGCGGCGGCGGAGCTCGCCGCGCGGTGCGGAGCGAACGTCAGGCTCGTTGACCGCGGCCTCGACGCGGACGCACGGCGGCGCGCGGAGGTGTGCGCGCTGAGAGAGGGCGTTCCGCTCGACAAATCGGGATATACGGGGGGAGAAGATGGACGACTTTGAGCAGGAGCTCGCAAAGCTGGACGCGGAGGAGCTTCACTCGCAGAACGAGCTTTCCGGCTCTGTCGAGAGCGTGATATTCCACAACGAAAAGAACGGCTACGCCGTGTTCCGCCTCGCGGTGGACGGCGGGGACGACCTCGTCACCGTCGTGGGTACGCTCCCGTATATCTGTGCGGGGGAGAACGTCTGGCTCGAGGGAAGCTGGACGCACCACGCCTCCTACGGCGACCAGTTCAAGGCGGAGCGCGCCGAACGGACGCTTCCCGCCGACACCGCGTCCATCGTGCGCTACCTTGCGAGCGGGAACCTCCCCGGCATCGGAGCCGCGACGGCGCAGCGCCTCGTGGAGAAGTTCGGCAGAGACGTGTTCGACGTGCTCGAGAGCTCGCCGGAGCTCGTCGCGGAGCTGCCCGGCATGAACAAGGCGAAGGCGGAGCGGCTCGCGGAGAGCTTCCGCCGTCAGACCGGCATCCGCCGCCTGATGGAGCAGCTCCTCGGCTACGGTATAGACCCGGAGGTCGCCTTGCGGCTTTACCGCTGGTACGGCAGCCTCGCGGAGGATCTGATAAAGCAGAACCCCTACATACTTTCCCACGAGGAGGTCGGGGTGGAGTTCGCGCGGGCGGACGGCATGGCGCTCGACCTCGGGTTCGCGGAGGACTCGCCGATGCGTATAGAGGCGGGCGTGCTCTACGAGCTCGAGTACAATTCGCGGAACGGCCACGTCTATATCCCCGCGGACAAGCTCGCCGCCGCGACGGGGGAGATGCTCCGCGTCTCCCCGGAGCTCGCCGGCGACGCCATAGACAGGCTGTGCGAGACCGGCGCGGCGGTGTGCGAGAAGATAGGGGACGAGGACGCCGTCTACCTCGCGCGGCTCCACCGCGCGGAGACAGACGTCGCGAGCCGTCTCCGCCTCATGGCAATGACGCCGCCCGACCCGCCGGCGCACCTCGAAGAGATGATTGAGAGCATAAGCGAGCGGGAGGGCGTGGACTACGCGCCGCTCCAGCGCGAGGCGATACGTGTCGCCGCGAGCGAGCGGGTGATGCTCCTCACCGGCGGACCCGGCACCGGAAAGTCAACCTCGGTGCGCGGCATGCTCTCGGTGTTTGACAGGATGGGGCTCGAGACGAGGCTTGCGAGCCCCACGGGGCGCGCGGCGAAGCGCCTCTCCGAGCTCACCGGCAGGGACGCGATGACCGTCCACCGCCTGCTCGAGGTGGACTTCTCCTCCGGCGAGGCGGGCTTCAGCTTTGTCCACGACGCGGAAAATCCGCTCGCGGCGGACGTCGTCGTGCTCGACGAGTGCTCGATGGTCGATCTCGCGCTCTTTTCGGCGCTTCTGGACGCGCTCCGTCCCGAGGCGCGTCTCATACTTGTGGGCGACCCGGACCAGCTTCCGAGCGTCGGACCGGGGAGCGTGCTCGGCGACCTGCTCTCCTGCGGAACGATAAAGACCGTGCGCCTCACCGAGATATTCCGGCAGGCGCGCAGCTCGAACATAGTCCTCGCCGCGCACGCCGTCAACCGCGGGGAAGTTCCCGAGCTGAGGCACAAGAGCGGCGACCTGTTCTTTGTCCGGCGCGCCGACGCTGTGCGCACGGCGGAGACCGTCGTCGATCTCTGCGCGCGGAGGCTCCCGACGAATATGGGCTTTGACCCCGCGCAGATACAGGTGCTCTCGCCCACGCGGCGCGGCCCCGCAGGAACGGCGGAGCTTAACCGCCTGCTCCAGGCGGCGCTGAACCCTCCCGCCGAGGGCAAGGCGGAGCGCCGGAGCGGCGATTTCACCTTCCGCACGGGCGACAGGGTGATGCACATACAGAACAACTACGACCTCCAGTGGAGGAGCACGGACTCGGCGGAAAACGGCATGGGCGTGTTCAACGGCGACGTCGGGATCATCGTCGATATAGACACCCGCGCTGAGACTACGACCGTCCGATACGACGACCGCATAGTCGTCTATCCGTTCGAGCTGATGGAGCAGCTCGAGCCGGCGTACGCGGTGACGGTGCACAAGTCGCAGGGCAGCGAGTATCCGGCGGTGGTGCTCGTCGCGAGCGACGCTCCGCCGAGGCTGATGACAAGGCCGGTCTTCTATACCGCGATAACCCGCGCGCAGAAGCTCCTCGTGATAGTCGGGAGCGAGGCCGCCGTCGAGACGATGGTGCGGAACAACCGCCGCCGCCGCCGTTACAGCGGCCTCCGCGCGAGAATGCTCTGACTGCGGAGGCGAAGATGGGAATATTGCGTGCGCTTGGCGCTCTGCTCTTTCCGCCGAAGTGCGTGTTCTGCGGCAGAGTGCTTGAGAAGAACGAGCGCGAGGGGCGCGTCTGCCGCGCCTGCCGCCGCTCGATAGAGTATAACGAGAACCTTCGGCCGCCGAGCGGCGCGCTCGGAGAGGTGTGCGCGCCGCTCGTCTATTCCGGAAACGTGCGGCGGGCGATACTCCGCTTCAAATTCAGGGACAGAGCCGACTTCGCGAGACCGCTCGCGGCGTTTGCCGCGGACGAGGTGCGGCGCAGGTTTGCGGGACGGTACGACGTCGTGACGTGGGCGCCGGTGAGCCGCGAGCGCCGTCGCGAGCGCGGCTACGACCAGGCGATGCTGCTGGCGGAAGCGGCGGCGGAGCGCCTCGGCACCGTCGCCGTATCGACGCTTGAAAAGACGCGCCACACCGACCCGAACTCCTCACTCGGCCCGGAGGAACGAAGGGAAAACGTGCGCGGCGCGTACAGAGCGACGGAGCCGGAGCTTGTCGCGGGGAAGCGAGTGCTTCTTATAGACGACGTAGTCACCACCGGCGCGACTATGCGCGAGTGCGCGCGAGCGCTCCGCGCCGCGGGCGCCTCGGAGGTGCTCGGCGCGGCGGTCGCGGCGGCGACAGCCGATTGATATTTGAATTGCACGGCCGCGTTTTCGCGGCCGCAAAGACGTTACGGGAAAGGAATGAGAGCTATGCCTACACCGAGACTCCCGCGGGACGCGGGTGAGGCGGAGATACTCGAATTTCTGCTGAACTGCGGCGGCACGGAGAACGCGGCGGAGGAGGCAAGACGGCTGCTTGCGGACTGCGGCGGCCTCTACGAAGCGGTGAAGGCGGTGAGCACGGGCGACTACGGCAAGAGAACACGCGAGGCGGCGCATCTCGCCCTCCGCACGGGAAGGCAGTTTGCCGAGGACAGGCGGAGGATAGCGCTCGGACACGGCGCGCGCCCGGCAAATCCCAAGATAGTGCGGGGACGGCAGCTTCCGACCTCGGAGTATGTCGGCCTCGCGCTCATGGATCTGTACCGGAACGAGCCGGTCGAGAAGGTGGTGGTCGTCACCTGCGACGCGAAGGATCGCGTGCTCGGCAGGTTCATCGTCTCGGCGGGAGACGAGAGAAACGTCCGCGCAAACATCCACGCCATAGTGGACGCCGCGCTTCGGGATGACGTGCGGGGCGTCGTGCTCGCGCACAACCATCCCTCGAGCGCCGCACTGCCGTCCGCCGCAGACCTCACCGCGACGAAGATGCTCGGATGGCTTCTCCTGTGCCTCGGCAAGGAGCTGCTTGACCATATCGTTGTGTACGACGGCGACTATGTATCCATGTACGAAAGCGGGATGCTGGACGGGCCGGGCCCGGTCGAGCTGTGGCGGAGCTTCAGCCTGCGCGGCGGAAAGCTCGTAAGCGGGCAGGACGGAGAGGTGAAATAGATGCGGAAGGGAAATGCCGAGGGAGCGTCCGAAGCGGTCGGACGTTACGAGGGGAT
Organism: uncultured Clostridia bacterium; assembly: GCA_947593925.1. GTDB lineage: Bacteria > Bacillota > Clostridia > Oscillospirales > JAAYOS01 > CANRIN01. The sequence continues at coordinate 160,799 of CANQDU010000001.1, read as the reverse complement.
AAGCCATTCAAAGCACAGGGCGAGGATGCGGGAGAAGATACTCCGTGGCATGGCGTCGGCGCTCGCGCCGCACGAGCTCTTGGAGACCGTGCTCTGGACGCCGATAGCGCGGAAGGACACCAACGTCCTCGGCCACATGCTCATAGACAGGTTTAAAACGGTCTACGGCGTGATGCATGCGGAGAAGAGCGAGCTCATGCAGGTGGACGGGATAGGCGAGCGCGCGGCGGAGTTTCTGCTTGACTTCGGAAGAGCGGCGGAGGCTTGCGAGCGGTCGCGCACGCGCGCGCACGAGAGCGTCACAGACCCGGAGACGGCGGAGCGGATAGTGAGAGGATACTTCGCGGCGCAGCCTAAGACCGACGCGGCGCTACTCGGACTGGACGGCGTGAGCCGTCTGATAGACGTCCGTCCGATGGAGAGTGACTTCTCCGCCGTCGATATGATCTCGGCGGCCGTGCGTATGGACGCGAGGAGGGTCATCCTCGCCTTTCGGGACGACTCGGAGGAGAGCCCCGTGCGGGAGGGCGCGGAAAGCGAGAGCATAGCTCTGATATCGCGGGCGCTCGCCGCCGTCGGGGCGGAGTTCTGCGACTACATAGTGCTTCACGGAGGCGAGACCTCATCGTACAGGCGGCGGCTGAACCCGACGGGGAAGTATATCGAGCGGAGCGAGCTGGAGGGACGGCCCGTTCTGCACTTCGGGCACAACGTCGGCTCCAGAAGCTATTCCGACCGCCCTCGCGCGGCGGGGACGGAGGGCGACATAATGGGGCTGCTTTCAAGGGAGCCGCAGATAGCGTCGTACGCGATGAGCCGCGAGATAAATCGCCTCTACGAGGATCTGCCCGAATAAGAGAAAAACCTCCGGCGAGAGCCGGAGGTTTTATTATTACGGAATTTGTGCGCCGCCGTGACGCGGAACGGTTCAGGCTTTATGTACCCTGTAAACGGTCCTTGTCTCGAAGGTCTCGCCCGGGCGGAGGACGCAGTTCGTGAAGCCCTCGTGATTTGGCGAGTCGGGGAAGACCTGCGTCTCGAGACAGAGCGCGGAGTACCTTCCGAAGCTCCGGCCGCGAGCCTTCAGCGAGCCGTCAAGCTGACAGCCGCAGTAGAGCTGGACGCTCGGCTGGTCGGTGAGGCACTCGAGCGTGACGCCGTTCGGCGCCTCGACCTTCGCCGCGAGGTGCAGAGACTCGGTGCGCTCGTCACCGAGTACGAAGCAGTGGTCGTAGCCGCCGGTGGGGACGAGGTATTCGTCCGCCATCCTGTCGCCCATGACGACGCCGCCGCGCAGGTCCATCACAGTGCCGGTCACGTCCGCGAGCTTTCCGGTGGGTATCGAACCCTCGCCGGTCTCGACGAAGCGGTCTGCGGGGATAGTGACCTTGCAGCCGAGAATGTCGCGCTCACAGCCGAGGTTGAAGTAGCTGTGGTTTGTGAGATTGAGAATGGTAGCGCCGTCGCTCGAGGCATGGTAGCAGAGCGAGAGAGCGCCGTCCTCGCCGAGCTCGTAGCGCACCGAGACGGTGAGCGTCGCGGGATAGTTCTCCTCGCCGTCCGGCGAGACGTAGGTGAAGGTGACGGCGCTGTCTCCCTCGGGATGCGCCGTCCACAGCCGCTTCTCAAAGCCCTTGAAGCCGCCGTGGAGGTGGTTTTTCCCCTCGTTGCAGTTGAGAGTGTACTCCCTGCCGTCGAGGGTGAATTTTCCCGCCGCGATGCGGTTTGCAAAGCGGCCTATCGAAGCACCCATCGAGCCGCACTTGCCGAGATAGAACCCGAGCTCGTCCGAGCCGAGCACGAGGCTCACACCGTCATATTTCCACTCGATGAGCGTCGCGCCGAAGTCGCTCACGCGCGCCGTGCTCTTTCCCGCAGTGAGGGTATAAACATGCGCCGTGCCGAACTCGGTCTCTCCCCAAATCATAGTATTCATTTCTGATCCCTCCGGATAATCGGTTCGCTCTTACGCCTTGATTATACCTTATCTCTGTGATATAATCAATCACAAACTTCAGAAAATCGGATTGATTTCCGGCCGCTCGGGAGCGGCCGGATCTCCGGGGAGGGAAGACATGAAAGCAGATATAATTGACTTACGACAATTCCTGCACGACCCCGCGCCGATGAATACGCTCGCCGTGGACATCGAGCCCGCGCCGCCGACGGCGGCGCTCGAGCGCGCGATACGCGCGGCGGTGGAGCACCATCCGCTGCTCGGATGTAAGGCGGTGCAGTCGGCGGGCGGCGCGGCGTACTTTATGACTACGCCCGAGCCGGGCTACACGGTCTACGCCGCCGAGCTCGAGGACGAGAGCGACTGGCGCATCGTCGCTTCGGACGTGGAGCAGTCTCCGTTCGAGACCGAGCAGGGCGAGCTCGTGCGCTTCGGACTTATCGAGGGGGAGGAGAAGACGGTCCTCGTCATCTCGCTTCACAGGATAGCGGGCGACGCGAGCTGCCTTGCGGAGATAGCGCATGACGTCCTCGCGGAGCTGAACGAGAGCGGGTCGCTCGGGGAGCCGCTCCGCTACCGCGCGCCCGACGAGCCGAAGGCAGTGAAGCTGCCGATGATGACCCGCACCATGAGCAAGATGATGAACAAGCGCTGGACGCAGTACGGCAAGCCGATGAACTACGACGACTACCTTCTGCTCTGCGAGAGTTACTGGCAGCGCGGCGCGGCGACGGAGGAGTACGTCTTCACGCGCGAGGAGACCGCGCGGCTCGACACCATGGCAAAGGAGAACGACGCGCACCTCGGCGCGCTCGTCGCGGCGGCGCTGGTGCTTTCACAGGAGGACAGCGGGAACGCGGGCTACGCGCGCGGCGTCCGCGGGGACGAGAAGGGCATGGCGGACTTCGAGAAGTACGCGGTGTTCGGCTATGACCTCGCAAATTCGCTCGAGCTCGGACCCTGCGCCGGACAGATAGCGAAGGCCATACGCGAGCGCTTCGCCTCCGGGGAGGAGGACAACCAGGCGGCGTTCATGCGCTCCCTCGAACCGACGCTTATCGACGCGAGCTGGTATTCCGCGTTCGGCGGCTACGGCGACCTCATGGCAGCGCAGGCGCGGGACATGTTCGGCATCATGGCGGACAGGGCGTTCAACGTCACCGACCTCGGCGCGGTGGAGCCGGGCGGAGAGCGCTTCCGCGCGACGGGCGCGCACTTCCTGCCGAGACTGTCCGCCACGGCGCGGATAGCGGTCGGGATGCTCATAAACGGGGGACGGCTCGCTGTCGCGGCGCAGTTCCCGACGGCGGAGGAGTACGCGCCGCAGGACGAAATATTCCTCGACGCGATGGCGCGGCTGAAGGAGGCCGCGAACGCCGCCGAGTGACGCGCGGGACGCACGGTTTTCCCGGAGGTTTTCCGCCGTTCGCCGCCCGCCCGCGGCAGTAGTACAAATTTCATATTCGGACGGCTTGAATTCGCTCTGCTTTTATGATAAAATACAGTCAGCAGGAACCCAACATATTCTTAGGGGGTATTACATTTGATCAAAGTCATAATGGGGCCGAAGGGCTCGGGCAAGACTCAGAAGGTCGTAAGCATCGTCAACGAGGCTCTTCTGACCGAAAAGGGCACGGTTATCTGCATTGAGCGCGGCAAGCGCCTGACATACGATGTAAACTATAAGGCTCGTCTTGTTGATATAACTCACTATCCCGTGAACAGCTACGAGGCGCTCAAGGGCTTCATCTCCGGGCTGTATGCCGGAAATTACGACACCACCCACGTCTTTATCGACAGCCTCTATAAGGTCGCGGGAGACAGCGACCCCGAGCACTGCGCGGAGTTCCTCGACTGGCTCGAGAAGTTCCGCACCGAGAACGGCGTGCAGTTCACCGTCATGATAAGCGCCCCGCTCGACAATGTCAGCGAGGGGATAAGCAAGTATTTCTAAATAATTTCGCTGCAAATCGCGGGCGCGGATTTTATCCGCGCCCTTACCAATTTGCAGCGAAAAGTTCACTTGGAACTGCGCAGGCGCAATTCCCAAACGGTCGGTAGACTGTTTGAAACTTTCTCTCTTGCATCATGCGCCGGAATGTGGTATCCTAGTCCGGAGAATTCTTTTCGGAGGACAGACATGAGCAGAAAAAGCGAGCTTATAGAACTGATGGTGCGCTCCGGCGTGCTCACCTTCGGCGACTTCGTCACAAAGAGCGGACGGAAGACGCCGTACTTCGTCAACACCGGCAACTTCCGCACCGGCGCGGAGCTCGCCGCGCTCGGCGACCTCTACGCCCGCACGATAATGGAGGACTTCGGGACCGACTTCGACGCGCTGTTCGGCCCCGCGTACAAGGGGATACCGCTCGCCTCGGCCGCCGCCGCGTCGCTGTGGCGGCTCTACGGCGTCGATAAGCCGTACTTCTTCAACCGCAAGGAGGCCAAGGACCACGGCGAGGGCGGCAGCCTTGTCGGATACAAGCCGAAGGACGGCGACCGCATAGTGATAGTGGAGGACGTCGTCACCGCCGGCACCGCCGTCCGCGAGAGCGCGGAGATACTGAAATCGGCGGCGGACGTGAAGCTCGCGGCGCTGATAGTCTCTATCGACCGCCGCGAACGCGGACAGGGCGTCCGCGCCGCTCTCGACGAGCTCGAGGACGAGTTCGGCCTGAAGGTCTGCCCGATAGCGACGGTGTACGACGTGATAGAGAGCCTGCATAACCGCGAGGTGGACGGAAAGGTCTACATCGACGACGCCACCCGCGCGAAGATGGAGGCCTACCTCGCCGAGTACGGCGCGAAGTAAACATTCGCACAAAATAAAGCAAACCCGAGGGAGCCGCGTTTAGCGGCTCCCTCGGGCTTTTCAAAAGCCTCGCAGAGTTTCGCCGCGTTAGCGGCGAAATAAGTTCAAATTATTTTCGGCGGCGGCGTGAATGCGCCCTTCGACTTGCTACGCACCGGAACTTTCTACCGGGCGCATCTGACCTCGGCGCTTCGCGCCGACGTCCCAACATTGTACGAACCGAACGGCGAAATTTACACCTCTCGCCGTTCGCGCTTCGAAGCGGCAAAGCCGCGAGGAGCGAAGAACGGCGCTGGCCGTCGGCAGGGCTTCGCCCTGTCCGACGGTCTCGCGGGGAATAAGGAGCGGGCTTTGCCCGCTCCTTATTCCCCGCGAACGCGATTATTCAAAGAACAGCTTTCTCAGCAGATCAGTATACACGTCCCCGAAGGTGAGCCGCGCCACGGACTCGGTCGCGACTATCGGTATCCGCGCGAGCTCGCGGTCGCCGGCGCGGACTATCACCTCGCCGAGCGCGTCCCCGACCGACACCGGCGCGGGGATGGACTCGACGACGGAGACCTCGTGCGTCACCGAGCTGAGCTCGCCGCGCTCGACGAGCACCCTGCCGCCGCCCTCCGGCGCGGCGGCGACCGTGTCCGCGCGGCCCATCTCGACCGGCACCGGCGCTATCGCGCCAGCGCCGTCGGTGAGGTCGGCGACGGCGTAGTTCGCAAACCCGTAGTCAAGGAGCTGACGCGCCGCCTCGAACCGTTCCGACGAGCTCGGCCCCTTCAGAACGGCGCAGATCAGCTCCATGCCGTCCCGCTCCGCCGTCGCGGAGAGGCAGTGGCCGGCGGTGGAGGTGTAGCCGGTCTTGAGGCCGGTTATGCCGGAGTAGCTTCGGACGAGCTTGTTGGTGTTGGCAAGCTGAAACTCGCCGCCGCGCACGCTGTCCATCCATGTCGTCGTGTACTTCTTGATTTCGGGATACTCGAGAAGCAGCGCGCGGCTCATGACCGCTATGTCGTAGGCGCTCGTGACGTGCCCCTCGACGTCGAGGCCGCAGGCGTTCTTCCAAGTCGAGTCGTTCATGCCGAGCTCCTTCGAGCGGGCGTTCATCATCGCGACGAAGCTATCCTCGCTGCCCGCGACGGCCTCCGCGAGCGCGACGACGGCGTCGTTCGCGGAACCCATCACGACCGACTTCAGCATGTCCTCGACCGACATCTCCTCGCCCGGCTCGAGGTAGATCTGGCTGCCGCCCATCGACGCTGCGTGCTCCGAGCAGGTCACCGTGCCGTCAAGAGTGAGGCGGCCGTCGTTCAGCGCCTCGCATATCAGGAGGAGGCTCATCACCTTTGTCACCGACGCGGGAGGCATCGCCTCGTGCGCGTTCTGCTCGTAGAGAACGCGCCCGGTGTCCCGTTCCATCAGACACGCCGCCGCGGCGGAGACCGTCGGCGCGGCGGGCACCTCCGCGCTCGCGCCCGAGAGCGGGAGCAGACCCGCGAGCAGGGCCAAAACGAGCAGGGTCGCAGTTTTCTTCATCTTGTTCCGTCCTTTCGGCGGGCAGTGCCCGCGTTTCTTCCGTAAAAAATAAAAGCTCCGCATCCGGTAATAAGATGTGGAGCTTCCGAAAAATTATTCGCTTTTGCTAAAAGAAGCGCGGGCGGAGCCCGTCTCTCAGCCCTCGACGACGTTCGAGGCTATCATGCCGCGGAACTGCTTCGCGTCCGACTCGGTGCCGTGCAGCTCGACGCGCACAGCCTTTGAGAGATCCAAACTGAACATACCCATTATCGACTTCGCGTCGATAACGTAACGCCCGGAAATGACGTCGATATCGCAGGGCAGAGAGTTAGCCGCCGAGACGAATCTTTTGACATCGTTTATGGAACTCAGAAGAACCGTAAAGACCGTCATGCGAAAATCCTCCTTTCGTGTTGAAGACGCCGCTCCGAAATGATATAATCAGAAGCAGATAAAGAAAAACAGGCGTCGTTTTGTCACTTCCCCTTCACACCACATATTATATCGGCGGCGAAACGAATTTGCAATCGCACTTTCGCACAAACTTTTCGGCGTTGATATTGTGCTTTTCTGGCTTTTCGCAACGAAGGAGGACATGCGACCGCACGGGAGACGGTACGATGAGAGCAGCTTTCGTCACGCTCGGATGCAAAGTAAATCAATATGAGACTCAGGCGATGGAAAACCTCCTTCTCGCGGCGGGGCACGTCACCGCGCCGCCGGAGGAGGCGGACGTTGTCGTCATAAACACCTGCGCCGTCACGGGGGAGAGCGCCCGCAAGAGCCGTCAGGCGGTGCGGCACGCGAAGAAGCTGAACCCCTCGGCAAAGATAGTCGTCTGCGGGTGCGCCGCCCAGGCGGACGAGGAGGCGGCGCGCGCCCTCGGCGCGGACTACGTCGGCGGCGCGGGGGAGCGGCGCGCGGTGGTGGAGTATATCGAGAGCCTTGCGGCGGGAGACGGCCGCGCCGCCGGCACGGTCGGCGATCCCCGCGCGCGCCGCGAGATAGAACAGCTCCCGGCGGGCGCGTTCGACGGACACTCGCGCGCTTACCTCAAAGTGCAGGACGGATGCGGCAACTACTGCACATACTGCATAATACCCTATCTGCGCGGACCGGTGCGCTCGCTTCCGCTCGAGGACGTCGCGCGCGAAGCCGCGCGCCTCGCGGAGGAGGGGTACCGCGAGATAGTCGTCACCGGCATAGAGGTTTCAAGCTACGGAGAGGACATCGGCGCGGACTTCGCGTCGCTTGTAGAGACCGCCGCGCGCGCGGCGGGTCCCGCGCGGATACGCCTCGGCTCGCTCGAACCGAGCCGCCTCGACCGCGAGACGGTGCGGCGGATTGCGGAGATACCGAACCTCTGCCCGCACTTCCACCTGTCGCTCCAGAGCGGCAGCGCGGGCGTGCTGCGGCGGATGGGACGCAAGTACACGCCGGACGGATTTGCGGCAGTTGCGGAGGAGCTGCGGAGCCGCTTCTTCGACCCGGCTCTTACGACCGACCTAATCACGGGATTTCCCGGCGAGACCAAGGAGGAGCACGAGGAGACGCTCGCCTTCCTCCGGGGGATAGAGTTTGCGGCGGTGCACGTCTTCCCGTACTCCGTGCGGGAGGGCACGGCGGCGGCGCGGATGCCGGGGAGGATAACGAACGGCGTGAAGGCGCGCCGCGCGCAGGAGGCGGCGGAGTGCGCCCGGATATGCCGCCGCGCGTACCTGGAGCGGCAGGTCGGACGGACGCTCGAGGTCCTGTTCGAGCGCGGCGGGGAGCGCGGTCACAGCGAGAACTACATCGAGGTCGCGGCGCACGGCGAGCACGGAAGGATACTCCCGGTGAAGATAACCGCCGTCCGCGAGGACGGCGCGCTCGAGGGACATGTCCTGCCCGCGCGCGGGCGCACGGTGTAGCGTATGCCGGAGAGCTTTCTTTCGACAAGCGTTCCGGCGGCCGCGGCGTTCGCCGTCGCCGTCGTGATATGGAACATCGTGGCGCTCACGGTGACGCTCCTTGACAAGCGCGCGGCGATACGGCACGAGCGCCGCGTGCCCGAGCGGAGGTTCGTGTTCTTTGCCGCGACGCTCGGCGGCGCCGGGGTGCTCATCGGCTTCTACGCCGCGCACCACAAGATACGCAAGGGGTACCTCATGGCGTCGGTGTGGGCGCTGACGCTCGCGGAGCTGATACTGGCGATAATCTGGTTTTTATGATTCTCTGAAAGACGTTCTGCGGCAGGGAATGGCGGCGTTTTGCCGCTCCGCTCGCTTGTCCCACGCGGTCATCGACCGCGTGGGAACCCTACCGATTAAAATGCTCGGGGCAAATGAATTGCCCCTGCGCAAAGTTGTTTGCCTGCGGCAATCAACTTTAACCGCGCGAACAGGCGCGGGCGGCGCTTCGCGCCGGTTGGGCAGCGTAGCGAGCGCGATTTGCTGCGAAAGCCCGTAAGGGCGATTTTGATGTTGCAATTTGGCACGATTTGGGCTACAATAATATTACCGAAAATAAAGCGATTGCGGGCGGATGCCCGGGGGAGCCGGGCGGCCGTTGGTTCGGAAAACGCAGCTTCGCGATCGACTTTCAGGGGAGGACAAAAACATGATAAGGACCGACATATCCAACGTGTTCCCGTTTGTGAGCAAGGAGAAGATCGAGGCGCTCTCGGCGGAGCTGAAGGCCGCGCACGAGACCCTCGAAGCCGGCACCGGCGCGGGGAGCGACTTCCTCGGCTGGCTCCGTCTGCCCGAGAACTACGACCGCGAGGAGTTCGCGCGCATAAAGAAGGCCGCCGAGAAGATAAAGAGCGACTCACAGGCGCTCGTCGTCATCGGCATCGGCGGAAGCTACCTCGGCGCGCGCGCCGCGATAGAGTTCCTCAAGAGCCCGAACTACAACCTCAAGAAGAAGAACACGCCGGACATCTTCTTTGCCGGCAACAACATCTCCGCCGCCGCGACGGAGGAAATAGTGGAGCTCATCGGCGACCGCGACTTCTCGATAAACGTCATCTCGAAGTCGGGCACGACCACCGAGCCCGCCATCGCCTTCCGCATCTTCAAGGCGCTCATAGAGAAGAAGTACGGCAAGGAGGGCGCAAAGAGCCGCATCTACGCCACGACCGACGCCGCGAAGGGCGCCCTGAAGAACCTCGCCACCGTCGAGGGATATGAGACCTTCGTCGTGCCGGACAACATCGGCGGACGCTTCTCCGTCCTCTCCGCCGTCGGCCTGCTGCCGATGGCCGCTGCCGGGATAGATATCGACGCCGTCATGAAGGGCGCGTACAGCGCCATGGCGGAGTTCTCCGAGAAGTCCTTCTCGAACCCGGTCTGGCAGTACGCCGCCGCGCGCAACGCGCTCTACCGCGCGGGCAAGACCACCGAGATCCTTGCCTGCTACGAGCCCGCATTCCGCTTCATGGCGGAGTGGTGGAAGCAGCTCTACGGCGAGAGCGAGGGCAAGGACGGCAAGGGCATATTCCCGGCAAGCTGCGACTTCACGGCCGACCTTCACTCGATGGGCCAGTACATCCAGGAGGGTATGAGAAACATCTTCGAGACCGTCGTAAAGATGGAGCACCCGAACGGAAACGTCACGATAGAGGCGACCGAGGAGAACGTGGACGGCCTGAACTACATCGCCGGACGCGACCTGCACTACGTCAACGAGCAGGCGCGGCGCGGCGTCGCGCTCGCGCACGTTGACGGCGGCGTGCCGAACATCCTCGTCACGATGGATAAGCTCGACGAGCACAACTACGGCGAGCTCGTGTACTTCTTCGAGCTTGCCTGCGGCATCTCGGGCTACACCCTCGGCGTAAACCCGTTCAACCAGCCGGGCGTCGAGGCGTACAAGAAGAACATGTTCGCTCTGCTCGGCAAGCCGGGCTACGAAGAGCTCGGCGCGGAGCTTGCAAAGCGCCTGTAAGATGGCGTGAAGCCCCCTCGGATGCGGCACGGCCGTGAGGCTCGGAGCTAACGGGGGCATATTTCAAGCGGAGGTGAGACCATGCGCACGGCGTTTCGCCGCCTTTCGGCGGCGCTTGCGGCGCTCGCGCTTCTCCTGCCGCTTCTTACCGTAAACACGGCGGCGGCGGAGATTTCCGCCGCCGCGCTTGCGGAGGACGCGCCCGGCGTCCTTGCCGCGGGACGATATCACACGCTCGAGCTTCGCGGCTCGGGCGAGGTATATGCGTGGGGCGACAACCGCTACGGTCAGCTCGGCATCGGGACGAACGTCTCGTATGCCGAGCCTCGCCTTGTTATGCGCGGCACGGCGGGCATCGCCGCCGGACAGTGGAGCTCCTACGCCGTGACCGCCTCCGGCGATCTGTACGCATGGGGCAACGGCGAACAGGGTCAGCTCGGTAACGGAAAGAGTGAACAGTCGAGCTCGCCGGTGTTCGTCATGGGCGGAGTGAAGCAGACCGCCGCCGCGCTGAACCGCGCGTATGCCCTCACGGAGGACGGCGTCCTCTACGCATGGGGCAACGCCTCCTGGGAGTATCCGGACGGAAGACGGCTCGGGAGCGCCCCGCGGGCCGTGGCGGAGGGCGTTGACGCGGTGTTCTGCGGCGGCGCCACGACTCTGCTGCTGCGGGACGGGGAGCTCTCCGCCCTCGGAAGCGCCGTTCCCGGCGGCGTCGGGAACGGACGCGCGAAGGAGACGACGATAGCGCACGGCGTCACGACGGCCGCCGCCACATCGAGCGAGATACTGTACATCACTCGCGCGGGAGGGCTGTACCTCTACCGCGACGGACGCGCCGTTCTGCTGCGCTCCGGAATGGCGTCCGTCACGGCAAACAGCGGGCGCTTCGCCGCCGTGAGCACGTCCGGCACGCTCTACACATGGGGGACCGGGAACGCCGGCGAGCTCGGCATAGGAGCCGGGAGCGTGGCCGCGCCGAGCGAGGCTCTGCACGACGTCGCGTCCTGCGCGATAGGCGGCAGCTTTATCACCGCCGTCAAGACTAACGGCGAGCGCTGGGCGGCGGGTTCGAACGTCTGCTGTCAGCTCGGCAGCGGGACAGACCGCCTCGACTATGACACGTTCATGCGGGTGGGAAGCGGCTCCTACGAGCTTCCGCAGCGCTCCTCCGGGACGTACCGCGTCCTGCTCGACGGGAAGAAGCTCACGTTCGACGTCGAGCCGGTGAACCGCTCGGGACGTCTGCTCGTGCCGATGCGGGCGATATTCGAAGGGCTCGGTGCGGATGTGTCGTGGAACGGCGTGACAAAGACCGCTTTCGCCGCGCTTGGCGGCAGAAGCGTCTCGGTGACTATCGGCAGCACCGCCGCCGCCGTGAACGGCCGGGCGGCGGCGCTGGATGTCCCGGCGGAAATAGTGTCCTCGCGGACGCTCGTGCCGCTCCGCTTTGTCATGACCGCGCTCGGCGCGGACGTGGAATATATTGCAAACGAGCGCCTTGTCGCCATACGCGGAAGCGGGGCGGCGTTCGAGCTTACGCCGGACGCGCTCGAGAAGTTCGCGGGCGAGAGCGTCTCGATAAGAGTGACGCTGAAGAACGGCGTCGGCTCCGCCTGCGGAGTAGCCGTCCACAGGGGCGGGCTCATCGTGACGAACGCGCACGTCGCGCGGGACGCGCTCGCGATAGCGGTCACGCTTCCGGGCGGGAGAAGCGTCCCGGCGGAGGTGTACTGCGTATCCGGGGAGCACGACTACGCCATACTGAAGGTGGCGGCGAGCATGAACCGCGCCGCGCGGCTCTCGGCCGCCGCGCCCGCGATCGACGGAAGAATAGTCATTTACGACGGCTCCGACGGCGCGGCGCACTCCGGCAGTGTGACGCTCGAGGGGTACGCGGGCGATTCGGTGCTGACGGATATACCGCTCGCTCCGGGAGCCTCCGGCTCGGGCGCGTACTCCCGGGACGGGGAGCTTGTGGGGATAGTCTGGGCGTCGAGCGGAGAGGCGGGATGCGCGGCCGTCCTTCCGGCGGATACGTTCCGCGCGGACGTGGCGCGCGCTGCGAGCTATTACGGGCTTGAATAAATTTTGCGGGAGGGGAAACCGATATGGATGGACGTGGTTACGGCGAAAACATTCGGTATTACGGCGGCATGGAGCCGCCCGCGCCGAAGCGTCCGAGCAAGATGATCGCACTGCTGCTCGCGCTGATATTCCCGGCGGTGTACCTTGTCGCGGAGGTAGCGGTAACGTTTGTCGTGATGTTTGCGCAGACGTTCTCGCTCGCGCTTGTAAACGGCGGGGACGTGGGCGCCGTGCAGGAGCAGGCGGCGGAGAGCATGAGCGAGATGTTGCCGGTCATCATGACGGTGTACTGCGCGCTCACCATAGTGAGCGCTCTCGTCGTGGTGAAGCTCTGCCACGGAAAAATATTCCGCGACATGGGGTTTGGCCGGCCGGACATACTCGCAATCATAATGGCGCTGTTCCTCGGCGTCGCGATGAACCTCGTGACGAGCTTCCTTATGGAGCTTCTGCCGATACCGCAGGAGATGCTTGACAGCTACAACGAGGGGGTAGGGGAAGCGCTTTCCGACACGTCGCCGCTGATGATATTCTGTGTCGCGCTGCTCGTGCCGGTGACGGAGGAGATAGCCTTCCGCTGTATGCCGATGCGCTCGCTCCGCAGAGCGTACCCCGCGTGGGCGGCGGTGCTCATCACCGGAGCGGTGTTCGCGCTCGTACACATGGAGCCGCTGCAGATGCTCTACGTCCTGCCTACGGGACTGCTGCTCGGCCTCGTTTTCGTGTGGTGCGGCGCGGGTGCGTCGATAGCGATGCACATAGGCTACAACGGCCTCTCGGCGCTCGCGCTCCTGCTTTCTGCGGGCGCGGAGACCGAAGCGGCGGAGCTCACGTCGCTCGAGCGTCTGGCGCTGGTACCGATGACGGCGGTGTTTGCCGCGATAGCGGCGCTGCTCGTGTGGGGACTGGCCTGCCGGAGAGGGCGGCACGTCCGCGCCTGAGAAAATCTTCCGGCGCGCGGAACTTTTTCCGCGCCGCCGCGTCTAAGAAAAAGTTGGGAGGATGCTGAAATGTCGCTTATATCCATAGTCGTGCCGGTCTTCAACGAGGAGGGGCTCATCGAATGGAGCCACGACCGCCTCAAGGAAACCATGGATGGGACCGGAGAGGACTACGAGCTGATATTTGTCAACGACGGCAGCCGGGACAGTTCTCCGGAGCTGCTGCGCGGTATATGCGCGCGAGACCCGCGCTCGAAGCTGATAAGCTTCTCGCGGAACTTCGGCCATCAGTGCGCGATAAGCGCGGGAATGGCGGAGTCGCGCGGGGACGCCGTCGTCGTCATAGACGCCGATCTTCAGGATCCGCCCGAGGTCATACCCGTGATGATAGAAAAGTGGCGCGAGGGGTACGACGTCGTCTACGGCAAGCGCGGCAAGCGCAAGGGCGAGACCGCGTTCAAGCTGCTCACGGCGAAGGTCTTCTACCGCGTGCTCGACAGTCTCACGACGGTCGATATCCCGGTAGACACCGGCGACTTCCGCCTGCTCAGCCGGCAGGTCTGCGACGTGATGAACTCCCTGCCCGAGCACAACCGCTACATCCGAGGGCTTGTGAGCTGGGTGGGATTTAAGCAGGCGGCGGTCGAGTATGTCCGCGAGGAGCGGACGGTCGGCGAGACGAAGTACACCCTCAAGAAGATGCTCCGCCTCGCGGGCGACGGTATCGCGTCCTTCTCCTACAGGCCGCTCGCGTTCGCGACGGGGCTCGGGATCTTTACGCTGTTTATGAGCTGCGTCTACCTGCTCGTGACGCTTATACTGCACCTCGCGGGCGTCTGGACGGCGGTGAACGCGCTCTACTATATCGGCGGAATAATTCTCGCGGCGCTCGGACTCGTGATGCTGATGCTCGGCATCATCGGCCAGTACCTCTCGCGGGTGCTCGACGAGGCGCGCGGACGTCCGTACTACATCGTGGCGGAGAGGGTAGGCTTTGATGACTGATAAAGAGCTTGTCGCGGAGGCGCGGCGCGTGAGGGATAACGCATACGCGCCGTACTCGGGCTTCCGTGTCGGTGCGGCGCTCGAGTGCGCGGACGGAACGGTTTTCGTCGGCTGCAACGTCGAATGCGGCAGCTACGGCGCGACGGTCTGCGCCGAGCGAATGGCTTTCGGCGCGGCGATAGCCGCGGGGAAGCGGGAGTTTGTGCGCCTCGCCGTCGCCGCGAGCGAGGGCGGGTTCTGCACGCCCTGCGGGATCTGCCGCCAGTTCATCTTCGAGCTCGCGCCGGACATCCGCGTCCTCTGCGCTTCGCCCGAGAACGGGTGGCGGGAGCTCGGACGGGAAGAGCTGCTTCCCAACGCCTTCGAGCTGGAACGGCGGGAGTAAGACCCGCGATGTGAAGCTTCACGGGAACGGAAATTCGCGTTTTTTCGCAATTTCCCGATAATGCTTGACCTCGGAAGTAAAATTTGATACAATAATCAAAGTAGGCGGGAAGATTCGCCTTTTGAGACAGGTTCGGGAGGATAGAGATGGCAGCGGAAAATAAAAAGGCGGCGCAGCGCCGGGAGGATTACCTCACAAATCGCGTGCTAGCGGTGTTTACTCTGGCGTTTGTGCTGATACTGGGGCTGATGGGCGCGTACCGACTGTATTCCAGAGTCGAGACGATGTTTGTCATCCGGAAGGTGCTGTATGTTCTGGCGGCGGTCTTTGCCGCGGGAACGGTCGCGGGCATTCTCTGGGAGAGATTCGGGGAAAAGCGCGAGTATAAGGTCATCAGCGGAAAGAACGTCGCGCTCGGCTGTGCGATAGTCGCGGTGTGCGCGTTCTGCTGTGCGGCGCTTACTACGAGCGGCGTGAAGATGATGTATGTTTTCGTGCCGGTGGCAAGCGCGCTGATACTCGTCTACCTGCTCTATCCGCACGACTTCTTCCTTATGTCGCTCGTTTGCGCTTGCGGCGCGGTTCTGCTGTGGTATCTCAGCCGCTCTATAGCGGACGGGTTCGTGGTGGGACGGTTCTTCCGTTTCAACCTCGCCATAGCCGGCCTCATAGCCGCGTTCGTACTGCTCGCCGCATACGCCTGCGCCGTGAAGCTCGTGGAAAAGAACAACGGAACGGTCAAGGTGGGTTCGAGGACCTTTGAAGTCATGCCCAAGACGACGAAGTACCTTCTCAGCTACATAACTGCGGGCGTGACGGCGGCGTGCCTTCTTGCCGGATTTATCTTCGGCGCGACCGTGGCGTATTACCTCGTCTTTGTTATGGTCGCATATCTGCTCATACTCGCGGTCTACTATACCGTGAAGATGCTGTAACGGCCGGATATACACGCTTCAAGCGGATGACGCGCGTCGTCCGCTTTTCGTTTTTGTTTGGAGGGACATCTTGATTATCGTACTTTTGAGCGCGCTCGGCATAGGCGGAGCGACGGTCGTCGGCGCGGCGGCAGGCTTCTTTATACGCAAGCCCTCGCAGAAGCTCGGGGATGCCGTAATGGCGTTCGCGGGCGGGGTGATGCTCGCGGCGGCGGTGATCGGACTCATCATGCCCTCGGTCGAGGCCGGAGGGAAGAACGGGATATGGGTGACCGTTGCGGGCATACTCGCGGGAACTCTGTTTATCACGCTGCTTGACCACGCCGCGCCGCATCTGCGGCGCTTCACCGGCGTTGAGAATGCCGAGGGGGAGCGTGGGCGCGCGCTCGACCGCGCGGTGCTGTTTGTCCTCGCGATAGCCGTCCACAACCTGCCGGAGGGAATAGCGGCGGGCGTGGGCTTCGGAGGCGGCACGGCGGCGGCCTTCGCGGTCGCGGGGAGCATAGCGCTTCACAACATCCCGGTCGGGATGCTGCTCGTAGCCTCGATGCTCGCCGCCGGCATGAGTACGGGGCAGAGCTTTGTCGTGGCGCTGCTTACCGGGCTTGTGGAGGTCGTGGGTGTGCTCATAGGCTACTCGGCGGTAAGCCTCGCGGCGGCGATACTCCCGTTTGCGCTGGCGTTTGCGGGCGGGACGATGCTCTGCGTCGTCTGCGGAGAGATGATACCGTCCGTGCACTCGCACGGCGAATCTCATCTTGCGGTCTGCGCGCAGGTGCTCGGCTTCATAGCCATGCTTCTGCTCGAACATTTTTTGGAGGGTTGAACCATGCCGGAAAGCGCAATATTTACGGTGCTCGTCCTCGTGCGCGACGGGGACAAAATTCTCTTTCAGGACCGGGTCGATCCGGGCTGGCACGGAGTGAGCCTCCCCGGCGGACACGTCGAGCGGGAGGAGAGCTTTGTCCGCGCCGCGCGGCGCGAGGTGTACGAGGAGACGGGTCTCACGATAGGAAGCGTCCACCTCCGCGCGATAAAGCAGTTTCAGACGAAGGAGGACGCCCGCTACATAGTGGTCTACTTTGAGACAAGCGAGTTTTCGGGCGAACTGCGCTCCTCCTCGGAGGGCAGGATGTTCTGGGCGACGAAGGACGAGATAGCCTCGATGGAGCAGGTGCCGGAGCTCGACGTACAGCTCCGCGCGTTCGAGGACGACGGCGTGAGCGAGTTCATCTACGAGCGCGACGGAGACAAGTGGACTCCGACGCTGCTGTGAGCGGCAGTCGGCGCGGGCGGGAAGCTCCGCCGGTATATACGGGATATGTGAAAAACAGTCTTTTCGGCGTTAGCCGAAAAGACTGTTTTTTGTCTACCAAAAATTTTTTGAAAAAGCTGTCCTCATTTTGCGGTGTGCGGACATATACGGGTGAAAACGGCGAAAGCCGGAAAAAGGAGGCAGTAAAAATGAAAGCAAATAACACGGCAAAAAGATGTTTCTCGGCGCTGTTGGCTCTTTCGGTTGCCGTCGGGCTCATGTTCTCATCTTGTTCGCCGGGCGATGAGAGCGGAGTGCCGGACGCGCCGGACCTCCTCACGTTCACCGTGCCCGAGACGTTCACCTCGGGGAGCGAGGGACAGTTCGAGGTGACGGTAACCGGCCTCAGCGGCAAATACCTGAATCTCTCTCCCGGAATAAGCGTCGAACTGGAGATACGGACCGGCGACGGCAAATATTACTCGCTCGGCGACAACCTCTGGGAGGACGGAGAGCTTGTCCGGGGAGACAGCGGTTCCGTAATAGTCGGCACCGTTGAGCGGCAGGACGGCGACAGCTGGGCCGCCTGCGGCAGCGTTTCCAACGCTTCTCCGAGGACTAGGACGCTTATCGGATATGCGTTTGACACTCCGCCGCTAGTTTACGGCTCATTCGTGCATCCATACGAGACGGAGTGGAACGAGCAGGTGCTGGCAGTAGAACTTGATGACTATCTTCCGGGGCACTACCGCGCCCGCGTCGTAGCGCGGGAGTATGTGCCGCTGTGGACCGAGGACACCATCCCCTTCGAGCCGTTAAACGGCGAGGATGTAACGGCGTTCGGAGGCTCCAACGGCGAGGCGGAGGAGGAGATAACCTTCGAGTTCGACATACCGCAGTACGGGGACGACCCGATAGGCGTCGCGGCGTACACTCTTACTGACCGCAGCGGAGACAACGGCTCCCTTGCCGCTCTTGACCTGCTGCTCTATGCGGACGGGGATACCCGATATTTGCAGGCCGACACGATGAAGCTCGAACGGGAGGAAAACGGCGCGTACCGGACGGTCGAGGACGGCATTACCAGCGATTTTCCGCCAACCGGTCAGTATCTGCAATGGACGCGTATCGCCGAATCAAACGGCGAGCCCGCGCCTCGGCTTATTCCGATAAGCTCCATAGGTCTCCAAAACTGGGACAGTGGTGGGAACTACCGCCTCTCGATGACCTTTGCCGAGAACGAGGACGGCTCGGGCGAGACCTACACTCTCTACCTGTATCTGAACTTTGCGGAGACACCCGAGTAACGCACTCTGACGCTCCGCAAGCGCCATAACAAATAGCGGACGGTGCGACAAATCGCACCGTCCGTTATTTCAGCCTCGCAGAGTTTCGCCGCTTTAGCGGCGAAATGAGTTGAATGTTTTTTCCGACGGCGTGTACGTCGGAAAAAACTCCTATCGCCGTTCGCGTTTCGAGCGGGCAGAGCCCGCGAGGAACGAAGAACGGCGTCCGCTGTCGGTAGGGCTTCGCCCTATCCGACAGCTTCACTTGGAATTGCACCTGTGCAATTCCAAGTGAACTCTCGCTGCAAATTGGTAAGGGCGCGGATGAAATCCGCGCCCGCGATTTGCAGCGAAATCTTAAAATAGTCCTACGATATTTCCGTCCTCGTCGAGGTCGATGCTCTCGGCGGCGGGGACGGGCGGGAGACCCGGCATCGTCATGATGTCGCCGGCATACGCGACGACGAAGCCCGCGCCGGCGCTGAGGCGCACGTCGCGTATCGTCACCTCGAAGTCCTCCGGGGCGGCGAGCAGCTTCGGATTGTCCGAGAAGGAATACTGCGTCTTTGCGATGCAGACCGGGAGGTTCCCGTAGCCCTCCTTCTGGAGGCGGTTCAGCTCGCGGGACGCCGGCGCGGCGAACGTCACGCCCTTGCCGCGGTACACGCGCTTCACGACGGCGCGTATCTTGTCCTTCAGCTTCATCTCGTCCGGGTAGCAGTAGGTGAGGTCGCTCTTGCCTTCCTCGCAGAGACGGACGACCTCCTTTGCAAGCTCCGTGCCGCCCGCGCCGCCGTCCGCCCATATCGTTACGGGAACAGCCTTCGCGCCGATGTTCTCGCAGAGGCGCTGAACGAGCGCGACTTCCTCGTCGGTGTCGGTGGTGAAGCGGTTTATCGCGACCGCCGCGCTGAGATTGTACACCTCGCGGATGTTGCGGATGTGCCGCTCGAGGTTTGCAAAGCCCGCCTCGAGCGCCGCGAGGTCGTCTCCGCCGCCGTGGTGCTTCATCGCGCGGATGGTGGCGACTATCACGCACGCGTCCGGCCGGAGACCCGCCATGCGGCACTTGATGTCAAGGAACTTCTCCGCGCCGAGGTCGGCGCCGAAGCCGGCCTCCGTGACGCAGTACTCGCCGAGCTTGAGGGCGAGCTTCGTCGCGCTGACGCTGTTGCAGCCGTGCGCGATGTTCGCGAACGGTCCGCCGTGGACGATGGCGGGGGTGTGCTCGAGCGTTTGGACGAGGTTCGGGGAGAGCGCGTCCCGCAGAAGCGCCGCCATTGCGCCCTCGGCGTGGAGGTCGCCCGCCGTCACGCGCTCGCCGGAGTATGTCTCGCCTATGACGATGCGCGCGCAGCGCGCCTTGAGGTCGTCAAGCGAGGTGGCAAGGCAGAAGAGCGCCATGACCTCGGTGGCGACGGTTATCTGGAACCCGTCCTCACGCACGACGCCGTGCGCCTTGCCGCCCATGCCGTCAACTATGTAGCGGAGCTGGCGGTCGTTCATATCGACCGCGCGCTTCCAGGTGATGCGGCGCGGGTCGATGCCGAGCTTGTTGCCCTGATAGATGTGGTTATCTATCATGGCGGCGAGGAGGTTGTTTGCGGCGGTGATGGCGTGGAGGTCGCCGGTGAAGTGCAGGTTGATGTCCTCCATCGGCACGACCTGCGAGTATCCGCCGCCGGCGGCTCCGCCCTTGACGCCGAACACCGGTCCGAGCGACGGCTCGCGCAGCGCGAGCACCGACTTCTTGCCGATGTGCCGCAGCGCGTCCGCAAGACCGACCGAGACGGTGGTCTTGCCCTCGCCGGCGGGCGTGGGGGTGAGCGCCGTGACGAGCACGAGCTTTCCGTTCGGCTTCGACTCGACCGAGCGCAGGAACCCGCGCGAGAGCTTCGCCTTGTACTTGCCGTAGAGTTCGAGGTCGTCCTCCGGGATGCCGGCCTCCGCCGCGACCTTTACGATGGGGTCGAGCTTTGCCGCCTGTGCGATTTGAATGTCGGTAGGCATTGGAACTTCTCCTTTTGTTTTATTTACAAGGGGCGAATGCCCGCCTGTCATTACTTGTTTGCTTTCGCATTCTGCGCCCGCGCCGCCGTGAGGGTGTTGCGGAGAAGCATCACGCGGGTCATCGGCCCTACTCCGCCCGGGACGGGGGTGAGGAAACCGGCGGCGTCCGCGACGTCCGCCGCGCAGTCGCCGCAGAGACGCCCGCTGTCGTCAGTGTTCATCGCGACGTCGACGACGACGGCTCCGGGCTTTACCATGTCCGCTGTGACGATATTGCGCTTTCCCACGGCGGAGACGAGTATATCGGCGCGGCGGCAGACCTCCGCGAGGTCTCGCGTACGGCTGTGGCATATCGTGACGGTGCCGTTCCGCGCGAGGAGCAGCTGCGCCATCGGCTTGCCGACGATGTTCGAGCGGCCTATGACGACGCACTCACGTCCTTCTATCGGTATATCGTACTCGTCAAGGAGCGCCATGACGCCCGCCGGAGTGCAGGGGAGGAGAACACCGTCCCCACGCACCATCCGCCCCACGTTTATGGGATGGAATGCGTCAACGTCCTTTGCGGGGTCGATGAGGTCGAGTATGGCGCGCTCGTCGAGGTGCTTCGGTATCGGGAGCTGGACGAGTATGCCGTGTACGTCGTCCCGGCGGTTGAACTCCTCGACAAGAGCCTCGAGCTCCGACTGCGAGGCGTCCGCCGGAAGATGCTTCTCGATGCTTCGGATGCCGCACTTCTCGCAGTCCCGCTCCTTGTTCGTGACGTAGACGCGGCTCGCGGGGTCGTCTCCGACGAGCACGACGGCAAGCGTCGGAACGACGCCCTCCGCCGCGAGCGCCGTGACCTCGCGCTTTATGTCTTTTCGCATACGGGCGGCGAGCGCCTTCCCGTCAAGGACGGCGGCGCTCACTTGCCATCCTCCGTTTCATCGGAGTCCTTCGGGGCGGGCGGCGCGTCAAAGGTTATCTCCGCGTCCGGCTCCAGCTCCGCCGAGGCCGAGGAGTCAACCATAGAGGAGGCGTAGGGAGCCGCCTCGTCCGCCGCGCGCTCGAGAACCTTGCGTGCCTTCTCGCGCTCGTAGCGCTCGACCTGCATGTTCTTCGGGTCGGGCCTGCGGAGAAGTATGACTATGAGCAGGACTATCGCCGTGAGCGCGCTCACCGCCGCGAGCATCTGGCTTATGCGTATGCCGGTGCCGGGGAGGTAGAGGCTGTCGGTACGGAGACCTTCTATGACGGCGCGGCCTATGCCGTACCATGCGACGTACATGAGGAATATCTGCCCGTCAAATTTCCGCTTCTTTGAGGCGAAGTGGAGTATGACGAAGCCCGCGAGGTTCCAGATACTCTCGTAGAGGAAGCAGGGGTGCGCCGAGAGCCAGCGGTTCCCGTCCCACAGCTCCATGCGCCACAGAACGTCGGTAGGCGCGCCGAAAGCCTCGCGGTTGAAGAAGTTGCCCCAGCGCCCTATCGCCTGCGCGAGCGGGAAGCCGATGCTCGCGAGGTCGAGTATCGCGAGCGGCTTTATCTTCTTTACGCGGGCGATTATCGCGGCGGTGACAAGTCCGCCGATGATGCCGCCGTATATCGCGAGCCCTCCGCGCCAGATGTAGAGTATCTCGACGGGGTGGGCGAGATAGTAGGAGGCGTTGTAGAAGAAGCAGAAGTAGAGGCGCGCGCAGATGATGCCCACAGGCGCGCCGATTATCACGACGTCTATGAGGTCGTCGCGGGAGTAGCCGAACTTCTCGCAGCGCATGAGCGCGTAGGTGACGGCGAGCAGGAAGCCTATGGCGATTATCACGCCGTACCATTTGATGTCGTGGCCGAACACGGTGAACGGAAGGTCGGTGGGCGGGTCAAAGCTCAACCCAAGACCCGGAAAGCGTATCTCGGTATACATAAACAGGGGTTGCCCTCCTTTCGGAACGGCGGCGGAGCAAAGCTCCGGATCCTGCCGCACACCTATTTTAGCACAGCGCGGCAGGATTGACAAGACGAAAGAGGGCGGTTTTGAAAGATACGGCTCGGAGCGCGTCCGCGCTCAGTCGATGTGGACTATTTCATCCGGCGCGGAGCCGCCGATGAGGTAGAGGGTGAGTATCCACCGCTCGCCGGAGCCGTCCGGGTTCTCGCAGAACTCCATCGTGAGGCGGTAACGCGCCGAGGGGTCGGAGAGCGTTACCTCCGCCGTGCCGCATATCACGTTCGTTACGTCCTCGCCGGTGAAGGGGTCTTCCGTGTAGTACGCGGAGGGGGAGTAGAACGGGTTTTCCGACTCCTCGTCGCGGAGCCCGGTGACGGCGGAGTAGCCGTCGCTCGGCGCGGGAGCCCAGCGTCCCGCGGAGTAGACCTCGAGCCGCGTCGCAAGCAGGTCCTGATACGGCACGGCGCCGTCGTTTGAGCGGCAGAGCGCGCCGATGTACAGAACGAAGCTGCCGTCGTCAGTAATTTCGTGCGCGCCGATATCCGCCGATATGAGGTCAAATTTCCTTCCGCTCGCCTCGGGAACGGTGACGGTGTGGCTTATCGAGCGCGGCTCGCTATAAGTCCAGCCCATGTAACCGCCGTCATACTCCGCCGCCCGGTAGTAGTAGGTTATTCGATAGGTGCCCGGCTCGTGCAGCGGAAAGCGGATGCCGACTTCGACGGCGAGGCCGGAAGATAGTTTCAGCGCAGTCGGCTCGGAGACTACCGAGGAAAGATACGTTAGGGCATTGCTGTAGATATACTCGATGGCACCGAGCTTTGCCCAACCGCCGTCCTCGCCGAGCCGCTCGATATAGCCGAAGGGCTCGTCCGGGAAGGGCGTGTCGTCGCCGACGGACGAGGTGAGCAGCACCGTGTCGTCGCCGACGGCGGCGAGACGGACGTGCAGAGTGAGGCCGTCCGCCGGGTTCTGCTCCCCGTATGCGCCTTTCATATAGTCGGAGTACACACCGTCCGAGACGGTCGGGAGTATCTCGGTGGCGAGGAGTGCGTCGGTGTCGCCCGTGCAGTCGGTTATCTCCACCGCGTCCGCGGGGGAATAGACCCCGACGAGGCCGAAGTCGGCGTTTTCGTCGGAGGTCTGCTTTGAGCAGGACGGGAGTATCAGCGCCGCGAGAAGCAGCAGCGCGAGGGCTGACTTTTTCATCTTCATCGAGATACCACCTTTCATGCCGTTTTCGCAGCAAATCGCGCTCGCTTTGCTCGCTTACCAATTTGCTGCGAGACCGCCGGACAGAGCGAAGCTCTGCCGGCGCCGTGCGCTGCACTCCGCGCCGGTTCGCGCGGTTGAAGTTAGCGGCAAAGCCGCTAACTTCGCGGAGCCCCGATTCATTCGGGGCGAGCATTTCAATCGGAAGGGCTCCCACGCGGTCTCCGACCGCGTGGGATTATTTCTGCTTGCATATGTCCGGACGTCGGATTTTCGGGACAGCTTTTTTGAAAAAATTTTTCGGGGCGGGAAAACGGTGCGTCCGGGGAAGCTACGCGCCCCCGGGGACGTATATCTCGAAGCGGAGGACGTACCGCTCGCCGGAGCCGTCCGCGTTCTCGCAGAACTCGAGCGTGAGGCGGTAACGTGTATCCGGCGCGGCGGCGAACTCCGCTATGCCGCAGAAGACGTCCTCCGCCGCCTTCCCGGTCGCGGGGTCGGTCACGTTGTATGCCACGGGCGAGACGTAGGGGTTTGGCTGCGTCATGTCTACAAGGTATTTCACGGCGGAGGATGCGTCCACCCACGTTCCGCCGGAGAGACGTTCGAGGCGGACGTTCTGAAGGTCCTGATACGGGAGCGAGCCGACGTTCGAGCGGCAGATCGCCGCCGCGCGGACGTGCCCATCGCTCTCCGCGTCCGTGCCGGAGTAGGGGGTGAGGTCAACGGACACGAGGTCAAAGTCGCGTTCGGACGCATCCGGGATGACTACCGTGCCGCTCGCGGAGCACTCCTCGCCGAAGCGGAGCGTGAGGCGGTAGCGTCCGGGCTCGGAGACCGGGAAGCGCACGCGGACGGTGTGCTCGCCCGCGCCGAAGCCCGCCGGCGTTCCGTCGGTGTATTCCACGCCGCAGACGGTCTCGCTGCCGCCGTCATCGAGCAGACGGACGATCTCGCCCGAGGTGTAAGGGTCGGGCGAGACCGAGCGGAAGAAAACGGCGGGGAAAATCTCGTGCCCCTCCGCGACGGAGAAGGTAAGGGCGAGCGTAAGCCCGTCCGAGCCATCCTCCGCGAGGCCGCCCTCCGGTGTCCAGAGCTTGACGTCCTTGGTATAATACTGGTAGACATACCGCGCGGAGTCGATAAAGTACCGCCCGAGCGACACCGCGCCGTCGCTTGAGGGCTCGCCGAATGGCTCGCCCTCGGGTCGCAGCGAGTACGCGTCGCCGCTCACGAGGCCGAAGCGCTCGTTCGGCTCGCCCGCGCCGTCCCTGCCCGAGATAAGCGAGAACAGCGCAAAGGATATGCCGAAAAAGACGAGTATGGCGATTATCGGTATTACGGAACGGCGAAGCTTAGTCTCCATTTTCTGCCTTTCCCGCGCGCGGCGCGATGTACTGTCGGAGCGCCGCCGGACGGCGGCGCGTCGCCTCTTTACACTGATTTTAGCACAGTTTCGGCGGCAACTCAAGCGCGCATGACGGCGGATATGAAATTTATAAGAGATTTCCCGAATTTTTCTCTTGACAAAGCCGCGCGGGGAGGTTATAATAGTCGAGCAAAAGGAAGCGGGTCGCCTGCCGGCCTCACCTTGCCGCCTATGGCAGCGGGTCAATAGCGTTACGGAGGGGAGATATGCCCCTCTGCGCTTGCGGCAGACGGTTCGTGCGTCTGCTTTTTTGTTGCGTGAAGAAGGAGACGCGCGGACATTCCGCACCCCGATGCGGCGGACGCTGTACAGCGGCGGCGTCCGTTCGGCTTTACGGATAAGTTTTTGGAGGTGTTATCATCAGCAAGCTCGCTCATCAGATCAATGAAGAGATCCGCGACAAGGAAGTCCGCCTGATAGGGCCGGACGGGGAACAGCTCGGCGTGATGCCGTCTTCGAAGGCGCTCGACATAGCCATGCAGCACGAGCTCGATCTTGTGAAGATCGCGCCCAAGGCGGAGCCGCCCGTCTGCCGCGTCATGGACTACGGCAAGTTCCGCTTCGAGCAGTCGAAGAAGGAGAAGGAGTCGCGGCGCAACCAGCGCGTGGTCGAGACAAAGGAGATCCGCCTCAGCCCGAACATCGACGTTCACGACATCGAGTTCAAGGCCAAGAGCGCGAGAAAGTTCCTTGCCGACGGCAACAAGCTGAAAATTTCGGTTCGCTTCCGTGGGCGCGCGATAGCGCACTCGTCTTTGGGCGAGCAGCAGCTCGAGAAGTTTGCCGAGGGACTGAGCGACATCGCAAATGTTGAGAAACCGCCGAAGCTCGAGGGCAGGAGCATGGCAATGTTCCTCGCGCCGAAGCCGCAGAAGCCGGAACCAAAGAAGCAGAAGCCCCAGGCCCCCGCGCCCGAGGCCGAGCCGGAAAACACTACGAAGGAAGAAGGTAACGAAAATGCCTAAGATCAAGACCCACAGCGGCGCAAAGAAGCGTTTCTCGCTCACCGCGAAAGGCAAGGTAAAGCGCAACCCCGCTTTCCACAACCACATACTCAACAAGAAGACCACGAAGCTGAAGCGTTCTTTCCGCAAGCAGAAGTACGCCGCTCCGTCGAACGAGGCGCAGCTCAAGCGTCTCATCCCGTACGCGTAAAAATCTCACCCGCAAGGGAGCTTACAGAAAGGACGATTGAAATATGGCAAGAGTTAAGGGCGCGATGATGACGCGCAAGCGCAGGAATAAGATACTCAAGCTGGCCAAGGGCTACTTCGGCGCCAAGTCGAAGCACTTCAAGATGGCAAACGAAGCCGTCATGAAGAGCGGCCAGTACGCATATATCGGCAGGCGTCTCCGCAAGCGCGACTTCCGCCGCCTGTGGATAACCCGCATCAACGCCGCGGCGAAGATGTGCGGCATCAACTACTCCACGCTGATGCACGGCCTCAAGGTCGCGGGCATCAACATGAACCGCAAGGTCCTCTCCGAGCTCGCCGTGAGCGATATGGATGCATTCAAGGCGCTCGTCGAGACCGCAAAGGCGGCAAAGTAAAAAATCGCGAAGATCTCAGGAGCGGGCATCAGCCCGCTCCTTTGGCAATCTTCCGCGAGTCGGCGCGAAACAGCGGGGGTACACAAAAAGGAGCGGCAATGAAATTCAAGTATATTCTTTTTGACGCGGACAACACTCTCTTTGACTTCAACGCGGCGGAGCGGGAGGCGTTCATGAGGACGGCGGCGGAGTTCGGCGTTCCGCCGACGGACGCGAACCTCGCGCTCTACAGCGGGATAAACGACGCGCTCTGGAAGCAGATAGAGCGCGGAGAGGTGACGAGCGCGGATATGCAGCGCCTGCGGTTTTCGCGTCTGCTCGAAGCGCTCGACGTTCCGGGCGACGGGCTTCAGATGAACGCGGCCTACGTCCGGAACCTCTCGGACTGCGGCATGACGCTCCCCGGCGCGCGCGAGGCAGTCGAGCGCGCGAAGAAGTCGCACACCGTCGCGGTGATAACGAACGGCATCCCGCAGGTCCAACGCTCGCGGTACGCGAAAAGCGGGCTGGACGCCGTCTTCGGGGAGAACATCTTTATCTCGGGGGAGCTCGGCGCATCCAAGCCGAGCGCGGAGTACTTCGACGAGGTCTGCCGCCGACTCGGCATAGAGGACAGGCGCGAGGCGCTCGTCGTGGGCGATTCGCTCACAAGCGACATCCTCGGCGGCGTCCGCGCGGGCATCCCGACCTGCTGGGTGAGCTTCGGGCGCCCGCTCCCGGACGATCCGCCCGCCGTCCCGGACTACGTGATCAACGACGTGCGAGAGCTCGACGCTACGCAATTCCCACGCGGTCAGTGACCGCGTGGGAGCCCTTCCGATTGAAATGCTCGCCCCGAATGAATCGGGGCTCCGCGAAGTTGCTTGCCCTTGGCAAGCAACTTCAACCGCGCGAACCGGCGCGGTGCGGGTCTGCGACCCGCTTCGCGGCAAATCGCGCTCGCTTTGCTCGCTTACCAATTTGCCGCGAGACCGCCGGACAGAGCTGAGCCTTGCCGGCGGCAACGCTCAGCTACGCAATTCCCAAACGGTCAGTAGACCGTTTGGGAGCCCTTCCGATTGAAATGCTCGGGGCGAGTGAATCGCCCCTGCGCGAAGTTGGCGGCGAAGCCGCCAACTTCAACCGCGCGAACCGGCGCGGAATACGCCTGCGGCGCTTTGAAGTGCGCTCCGCGAGAAGTATTTTCGGCGGCGGCGACGTACACGCCGCCGCCGAAAATGATTGAAATCTATTTCGCCGCCTTCGACGGCGAAACTCTGCGAGGCTTTACAAACTTACGCCCCGCGCCCGATATTCGGGCGCGGGGCGTTTTTTTGGGGGTATTCGGGCGCGACGGACGGGGCGGCGGGTCACCTGATGCCGTCGCCGCGCGCGAGGCGCGCTGCCTCGTAGTCTGCGGAGAGGACGAGGTAGGGCTTTGTCGGGCGCGTGGGGTTTGGGTCGGTGGGGGAGAGGCGGCACTCGAGCACCACCCACGCCTCGGAAACGCCGTTCCTTACACGGAAATGCTCGTCGCGGCGGAGCAATACATAGCCGATGCTCTCGAAGAACGCGACGGCTCCCGCGTTCGACTCGGGCAGGCGGACGCGGAGCGCGCGGCGGTTGCCGAGCTCCGCAAGGTCGCGTATGAGCCCCGCGACGGCGCTCCCGACGCCGCGCCGGCGCATCGAACGGAGGACGTAGACCTCGACGTCGAGTAGGTACGGGTCGTCCGGCGCGTCGAGACACTCGTGCGCGACGGCAAAGCCCGCGCACCGTCCGTCAACGTCCGCGAGCGTCCAGCCGCGCGAGTATGTGTAGCGGTCAACGCGGCGGACGAACTCGGAAAGCTCCGGCACTTCGGCCTCGTGCGGGGAAAGCCCGTCCTCTATCGCCTCGGCGTACACCTTCAGCATCGCGGGTGCGTCCCACTCGTTCACCCTGCGGACGCATACGTTCATTTGTCATCCCTCCCGGGGAGCTTCAATTCAAAGATGTAGTCGTCCATCACAAAGCCGCCGCCGATGTCGGTGACGACGCTGTCTATAACTTCAAATCCGCGCGCCCTGTATACTGCAAGCGACCCGTCGTTATGCTTGTTGCAGGTGAGGTATATCGAGCGGAGCCCTTCGGAGCGGCGAATGAGGTCGTCGAGCATCAGACCGGCATAGCCGCGCCCGCGATACCTCCGCGCGACGTAGAGCTTCGAGAGGAACATCCGCTCCTCCTCACGGTGCGTGCCGATGTACCCGGCGTCCTCGCCATCGACGGTGAGCAGACGGTACTCGTAGCCGGACGCTATTTGTTCGGTTATCGCGTGGGTGCTCTGGAATTTGTCGAGCATATACGCGACCTGCGCCTTGCCTATGAGCGGCGTGAAGTGCTCGCGCCAGATCTGCTCCGCGAGCCGCGCGACGCGCTCTATATCCTCCGGCGACGTCACCGGCAGCAGCTCGGTCTTAGGCTCGCGGCGGACCTCCGGCGGGAGCGCGCGGAGGTAGTTTATCGGCGTGCCCATCGAGCTGAAGCGCTCCTCGTACTCGGTCATGACGCCGCCGTCGAGAACGCTCGCGTGCAGGTCGTGTGTTATCTCCTCGATGCGCCAGCCGAGGCGGCGAAGCTCCTCCTCGCTCCAGTCGAAGAGGTAGCGGTTGTCGCTCTTGAAGCGGAGCTCACCGCCCTCCGCGAGGAGACTTTCGTACAGCCCGAGGAAGCGCTCGCCGGTGAGGCGGCGGGACGGGCTCTTCGGCCACGGGTCGCTGAAGTTTAAATATATGCGGCTCACCTCGCCCGGGGCGAAGTACGCGCCGAGCGCCTCCGCGTCGGTGTGGATAAAGCGGAGGTTTTCCACTCCGGCGGCGTCCGCCGCTTCCATTGCCATGACGAGGACGTTCTCCTCTATCTCCGCCGCGACGACGAACGTGTCCGGCAGGGCTTTTGCCGTGCCTGCGGCGAAGCGTCCCTTCCCGCAGCCTATCTCGAGGAGGACGGGACGTCCCCCCGAAAGCTCGGACCAATGGCGCTTGCAGGCGTGCGGGTCGGTGACAAGACGCTCGGAGACGCGCGAGAGGCGCGCTTCGAGATTTTTCTTCTTTCGCATCCGCATTGTGTTCAGGTTCCTCCGAAGCGGACGCCTCGGGCGTCCGCAGTAATAACAAATTATATGATAGCACAGACGGGCACAAAAGTCAAAACGCTTCGCTTTTCGCTCCGCGATATGCTATACCAGCCGCAGAGCGGCTGGTATAATTGATCAAAGCCGTTTTGCTCCCGCCCTTCGGGCGGAACCGCAAAACACGGCAATTATAGCATATCGCTCCGCGATATGCTATACCAGTCGCAGAGCGGCTGGTATAAATAATCAATGCCGTTTTGCTCCCGCCCTTCGGGCGGAACCGCAAAACATGGCAATTATAGCATATCGCTCCGCGATATGCTATAATAACATTAAATACAAACATTCGCAGAAGGCGGTGACGCGATGAAGCGCGTTCTTGTGATAAATTCGCTCGTGGGGATAGGAAGAGCAGGGATGTACCCGCAGATAGCGGCGCTCACGCGCGCCGGGGTGCAGGCGTGCCCGATGCCGAGCGTCGTTCTCAGCACGCACACCGGCGGGTTCGGCGAGCCGGCGCGCGCCGACATGACGGCGGAGCTCTGCGCGTCGCTCGAGCACTTCCGCTCGCTCGGCCTCGACTTTGATATGACGATAAGCGGCTACCTCGCCTCGCCGGAGCAGGCGAAAGCGATAGCGCGGTTCATATCGGAGGGACGCGGCGGGACGTATATATGCGACCCGGTGCTTGCCGACGGCGGAAGGCTGTACCGAGGGATAGAACCGCCTCTCGTCGAGGCGGTGACGCGCCTCTCCGCGCTCGCGGACGCGGTGACGCCGAACGTCACCGAGGCGCTGATACTTACGGGGCGCGGCCCCGCCGGGACGCCGTCCGCCGGGGAGCTGCGGGAAGCCGCCGCCGCGCTGTCGCGCGGGCGCGCCGCAGTCGTCACCGGCGCGGACGAGGGCGGAGAGGTGTGCTGTCTCGCGGCGGAGGACGGCGATGTGTCGGAGGTGCGGCGCGCGAGGGCGCCGGGCAGCTTTCCCGGCACCGGCGACCTATTCTGCGGCGCCCTTGCGGCGGCGGTACTCGGGGGAGAGCCGTGGACGTCCTGCGTCGGCCGCGCGATGGACGCGGCGGCGCGAGCCGTCCGCGCGTCGCTCGAGGCGGGCACGGAGGCGCGGTTCGGGACGGAGCTCGAGAAAACATTGTGAGCGGTGCGTTTTGACGTTTTTGCCAAAAAGTCTTTTGGGGCTTGCCAAGCGGAGGGCAAAAGTGTATAATTGATATGCGGAAACGTGCGGCCGCGTGTACGGCGGCGCACGGATATCTCGGGCGTGCATGCCGCCGTCCGGCGGGGACGCGCGGGCGGCTCGAAATATGCTCCCGCCGTCCGGCGGGACCGAAAAACGATACAGCTCTGAGGAGTGTGAGGATTTGGATACTCCGTACAGCGTAAAGCTCAAGGATATAATAGACGAGTTCCGGCTCGAGGTCGTCTACGCGCCGGAGGGATATGAGGACGTACTTATCGTCTCGGACGACGTGAACCGTCCGGGTCTTCAGCTCACCGGATTTTTCGACTACTTCGACCCCACGAGGATACAGATACTCGGCAAGGTCGAGAACACCTACCTCGACCGCTGTTCGGACGAGGAGAGGCTTGCCGCATTTGAGATGCTGATGAGCCGCCGCGTGCCGGCGGTGGTGATCTCGCGCGGACTCGACCCCTACGAGGAGTGCGTCGAGATGGCGATAAAGTACAAGGTGCCGCTCCTGCTGTCGATAGACCCGACAAGCTACCTCATGAGCGCGATGATAAGCTATCTCAAGCAGGCGCTCGCGCCGAGAATAACGCGGCACGGCGTCCTCGTGGAGGTCTACGGCGAGGGCGTGCTGCTGCTCGGCGAGAGCGGCGTAGGCAAGAGCGAGACCGCCATAGAGCTCGTCAAGCGCGGCCACCGTCTCATCGCGGACGACGCGGTGGACCTCAAGAAGGTCTCCTCGCGCGAGATACTCGGCATGGCGCCGGAGATGATAAAGCACTACATCGAGATGCGCGGCATAGGCATAGTTGACGTGCGCCGCCTCTTCGGCATGGGCGCGGTCAAGACGAGCCAGCAGGTAGACCTCATCGTCAACCTCGAGCAGTGGAAGGAGGGGGCGATGTACGACCGCTTCGGCCTCGAGACGCAGTACACCTCCATCCTCGACGTGAAGATACCCTCGGTGAAGGTTCCGGTCCGGCCGGGACGGAACCTCGCGATAATCATCGAGGTCGCGGCCATGACGAACCGCGAGAAGAAGATGGGCTACAACGCGGCGCAGGAGTTCAGCGACCGCCTCACCGAGCACTTCGAGGCGGAGCAGCGCCGTCAGGACAGGATAAACAGGATGGCGGCCGAGGAGAAGTCCGGGGAGTGAGGACGTCACGCGGACGCGGCAAAACCACGTGAACCATGGCTGTACGGCCTGAAAATATTACATTAACGGAGGAAGCGAACATGAATTTCATCGGCATCGACCTCGGCGGCACCAACATCGCCGCCGCGCTCGTCCATGAGGACGGGACGTTTGAACACAAGGTATCCATACCTACCCGCACGACCGACGGCACCGAGGCGGTGCTTTCCGGCCTCAATAAGGTCGTGGAGCTCGTGCTCGAGGCGAGCGGACTTTCCGCGTCGGACATCGATTCGATAGGCATAGGCTGCCCCGGCATGATGAACGTCGAGACCGGCGAGGTGCTTTTCTCGGCAAACCTCCCGCTCGCAAACGTAAACATCGCCACCGGCCTCAAGGAAAAGTACGGCGTGCCGGTCTACATCAATAACGACGCGAACTGCGCCGCCCTCGGCGAGGTCACCGGAGGCGCCGCGAAGGGCACGCAGGAGGCGATATTCGTCACGCTCGGCACCGGCGTCGGCGGCGGCATAGTCACCGGCGGCAAGATCTACAGCGGCCACAACGGCTGTGCGGGCGAGATAGGCCACATCGTCATCCAGATGGGCGGCCGTCAGTGCGGCTGCGGCCGCAAGGGCTGCTGGGAGGCATACGCCTCCGCGACCGGCCTCATAGTTACCACAAAGGAGCACATGGCCGAGGACAAGTCCTCGAAGATGTGGGAGATAGTGGACGGCGACATCACCAAGGTCAACGGCCGCACCGCCTTTGACGCCATGCGCGCGGGCGACGAGACCGCGAAGAAGGTTGTGGATATATACATCCACCACCTCGCCGCCGGCATAATCGACCTCATCAACATATTCGAGCCGGAGGTCATAGCCATCGGCGGCGGCATCTCCAACGAGGGCGAGACCCTTCTTGCGCCTCTGCGCGAGATAGTGAACGCCGAGACATACAGCGGCAAGAGCAGCCAGGTGTCGCAGGTGCGCATAACCAAGGCATCGCTCGGAAACGACGCCGGCATAGTCGGCGCCGGAATGCTCGGCAGATAAGCGGCGATCATACGCGCGGGACGGGTCGTATGCTCGTCCCGCGCTTCTGCGAGCTTCTAAACCGTCGTAAAACGCGGTATAATTATAAAGCTTCAAAATACCGCATTTGAGAGGTGCCGGATGGACACGGGAAAACTTATGGGCTCGATCGTCTGTGACGTTCCGGGCGTGGAGGTTCTGCGCGATGAACCGATGAGCAGGCACACGACCTTCAAGATAGGCGGGCCGGCGGATCTGTTCTGCGTCCCGCGGGACGCGGATGCGCTTATCGAGCTGCTGAAGTGGGCGCACGCGGAGAATGTGCCGGCGCTCGTGATAGGCGGCGGTTCGAACCTGCTCGTGCGGGACGGAGGGATTCGCGGCGCCGTGATATCCACGGCGCGGCTCGGCGCAATGTCGCAGAGGGAGGACGGAGAGGTGCAGGCCGAGTGCGGCGCGCCGCTCGCGCGCCTCGCGGCTTATGTGCGCGACCTCGGGCTCGGCGGACTGGAGTTTGCACAGGGGATACCCGGTTCGGTGGGCGGCGGGATATACATGAACGCCGGAGCCTACGGCGGGGAGATGAAGGGTCTCGTGACCGAGACCGACGCCGTCACGCCCGAGGGCGAGCTTGTGACGGTCAGGGGAGAGGAGCACCGCTTCGGCTACCGCGAAAGCTGCTTTACGCATAGCGGCGCGGTGGTGCTGCGCACGCGCCTGCGCCTCCCGGCGGGGGACAGGGCGGCGATAGCGGCGCAGATGGAGGAGTACAGGGAGCGGAGGCGGCGCATGCAGCCGCTCGAAAGCCCGTCGGCGGGGAGCACGTTCAAGCGCCCGCCGGGATTTTATGCGGGCAAGCTCATCGAGGAGACCGGCCTAAAGGGACTCACGGTGGGCGGCGCGTGCGTGAGCGAGAAGCACGCTGGTTTTATCATAAACAAAGGCGGCGCGACCGCGCGGGACGTCCTCGAGCTCATCGAGGAGGTGCGCGCGGCGGTACTGCGCGAACACGGCGTCCTGCTCGAGCCGGAGATAAAGGTGGTCGGCGAGGAGTAGGAGCCGAAGGAGAGGAAAATGGACAGGAAGGTGCAAATAGTCATAATATCCGGCACGAGCGGCGCGGGAAAGAGCCGCGCGGCGGACATCCTGGAGGATCTGGGCTGGTACTGCGTGGACAATCTGCCGATAGCGCTTCTGCAGAAGTTCGCGGAGTTCTGCATATCGAGCGACGGGCGGTATGACCGAGTGGCGCTCGTCACCGACATCCGCACGGGGGACGGCTTCGAGCCGCTCTTTGAGACGATGAAAGCCCTCGGCGAGATGGGCTGTGAGTGCCGCATAATCTTCCTCGACTCGGACACGGACGCGATAATCCGGCGCTACAAGGAGTCACGGCGGCCGCACCCGCTCGCGGCGGACGGCGAGACGCTTGCCGAGACCGTCGAGCGTGAGCGGAGAAAGCTCGGGCCGATAAGGGAGCACGCGGATATACTGATAGACACGACCGTCCTCAACGGCGCGACGCTTCGCGAACAGCTCGTCACAAAGCTCGGGCTCGACGCGGAGCAGTCGATGCGGGTGAGGGTGATAAGCTTCGGGTTCAAGTACGGAGTGCCGGCGGAGGCAGACCTTGTCTTCGACGTGCGGTTCCTGCCGAACCCGTTTTACCATGACGAGCTGAGAACGCTCACCGGCCTCGATGAGCCGGTGCGCGACTTCGTATTCGGATTTGAGAACACGCGCGAGTTCTTCCGCAGGATGCAGCCGCTTATAGAGTTCCTGCTGCCGGGGTACGTCGAGGAGGGGAAGAGCTCGCTTACGATAGCCATAGGATGCACCGGAGGACGTCACCGCTCCACGGCGATAGCAAAGGAGCTCGCCGACAGGATATCGGCGCTCGGCTATCGGACCACGGTTTCCCACAGAGACATCGACAAGGGGTAGAAGATGGATAAAGAGCAAGAGCGGCAAAACAGCCTGCCGGGTCACGGCGACATGGAGGACGTAGTCCTCTACCATCGCGGCGACTTTGCGCTCGGCGACATAGAGAGCGCGCGGCTCGTCGGCCCGAGGGTGGTCGTCGTCGGCGGAGGCACCGGGCTTTCGACACTGCTCAAGGGTCTTCGCGACTGTACGGAGAACATAACGGCGGTCGTCACCGTCGCGGACGACGGGGGAGGCTCCGGCGTCCTCCGCGACGAGATGGGGATGCTCCCGCCGGGCGATATAAGAAACTGCATACTCGCGCTCGCCAACGCCGAACCGACGATGGCGCAGGTGCTCGGCTACCGCTTCAGCGAGGGGAGCCTCGCGGGGCAGAGCTTCGGGAACCTCTTCCTCGCGGCGCTCGAGCGGATGAGCGGCTCGTTTGTGGAGGCTGTGCGCCGAATGAGCGAAGTCCTCGCCATAACCGGGCGCGTGCTGCCGGTGACGGCGGAGAACATCCGCCTCAGGGCGGAGCTCGAGAACGGAACGTCGGTCATAGGCGAGTCGAAGGTCCACGACTTCACGCTCGCGGCGGACTCGCGGATAAGGCGCGTGAGCCTCATACCCGAGCGTCCCGAGCCGATAGGCGAGGTCATAGAGGCGATACGCGAGGCGGATATGATAGTGCTCGGTCCGGGAAGCCTCTACACGAGCATCATACCGAACCTGCTCGTGAGGGGAGTCGCGGACGAGATAGCTCGGTCGTCCGCGCTCGTGGTGTACATCTGCAACGTCATGACGCAGGAGGGAGAGACCGAGGACTACACCGCCCTCGACCACATACAGGCCATCATCGACCACGCGGGGGACATCGTCGATGCGTGCGTCGTTAACAGCGCGGCGGTTCCGCCGGAGACAGTGGAGAAGTACCGCGCGGAGCATGCGGAGCCGGTGGCGTACCGCCGGGAGGACTTCGAGCGGCTCGGCGTCGAGCTCGTCGAGCGCGACCTGCTCACGCGGAGCGGGAACTTCGCCCGCCACGACCCGAGAAAGCTCGCGGCGGCGATAGCCTTGCTCGGCGCGAAGCGCCGCCCGCGCAGAGGTATCTACGGCCGCTACGACCGCATGATGGCGGAATGGCTGCAAAACCGAGCGGAGGAGGACAGTCCCCGCGGGGAGGCGTAAATATCGGGCGGCGGGCTCCGCCGCCGAAAGGATATTGAAGAACGGAAGACAACGGGAATTTTGATTCGTGCACCGGAGGTGAGTGTGATGCCGGACCATTCGTTTGCCGCGAAGGCCAAGAGCGAGCTATGCCGTAAGACGCCCGCACGCGACTGCTGCGCGGCGGCGGAGCTGTACGGCGCGCTCCTCTTCGCGAACACGTTTTCCTACGACGAGCTGCGGCTCGTGACCGAGAACGAGCGCTTCCGCGAGCGGTTCCTGATGCTCGCGAAGCGCGTCGCGGACGCCGTGCCGGAGGTGCGAATGCAGTCCGGAAAGAGCCTCATAACCGCCTCCGGCGAGACCGCAAGGAAGCTCTACACCTACTTCGGATACGAGCAGCGCGGAGAGGCGCTGCACCTCAACAACGCTTTCGTGGAAAACGACTGCTGCCGCGAGGCGTTCTTCCGGGGAGTGTTTCTCTCCGCGGGTTCGGTGAGCGACCCGGAGCGGAGCTATCACCTCGAGCTTTCGACGCGGCACTTCAATCTCAGCCGCGAGGTGACGACGCTCCTTATGGACATGGATTTCGAGCCGAAGACCGCCGTGAGAAAATCGACATACCTCATCTACTTCAAGGAGAGCGGCGCGGTCGCGGCGGTGCTTGCAAAAATAGGCGCGCCGAACGCCGCGCTCGCGGTACACACGGCGCTCATCGAAAAGGAGCTCCGCAACAGCGTCAACCGCCGCGTGAACTGCGACACGGCAAACATCTCAAAGACGGTGTCCGCCGCGCAGAAGCAGCTCGACGCGATACGGAAGCTCGAGGCGGCGGGCGAGCTCGAGAAGCTTCCGGAGGTGCTGCGCGAGGCGGCGCGCCTCAGGGTCGAAAATCCGGAGGAGCCGCTCGCTGCGCTCGCGGAGATGGCGGGCGTCAGCCGTTCGGGACTCAATCACCGGCTCGCGAGGCTCTGTGAGCTCGCAAAGAACCTGTAAGCCGCAAAAAGCGGCTTCATATACGCCGCGCGCCGCGAGGGGACAGGCCCGGCGGCGCGCGGCGGCTCTCGGTAGGGAAAATCTTTTATTGAAAGGGTAACGTCGATGACCGATTTCGTCCATCTTCATGTTCATACGGAATACAGCCTGCTTGACGGCTTCTGCCGCATAAAGCAGGCCGTGAAGCGCGCCGCCGAGATGGGTCAGAAGGCGCTCGCCATAACCGACCACGGCGTGATGTACGGCGCGGTGGAGTTCTACCGAGCGGCGCACGACGCCGGCATAAAGCCGATAATCGGCTGCGAGGTCTACGTCGCGGAGAGGACGCGGCACGACCGCGTCCACGAGTTCGATGCGTCGAGCCGCCACCTCGTCCTGCTCGTCAAGAACAAGACGGGCTACAAGAACCTCATAAAGCTCGTGAGCGCGGGATTTACCGAGGGCTTCTACATCAAGCCGAGAGTGGACAAGGAGCTGCTTCGGGAGCACTCGGAGGGACTTATCTGCCTCTCGGCATGCCTTGCGGGCGAGGTGCAGCAGCTCCTTGCCGGAGGGAACTACGAGGGCGCGAAGCGCGCCGCCCTCGAGCATCTGGAGATATTCGGCGAGGGGAACTACTACCTTGAGCTACAGGACCACGGCATACCGGAGCAGGCGGCGGTCAACAGAGGTCTCGAACGCATATCGGAGGAGACCGGCATACCGCTCGTCTGCACGAACGACGCGCACTACGTCACGCGGGAGGACGCGCCGCTCCAGGACGTCCTGCTCTGCATCCAGACCGGCAAAACGATAGACGACCCGGACAGGATGAGGTTTGCCACCGACGAGTTCTATCTGAAGAGCGGCGACGAGATGGCGGCGCTCTTCCCGCACCACCCGGAGGCGCTCGAGAACACCGTAAAGATCGCCGAGATGTGCAATTTCGACTTTGAGTTCGGCCACTACCACCTGCCGAAGTTCGAGCTGCCGGAGGGCGAGACCGACGCTTACGAGTTCCTGCGGAAGCAGTGCGAGGCGGGGTTCCCGAAGCGTTACCCGAACCCGACTCAGGAGCACCGCGAACGCCTCGAGTACGAGCTCGGCATCATCAACAGCATGGGCTTTGTGGAGTACTTCCTGATAGTCGCGGACTTCATCGGCTACGCCAAGCGGAACGGCATCCCCGTCGGACCGGGACGCGGCTCGGGCGCGGCGTCTATAGTCGCGTACTGCCTCGGCATCACCGACATCGACCCGATAAAGTACGACCTCTACTTTGAACGCTTCCTCAACCCGGAGCGCGTCAGTATGCCGGACTTTGACGTGGACTTCTGCCCGAACCGCCGTCAGGAGGTCATCGACTACGTCGTGCGGAAGTACGGCGCGGATCACGTCGCGCAGATAGTCACCTTCGGCACGCTGCTCGCGCGCGGCGCGATACGCGACGTCGCGCGGGTCATGGGCATGGCCTACGCCGAGGCGGACACCGTAGCAAAGCTCGTTCCGATGAGCCTCGGCATGACGATAGCGACGGCGCTCGGTCAGTCCTCCGAGCTTCGGAAGCTCTACGAGGGCGACGAGCGCATAAAGCGGCTCATCGACACAGCGCAGGCGCTCGAAGGCACGCCGAGAAATACCGGCACGCACGCCGCGGGCGTCGTCATAACGCGCGACCCGGTGAGCGACTACGTTCCGCTTGCGAAGAACGACGAATCGGTCGTATGCCAGTTCACGATGGTGCCGCTCGAACAGCTCGGTCTCTTAAAGATGGACTTCCTCGGTCTTCGGAACCTCACCGTCATAGACGACGCGGCAAAGCTCGTGCGCCTGCGCGAGCCGGATTTTGATATATATTCCGTGGACGAGAACGACCCGGATACCTTCGCCATGCTCTCGGCGGGGGACACGCAGGGCGTGTTCCAGCTCGAGAGCGGCGGCATGACGAACGTCTGCATGCAGCTCCGCCCGAAGTCGATAGAGGACATCACGGCGCTCGTCGCGCTCTACCGTCCGGGACCGATGGATTCGATACCGGCATACCTCGCGGGCGCGCAGGACCCGAAGAAGGTACACTACAAGCATCCGCTGCTAGAACCGATACTGTCGGTCACATACGGCGTCGCGGTGTATCAGGAGCAGGTCATGGAGATATTCCGGCGGCTTGCCGGATACTCGCTCGGACGCGCGGACGAGGTTCGCCGCGCCATGAGCAAGAAGAAGCATGACGTCCTCGCGGCGGAGCGCGAGAACTTCATCTACGGCAACGAGGAGGCCGGCATAAAGGGCTGCGCCGCGAACGGCGTTCCGGAGGCGCTCGCAAGCGAGCTGTTTGACGACATGCAGAGCTTCGCGAGCTACGCCTTTAACAAGGCGCACGCGGCGTGCTACGCCGTCGTCAGCTACCGCACGGCGTACCTCAAGTGCCACTACAAGAAGGAGTACATGGCGGCGCTGCTCACGAGCGTCCTCGGCTCCACCGGCAAGGTGGGAGAGTACATCGCCGAGTGCAGGAGGATGAATATAAACGTCCTGCCGCCGGACATAAACGAGTCAAACGACGGCTTTACCGTCTCGGGCGACAACATCCGCTTCGGCCTCGTCGCGGTCAAGAACATCGGCAGGAAGTTCATCCTCGAGGTCATGGCGGAGAGGGAGAAGAACGGAAGGTTCGTGAGCTTCCAGAGCTTCTGCGAGAGGATGTTCTCGCAGGATATGAACCGCAGGGCGGTCGAGAGCCTGATAAAGTGCGGCGCGTTCGACGGCATGGGGCGTCGGAGCCAGCTCATGGCGGTGTGCGAGTCTATTCTCGAGAACATCGCCGCCGCGCGCGGAAAGACGGTGGAGGGGCAGATAGACCTCTTCTCGCTCGCCGCGGAGAACGGAGACGCGAGCTTCGCCTCGGAGGTGCCGCTGCCGGACATCCCGGAGTACACGCGCTCGGAGCTTATCGCGATGGAGCGCGAGGTCACGGGCCTCTTCCTCAGCGGTCACCCGATGGACGACTATCGAGATAAACTCTCCGGGCTGAACACCGTCCCGATAGCGCGGATGATGACGAGCCTCGAGGAGGGGGACGGAGCCTTCCGGGACGGACAGGCGGTAACGCTCGCGGGGATAGTTACGTCGTTTAGGACAAAGCAGACCCGCTCCGGTTCGACGATGGCCTACGCCGAGCTCGAGGACGACGCGGGGACGGTCGAGCTTATCATCTTCCCCTCGACGCTCGAGAAGTGGGGACGGAACCTCAAGAACGACACCGCCGTACTCGTGCAGGGCAGGATATCCGTCCGTGACGAGCGCGAGGCGCAGGTCGTGTGCGACAGCGCGCAGCCGCTCGGCGAGACTCCTCAGCAGAACGGGACGCCCGGCGGGACGCTGTATGTGAAGCTCGCGGCAGAACAGTCGCCGGCGGCGCGGAAGATACGTCCTATGCTCACGATGTTCCCCGGCTCGTCCCGAGCCGTCGTCTACTACGAGGACACGAAGCGGAAGCAGGCGATAGCCTGCGACCCCGACCCGCGCCTGCTTGAGAGACTGCGCGAGCTCGCGGGCGGGGAGAACGTGGTATTGAAGGCAAAGTCTTGAAACCTGCGCGCGAACGGTGTAAAATGGGTTCGGCGGAAGCGGGCGTCGAAAAAGCGCGGAACGGCGTGCGTCCCGCGCCGCCGGTTTTGAAGAGATTTGAAACGATCGGAGGAACTGCAATATGGAAAACAAGGTCAAACGCATAGGAGTGCTCACGAGCGGCGGAGACGCGCCGGGCATGAACGCGGCGATACGCGCGGTGGCGCGGACGGCGCAGTATCTCGGCATCGACTGCGTGGGTATCCGGCGCGGATGGAACGGACTTATCAACGGAGACATAATGCCGCTCGACGGGCACAGCGTCAACGGCATAATCAACCGCGGAGGCACGATGCTCTACTCCGCGCGGTCGGCGGAGTTCATGACCGAGGAAGGGCAGATGCGCGCGGTGCAGACCTGCAAGTTCCTCGGTATAGAAGGCGTCGTCGCGATAGGCGGCGACGGAACCTTCCGGGGCTGCCTCGATTTGTCGCGGCACGGAGTCTCGGTCATAGGGATACCCGGCACGATAGATAACGACATAGCCTGCTCGCACTATTCGATAGGCTTCGATACCGCGTGCAACACCGCCGTAGACGCGGTGGACAAGCTCCGCGACACGATGCAGTCGCACGAGCGGTGCTCCGTCGTGGAGGTCATGGGCCACCACGCGGGCCATCTCGCGCTGTATGTCGGCCTCGCCGTCGGCGCGACGGCGGTGCTCGTTCCGGAGAAGAAGTACGACTTCGAGCAGGACGTGCTCGAGAAGATACGCACCGCGCGCCTCGCGGGCAAGACGCACTACATGGTCATAGTCGCGGAGGGCGTCGGGAGCGCCATGGACGTCGCAAAGGAGATAGCGGACGCCACCGGCCTCGACCCGCGCGTGACGGTGCTCGGACACGTCCAGCGCGGCGGCACGCCGACCGCGCGCGACCGCGTCACCGCCAGCCGCCTCGGCTACCTCGCCGTCCGCGCGCTCGCGGAGGGCAAGACCAACCGCATCGCCTGCATACAGCACGGCGACTATGTCGATGTAGACATGGAGGAGGGCCTTGCGATGAAGAAGAGCCTCAGCGAGCTCTCGCTCGCGGCGCTCGACGCGTTTACCGGGGCGTAAGGGGAGCGCGAAAAGTCCCGCGACTTTTTGGCGGATACTATTGATTTTGCCGCGGGAGTTTGGTAAAATAACATTAGCAGCAGTACCAAAATCTGCACAGAAAAGGAGTTGTATCAAAATGCCGCTCGTAACTACAACCGAGATGTTCAAGAAGGCGTACAATGGCGGTTATGCCATCGGCGCGTTCAACGTCAACAACATGGAGATCGTTCAGGGCATCACCGAGGCCGCCAAGGAGGTCAACGCTCCGCTGATCCTTCAGGTTTCCAAGGGCGCCCGCGCTTACGCCAACCACACCTACCTCGTCAAGCTCGTCGAGGCGGCGATAATCGAGACCGGCCTGCCGATCTGCCTGCACCTCGACCATGGCGACAGCTTTGAGACCTGCAAGAGCTGTGTTGACGGCGGCTTCACCTCCGTCATGATAGACGCCAGCAGCAAGCCGTTTGCCGAGAATATCGAGATAACCAAGAAGGTCGTCGAGTATGCGCACGCCCACGGCGTCGTCGTCGAGGCCGAGCTCGGATCCCTCGCCGGCGTCGAGGACGAGGTGAAGGTCTCCGCCGAGGATTCCAGCTACACCCGTCCGGAAGAGGTCGAGGAGTTCGTCACCAAGACCGGCTGCGACTCGCTCGCAATCGCCATCGGCACCAGCCACGGCGCTTACAAGTTCACCCCCGAGCAGTGCACCCGCAACGAGGAAGGCATTCTCGTTCCGCCTCCGCTCCGCTTCGACATCCTTGAGGAAGTCTCCAAGCGTCTGCCCGGCTTCCCGATAGTTCTCCACGGCTCCTCGAGCGTTCCGCAGAACTACGTCAAGATGATAAACGAAAACGGCGGCAAGATGCCCGACGCCGTCGGTATCCCGGAGGCTCAGCTCCGCAAGGCCGCGACCATGTCCGTCTGTAAGATCAACATCGACAGCGACCTGCGTCTCGCCATGACCGGCACCATCCGCCAGTTCTTCGCGGAGCATCCCGAGAAGTTCGACCCGCGCGAGTACCTCAAGCCCGCCCGTTCGAACATCAAGGAGCTCGTCAAGCACAAGCTCGTAGACGTCCTCGGCTGCGCCGGCAAGGCATAAGCCGGTTCAAAAGAAACGAAAGAAGCGCCCCGCGCGGGGCGCTTCTTTTTTATGTTTCGGGAAACCCTGCGGGCGGCGGACGCCGCGCTATGTACGATACGGTGCGGACAGGGTCAGAAGGAGAGATCCTCGTCCTTTATCCCGCGCGTAACGAGCTGGCCGGGGCGCGGAGGGACGCGCTTAAGGGGGTCGTATTTGAAGCGGCGGCAGCGCCCGTCCTCCGGGACGATGCCCTTGCGGGAGCAGACGACCTCGCCGTCTCCCGCACGTCCGGCGCGCGCGCAGTAAGCGCAGCGCGGCTCGATGTCTTTTCGGAAAAGCATGGCGGCCTCCTTGGGCGTTTGTGGTGAGGGCGCGCCGTGCGGCGCGCCCGCTACGACTATTATACTACGTCCCGGGCTCGATTTCCACAGAAATTTTACGGAAGGCGAACTTGGCGCGGACGCGCGGCGAGTCCGCGAGGGACGCCGGGGACGTGCGCCGCCGCGACCGCACATGGCAGGCGGCTGCAAGCGAAACCTCGGGGCGACTTTTGAGGGCATGCACGAAGCGCGCCCCGAACTACGGGCGCGCTCTGCGGCGTCCAACGCGCGGCCGCGCGGACATCTCGCGCGGCGGCGCGTCCGCTCACTCTCTCGCCCGCCGTCCGCGCGCGTTCAGCGCCGCCGCGAGAAGCACCGCGAGTATCAGCGCCGCCGCCGGCGCAAGCGAGAGGCAGAGCGCCGCGCCGAAGCCGAGGCTTGCCGTGCCCGCGACCTGCGCCGCTAGGATGCTCGCGACGGGCGTGTCGAAGCGGAAAAGTCCCGCCACGCACCACACGAGCGCGGCGGACACCGCGCCGTGCAGGAGCTTTCCGAGTATGTACGGGCGGGCGGAGAGGCCGCTCCGCCCGATGAAGCCGAGCACCTGACAGTGGACGCTGAGCCCCGCCCAGCCGAGCATGAACGCGGCAAGGGCAAGCTCGCGGCGGAGCCCTCCCGCCGTGCCGGAGAGCGACCAGACGCCGCTCGAGACCTCGAAAAGTCCGGTGAGAAGCTGCACGGCGCTCCGCTCGTCGAGAAACGGCAGATGCGCGAGCAGCCCCGCAAGGAAGGGTATCGCGCCGAGCTGCATCAGCATATTTATCACGACAGTGAAGAACACGACGAACGCGCATATCCCGAGCGTGGCGGAGAGGGAG
This sequence comes from uncultured Clostridia bacterium, assembly GCA_947593925.1. Classification (GTDB taxonomy): domain Bacteria; phylum Bacillota; class Clostridia; order Oscillospirales; family JAAYOS01; genus CANRIN01. The sequence continues at coordinate 117,078 of CANQDU010000001.1, read as the reverse complement.
GAGGAGACCGAGGCCGCGAACGCCGGAGCGAGGCGGTTCGCCTCGCTCACCACGCTCGCGGAGGGCGAGGGCGAGACGGATGTCTTTTTACCGCCGAATATTCGGAAGACGACGCCGACGATGATGCTCGCGAGCGCGTGGGCAAAGTAGAGAAGCAGACCCGCAAACCCGGAGCCGAACACTCCCGCGCCCACGACGCCGAGGATGAACGCCGGCCCGGAGTTGTTGCAGAACGCGAGCATCCGCTCGGCCTCCTCGCGCGAGCAGAGTCCCTTCTCGTATATCATTATCGCGGTGCGCGCGCCGGTGGGGTAGCCGCCGACGAAGCCTAGCGCGAGCGCCGTCGCGCAGACGCCGCCGACGCCGAAGAGCGGGCGCATCACCCGCTCAAAGAGCATACCGATATAGCGCGCGAAGCCGAGCTCGACCGTCATCGACGAGAGCACGAAGAACGGAAAGAGCGACGGGATTATCACGCTTCCGCAGAGAGCAAGCCCCTGCTTTGCGTACTCCGCGGCGTCGCTCGGGCGGAGCACGAGCGCGAGCGCCGCCGAAAGCACGATAAGCGCGGAGAACACCCTTCCGATGCGGTGACGAAGCCTTGACATATACACCTCCGAGGCGGCCGCAGACGGTCGGCGCGGCCGGACGGGAAAATTATATAGCGCGCGGGCGGCGAAAATGCTTCTGTTTTGCGGCGGCGGAACATAAAATTCCCCGAAAGCGAGGGATACCGAGGTGAAGAAGAAGTCTGTGGACGGCGCGCTCTTCCGCGTGGCGGAGGCGCTGGACCTGCCCGCGGAGATGGTCACGGGAGCCTCGCGTGTGGAGATAACCGGCGCGCGGGAGGTACTGGTGACAAATCACGGCGGGATAATCGAGTACACCCCGGAGCTCATCACGCTCGCGGGGAGCGGCGCGGCTGTCGCGATACACGGCGCGGAACTCGAGCTCGTCGCGATGAGCGCGGAGGAGCTGTCGCTGCGCGGCAGGATATTTTCCGTCGAGTTTAAGTATTAGCCGAGGTGCAAAATGCTGAAAGTCGTGAACTTTTTTCGCGGGTATTTGGAGGTGCGGGTGAGCGGACCGTTCCCGGAGAGGTTCCTTAACGTCTGCGCGGAGAGCGGGGTGGCGTTCTGGAGGCTCCGCCGCACGGAGGAGGGAGACTTCCTCGCGCGGGTGCGTCCCCGCGGGCTCGAGACCCTGCGCGCGCTCGCGGAACGCGCGCTCTGCACGGTGAAGGTCGAGCGGCGCGTCGGCGCGCCGTTCTTTTTTATGGGGTTCCGGCGGAGGTACGCGTTCGTCGCGGGCATGGCGGCGTGCATAGCGCTGGTGTGGACGATGTCGCTCCGCGTGTGGGAGTTCGAGGTCATCGGCTGCGAGACGCTTGACGAGGGGGAAGTCCTCGCGGCGATGGAGGAGCTCGGCGTCGGCGTCGGGACACTCCGAAGCGACATCGACCCCGACCTGCTCGAGACGCAGATGCTCCTCCGCATAGACAGGCTACGGTGGTTTGCCGTGAACATCTCGGGCAGCCGCGCCTCGGTGGAACTACGCGAGCGGACGGACACGCCGGAGATGCTCGACAGGAGCGTCCCGCAGAACATCGTCGCGCGGAAGGCGGGGGTGATAGAGCGCATCACCGTCACCGAGGGGAAGGCTGAGGCCGCCGTGGGGGACACCGTCACCGAGGGACAGCTGCTCGTGAGCGGCGTGCAGGACCTGTACAACGACGAGTTTCAGAAGGAGTTCGGCACGGTGCTCGTGAACGCTCGGGCGGAGGTGACGGCGCGGACGTGGTACGTCCTATCGGCGGAGACGCCGCTTGCCGTCCGCGAGAAGCGCACGGGAGAGGGTGAGACGGTGAAATACACCCTCGTCGCCGGAAAAAAACGTATAAATTTGTTCGCGGACAGTAGCATTCCCTACCCGGAATGTGATAAAATTATAGAGAGAACGAGGGTGTGCCTGCCGGGAGAGTTCGCCCTGCCGCTCGTCATAGAAAAGACGACCTACCGCGAGACGGCGTCCGCCGAGGCGGAAAGGGACGTCGAAGCGGCAAAGGACGAGCTGCGCGGGGCGCTTCTCCTGCGGCTCGCGGAGGAGAGCGGCGGCGCGGAGGTCGTGAGCACCGACTTCGGCTTCGAGGAGCGGGACGGGATGCTCTCGGCGTCTCTTGTGGCGGAGTGCCGCGAGGAAATAGCGCTCCCGGAGAAGATACCGGGGGTCGGAAATATTTCGGAGGAAACGCAATGACAACGGAACAGACAATAGGAATAGAACGCTTAGACGACATAATCGGCATATTCGGCTCGTTTGACGAGAATATGCACGAGGTCGAGCGCGAGACCGGCGTGACGGTGGTGAGCCGCGGAAACGAGCTCAAGATCTCCGGCGAGCCGGAGGCGGTGCTGCTCGCGACAAAGGCTATACAGTCGCTTCTGAGTCTCGCCGCGCGCGGGGAGCAGATAGACCTCGGCACGGTGCGGTACGTCATCGGCCTCTCGCGGGACGGACGCGAGCGCGAGGTGGACGAGGTCGCGCGGGACGTCCTCTGCGTCACGGCGAAGGGCAAGCCGATAAAGCCGAAGACCGTCGGACAGAAGAAGTATGTGGACGCGATACTTTCGCACACGATAACGATAGGCGTCGGCCCCGCCGGCACCGGCAAGACCTACCTCGCCGTCGCGGCGGCGTGCGCGGCGTTCCGCGCAAAGCAGGTGAGCCGGATAATCCTCACCCGCCCCGCAGTCGAGGCGGGCGAAAAGCTCGGCTTCCTGCCGGGCGACCTCCAGAACAAGGTAGACCCGTACCTCCGCCCGCTCTACGACGGACTTTTTGAGATGTTCGGCGCGGAGGGCTACGCCAAGAACCTCGAGCGCGGGAACATAGAGGTCGCGCCGCTCGCGTATATGCGCGGCCGCACCCTTGACGACAGCTTCATCATTCTCGACGAGGCGCAGAACACCTCCCGCGAGCAAATGAAGATGTTCCTCACGCGCATCGGCTTCGGCTCGAAGGTCGTCATCACCGGCGACGTGACGCAGATCGACCTGCCGCGCGACAAGGTGAGCGGCCTCAAGGACGCGGTGCGCATCCTCGAGGGGATAGAGGACATAGCCATCTGCCAGCTCACCTCGAAGGACGTTGTGCGCCACGTCCTCGTCCAGAAGATAATCGAGGCGTACGAGAAGGCGGAGAAGGCGGAGGCGCGCCCGAAGCGCGCGGCTCCTGTGAGGCGCGGAAGATGACTCGGCACGGCGTAGGCGTCCGCTCGATGGGTCTTGCGGCGACGGCGGAGCAGAAGCGTGTACTGCGGAGCGCCGTCCGCGCCGCGCTCGCAAGCGAGAGGGTCGATAGACCCTGCTCGGTCGAGATATACACGACGACGGACGAGGGGATACACGCCTTGAACCTCGAGCGGCGCGGCATTGACCGCGCGACCGACGTGTTGAGCTTTCCGATGCTCGAGCACGAGCCGGGCGAGCCGATAGAGGCGGACGAGTGGGACATAGACGAAAACGGGCGCGTCATGCTCGGCGAGATGGTCATTTCGCTTGAGCGCGCGGCGGCGCAGGCGGAGGAGTACGGACACAGCGAGACGCGCGAGCTCGCGTTCCTTGCCGTCCACTCGACGCTGCATCTCCTCGGCTACGACCATGAGCGGAGCGAGGAGGACGAGCGGACGCAGTTCCGCCGCCAGGAGGAGATACTTGACGAAATGGGGATAACGCGTGGGGATAAAGAAGTTCTTTAAGGCGTTCAAAGACGCCGGAAGAGGATTTTGCGACGCCGTCGCGAAGGGTAAAAACCTCCGCGTGGAGCTTGTGGCGGCGGCGTGGGCGCTGCTCGCGGTGTGGACAAGCGGGCGTGGGAAGCAGTACTACATAGCGGTGCTGCTCACCTCCGCCGTCGTGATAGGCCTGGAATGTCTCAACAGCGCGCTTGAAACGCTCTGCGACCGCGTCACGCGCGAGCGGGACAGTGAGATACGCAAGGTGAAGGACATGGCGGCGGGCGCGGTGCTCGCGGCGTCCGTGGCGGCGCTCGCGGTGGGGCTCTTCCTCTTCCTTGACCTCGACCTGTGGCGGGACGTGCTCGCGTCCTTCCTTACGGGCAACGCCTGGGCGGTGATAGCGCTCGCGCTGCTGCCGGTGGCGGCGGCGGTGATGGCGTTCGCGCCGGAGAAGAAGGAGAGCGGCAGGGGCTCCGCGGAGCCGGAAGCCGCCGAGCGGGAGAAGGAGAGTTCGCCGGACGGAGAGACGTCCGGGGAGAAGGAAAAATCGGACGGCGGCGAACCGTCCGAAGAAGAACGGTAAAGAGGTCGTTATGGAGATAAAAAAGAACGGAATGTATGTGATATGCGGCAGGCCGAACGTCGGAAAATCGACGCTCGCGAACGCCCTCGCGGGCGAGAAGGTGGCCATCGTCACCTCCAAGCCGCAGACGACGAGAAACAGGATAACCGCCGTGTGCGCGCGGGGGGAGACGCAGTTCGTTTTCCTCGACACGCCGGGATTTCACAAGGCGCGAAACCGCCTCGGCGAGTACATGAACGGCGTCGTGCGCGAGAGCGTCGCGGAGGTAGACGCGGCGGTGCTCGTCGTGGAGCCCGTGCCGGAGGTCGGAAAGCCCGAACAGCTCCTCATAGAGCGTATCCGCGAGGCAAAGCTTCCGGCGGTGCTCGTCATAAACAAGCGGGACACAGTCACGCCGGACCGCGTTCTCGGAGTGATAGAGGCATATCGGAAGGAGTTTGAATTCGACGAGTATCTGCCCATCTCCGCCCTGCGCGGAGAGGGCGTGGACGCCTTGCTTGACGCCGTGGAAAAGTACGCGCAGGAGGGTCCGGAGCTCTACCCGCGCGACATGGCAAGCGACCAGACGGAGCGGCAGATTGCAAGCGAAGTTATCCGCGAGAAGATGCTCGAATGTCTCGAGCGCGAGGTGCCGCACGGCGTCGCCGTGGCGATAGAGCAGTATATCAGGGAGGACGGCGTTCTGAAGATAGCGGCGACGATATACTGCGAAAAGGAGACCCACAAGGGAATAATCATAGGCAAAAACGGAGCGATGCTCCGCAGGATAGGCGAGCTCGCGCGCCGCGAGCTCGAGGAGGCGCGCGGCGAGAAGGTCTTCCTTGAGACGTGGGTGAAGGTCAAGGAGAACTGGCGCTCGTCTGCGGCGCAGATAAAGAACTTCGGGTATGCCGACGACTGAGCATGTGATCCTTCGCGGACTGGTGCTTCGCGAGGTGGACTACCGCGACGCCGACAGGATGCTCACCATCCTCACGGCGGAGCAGGGACTTGTGAGCGCGGTGGCGCGCGGGGCGCGGCGGAAGAGCTCGCACTTCGGCGCGGGGACGCAGCTGCTCGTCTACTCGGAGTTCACATTCTTTGAGTACCGGGGAAAGCTGTCGGTGGACGCGGCGGAGCCGCAGGAGCTGTTTTTGGGACTGCGGAGCGACATACTTCGCCTCGCGCTCGCGAGCTACATCGCGGAGGCGCTCGCGGCGTGCGCGCCGGAGCGCTCGCCCGCGTCCGCACTGCTCGGCGACGCACTGAACCTTCTCTACGCGCTCAGCCGGGGACTCAGGAGCGAGGCCGTGATAAAGGCGGTGTTCGAGCTGCGTGCGAGCGCGATATGCGGCTGGCAGCCGGACTTGGAGGAGTGCGCCGTGTGCGGCGCGGAGACGCCGGAGGATCCGGTGGTAGAGATAGCCTCGGGCGAGCTGAAGTGCGCGCGCCACGCCTCCGGGGACAGGGCTGAGCTGGACACAGCGAGCCTCGCGGCGGCGCGGTTCCTGCTCCACGCTCCGAGCAAAAGGATGCTTTCCTTCAAGCTGCCGGAGGAGAGTCTTGCGCTCCTTGGAAGAATGGCGGAGAAATTCTTCCTTGACAAGCTGGAGCGCGGCTTCGGTACATTGGATTTCTATAAATCGCTCCTGTGACTTTTACGGGAGCGGACGGATTTTCCCGCGCGCCGCGCGGCGACGGGAAGGAAAGGCAAAACGGATGGAGGACAAACTTTTTGAAAAATCGCTGAGAACGCTCGAACTCGACCGCGTGCTCGAAATGCTCGCGGAGGGAGCGGTGAGCCGCGCGGCAAAGGAGCGCGCCCGCGCGCTCGAACCGACGGACGACCTGTATACCGCGCGGGAACGTATGAGCGAGACCGCCGCCGCGTGGCGGATGACGAACCGCGTCGGCGGGCCGAACCTCTCCGCCGTGGGCGACTGTATAGCAAACGTCCGGCGAGCGGAGCGCGGCGGGTCGCTGAGTATGCCGGCGCTGCTCGAGGTCGCGGCGCTGCTCGGCGCGGTGCGCCGCCTCAAGGACTACGGCGATTCGGACGGCGCGGAGCGCGGCGTCCTTGACGGACTGTTCTACGGCTTGCAGCCTAACAAGTACCTCGAGGAGAGCATCACCCGCGCGATAATCGCGGAGGATGAGATGGCGGACGCCGCCTCGCCCGAGCTCATGTCGATACGCCGCAAGATACGCGCGGCGGGCAGCCGCGTCCGCGAGACTCTTCAGAGGATGATAACCTCGCCCACCTACTCAAAGCACCTTCAGGACACGATAATCACTCAACGCTCGGGACGGTACGTCGTGCCGGTAAAGAGCGAGTCGAAAAACGAGATACCGGGACTTGTGCACGACGTCAGCTCGTCCGGCTCGACGTTTTTCATCGAACCGGCGGCGGTCGTCGAGCTGAATAACGAAATTCGCGAGCTCGAGGTGAAGGAGCGCGACGAGATAGAGCGGATACTCGCCGAGCTTTCGGCGGAGGTCGGCGCGCACGGAGAGGCGATAGCCGAGAGCTACAACGCCTACGTCGCGCTCGATTTGATATTCGCGAAGGCGCGCCTCGCGGACAGGATGCGCGCCGCCGAACCCGCGCTCGACGAGGGGACGTCGCTCGATTTAAAGAAGGCGCGCCACCCGCTGATACGGCGGGAGAAGGTCGTACCGATTTCCGTGCGGCTCGGCGGGGAGTTTGACACACTCGTCGTCACCGGCCCGAACACCGGCGGCAAGACCGTCACCCTCAAGACGCTCGGACTTTTCCCGCTTATGGCGGCCTGCGGGCTGTTTATTCCGGCGGAGGAGGGCTCGCGGGTGCCGGTCTACGGCGGAGTGTACGCGGACATAGGCGACGAGCAGTCGATAGAGCAGTCGCTTTCCACCTTCTCCTCGCATATGACTAACATAGTGGCGATACTTTCCGGGGTGCGGAGAAACTCCCTCGTGCTCTTTGACGAGCTCGGCGCGGGCACCGACCCGGTCGAGGGCGCGGCGCTCGCGGTGGCGGTCATACAGCACGCGAGGAGCCTCGGAGCCTCTGTCGCCGCCACTACGCACTACGCCGAGCTCAAGGAATTCGCGCTTTCCACCGAGGGCGTCGAGAACGCGAGCTGTGAGTTCGACGTGGAGACGCTTCGCCCGACCTACCGCCTGCTGATAGGCGTGCCGGGACGCTCGAACGCTTTCGCCATATCCCGCCGCCTCGGTCTCGACGAGAGCGTGATAGCGGCGGCGGAGAGCCTTGTCGGCTCGGAGGACAAGAGGTTCGACGTCGCGCTAGGCCGCCTCGAGGAGGAGAAGCAGGAGCTTGAAAAGCTCCGCGAGGAGCAGAGCGAGCTCCGCCGCGAGGCGGCGGAGGCCGCGAACCGTGCGCGGAAGTTCCGCTCGGACGCGGAGAAGGAGAAGAGCCGCGCGCGTGAGCGCGCACAGCTCGAGGCTCAGCGGATAATAGCGGACGCGCGGGCGGAGGCGGACGCCGCGCTCGCGGAGGTGGAGGCTCTGCGCGAGCAGCTTCTGAAGTCGATAAGCGCGGAGGAGTCCGCGCGCGCCCTCAACGAGGCGCGCACCGCAGCGCGGGCAAAGCTCAACGCCGCGGGCGAGAAGTACGCCGTCCGCGCGGCGGAGGCGCCGCAGCCCAAGGCGCACAAGCCGGCGCGGCCCATCGCCGTCGGTGACAGCGTGAAGATACTCGCCACCGGCGCCACCGCCGTCGTGACGGCGCTGCCGAAGGACAAGAACGGCAAGATGACCGTCGCGATAGGCTCGATGACGATAAGCCTCGCGCCGAGCGCCGTCGAGCTCGCGGAGAACGCGGAGAAGCCGAAGGGGTACATCTCCGCGCCGCGCCGTCCGCTCGGCGAGCGGGCGGCGAAGAGCGAGCTCGACCTCAGGGGCGAGACCGTCGGGGAAGCGCTCGAGGACGTGGATGCGTTCCTCGACGCCGCCGTGATGGCGGGTCTCACATCGGTGACGATAATCCACGGCAAGGGCACGGGAGCGCTCCGGAACGCCATCACCGAGAAGCTGCGCTCCGACCGCCGGGTGACCTCCTTCCGGATGGGAAAGTACGGCGAGGGCGAGAGCGGCGTCACCATAGTGGAGTTCTGAGAGAGGCCGTGCGCGGCGGACATTGTCCGCCGCGCACGGACGCGGACGGCCGTCGCTCGGAGCGCTTTTGGGCGAAAAAATCGCCGCAAAAACCCACAAAAGCGCGCCGCCTTGCGAGCCGAGGTTTGTCTAAATGAACGAAATGTTGCTTTTGCGTTTCAAAAGCAGAAAAAAGGTTGACTTTTGCATTGAAAATATGGTATCCTTATTCCAGTCAATCTGTGAAGAAGCCGGACCTGCGGGTCCGTGTCTATTTGGAGGGGATTCGAGTATGGTAACCAAAGAGGTAGTAGTCAACAATCAGGTAGGACTTCATGCGCGGCCCGCGACCTTCTTTATTCAGAAAGCCAACGAGTTTAAGAGCGGCATCTGGGTCGAGAAGGACGAGCGCCGCGTTAACGCGAAGAGCCTGCTTGGCGTCCTTTCCCTCGGTATAATCAAGGGAACGAAGATAACAATAATCGCGGATGGTTCGGACGAGCAGCAGGCGGTCGATACGCTCTGCGCGCTCATTGAGTCCAATTTCTCCGAGTAATATCAAGGCTGCGAGATCCCGTCCGCGAGGGCGGGGTCTTTTGCGTTTTGGAGGCGCATTTTGGACGATAGACTGGAAAGGCTGAAAAAGAAGGTGCTGTCTCTGCCGGCGGAGCCGGGCGTGTACATCATGCTCGATTCGCGCGGAGAGGTCATATACGTCGGCAAGGCGAAGAAGCTCAAAAACCGCGTCAGCTCCTACTTTCAGGATCAGCAGTCGCACACCGAAAAGACGCGGAAGCTCGTCTCGAAGATAAACGACTTCAACTATATCGTCGCCGCGAGCGAGTACGAGGCGCTGATGCTCGAGTGCTCGCTCATAAAGCAGCACCAGCCGAAGTACAACATCAAGCTCAAGGACAGCAAGGGGTTCCACTATATCCGATGCGACCTCCGCGAGCCCTACCCGAACTTCACCCTTTCGCCCGCGCCGCTGGACGACGGCGCGTCGTGGTTCGGGCCGTACTACGGCCTCGCGATGGCTCACCGCTCGGTGCTCGCCATACGGGAGGCGCTGAAGCTTCCCGACTGCACGCGGGTCTTCCCGCGCGACATCGGCAGGGAGCGTCCCTGCCTTAACTACCACATGGGCCGGTGCGTCGCGCCCTGCAAGGGCGACATATCGCAGGAGGAGTACCGCGAGCTCATACGCGAGGCGTGCGACGTCCTTCAGGGCAAGGGCGACGAGGCGGCGGACGCCCTCCGCGAGGAGATGGAGCGCGCCGCCGAGGAGCTGAAGTTCGAGCGCGCGGCGGTACTGCGCGACCGCCTCGCGGCGGTCGAAAAGCTCCGCAGCCGCCAGCACGTCATAGGCGGCGGCGCGCCGGACACCGACGTTTTCGGCTTCTACAAGGCGGCGCGGAGCGCCGTCTCGGTGCTCCGATACGTAGACGGTACGCTCACCGACAAAGAGGCGACGGTCATAGAGCAGTCGGTCGAGGGAACGCCGGAGGAGATACTTGACGCATTCCTCACGCAGTACTACATCTCCCGCTCCGACCCGCCGAGGACGGTGCTTCTCCCGTTCGACGTGGAGAACCGCGAAAACCTCGCGCGGATGCTCTCGGAGCGCGTCGGGCGGAAGGTCGAGATACTGGTGCCGAAGCGCGGAGAGAGAATGGAGCTCATGCGCATGGCGGCGCGGAACGCGCGCGAGGAGGCGGAGCGGGTCACGACGAGCCGCGACCGCACCGCGCGTTCGCTCGAGCTGCTCCGCGCGGCGCTCGGACTCGAGACCGCGCCGGCGAGGATAGAGGCGTTCGACGTTTCAAACTTTGCGGGGCAGGACGTCGTCTCGTCGATGGTCGTCATGGAGGACGGCGCGCCGAAGCGGAGCGCCTACCGCCGCTTCAAAATGAAGACGATAGAGGGGCAGGACGACTATGCGTCTATGGCGGAGACGATAACGCGGCGCTTCACGCATCTGAAGGAGGGGGACGAGAAGTTCCTCCCCGCCCCCGACCTCGTGCTGATAGACGGCGGCGCGGAGCATGCGCGCGCTGCGCGGAGCGCCGCGCACTCTCTCGGCTTCGACCCGCTGATATACGGCATGGTCAAGGACGGACGTCACCGCACGCGGGCGCTCGTCAGCCCGGAGGGGAGCGAGGTGTCGATATCCGGCAACCCGCAGCTCTTCGGGTTCGTCGGCAGGATACAGGAGGAGGCGCACCGCTTCGCGATAACCTACAACCGCGAGCTGCGCTCAAAGAAGCTCCACGGCTCGGAGCTCGAGAAGATAGAGGGCATCGGGGAGAAGCGCCGCACGGCGCTACTGAAGCGGTTCGGTTCGGTAAAGAAGATAAGCGCGGCGAGCGCGGAGGAGCTGGCGGAGACCGTCGGCCCCGTCGCCGCCGGAAAGATAAGAGCGTACTTTGACGAGAAGGCGCGGAAAAGTGAGGAAAAGGAATGAGAGTGATAACCGGAGAGGCCAAGGGGCGGAACCTCAAGACCCTTAACGGGCTCCACACCCGTCCGACCGCCGGAAAGGTCAAGGAGGCGATGTTCTCGATACTCCAGTTCGACCTCGAGGGGCGGCGCGTGCTCGACCTGTTCGCCGGGTCGGGTCAGCTCGGAATAGAGGCGTTGAGCCGAGGCGCGGCGGAGTGCGTGTTTGTCGATAACGACCGCGCGGCGCTCGCCGTCGCGCGGGAGAACGTGACGAAGTGCGGATTTCTCGACCGCTCGAAGCTCATTCTCGGCGACTACGCGGGGTATCTCAAACGCGGCGAGAAGTTTGACATCGTGCTTGTCGATCCGCCCTACGCCGAAAAACTGTGGAAGCGCACCCTCGAACTTGCGGCAAGGTTTGACACGCTCGAATTTGGTGGTATAATAGTGGTTGAGAGCGAGTCGAAGGACATGCTCCCGGAGCGGGTCGGAGGACTCGTCCGGGGCAGGGAGTACGGCTTCGGACGCACGAAGCTCACGGTCTACACCCGCGGTGAGACGGAGGAGGATGAGAGCATTGACGGCGATATATCCGGGGAGCTTTGACCCGGTCACGCTCGGGCATCTCGACATAATCGAGCGCGCGGCGAGGATTTTCCCGAGGGTAGTGGTCGCGGTGATGCACAACGGTCACTCCGGCAAGCAGGGACTCCTCGATCCGGAGGAGCGCGCGGAGCTCATACGCGAGGCGACGGCGCACCTCGACACGGTCGAGGTCGTCGTGGACGACGGCTTCACGCGCGACCTCTGCGCGAGGTACGCTCCGTCGGTGCTCGTCAAGGGCGCGCGGAGCACGCGGGACTTCGAGTACGAGGAGGAGATCGCGGCGGCCAACCGCACCTTCGATATCGACACGCTGATACTTCCCGCGCGCGCGGAGACCTCGCAGATAAGCTCGACCGTGGTGAGGGAGTTTCTCCGCTACGGCGCGGACATATCGAAGTGGGTCCCTGAGTGCGTGGAAAAGAGACTTTCGGCTAAGTACGGCAGGAAATAACAAAACGGGAGGATAAAAATATGGCCGGTCATGACGTAGATGAACTTTTGGAGCTGCTGAAGAACGCGGTGCAGGACGGATTTTCGCTCGGAAGGGCAAAGTGTGTCATTGACCGCGCTCAGTTGCTGGAGCTTATCGAGGATATCGAGAACAGACTACCCTCCGAGATAGAGCAGGCCCGCAATATCGTGGCGACGAAGAACGAGATACTCGGCTCCGCCAAGCGCGAGGCGGACGCGATAAAGCGCGCCGCCGAGGAGCGCGCGCGCCAGATGGTAAGCAAGGACGAGGTCGTCGTCGCGGCGCGCCAGAAGGCGAGCGAGGTAGTGAACGCCGCCGAGCAGAAGAGCAAGGAGCTCCGCATCGCCACCAACAGGTATGTCGATGACGCGCTTGCCCGCGCGCAGGAGGCTCTCGAGGAGGCGCTCGGCGAGGTCAAGACCTCGCGCGGGAGCTTCAAGAGCGCAAGCAAAAACTAAAACTTTCGCTTTTCGCTGCAAATCGCGCTCGCTTCGCTCGCTTACCAATTTGCAGCGAAGCCGCCGGACAGAGCGGAGCTCTGCCGGCGGCGGGCGCTCCGCTACGCGCCTCAACGGCTTCGCCGTCTTCGACGCACGCTCCGCGAGAGGTGTAAATTTCGACGTACACGCCGCCGAAATTTACGGACTGAACTTTGTTCGCCGCCTGCGGCGGCGAACTCTGCGAGGCTTTTCAACAAACGCATAGATGACAAAAACAGCCCGGACGAGGAAACCGTCCGGGCTGTTTTTCTTTTGTGGGAAAGTGTGGAGCGGCAGACGACGAAATCGTATGTATGTACGAATAGAATGCGAACAAGTGTTTTGAATTGTGGAAATCTCTACGAAAAAACCTCTTTTTTCACATATCACTTGAGAAAAGTTAGAAAAAAACACTTGCAATTTTTCCGCAGCCTGTTATACTAAAAGGGCAAGGTGGGGAATAGTGGTGATTTTACCCCATATTTCGGTGAGAGGTGGAAGATGACAGGCAGTTGGAAATGCACACTGGACGCCAAGGGGCGTCTTGCTGTACCCGCGAAGCTCAGAACCGAGCTTGGCGAGCGTTTCTATGTCACAAAAGGCGCGGACAACTGTCTTTCCGCTTACTCCGAGACCGAGTGGGCGCGCATGGCGGACAAGGTGTCGCAGATGCCCTCCGCGAGAGCGAGGGTGCTGAAGCGTATGCTTTTCGCGAACGCCGTCACCTGCGAGCCGGACGGTCAGGGGAGGATCATCATTCCCAAGGAGCTGAGAGAGTACGCGGCGCTCGAGCACGACATCTCGTTTATCGGCGTGGGCGAGTGGGCCGAGATCTGGAACTCAAAGACGTGGGAGGAGTTCAACAACTCCATGACTGCCGAGGATCTCGCCGCCGCTCTGGACGGCTGAGATGGAGACGTTTTCGCATAAGCCGGTGATGCTCGCGGAGTGCATCGAAGCGCTCGCGGTAAAGCCGGACGGCGTCTACGCCGACCTCACGCTCGGCCGCGCGGGTCATTCCCGCGAGATTGCGCGCCGCCTCACCACGGGACGGCTCTACGGCGTTGACCGGGACGAAACCGCGATAATCGAGGCGGGAGAGCGGCTGCGGGAGTTCGGTGACAAAGTCGAGCTCCTGCGCTGCGACTTTCGGGACGCGGCGAACGAGCTTCGGAGCCGGGGGGTCGAAGGACTGGACGGAGTGCTGATGGATCTCGGCGTCTCGTCGCCCCAGCTTGACGACGCTTCACGAGGTTTTTCCTACATGGCGGATGCGCCGCTCGACATGAGAATGGACAGGAGCGCAAGTCTCAGCGCGGCGGAGGTCGTAAACGAGTGGCCGCAGGAGGAGCTTCTGCGCATACTCCGCGACTACGGCGAAGAGCGGTACGCCGCGCGGATAGCGGCGGCGATAGTCGCGGCGCGGCCGATAGAGAGGACGCTCGAGCTTGCGGACGTGATACGCGGGGCGATGCCCGCGGCGGCGCGCCGGGAGGCGCAGCATCCCGCGAAGCGGAGCTTCCAGGCGATACGGATAGCGGTAAACGACGAGCTCGGAGCGCTCGAAGCGGCGCTCGGAAGCATATGGGAGCTTATGCGTCCGGGAGGGAGGCTCGCGGTGATGAGCTTCCATTCGCTCGAGGACAGGATAGTCAAGAGCTTCATGCAGGAGAAGGCGAAGGGCTGCATCTGCCCGCCGGACTTTCCGGTGTGCGTCTGCGGCAGGAAGCCGGAGCTGAAGCTCATCACGAAGAAGCCGGTGACGGCCGGCGAGGCGGAGCTTAAAGAAAATCCCCGCGCGCGGAGCGCAAAGCTTCGGGCGGCGGAGAAGATAGTATAGAGAAGGAATTTTGAAGGAAGGGGAAGTCGGGATGGCAACGGAAGCAAAAGAGCCGAATATGTACGAGGGAAACGTAGCCTACGACCTGTCGCGCTTCGACCGCCGCCGCCGTGTGCGCGAGGCGCTCGAGAGCGAGGAGCTGACGCCCGAGCTTCCCGTAAAGCCGAAGTCAAAGACGGCGGCGAAGACGGACGCGCGTCCGCGTATGCGCGTGAGCGCGTTCGCGGTGTTCAGCTACGTGGTTCTTTTCGCGCTGATGCTCGGCATAGTAATGAACTATATGATACTCAACGAAGTGACCATCGACACCGCACGCCTCGAGAACGAGAGCGCCGAGCTGAAAAGTGAGGCGGCAAAGCTCCGCGTGGAGTACGAGAGGGCGATGAACCTCAGCGACCTCTCAGAGAAGGCGGAGGAGATAGGGATGTATTCGCCGGGCTCGGATCAGGTGGACTACATCGACATAAGCCGCGGCGACAAGGTGACGGCGTACTCGGAAAAGGGCGGCGACGGCTTCTTTGCGGGGCTGGAAAATCTGCTGCTCGGCATAGGAGATTACTTCAGCGGGGAATAGTGTGAAGATGTACGAAATATACTTTAACGGCAAAAACGGCAGATGATCGGGAGGGGGGAAAATTCCCCCCTTTACTGCTCGAATGGGCGCGCGGAGGCAAACATGGCAAAAGAGACGAACGGCAGCGAAAAGAGAATAGAGAGGCTGAGGTCGCCGGAGCAGGGCGGCGTCCGCCCCGACCGTTCGATGACGGTGCGGATATGGCTGATAGAGGCGCTGATACTCGTTCTCGGCTATACGGCGCTCGTATGGCAGCTCTATAACATCCAGATAGTAGACCACGATTTCTATGAGCAGAAGGCAATAAGTCAGCAGATGCGCGGCTCGATAATCGAGGCGGACAGGGGCGTTATCTACGACCGCAACGGTTCGACGCTCGCGATAAGCGCCTCCGCGGAGACGATACAGCTCTCGCCGCGGAACATCAAGGACGACGCGGAGGCGCAGCTCATCGCGCGCGGTCTCAGCGAGATACTCGGAATAGACTACGACAACGTCCTCAAAAAGACCGAGAACCGCAGCCTCGCATACCAGCTCATTCAGCGGAAGGTCGAGCAGGACGTCGCGGACGAGGTTCGCGAGTTCAAGCAGGCGAACGGCGGACTAAACGCCATCGAGATAGTGCCGGACACCAAGAGATACTACTCCTTCGGGAGCTTCGCGTCGCAGGTGATAGGCTTCGTCGGCGTGGACAACGAGGGCCTCGAGGGCATCGAGAGCTACTACGACTCCACCCTCACCGGCGTTGAGGGCAAGGTCGTGAGCCTCAAGAACAACGCCGGTACGGCGATGCCGTTCAAGTTTGAAAAGTATTACGACGCGCAGGACGGGCAGTCGCTCGTGCTGACGATAGACCAGACCGTGCAGCAGATGCTCGAGACGCACCTCGCCCGCGCGATAATCGAGGACGACATACAGGAGAAGGGCGTCGCGATAGTCATGGACGTCAACACCGGCGCGATACTCGGCATGGCGACGACCGACGGCTGCGACCTCAACGAGCCGCGAGCCCTCACCGAGGAGGACTACGCGGAGCTCGAGGGCCTTGAGGGCGACGAGTACACCGCGAAGCTCGCCGAGCTCCAGTACGCACATTGGCGGAACAAGGCCATAAGCGACACCTACCAGCCCGGCTCGATATTCAAGCTGATAACGCTTTCGATGGCGCTCGAGGAGGGCGTCGTAGACGAGACATCGACCTTTACCTGCACCGGCTCCACGCGCGTCACCGGCTGGGCAAAGCCGATAAGCTGCTGGCGGCGGAGCGGCCATGGCACGCAGACGCTCCAGCGCGCGCTGCAGAACTCTTGCAACCCGGCGTTCATCGCGATAGGTCAGAGGGTCGGAAACGAGCGCTTCTACGACTATCTGCAGGCCTACGGCTTCGGTCAGTATACCGGCATCGACCTCCCCGGCGAGGCGCCCGGACTGATATTCGACAGGAGCAACTTCTTAAGTCAGCAGGTCTCGCTCGCGGTCGCGAGCTTCGGCCAGACCTTCAACGTCACGCCGATACAGATGATAACGGCGGTGTCCGCCGTCGTCAACGGCGGCTACCTCATGAAGCCGTACATTGTGCAGGAGATCCTGAACTCGGACGGCACCGTGG
Organism: uncultured Clostridia bacterium; assembly: GCA_947593925.1. Classification (GTDB taxonomy): domain Bacteria; phylum Bacillota; class Clostridia; order Oscillospirales; family JAAYOS01; genus CANRIN01. The sequence goes on along the minus strand of CANQDU010000001.1, from coordinate 100,660 downwards.
CGCACGCCACCGAGCCGACGGTCGTGCGTCAGGTGATAAGCGAGGAGACTTCGGCGACGATGTGCCGGATGATGGAGGCGGTCGTGGCGGACGGCTCGGGACGCAACGCGCAGGTCACGGGCTACCGAATAGGCGGCAAGACCGCGACGTCGGAGAAGATAGGCGTCGCGAACAGCGAAGGAAAGTACGACGTAAGCTTTATGGCGGTCGCCCCGGCGGACGACCCGGAGATAGCGCTGCTCGTCATACTCGACACCCCCGGCGAGAGCTGGCCGGTGTCGCAGCGGTCGGGCGGCTACCTCGCCGCTCCGCTCGCGGGAGACATACTCGAGGAGCTGCTGCCCTACCTCGGCTACGAGCCGGAGTACTCCGGCGAGGAGATGTTCGGCGCGACGGTTTCCGCTCCGGACGTGAGGGGCGTCGCGCTCGACGCGGCGAAGAACGCGCTGAAGGAGCGCGGGTTTGAGAACGTCCGCGTCGTCGGCGACGGAGAGACCGTCACCGACCAGCTCCCGCCCGGAGGCGTGAAGGTCACGACCTCCTCGCGCATAGTTCTCTATACCGAGGGAGACGCGCCGAGCGACACGGTGACGGTCCCGTACGTGATAGGCATGTCGCCGGAGCAGGCAAACATCGCGCTCACGAACGCGGGACTCTACCTCCAGCCCTCCGGCGCGCTGAGCGCCACGGCGTCCACGATACGGGCAGTGACCCAGTCGATCGAGGGCGGGACGGAGGTGCCGCGCGGCACGATAGTAGACGTGAGCTTCCTCGACTCGAATGTCGGAACAATGTAGACGAAAAACAGGCAACACCGCGAAATAAGGAGAGAAAAGTGAAGCTGAGAGATATACTTGCGGGCGTGGAAATAGTTGAAAGCACCGTTTCGCCCGAAACCGATATAACAGACGTGGTGTTCGACAGCCGCGCGGTGACGCCCGGCGCGCTCTTCGCGGCGGTGCCGGGCACGAAGGAGGACGGTGCGAAGTACGTCCCCATGGCGCTCGAAAAGGGAGCGGCGGCGGTGCTCGCCGAACGTCCGATAGACGGAGCACCCTGCGTGGTCGTGAAAAGCGTTCGCCGCGAGATGAGCCGCGCCGCCGCGAACCTCTGCGGCCGTCCGACCGAGAAGATGACGGTCATCGGCATCACCGGCACGAACGGCAAGACGACCTCGTCCTACCTCGTGCGGCACATCCTCGAGAGGGTGCGCGGCGTGAGCGTCGGACTTATCGGCACGAACGAGATAATCGCGGGCGGCGAGCACGTCGAGGCGACGCGCACGACGCCCGAGTCGGTAGACATCCAGAAGATATTCGCGAAGATGGCGGCGGCGGGCGAGCGGTACGCCGTCATGGAGGTCTCAAGCCACGCGCTCACACTCGACCGCGTGGCGGACGTGAAGTTCCGCGTGGGCGCGTTCACGAACCTCACGCAGGACCACCTCGACTTCCACGGTACGATGGAAAACTACTTCGAGGCAAAGAAAAAGCTGTTTTCGATGTGCGGACTCGCCTCGATAAACCTCGACGACGAGTACGGCAGGCGGCTCGCGGACACGGTGAAGTGTCCCGCCGTCACCACGACGGCGCACGGCGAGAGCGGCGCCGCCATATCCGCCGGGCGCGTGACCTACACCCCGGACGGAGTGGAGTTCGTAGCGCGGCGCGGCGGCGAGCAGGCGCACGTCAAGCTCGCCATACCCGGAGAGTTCTCGGTTCACAACGCGCTTACGGCGCTCGGCTGCGCCGCCGCGCTCGGCATTTCCCTCGAGGACGCGGCGCGCGCGCTCGGGGAGTTCGGAGGCGTCAAGGGACGCGCGGAGCTCGTTCCGACGCCCACGGACTACTCGGTCGTCATCGACTACGCGCATACGCCGGACGGCATCGAGAACATCCTCCGCGCGCTCCGTCCCACGACGAAGGGGCGGCTGATAATAGTCTTCGGCTGCGGCGGCGACCGCGACCGCACAAAGCGCCCCATCATGGGCGATATGGCGGAGAGGCTCGCGGACTTCTGCGTCGTCACCTCGGACAATCCGAGAAGCGAGGAGCCGGAGGCGATAATCGCGGACATCGTCGCGGGGATGAAGCAGCCCGAAAAGCGCGTCGTGATACCCGACCGCCGCGAGGCGATAGCGTGGGCGCTCGGCGCGGCGAAGAAGGACGACGTCGTTCTGCTCGCGGGCAAGGGTCAGGAGACCTATCAGGAGATAATGGGAGAGAGAAGACACCTCGACGAAAGGGAAGTCGTCGCGGAGTATTTCGCAAAGTAAGAAGCTCCTCCGCGAAACGTCGTTTCGCGGAGGGAGGCATGGGAGGAGACCGGAATGGACAGCGTGATGAAGATAACGGCGGCGGTCTGCCCGATAGTCGGGTTCATAGTCGCTCTGGTCGTCGGAAAGTTTTTCATACCCTTTATGCGGAAGAAGCACTTCGGGCAGGAGATACGCGAGGACGGCCCGCGCTGGCACATGTCGAAGGCGGGCACGCCGACGATGGGCGGCGTAATGTTCATAGCGGCGTCCGCCGTCACGGTGGCGGCGGCGACCATAGCCTCGCTAGTCTCCGGGGGCGGGAACGCGGAGCTGCCGGCGGTGGTATTCCTGTTCGCGCTCGGGTTTGGCGTCATAGGCTTCCTTGACGATTTCGTGAAGGTAGCAAAGCACCGCAACCTTGGCCTCACCGTCATACAGAAGCTCGTGCTCCAGGTAGCGTGGTCGCTCGCATACGTAAGCTATCTGCGCCTTGTGGGCATGCTCACGCCGAACGTCTACATACCCTTCGCGGGCGTGACGATACCGATAGACTGGACGCTCTACATGGTCCTCGCGGTGCTCGCGATAGTCGCGACGGTGAACGCCGTCAACTTCACCGACGGCGTGGACGGTCTGCTCGGAACGGTGTCGCTGCCGGTGATGGCGTTCTTTGCCGTGCTCGGTGTGATGCGCGGAAGCCTCGGCGTGAGCGCGGTGGCGGCGGGAGTCGCCGGCGGGATAGTGGGTTTTCTCGTATACAACTTCAACCCGGCAAAGATATTCATGGGCGACACGGGGTCGCTCTTCCTCGGCGGGATGGTCTGCGCGCTCGCGTTCGCGTGCGACGCGCCGCTCGCTATTCCGATAGTCGGTCTCATTTACGTTATTGAGATACTTTCGGTCGTGCTCCAGGTCGTATACTTCAAGGCGACGCACGGCAAGCGGCTCTTCCGGATGGCGCCGATACATCACCACTTCGAGATGGGCGGCTGGTCGGAAAAGAAGCTCTGCTGCGTGTTCGGACTTGTGACCGTCGTGATGTGCGTCGTCGCGTACCTCGGAATGGGCGGCCTGCACACGGTCTGACGGAGCGCGGAAGGTCCGTGCTTGGTACGGCGGCAGGAAACTCGGCGAAAAATCCAACGATTCGGGAGGCACTATGCAGTCTACGGATATTTTGAAGGAAAAGAAGAGAAAATCGAAGACGGCGCGTCCCGAACGGATAATGAGGCCGATGGACCTCCCGTTCCTGCTGCTCGTGATACTCCTGCTGTCGATAGGAACGATAATGATGTTCTCGGCAAGCTACGCCACGGCGTACTACCGGGAGTCCAGCTCGGCGCACTTCCTCATAAGGCAGGGCGCGGTCGGCGTGGCGGGTGTCGCGCTGATGCTTTTCATCAGCAGGATGAACTATCAGAGCTTCCGTATGCTGAGCTTCGGCGCGCTTGCCGTCGCGGTGGTGCTGCTCGGACTGGTGCTCATCCCCGGCATAGGCAAGAAGGGCGGCGGCGCGACGAGGTGGCTTCGCTTCGGCCCGATAAGCGTTCAGCCGAGCGAGATAGCAAAGCTCGCCGTCATAATGACCTTCGCGACGATGGCCTCCGCCTTCCGCGAGAAGATGAAGACCTTCCGGTACGGAATACTTCCGTTTGCCGTCATACTTGCGGTGATATGCGGACTGATGTGGGCGCAGCCGCACCTCTCGGGAATGATACTCATAGCCGTCGTCGGCGGAACGCTGATGTTTGTCGGCGGCGTCCACTGGGGATGGTTCGTGGCGGTCGCTGCGATAGCCGCCGTCGGGATGTGGTTCATCATGACAAACATGAGCCACTCGATAGCGCGCCTCCAGATATGGCGCGACCCGTGGTCGGACGCGCAGGGGGACGGCTACCAGATAATCCAGTCGCTCTACGCCGTCGGCTCGGGAGGACTGCTCGGCCTCGGCATAGGCAAGAGCCGTCAGAAGTACCTGTATCTGCCGGAGCAGCAGAACGACTTCGTCTTTGCGATAGTCTGCGAGGAGCTGGGGTTCGTCGGCGCGTGCGTCGTGCTCGTGCTGTTTGCCCTGCTCGTCATTCGCGGCTACTGGATAGCGGTAAAGGCGCGCGACAGGTTCGGTTCGCTCCTCGCGACCGGCGTCACTACGCTCTTTGCCGTGCAGGTGTTTCTCAATATCGCGGTCGTGACAAACCTCATACCCACCACCGGCGTGAGCCTGCCGTTCTTCAGCTACGGAGGAAGCGCCTTGCTCATACAGCTCGTGGAGATGGGCATAGTCCTCAGTGTGTCACGGCAGATCCCCGCACAGCGGTCGGGCTGAGGAGGCGGAGCATGAGAGTTATCTTTACCTGCGGCGGTACGGCGGGACACATCAACCCGGCGATAGCCGTCGCGCGGATGGTGATGGAGCGCCGTCCCTCGAGCGAGGTGCTGTTCGTGGGCGCCGAGGGCGCGATGGAGACGCAGCTCGTGCCGCGCGAGGGCTTCCACATCGAGACGGTGCGGATAGGCTCGTTTGCGCGGGGACTGAGCCTCGGCGCGATAAAACACAACACGGAGGTCTTCTTCATGCGCCGAAAGGCGCTGAAGCGGGCAAGGGAGATAATAACGTCGTTTCGGCCGGACGTCGTGGTCGGCACGGGAGGGTTTGCAAGTTATCCGGCGGTCGCGGCGGCGCAGAAGCTCGGCATACCGACGGCAATTCACGAGTCGAACGTGAAGCCCGGCCTCACGACCTCGGTGCTCGCAAAGCACGCGGACAGGATAATGGTCGGCTTTGCCGAGGCGGCGCAGCACTACAAGAACCCGGAGCGGACGGTCGTCACCGGCACGCCGGTGCGCGAGGAGTTCATCTTCGGCAGCCGCGAGCGCGCCCGCGACGCGATGGGCATTCCGCAGGACGAGAAGGTGGTCGTCAGCTACTGGGGGAGCCTCGGCGCGCGGGAGATGAACCGCACGATAGCGAACGTCATGCGCCTCGAGTGTGAGGACAGCGCGCGGTTCCGCCACATCCACTCCACCGGCAGCTTCGGCTGGAAATGGATGCCCGATCTTCTCCGCGACATGGGTATAGACCTTGACCGTCAGCCGCAGATAGACATGCGCGAGTATATCTTCAACATGCCGGAGGCGGCGTGCGCCGCCGACCTGATGGTCTGCCGCGGCGGGGCGAGCACGTTGAGCGAGCTCATAGCGGCGGCGAAGCCGGCGGTGATAATCCCCTCGCCGAATGTGGCGGAGAACCACCAGGAGGCGAACGCCAGAGCGCTCGAACGCGCGGGCGGCGCGGTCGTGATAGTCGAAAAGGACTGCACGCCCGAGCTGCTCTACGGAACGATAAAGGAGCTCCTCGGCGACCCCGCGCGCCTCGCGCGGATGAGCGAGGCGCTGCGGGAGATGGCCGTCCTCGACGCGGCATCTAGGATCTACGACACGATATGCGGGCTTGCGGACGGGGAGCGGTAATCTCCTGTCGCACCGTAAGGCCGGCGAATGGCAGATATATTCACCGTCTGTACTCTGAAGGAATAGTATGGTGCGGACGAAAGACCAAACCATTGTTCAATCGGAGGCGGATATGGGCACGCTCATTATCGACGGAGGAAAGAAGCTGTACGGCAGCGTGCGCGTACACGGCGCAAAGAACAGCGCGCTGCCGATACTGGCCGCCTGTGTATTAACGGACGGCGAATGTGTTCTGGAGGACTGTCCCGCTCTGCGGGACGTCGAGGCGACGGGGAGGATACTTTCGCGCCTCGGAGCCGAGGTGCGGAGGGACGGAGACACCCTCGCGGTGCGCGCGGGGGACGTCGTCCGGCAGGACATACCCGACGCGCAGATGCGGGAGATGCGCTCATCGGTGACCTTTCTCGGCGCGCTCGCCGCTCGGTGCGGATACGCGGAGGTGAGCAGGCCGGGCGGGTGCGAGCTCGGAGCGCGGCCGATAGACCTCCATCTCGCGGGACTTCGAGCGCTCGGAGCGGAGATAACCGAGTCGGGCGGAAGGATATGCTGCCGCGCGGATAACATGCGCGGCGCGGACGTGACGCTGGCGTTCCCGAGCGTCGGCGCGACGGAGAACATCATGCTCGCCGCGACCGCGGCGAAGGGCAGGACGCGGATATTCAACCCGGCGCGCGAGCCGGAAATAGTCGATCTTCAGGATTTCCTCTGCGCGCTCGGCGCGGACGTGCGCGGCGCTGGCGGAATGACTGTCGAGATAGAGGGCGGCCGCCCGCTTCACGGCGCGCGGCACAGAGTGATACCCGACCGGATAGTCGCGGCTACATACATGGCGGCGGTCGCCGCCGCGGGCGGCGCGGTGCTCGTCGAGAACGCGCGGCCGGAGCAGGTGAGCGCCGTCAGCGCGGTGCTCCGCGAGGCCGGCGCGGACGTGTGCGAACAGGGGAGCGTCATACAGGTGTCCGCCGCGAGGCGGCTCGCGGCAGTCCGGCCGATAAAGACGCAGCCCTACCCGGGATTTCCCACCGACGCGCAGTCGATAATGATGAGCGTCATGGCGACGGCGCGCGGCGCGACGATGTTCGTGGAGAACATCTTCGAAAGCCGCTACCGCCACGCGGGCGAGCTCATGCGCATGGGCGCGGAGATACGCGCGGAGGGAAGGGTCGCGCTCGTGCAGGGCGTGGAACGCCTTTTCGGGGCGGAGGTGCACGCCACCGACCTTCGCGGCGGCGCCGGGCTCGTCGTCGCGGCGCTCGGCGCGGAGGGACGCACACGCATCGGCGGCACCGAGCACATCGAGAGAGGATATTTCGGCCTTGAGGAGTCGCTCCGTTCGCTCGGAGCGGACATAAGCCGGGAATAAAGGTACAGAAGGACGTTTTGAAATGCCGAGAAGAAGGAGACAACCGAGAAGGAGAAGCACAGGCGGACGGGGAGCCCCCGGCTGCCTGTCGGTGCTTTTCCTCGTCGCGGTGATAGCGGCGGTGACTGCGGCGGCGATATTCATCTTCTTCAAGATGAAGCACATCGAGGTCGAGGGTGTCGGGCACTACAAGGATACGGATATAATCGCGGCCTCCGGCGCGGAGACCGGCTCCAACCTCGTGTTCATAAACAAGAGGGGAATGACGATGGGCATAACCTCCGCCCTCCCGTATGTTGACGGGGTGAAGATAACCCGCCGCATGCCGGACACGCTCATAATCACCGTCACCGAGACTAAGGCCGCGGCGTACTTCACCGGCGCGGGTGACTTCTGGCTCTGCAACACCGAGGGGAAGCTATTGGAGCGCGTCACGGAGGAGCCGATGGGCCTCATACGCATCGACGGAGTACAGCCGGTGACGCCGCTAGAGGGAAGCACGGCGGAGCTCGGCGAGGAGAGCGAGCTTCGCCTTCAGACCTACGTAGACACCCTCTCGGCGCTCGAGCGCTCCGGACTGCTCCGAGACGTGGACGAGATAGACCTGTCCGGACTGTACGACGTGTCGATAAGGCTCGACGGGCGCTTCGGCGTTGACTTCGGCGCGCCGGAGGACCTTGACTACAAGATAGAGTATCTGCGCGAGATAGTGCAGAACAAGCTGGGGTCGAACCAGAAGGGAAGCATCGACCTCAGCCGCCTCATAGAGAAGGGCGAGGCGCGGTTCCTCGAGGAGTTCTGAAAAATCGCTTATTTTTAGGAAAATGCGCGCTCGGCTCTTGACCTGCGTGGAAAAACGCGATAAAATATAGTATACCTATGAGTATATGCTGTACAATACCTTGTGTATGTTACATTTTGTCAAATTTTTCCGGATAAAAAGTTTTTGGGGAGGAAGTTGAAAAATGGGTATGACTTTCGACATGGACACCGGCATAGAGGCCGGCGTCGTCATAAAAGTTCTGGGCGTCGGCGGCGGCGGCTGCAACGTCGTGAACCGCATGATAAATTCCGGGATGCACGGCGTGGAGTTCATAGCCGTCAACACCGATATACAGGCCCTCAAAGGCTCCTCCGCCACCGAGAAGATACAGATAGGCGAAAAGCTCACCCACGGCCGCGGCGCGGGCTCCAACCCCGAGGTCGGCCGCAAGAGCGCCGAGGAGAGCCGCGCGCAGATAGCCAAGGCTCTCGAGGGCACGAACATGGTATTCATCACCGCCGGAATGGGCGGCGGCACCGGCACCGGCGCGGCGCCGATCATTGCGGACATCGCCCGCGAGATGGGCATACTTACCGTCGGCGTCGTGACGCGCCCATTCGCCTTTGAGGGTATGCGCCGCAGGAACCAGGCAAACGCCGGCATAGACGAGCTGCACGAGCGGGTCGATTCGCTCGTCGTCATCCCCAACGACCGCCTCCAGCACGTCAGCGAGAAGGAGATAACCTTCCTCAACGCCTTCGAGATTGCGGACGACGTACTGCGTCAGGCCGTCCAGAGCATATCCGACCTCATAAAGGTCACGGGACTTATAAACCTCGACTTTGCGGACGTCCAGAGCGTCATGGAGAACGCGGGATTTGCGCACATGGGCGTGGGCAGAGCCTCCGGCAAGAACAAGGCCGAGGAGGCGGCGCGTATCGCCATCGAGAGCCCGCTGCTCGAGACCTCGATAAACGGCGCGCGCGGCGTGATACTCAACATCACCGGCTCCACCGCCCTCCGCCTCGAGGACGTCACCACCGCCGCGAGCATGGTACAGTCCGCCGTCAGCGAGGACTGCAACATCATCTTCGGCGCGGGCTTTGACGACTCGCTCGACGATGAGATTCGCATAACCGTCATCGCCACGAACTTTGTGGACGGTTCCGGCATAAGCCATCAGGAGGCGGCAAAGCCCGCCGCGCCTGCCGGGACGCAGGATACCCCCGCCGCGCCTGCGGACGGCGGCAAGGAAGCCGAGGACGACGACTGGGACCTCCTCAAGAAGATCTTTGAGCAGAAGGACCGCGAGAGGGGCAAGTTCTGAGCCGAGGCTCCGCGGGTTCGATACGCTGCGATATGTTTTGATACGTTCCGAAAACCCTCCCGCTCCGTGTGGAGCGGGAGGGTTTGCTGGCGTAAGGACTTATGTGCCGGAGAAATTGCGGGACGAGCGTTCTTTCTCCGCTTTTTCGGGAAGGTGATACGCCGCGATATAAGGTGTTTTCAGGCCGACTCCGAGCGCATTTTTGAAACCGTTGATTACATAATAGAAATCTTAAACTATCTGTTATAAACTTGATATTACGGATATTTACGGTTGATATTACGGATATTTATGGTATAATACAAATTAAATCCAACACACGCGCGTTTTGCCGCTTTGATGCGGGCATGGGCGCGGGTCTGAAAAATCAAAGGAGAGACGGCCGATGAAAAGGATAATTTGTACGTTGCTAACGCTTGCCATGGTACTTTCCCTGCTATCGTCGCCTGCGCTTGCGCTGAACTTTCCGGATGTTGGCAAATCTTCAGACTATTTTGAAGCGATCAGTTACGTATCCGATAGGGGTCTTATGGTCGGGGATAACCACGGCAATTTCAATCCCGGCAAAACCGTTACCCGTGCCGAGATGGCAACTATTGTCTGCCGGATGCTCGGAGAAACGAACGGTCTTGCTAAATCGGAAGTCTTTTCCGACGTACCGGCAGACCATTGGGCCAACGGGTATGTGTGCAAAGCGGCCGAGCTTGGCATTGTAAACGGATACGGCAACGGCAAGTTTGGACCGTCGGATAATGTGACATACGAACAGGCGGTCACTATGATCGTTCGGTCGCTTGGTGAAGAAAATCGGGCGCTCTCTGCCGGAGGGTATCCGGCCGGGTACATGAGCGTCGTGCAGAAGGACAGCTTGCTGAGCGGCATTTCTGCAAAAGAACATGAAGCGTTGTCTCGGGGCAATGTTGCAAAGCTGTTGTTTAATTACTGTACCGAATATACCGAGATAAAAAAGGCCGTTGACCTTGGTTTTGTGTCCGAGACGCTGCAAGGCGACTACAATTCCCAGATCAGCTATGCCGGGTTCTGCAGTATTCTTGACCGCTTCATTTCCGCAATTTCCCCGGCTTCTCTTGACGGTTGGAAAGCCGCTTCGAAAAATTACCGGGATGCAGATGTGCCCATGAGCCGCATGGAAGGGGCGCTCGTTCTGCTGTACGCCGCGGAATGCTGCGGGGTCGACGCTGTCGGCTATGAGTATAATATTCCTCTGGAAGATCTGATGCCGGATAATGTGAACTTTTATGAGGGTGTCACATGGGATTATCCGCTGCTGCCCGATATTCATGCGCCATATTATAATGAAACGCTTGCAAATTCGGAACACTATGCCTGGCGGTGCGGGTTGGATTATGCAGACAATGCATCAAAACGTTTTGTGGAGTATATGTCCTACGGCAACGGCAAAACCTACTTTGATTATGACGAGCGTTATTCTCTGAATTTGGGCAGTGCGTTTACCAGAGGGGACGCAATTCGTGCCGTGGAGCGGCTTTATGAAAATGCGCGTTTTGTTCAGTATGTACCCGCGGCGGGAGTCTCCTGCACGGTTTCGGATGCCGCGATCGCTTCCGGAGGGAAGCTGCCGGAAGTCTCCCCGCAGCAGCTTCCGGAGTGGAGAGGCTATTCCGTATCTCCGGGAAACTGGAATGTCGGTTACGGCGGGGGTATGCTTTATGAAAAAGAATGGATAGAGGTTCTGAGGTCACAGGGATTCAACTTTGTCAGAGTGCCGCTGGACAGCCGCATGATCTTCAAGGACAGCGATATGAGTTTGGTGAACCCTGCCTATCTCGAGACGATGGATGATTTGATCGAATACTGCGCGGAAGCAGGGATCCATGTCTGTTTTGACCTTCATGATATGCCCGGCTTCTATACGGGCGGCGACGATTCGCAGATAACCTTGTGGAACGACGAAAAGACCCAGGGAATTTTCGTGGAGTTTTGGCGCTTCCTTGCGGAATATTACAAGGATGTTCCGACAAATCTGCTGAGTTTTAATCTGCTGAACGAACCCCACAGTATGGACGGCGGTCCGTCCGACGCCGTATATTCCGCAATCATGCTGAAAGCCATTGACGCGATTCGAAAAGTCACGCCGGCACGTTTGATTTTTGTGGATATGCTTGGGGTCCTGCGGGGCATCCCGGTTCAGGGGTTGGCAAATGCGCAGGTCGTACAGACGGTTCACCCGTATTTCCTGTCGGACGGAACGCAGCAATGGCCCAATTATGTAATCAACGGCTTCATTCACCGTAATAACGGCGTCCTGACTCTGAACGGCGCATTCCCCGCGGGAACAAAGATAACGGCCGAAATTGTTTCCGTGCACGGAGACAGTACATTCTGCATGGAGGCGGACGGAAAGACCGCGGCCGAAGTGGCTCTGGGTACGGAGGCAGAGGGAGAAAACGGCTGCTATCACATCGGGGAAAAAGGCACCGACGGAGAGTATCGGGATTATAGCGGTGTTCATTTTACGGGCAAACTGACAGAGAACTGCAATCAGATAAAACTGGTGCAGGAAGGTGGTTGGTGGTACGCCATAGAAAAACTGACCGTTGAAACGGATACATACAAGGTTACGGTCAATTCCAACGGCAATGTTGTGGGGGACGGAGCTGTCCCAATCCTTACTTTTGATGAAAAAGGCGGGATCTCGGCGCAGGAAGCCGGCACACTGGTTTGCCAGTCCCGCGAATGGCTGGATGAGCTTTTCCGCTCCTATCGGAAGTTTACCGAAGAAACCGGAACTCCGGTCATGGTGCAGGAGTTTGGATTCAATGAAACGATCGACTATAAGGCGACTCTGGCAGCAGCGGAGGATTTCCTGTCTGTACTGGATGAGTACGACATTCCGTGGTGCTCCTGGTGCAGTGCCTTTGGACCTATTCTTGATAAGAGAGAATATGAGTGGGGTCAGATGTCGTGGGACAGAGATTTAAGGCGTAACGGAGCGGAGTATGAGACCGTATCCGGAAATTGGATGATCGACACCGGACTGATGGAAGTATACCGGCGGCACATGAAATGACGCCGCGTCCTCCGTGTAGACGCGACTACGTTCGGGAACCATATAAGTATAAGCGCAGATGAATCGCAAATAAGAAACCCTCCCGCTCCGTACGGAGCGGGAGGGTTTTATGTTGCCTTATAAGTTAGTCGCAAAATTCGAGGTACGCGCCCTTCATTGGGCTCGCGGCGTGCTCGCCGAAGAGGCGGAGCGCGCCGCTTTTGTATTTGCGCGGCTTCGGGCGCCAACGCTTCCGGCGCTCCGCGAGCACCGCGTCTATCTCCTCCGCGCTCCGCCGCTCGCCGCCGACGCCGACTATCGCGAGCCGCCGCGCGGGAATGTCTATCTCAATGAGGTCGCCCTCCTCGACGAGGGCTATCGGGCCGCCCGCCTGCGCCTCCGGGCTGACGTGGCCTATCACCGGACCGGTGGAAGCGCCGCTGAAGCGCCCGTCGGTGATGAGCGCTATCGAGCGCCCGAGCTCTGCGTCCGAGCTTATCGCCTCGCTCGTGTAGAACATCTCGGGCATACCGCTTGCCTGCGGACCCTCGTAGCGGATAAAGACCGCGTCGCCCTTCTCGACCCTGTGATGAAGCACCGCGTCGAGGCACTCCTCCTCGCTGTCAAACGGACGGGCGCGGAGGACGGCGCGGAACATCTCGCGGGGACATGCCGTGTGCTTTATCACCGCGCCCTCCGGCGCGAGGTTGCCGCGTAGGACGGCGATGCTGCCATCCGTGCCGAGCGGGCGGGAAGCGGGGCGTATTATGTCCTCGCGCGTGAGACTGAGGCCGTACCTGCGGTTCGCGTCCTCCAGAAGCTCGCGGCAGCGGTCGTAGTAGCCGGAGGAACGCAGCTCCGCGAGGTTTTCGCCGAGCGTCCTGCCGGTGACGGTGAGCGTGTCGAGATGAAGCGCGTCCTTTATCTCCTCCATTATCGCGGGCACGCCGCCGGCATAGCTGAAGAACTCCGCCGGCCAGCGCCCGGCGGGACGAATGTCGAGAAGCCAGCGCGCGCCGCGGTGCAGACGGTCAAAATCGTCGCCGTCCAGCTCGACGCCGAGCTCGTGCGCTATGGCGGGGAGGTGGAGCAGGGCGTTCGTGCTGCCGGATATGGCGGCGTGGACCATTATCGCGTTCTCGAAGCTCTCACGTGTGACGATGTCACGCGGGCGGACGCCCTCGCGCGCGAGCTCCGCCGCGCGGCGTCCCGCGCGGTACGCAAGGTCGTCTATGTCGGGGCCGGAGGCGGGGAGAAGCGCGCTGCCGGGGAGAGAGAGCCCCAGCGCCTCGGCCATTATCTGCATGGTGGAGGCGGTGCCGATGAAGCTGCACGCGCCGCAGCCGGGGCAGGCGTTCCGCTTCGCCCACTCGAGGCGCGCGGCGTCTATCTCGTCGCGCTCGAACCTTGCGCTGTACATCCCGAGCTGTTCAAGCGTGAGGAGCTCGGGGCCGGCGCTCATCGTCCCGCCGCAGACCACGACGGAGGGAATGTTCACCCGCGCGAGCCCCATAAGGTTGCCGGGAAGCCCCTTGTCGCAGCTCGCGATGAACACGCCCGCGTCGAACGGGGTGGCGTTCGCCTGTATCTCTATCATGTTCGCGATCATCTCGCGGCTCGCGAGGCTGTAGTTTATCCCGTCGGTGCCCTGACTTTCGCCGTCGCACATATCGGTGCAGAAGTACCGCGCGCCGCGTCCGCCGCCGTCTCTTATCCCGCGCAGGACGGCGTCCGTGAGACGGTCGAGGTGGCAGGAGCCGGGGTGACTGTCCCCGAAGGTGCTCTCAACGAATACCTGCGGCAGGGAGAGCTCCTCCGGCGTCCAGCCGGTGCCGAGGCGGAGCGGGTCCAGCTCCGGCGAGAGCGCGCGCAGTTTTTGACTTGCAAGCATGGTTTCGCCTCCCTCTTCACTTTATCCTGAAGCGGAGCGCCATGAGGCTGTCCGCAAAGTTGACATTCTCTATGGAAAGGCGGGGACTCCTTTCAGCGAGATCGACGCCTGTGAAGTTCCATATGCCGCTGTAACCGAGCGAGTCAAGGCGGCTCGCCGCCTCCTCCGCGCCGGAGGCCGGGAGCGTCAGCACCGCGACCGACGGGCGGTAGCGCCGCGTGAACTCCTCGAGGACGTCGAGAGGGTAGACGCTCACGCCGTGCTGCGCCGTGCCGACTATCGCGGGGTCTATGTCGAACGCGGCGAGCATCCGGAAGCCGCACGCCTCAAAGTCGAAGTTTTTCAGTATCGCGCGGCCGAGGTTCCCCGCGCCGAGCAGCACCGCCCCGCGCGGCTCGCGTATGCCGAGCGCCGCGCCGATGCCCTCGCGGAGCGGGCGGACGTGGTAGCCGTAGCCCTGCTGGCCGAAGCCGCCGAAGTGGTTGAGGTCCTGCCGGACCTGCGAGGCGGTGAGGCGGAGCGCCTGCGCGAGCTCCTGCGAGCTCGTCCGCTCCGCGCCCTCGCGCTCGAGGGCGGAGAGGCACCGGTAGTAGCGGGGGAGGCGGCGGACGACCGCCGCCGGTATCTTTGTCTTGCCGTTGTCCATAAGTGAAGAGGCCCTTTTCGCATTTATTTGTCTCTATGATAGCCTGTTTTTGCCGGATTGTCAAATATGATTGATTTGACTTTTTTCCCGAAAATTGGTATACTGTATGCTGTGTAAACTTGTTTGGAGGAAGAGGAACTATGCCCGGTATCTACAACTTCTGTTGGTATTTTCTGATATTCAGCTTTGTGGGGTGGACGCTAGAGAGCGCGCTTGTGAGCTTTCAACAGAAGAAATTTGTCAACCGAGGGTTCCTCACGGGGCCGATATGCCCTATATACGGGACGGCGATGTGCATAATCATCGCGGCGCTGTCGCCGGTGAAGCTGCTGCTGTTCCGGGGAGGCACGCCGACGGCGCACGGCATAGCCGCGCTGCTCGTAGTGAGCGCGGTGATAGCCTGCGCCGTGGAGTACTTCGTGGGATGGCTGCTTGAGAAGCTGTTCCATCAGCGCTGGTGGGACTACTCCGACCACCGCTTCAACCTGAACGGACGCATAGCCGTGCCGGAGAGCCTCGCGTGGGGACCGCTCGCGACGCTTGCCATTCTCTTCCTCGTGCCGTGGCTCGACTCTGTCATAGCGAGTGTGCCGCTCTGGGCAGGGATATCCGCGCTCGCGGTCATCGGCGTTATCTGCGTTGCGGACTCGGTGCTGATACTCGGCAAGATGCATACGTTTGACAAGCTCGCGGTCTCGCTCCGCGAAAAGGTCGAGGAGGCGCGCGAGAAACGCGCGCTGAACGCGGAGGAGTTCCGCCGCATGACGCAGGAGCTGCACGATAAGCTCGAGCGCTCCCGCCGCAGATACAGCGAGCGCAGGATAAGGCGCGAGCGGAGGCTCCGCAGCCGCCTCTCGCAGGCGTATCCGAAGCTCGGCGAGCGCTGGAAGATCCTTCACCACGACGACACGGAGAAGAACTGACGCGGCGCGTTTTCCGCGTGCGAGACCGGCCGGAGGCGAATTTCGCCTCCGGCCGTGTTTTGCGCGTCGAGGGCGCGCGAAAAATGGTGTTGAACAGCGGGCGTGTTCTGTGGTACAATATATAAGGATACTGGGCGGAATGCCCCGAAAGGAAGGTGCGGCCATGGCGCTCAAACGGTTCATAGCGGCGTCGCTCGCGGTGATGCTGCTCGCCGCGGCGGCCTCGCTGGCGGCGGGCGGCGGCACGGGAGCAGACCCGGTCGCGACCCTCAGCTACATAGAGAAGAAAGTCATACCGCAGTTCAACGCGAACCTTTCCGTGGCGGTCAGCTCGGCGGAGCCGGAGCTTGCCGCCATGCGCGACGAGGCACTGCGGACGATAAACGGACTGGATACATCGAGCGTGCAGATAAACTCGTCCGGGCTTGACCGGCAGATAGAGTACGAGGCGTACATGCGCCTGATGGACGACGGATTTATGTTCACGGCGGAAGGTTCCGTCACCGTGCGCCTTGCCGCGGGAGAGCGGCTCATAGTTGCGGAGGGCGGCGAGATGCGCCTTATGAGAGGCGCGGCGACGCTTGCGGGCGAGCGGGCGGCGGAGATAGTCAACGTTACCTCCGCCGCGCTGAACTACGCCTCGCTTGCGATGAGCGCCGGGACGCGGTACGTCGTCACGGACGGCGAGCGCCTTGCCGGCGCGGAGACGGCGTCCGGCGCGGATATACTTGTCAGCGGAAGCTATCAGGTGCTCCCCGCCGCACGGCCGAGACATACGGACGCGGCGTTCGCGCTCCGCACGCTCGGCGTGATGCGCGGCGCAAGCACGGGCTTTGAGCTCGGGCGGAGCGCGACGCGCCTCGAGGCGCTTATCATGTTTATCCGGCTGCTCGGCGAGGAGGACGAGGCGCTTGCCTACACCGGCGCGTGTCCCTTTACCGACCTGCCGGCGTGGAACAACGGCGAGCCCGCGAAGTACGCCGGCTACGCCTACTCGAAGGGGTACGCCCTGGGCGTCGGCAACTCCCGCTTCGACCCCAACTCTCCGGCTACGGCGGAGATGTACATGACCTTCCTTCTCCGCGCCCTCGGCTACAGCGAGGACGCCGGAGATTTTGACTGGGCGGACGCCCCGTCCGCCGCGGAGCGGCTGGGAGTGATAACCGCCTTTGAACATGACAGCCTCTTGAGGCAGAGCTTCATCCGCGACTCGATGGCTTACGTCTCGTGGCGGGCTCTCTCGGCAAAGTGCAAAAACGGAACGGTCCTCGCGGAGAAGCTGATGGACGCGGGTGCGTTTACCGAGCGGCAGTATGCCGCCGCCGGGGACGGCGGCGTGCGCCTTCTGGGTTGAGTCACCAATTCCCGCCTCCCGAATATGATGGAGTGTAATCCACAGAGGGAGGTTTTACAGCATGACTTGTTGCAACGGTTCCGGTCTCTTCGGCAACAGCCGTCAGAACGATTGGCTCTGGGTCATTATCATCGCGATAGTGCTCATCTGCTTCTTCGGCAACAGCTGTGACTGACAGTCCGGCGGGAAAGGGGGCTCCTATCCGGAGCCCCCTTTCGTTTTATCATGGTTTATTCAAATAGGACAGGCAGGAGGTGCGGCGTGAAGGGCGCGGTATTCGATCTGGACGGGACGCTTGTGGACAGCATGGGCGCGTGGCACGCGGCGGACGTCGCGTTTCTCGAGAAGCGGGGTCTGCCGCAGGAGGCGGACTACTTTGCGGCGCTCAAGGCTCTGCACTTCCGTCTCGCCGCGGAGTACACGATAGAGCGCTACGGACTGCATGACGAGACGCCGGACGACCTCATCGCGGAGTGGCGCGGCTACGTGCAGAGGGAGTACGACTTCGATATACAGGCAAAGCCGGGGGCGCTCGAGTATCTGCGCGCGCTGAAGGACGGCGGGATAAAGACGGCGATAGCCACGTCAAACGAGCCCGAGCTCTGCGGGGGACTGCTCCGCCGCCTCGGCCTCGACAGGCTCACGGACGCCGTGGTCTATACCTCCGAGGCGGCGCGGCCGAAGGGCTTTCCCGACGTGTACCTTCTCGCGGCGGAGAGGATGGGCGTCCCGCCGGAGGAGACGGTCGTGTTCGAGGACGTGCTGAAGTGCGTGCGCGGGGCGAAGGACGGCGGCTTCAGGGTCGTCGCGGTGTATGACGAGAGCTCTCGGGACGACTGGGAGGAGATCCGCCGCGAGGCGGACGCGGCGGTAGAGAGCTTCTCGGAGCTTGCCGCCGGGGCGGACGCAACGTAAAGGATACTTGAGAAAAACTTACATTTCTTTTAGGAATGTGCTATTGAAAAAGTTATTTGCGGGTGTATAATTTATATTGAATGCAATATCACAGAAAGGTAATGAGAAACTGCAATGAAATCTCTGGGAATTGACGTCGGTTCCACAACAGTCAAGGCGGTGCTGATGAGCGAGAGCGGCGAGATGCTCTACAAACGCTACGAGCGGCACAACGCGCGCGTGCGCGAGCTTATAGGCGAGATACTTTCCGAGATACTCGAAAAGTTCGGCGACATAGAGCTTCACGCGGCGGTGACGGGTTCGGCGGGCCTCGGCGCGGCGGAGCGCGCGGGTCTGCCGTTCGTGCAGGAGGTCGTGGCAAGCTCCACGGCGGTGGAGAAGTTCCTGCCCGGCACCGACGCTGTCATAGAGCTCGGCGGTGAGGACGCGAAGATCATCTTCTTCGGTCAGGTCACCGAGCAGAGGATGAACGGCACCTGCGCCGGAGGCACCGGCGCTTTCATAGACCAGATGGCGACGCTGATGGACATCACGGCGGACGAACTCAACGACCTTGCCTCCCGCGCGGAGAAGCTGTATCCGATAGCCTCGCGCTGCGGAGTGTTCGCAAAGACCGACGTGCAGCCGCTCCTCAACCAGGGCGCGCGGCGGGAGGACGTCGCGGCGTCGATACTCCAGGCGGTCGTCAACCAGACGATAGGCGGACTTGCACAGGGACGAAGGATAGAGGGAAACGTCGCGTTCCTCGGCGGGCCGCTCTCCTTCCTGCCCGAGCTCGGAAAGCTGTTCGTAAAGACCTTGAAGCTCACGCCGGAGCAGGCGCGCTTCCCGAAGGACGGACAGTATTTCGTCGCGCTCGGGTGCGCGGTCGAGTCGGAGCACTTCGAGCCGCTGAAGCTCGCGGACGTCGCCGCGCGCCTAGCGGCGGCGGAGGACATCACGGTGACGAGCCGCCTCGAGCCGCTCTTCCGCAGTGAGGAGGAGTACGGGGAGTTCAGGCGCCGCCACGCGACTGCGTCGGTGGACGCCATCGACCCCGCGGAGTACGAGGGCGGCGCGTGGCTCGGCATAGACGCCGGGAGCACCACGACAAAGCTCGTCCTGCTCTCGGACGATATGAGGATACTTTACAGCTACTATGCGCCTAACCGCGGCGACCCGGTCGAGGTCCTGCGCGAGCAGCTGCTTGAGATACGCAGGATAACCGGCGACAGGATAACCCTTCGCGGCAGCGCCGTCACCGGCTACGGAGAGGAGCTGATGTGCGCCGCGTTCGGTGTGGACAGCGGCATAGTCGAGACGGTGGCGCACTACACCGCCGCGCGCTTCTTCGAGCCGGAGGTTGACTACATAATCGACATCGGCGGCCAGGACATGAAGTGCTTCCGCATACGCGGCGGCGCGATAGACGGAATAATGCTCAATGAGGCGTGCTCCTCCGGATGCGGTTCGTTTATTGAGACCTTCGCGAAGGCGATAGGCTACACCACGCCGGAGTTTGCAAAGCTCGGACTCTTCGGCAAGCACCCCGCCGACCTCGGCTCGCGGTGCACCGTCTTTATGAACTCGTCGGTAAAGCAGGCGCAGAAGGAGGGCGCGACCGTCGCGGACATCAGCGCGGGGCTCTCCATCTCGGTCGTCAAGAACGCGCTCTACAAGGTCATCCGCGTCGTTGACCCGGAGGAGCTCGGGCACCACGTCGTGGTGCAGGGCGGCACGTTCCTCAACGACGCGATACTCCGCGCGTTCGAGCGCGAGCTTGGGCGCGAGGTCACGCGCCCCGCGATAGCGGGACTGATGGGCGCCTTCGGCTGCGCACTCTACGCGCGCGAGCGCGGTGGCGAGGAGAGCACGCTCATAAGCCTCGAAGATCTCGAGCAATTCGAGCACACGAGCTCCGCCGCGCGCTGCGGGCTCTGCGGCAACCACTGCACACTCACCGTCAACCGCTTCACCGGCGGGCGGAGGTTCATCACCGGCAACCGGTGCGAGCGCGGCGCGGGCGCTTCCAAGCGCTCGGAGGAGATACCGAACCTCTACGAGTACAAGTATAAGAAGCTGCTCGAGACCGAGGTCTGCGAAAATCCGACGCGCGGCGAGATAGGCATACCGCTCGCGCTCAACTTCTTCGACACTCTGCCGTTCTGGGGAGCGTTCTTCCGCAATATCGGCGTGAAGGTGGTGCTCTCCGGACAGAGCGACCGCGTGCTCTACTCGCTCGGGCAGGACACGATACCGTCCGATACCGTCTGCTACCCCGCAAAGCTCGTCCACGGACATATCGCAGCCCTCGCGGAGCGCGGCGTGAAGCGTATCTTCTATCCCTGCGCGCCGTACAACAACACCGAGTACGAGAAGGCGGACAACTACTACAACTGCCCGGTCGTGGCGTACTATCCCGAGCTTATCGCGGCGAATATGCCGGTGACAAAGACCCTCGAATACCTAAACCCCTATCTGATATACACCCGCAAGGGCTTTGAAAAGAAACTATATGATGCGCTTTCACCGTACTACCCCGACCTCTCCGAGCACGAGGTGAAGCATGCGGTGAAGCTTGCGCGCGAGGCGGACCACGCCTTCCGCGAGGACATCCGTATGAAGGGCGAGGAGGCCGTCGCCTGGGCGCGGGAGCACGGGAAGAAGATGATCGTCCTTTCGGGACGGCCCTACCACATCGACCCGGAGATAAATCACGGCATCGACCGGCTCATTACGTCGCTCGGGCTCGTCGTGATAACCGAGGAGGCGGTGGCGCCCAAGGGGAGCGCCGCGCCTCTGCACGTCCTCAACCAGTGGAGCTACCATGCGCGGCTGTACAACGCGGCGGCGTATGTCGCGACGCAGGACGACATGGAGTTTGTGCAGCTCGTGAGCTTCGGCTGCGGCATAGACGCCATCACGGGCGACGAGCTCCGCGACATCCTCGAGCGCAGCGGGAAGTTCTACACTCAGGTCAAGATAGACGAGATAACCAATCTCGGCGCGGCAAAAATTCGCCTCCGCTCGCTCGTCGCGGCGATGGAGGCACGGGAGAGAAAGGCGGTGAGCGTCCGTGGCTGAACTGAAATACACAAAGGACGGGCGTCTGCTCTTCACTAAGGAGATGCGGGACAGCTACACCGTCCTCGTTCCGCAGATGCTGCCGATACACTTTGAGTTCATAACGAAGGCGCTGAGCCTCGAGGGACTCAAGGTCGAGGTGCTGAACACCACTCATCGCGGGATAATCGACGCGGGACTGAAGCACGTCCACAACGACATCTGCTTCCCGGCGCTGCTCGTCATCGGTCAGATGATAGACGCTCTCAAGAGCGGGAAGTACGACATGGATCACGTCGCGCTGATGATAACCCAGACCGGCGGCGGCTGCCGTGCTTCAAACTACATACACCTGCTCCGCAAGGGACTGAAAAAGGCGGGCTTTGACAAGGTGCCGGTCATTTCGCTAAACCTCTCGGGGCTCGAGAGTAACCCCGGCTTCAAGATGACGCTGCCGCTGATAAGCCGCCTCATCACCGGCGTCGTGTACGGAGACGCGCTGATGTGGCTCTCGAACCGCTCCCGCGCCTACGAGGCAAACGCCGGCGATACCGACGCGCTCCTGAAGAAGTGGACGACGCGCCTCTCCGACGAGATGAGCCACACGAAGCTCCCCAACAAGAAGAAGGTCCGCGAGAACCTGCTCGCTATCGCGCGCGACTTCGGCGCGTTGAAGCTCTCGGACGTGAAGAAGCCGCGCGTCGGCGTCGTCGGAGAGATATACGTCAAGTTCGCGCCGCTCGGCAACAACAACCTCGAACGGTTCCTTCGGAGCGAGGGCGCGGAGGTCATCGTCCCGGGACTGATGGACTTCCTCATCTTCAAGGTGGACAACCGCGTTGAGGACAGCGTGATATACGGCGGCAAGGCCGCAAAGAAGGCCGTCGCGACCATACTCCGCAACTACATCATCGGCTATCAGGACCTCCTGCGCGAGTGCATAAGCTATGCGGACGGGTACCCCGTCCCCGCGCGCTACGCGGACATAAAGGAGATGGTGAAGGGCTTCCTCGGCTACGGCAACAAGATGGGCGAGGGGTGGCTCCTCACCGCCGAGATGCTTGAGCTTATCAACTCGGGCGTGACGAACATCGTCTGCACGCAGCCGTTCGGGTGCCTGCCGAACCACATCGTCGGCAAGGGCATGATGCGTCCGGTGCGCGAGGCGCACCCGAACGCGAACATCGTCGCGATAGACTACGACCCCGGCACGACCTCGGTAAACCAGGAGAACCGTCTGAAGCTGATGCTCGCGAACGCGCGCCGCGCGCTCGAACGCGCGGAAGCGGCGCAGGACGCTCCTTCCTCGGAGGAGCAGGCGGCGGAGCCCGCCGCCGCGGGGAAGTAAAAGCGCCGCGCGATATGCGCGTATATTCGGGACGGTATCCTGTTGGCGGAAATCGGAATTTGAGGAGAAAGCATGAGCCGATATATTATCAAACCGATGGAGAGCGAGGACGAAATAAACGGCAAGGGATATGTCCACTACAAATCATGGCAGGAAACCTACCCGGGCCTTGTTGACCCCGCATATCTGGAGCGGCATACCCTTGAAAAGTGCATAAATACCGCGCACAAGCGGCCCGGCAGCATTCTTGTGGCCAAGGACGGAGAAAAAGTGGTGGGTTTTGCGGGATACGGCTCCTATCGGGACGAAACGCTTCCCGAACACGGCGAGGTCTATGCGATCTATGTCCTGGCGGAGTATCAGGGCCAAAAGATAGGATACGAACTGATGAACGCCGCGCTCGATAAGCTGTCGAATTATAAAAGGGTTGCGCTGTGGGTGTTGAAGGGAAACGACAAGGCGATCCGTTTCTATGAGCGATACGGATTTCGCTTTGACGGAACCGAAGCGGAGATCATGCTCGGCACACCCAACACGGAGCTGAGGATGATTTACGAAAGAGGCTGAGGCAGAAGGGGTGCGGGTTATGGCAAAGAAGCTGGGAAGAGCACGGACGGCCGCTGTTATCTTAGCTGTGTTCTTTTATGTAGTCGCAAAAGTGGCGTGCTACTGGACACCGGATGCGTCGCACATGACAAATGTTGCAGCGCCGGTAATATATAGCATTATTTGTAATATACGGTATGCATGTATGTACGACGATACTTTGAGATCTGTCAGATTAGCGCTCCTTGCCTTGCAGGCAAGCATGCTCGGACTTGCTATTCTCTCGTCGGTCACGGCGTATGCTATACATGTACTGTGTAAGATAACCGAAAGAAACGGACTGTCCGGCTGAAAAAGACCGCCCGCACATCGAAAACCGATGTGCGGGCGGCTTTTTGCGTCCGAAAGGACGGATTTACTTGAAAAGCATATCGAAATTCGCGTCGTTGTACTTGCCGAAAATGTAGTCGTATCCCTCCGGCGTGGGCGCGCCGGAAAGTCCGGGCGCGCCGGTGAAGACCGCGACGCGCATCCCCGCCGCCTTCGCCGCGAGAACGCCGTTCTGTGAGTCCTCCATGACGAGGCAGTCCGACGGCTCCGCGCCGAAGCGGCGCGCCGCCTCGAGGAAGATGTCCGGGTTGGGCTTCGCGCGCGGGACGTCCATGGCGGTGACGATGGTGTCAAATATCTCGTCGAGGCGGAGCGCGCGCGTCGCCCAGTCGAGCATCTCACCGGTGGAGCTCGTCGCGACGGCGTTCTTCACGCCCGCGGCGCGGAGGCGCGAGAGCCACTCCCCGACGCCGGGAATGAGTCCGTCCACGCGCATTATGCCGCGCAGGAGCGCGGCCTTGTGGCCGGCGCACAGCTCCTCCGCCGTCTGCGGAAGGTCGGGGTACCACTTCTTTACGTTTGCGGAGTTTATCATGGCGGAGGAGCCGATGAAGCTCCGCTTCCGCTCGGGGGAGAGAAACACGCCTATCCCCTCATAGAAACGGTCCATCTCCTCCCAGTAGAACCTCTCGCTGTCTATTATAACTCCGTCCATGTCCCAGAGGACTGCTTTCACACGCATCTTTTCACCCGTCTCTTTATGTATGGGAGGCGGCACGGAGCCGCGCCCCGCAGACAAGTATATCACGCGGGAGCAAACTTGTAAAGGAAAAGGGCTTGCAATAAACGGCAAATCGTGAGAAAATATAGAAAGTGAAACGGAGAGGAGGAGAGGCTTTGAAAAGGCTTGCCGCGCTGACGCTTGCGGCGGCGCTTCTGCTCTGCGCCTGCGGCCCGAGCAGCTATTCGGACATCCATCCGCATCTCGACAGCAGTACAATAACGCACGAGCACAACGGAGAGCTCAGAGCCTCGAACTACACCGAGCTGCGCGGCGCCATTCTCCACTTCGTCGAAGCGGGATTGGAGGAGGGAACCGTCACCCTCACGGGCTACGACGGGAATGCGGAAAACGACCTCCGCACCGCGTGCAGCGAGGTCACAAACGACGAGCCTCTCGGCGCTTACGGCGTCGAATACATGTCCTACAACTGCGTGAGGGTGCTCGCAAACTACGAGGCAAGCGTCTCGATAACCTATTCGCGCAGCCGCGAGGAGCTTGACCGCATTAAGAGCGTGAGCAGAGCGGCGGACTTCCGCGCGGAGCTGCTTTCGACGCTTCGGGAGTTTGGCTCGGAGCTCACGGCGGAGGTCTCCTACTACGTCGAGGAGAGCTACGACGCCGCGAAGATAGTGGCCGAGTACATGGAAAGCGACCCGTTCGTTTCGCTCGGCAGTCCCTCGATAGAGGTGAACGTCTACCCGTCGAGCGGGCTCAGCAGGATAATCGAGGTGAAGTTCACATACCCCTATCCCACGGAAACGCTTCGGGCGCGGCAGACCGCGCTCGAGGATGCGATAGACGGGATGCTCGCCTCCGCCTCTGTCGAGGAGGACGGCGCGGCGGAGACGGTGCGCGGCCTCGTCCGCGAGCTCTGCGAGCGGTGCGAGTTCGTGGACGAGCCGGAGTACGACTACCCGGAGGGCTCGGGCGACGTCCGCAACGCCTACGGAGCGCTTGTGGACGGCGCGGCGGCGAGCGAGGGCTACGCGCTCGCACTCTCGGCGCTCTGCGGCGAGCTCGGCATAGAGACGCGCCGCGTGGACGGACGCCGGAACGGCGCGGAGCACAGCTGGAACCTCGTGGAGCTGGACGGACAGTGGTATCACGTGGACGCCTCGCTCTGCGACTACTACGCAAACGAGAGCTTTCTTTTCAGAACGGACGCGGAAGTGGCGGGCGAGCTGAAGTGGAGCCCGCAGGGACTTCCGCAGACGGCGGAGGAGCCGTATTCATGGGGACTTGAGCCGATCTTCTCCGACGGAGGCGTCGGCATAGAGATCGACGGATAAAGGAATATCAAGACAGGGGGATATGTTATGGCGTTCAGAAATTCCGATGAGGCAAAGCGCACACAGGGGGATGTGACGTACTTCGTCCGTCCGCAGATAACGGCGGGCGGGGAGGTCTACGACCGCTTCGCGATACAGACGCACTTCGTCGAGCGCGGCGAGAGCTACGTCGAGCTGATGAAGCGGTACGTCCTGCCGCTCTACCGCGAGGGGGACATCCTCTCGGTGAGCGAGAAGATAATCGGTATGTGCCAGAACAACGTCGTCGAAATGAAGGACGTGAAGCTCGGATGGTTTGCAAAGCACCTCTCGAAGTTCGCGTCCCGCTCGACCGCGGGCATCGGCATGGACGAGCCTTACAAGCTGCAGCTCGCCATTGACCTCGCCGGTCTGCCGAGGATACTTTTCGCGTGCTTCTGCCATGTCATAGGCAAGCTGTTCGGAAAGAAGGGCGTGTTCTACAAGGTCGCGGGGCACGGGATAGCCGGCATTGACGGCTTCTACTCGCACTCCTCCTTCGACGTGTACAAGACTATGGCGATACTCAACCCGCGCGAGCCGGACAAGGTCTGCGCGGAGATAGGCCGCGAGACCGGCATCACCTGCTACATCGTCGATGCGAACGACCTCGAGCGCGAGATACTCGGCGGGCCGGAGAAGCGTCCCGTGAGCGACGAGGTGTTCCTCGAGATGATCCGCGACAACCCCGCGGGTCAGTCGGACGAGCTGACGCCGCTCATACTCATCCGCAAGGCGGAGTAAATCCGTCGGAAGACAAAACGGAAAACAGAGAAGCGCCCGCCGTTTGGCGGGCGCTTTTGTGCTTTTTTGGAGGGTCTGCGGGTCCAGCGGCCGATGGTCAGGCTCTTATCCCTTTTGCCATCCGAACCTCCCGTAAATTCTTGCCGTCTGCTTGCTGCGACATCGCACGGGCGGGTTCAAAGCCCCATTTTGGAAAGCGCGTCCTCGTCCGCGATGACGGTGACGTCCGGGTGGAGCTGGAGCACCGACGCGGGGCAGTGCGGCGTCACCGGGCCGCAGAGCGCGCTTTGCAGA
Organism: uncultured Clostridia bacterium; assembly: GCA_947593925.1. Lineage (GTDB taxonomy): Bacteria > Bacillota > Clostridia > Oscillospirales > JAAYOS01 > CANRIN01. The sequence continues at coordinate 74,324 of CANQDU010000001.1, read as the reverse complement.
GCCTCCGCTTTGGACGCGCCGGAGACGACGAGAAGTATCCGCCGCGCGGAGAGTATCCCGCGTATGCCAAGTGTGTACGCGCTTGTCGGCTGCGCCTCTCCCTCGTCGAAGAAGCGGCTGTTCGCCTCTATCGTGCTTTCGCTGAGGGTGACGAGGTGCGTGTCGGGAATGAAGGCGTCGCCGGGTTCGTTGAAGCCGATGTGTCCGTTGTGACCGAGGCCGAGAAGCTGGAGGTCGATGCCGCCGAGCTCTTCTATAAGGTCGTCGTAGCGGGCGCACTCCACCTCGGCGTCCTCGGCGAGACCGTCCGGGAGGAAGCAGTCGTCCTCGTCGATGTTGACGTGCTCAAACAGGTGCTCGCGCATGTAGAAGGCGTAGCTTCGCGGGTGCGTCGGAGCGAGACCCTTGTACTCGTCTAGGTTCACGACACGGACACGGGAGAAGTCGAGTTCGTCGCGGCGGTAGCGCTCGATGAGGTCGCGGTAGATGCCTATCGGCGTGGAGCCGGTCGCAAGCCCCAGAACGCAGTCCGGCTTGAGCGTCACCTGAGAGGCGACAAAGCCCGCCGCCCGGCGACTGAGGTCGGAATAGTTCTTTGCGGAAATGATGTTCATAATATCCTCCGAAGCGGCGCTTTTGTAGTGTAATATGCTCTCTTTTGTAAAATCATAGCACGGGGCGAGGCGGAAGTCAATCAATTTGACAAAATGCGGTAAATCGTTTATAATCTTGTCCGATAGTACACGACAGGGCGCGGAAGCCGCGTCCGCACGGAAAGGAAAAACTATGAAGCTTGAACTGAAAAAGGTAACGGCGGAGGAAAAGCCGATACTCTCTAACCTCATGGAGAAGTACCTCTACGACTTCTCACTCTACGAAAAGACCGACGTCAGCCCGCTCGGCCTCTACGGCTACGACTGGCTCGACTGCTACTGGACGGAGGAGAACCGCTGGGCGTTCTTCATCGTGGCGGATGGGAAGCTCGCGGGCTTTGTGATGGTGAGCGACTTCCCGGAGCTTCCGGGGGAGAAGTGCGACTATGCTGTGGCGGAGTTCTTTGTCATGAACAAATATAAGCGGACGGGCGTCGGCTCGTGGGCGGCGCGGACGGTGTTCGATATGTTCCGAGGGCACTGGCAGCTCAAGTATCTGCCGACGAACGTCCCGTCGAAGCTGTTCTGGGACAGAGTGGTGACCGAGTACACAGGCGGGAAGGGAAAGCTCTTCGAGGCCGTCCCCGGCAGCGAGTACCACGACGGCACGCCGGGCAATATTTGGCTCTTTGACAACTCGGAGAAATAGTCATTACAGAGCTTGGTCAAGGCCGAAGAAAGATAAAAAGCGCGGTTTTGCGGCATAAGTTCTGCATCGGAAGATGAGACGGAGGAGACTATGGCGGAAGAATTTTTGACCCTCATGGCGAACTTGGACGAGATTTCGCAAAAGCGCCTGTCCGAATGGTACGGCGCGCTGAAAGAAGCGGGATTTGTAGGAACACAGACGCCGGGGCTCCCGTACCACATCAGCTTGGCCTCGTTTCCGCTTGAACGGGAAGATGAGGTCGTCGGCCTGATGAAAAAAGTTGCCGCCGAGTTCCAGGCGGTTCCGGTCCACATCAGCCATATCGGCATATTCGCCGGCGGCAAGGTGCTTTTTACCGCGCCCGAAAGAAACGCGCGGTTGGACGCGCTCCACGACGCCTGCGAAACGGATAAGGAAAGCGTGTGGACGCCGCATGTCACGGTCCTGATAGACGAGCCGGAGACCGTCTGCTCCGCGCTGCCGTTGTTTGTGCGGTCGTTTTATCCGTTTGTCGGAAAGATCGTCCACCTGCATCTGTGCGCCTTCTGGCCCACTAGGGAGATCGCGGCCGTCGAGCTGAACGGGTGATAAATTTCGATTGTATCAAAACCGGCGGAAAATCTTACGTAGTTTGATACAAGGCGAAAGACAAAAGTGCGGCTTTGCGGTGTAGTTTTTGCTTGCGGCGTAAAGTGTGCGCAGAGCGACGCCCGGTTACTTTTTAAGGCGTAGAAGAAGCTCCTCGCTTCCGTATTGGAAGTGAGGAGTTTTGTCAAGCTGTGCGGGAAAATCAATCGTCCGCCGGACGATGTTCCTCTCCCCAGGTACACATCTGATCCAGAATCGGCATCAGGGATTTTCCTCGTTCTGTCAGACTGTATTCGACCTTCGGCGGAATTTGCGGGTATTCCTCACGGTGTACAAGACCGTCGGCTTCCATTTCTTTAAGTGTGGTGCTGAGCGTTTTATAGGAAATGCTGCCGATAAATTTTTTCATCTCGTTGAAGCGAACAACTCCAAACCACGCCAGAGTATAGAGAATAAACATCTTGTATTTTCCCTGTATCAGGGACATGGTGTAATTGAAGCCGGTGTCCTCTAATTTGGCATCCCGAATACATTCGATACTCATATCCTTACACTTCCCTTTTGGTAAGTATCATACCTTGATGTGCGTACTTGCTTTTCAATGAATTTGCAGTATGATTATAGTGCAGGACGGGAGAAAAGTCAATCCCGCAGAAAAACGGAGGTAACAATCATGGGCAAGAAAATAGTTGTCATTACCGGCAGTCCCCGTAAAAACGGAAACAGTTTTGCAATGACCGACGCTTTTATCAAAGCGGCGGAAGCAAAGGGACACACGGTCACACGATTCGACGCGGCGTTCAAAAAAGTAGGCGGCTGCCACGCCTGCGAAACCTGCTATTCCACCGGAAAAGCCTGTTCCTTTGACGACGACTTTAATGCGGTCGCTCCCGCTGTTTTGGAAGCCGACGCTGTCGTTTTCACCATGCCCGTTTATTGGTATTCCATTCCGGCGCAGATCAAAGGCGTTATCGACCGTCTTTACTCTTTGGTTGTGGGCGGCAAGGATATTTCCGGCAAGGAATGTGCGCTTATTACCTGCTGTGAGGAAAATGATATGTCCGTTATGGACGGCGTCCGCATTCCGATGGAGCGTATGTGCACTTTGAATAAATGGAAGATGGTGGGTGAAGTCCTTATCCCCGGAGTGCTGAACGTCGGCGACATCGACAAGACTGACGGCTGCAAAAAAGCGGCGGCGCTGGCGGACATGATCTGACCCAAAAGGAACTTCTTACCCCCGGTGCGGAATATCTCGGCGCCATCGTGTTCCGCACGAGCATTTTAATTAAAAGGGGTCCCCAAACGGCGCAGAGCGCCGTCCGACTTGCAATGCGCTCAAGGTCGGGCAATATTCGCGAAGCGAATATTGCGGGCGAAAGCAGTAGAATTTCGAATGAAGAACAAGTTTGCGCTTTCGCTGTTCGCAGCGGTTAAATTAGGCGCGCAGCGCCGAATTTGCGCAGCCGGAATTCATTTCCGGCGAGCATTTAAATCGAAAGGGGTCCCCAAACGGCGCTCTGCGCCGTTCCGGCTTGTTATAAGCCTCGTAAAGTTTCGCCGCCAAAGGCGGCGACCGCGCCTGTTCGCGCGGTTAAAGTTGCTTGCCTACGGCAAGCAACTTTGCGTAGGGGCGATTCATTCGCCCCGAGCATTTTAATTTGAAGGGGTCCCCAACAAGGAAAGGACGCAGGCTAAAGGCCTGCGTCCTTTCCTTGTTGGGGGAGTATGAAGAAAAGAGGTAATAAGCGGTTTACTCGGTGACGATGCGCGCGAGCACCGACGGGTCGGCGGTGCGGTCGTCAAACGGGCGCATACGGAACCGGAAGGTCGCGGACTCCTTGAGGTACAGCTTGTACTTCTCGAGCTGCTCCGGGCCGCAACTTCCCGAGCCGAGGCCGGCCTGCGCCATGTCGATGTCGAGAACGGTGCAGTCCGCGTGCTCGAGGAGGTGGTCGTGCTCGGCGGCGTCGAGCGCCGCGTCGGTGTAGTCGTGCGCGGTGAAGGTGAAGGGCGCGCTCTCCGCCGTGACGATAAGTCCCATGCCGCGTATGTCGCGGACGGCGACCCAGCGGTTGTCGGTGCGTGCGCCGTTCTCCTGGCAGCGCATGTAGCTCTCGTGCAGCTCCGGCACCTTCGCGCTGTACACGCCTATCGGACTGCCGGTGCAGCGGTCGACGTAGTTCTCGCCGGGGCCGCGTCCGTACCACGTCACGCGGTCACAGCCGGCGTCAAGCCCCATCGTGACGCCGAGGCGCGGGAAGAACATCCCCTCGACGTATTTCGCGTCAACGACGGAGTAGGTGACTTCGACGGCTATCGACCCGTCCGGGCGGACGGTCCACTTCGTCGCGGTGTCAAATATCGGGCGGTAGGGGTAGCTGCCCCAGCGCTGCGAGATCGTGACGACGGCGGCGCCGTTCTCTTCGGTCATGGTCATCGCGGAGGTGGTGCGCGGCTTCAGTATGTCGAGGCCGCGGTCGCGCCACTTCGAGGAGGCGCGCATGTCGTTGTCGGTGACGGCGCGCCAGAAGTTCAGCGTGAAGGGGCTCGTTACAAGCTCCCTGCCCGCGACCTCCCAGCCGTCGAGCGTACCGGCAAACTTGTCAAACACTACCGTGAAGTCGCCGCCGTAGACCGAGATGAAGCGGTCGTCCTCGTCGGTTTCGAGAGTTCCTTCGGCGGGGAAGAGTATCCTGTCGCTCGCCTTCTCCGGCAGGACGAACTGCGAACGGCAGACCTCAAAGCCGGCCTTGGCGTAGAGCGTGTCGTGCTTCAATGTGAATACGACGTCGAGCGTGCTCTCGCCCGCGGCGGGGGTGACTGCGGGTATGGGATACTCGCGTGTCTCGCCGGGCTTGAGGTTGTCAAGCGCGAGCGAGCCGGAGGATACGAGACGCCCGTACTGACTTACGCTCCAGTGAGCCTCAAGGTAGTCGGTAGTGGTGTGGAAGAGGCGGCTCGTGAGGCGGAGGAGAGTCGGGTCGTTCTCATGCGCGAGCTCGACCGCGACCGGCTCGTAGACCTTCTTGAGCTCGATCATCCCGGGGTGCGGGATGCGGTCGGGGCTGTTGAGGCCGTCGTTGCAGAAGTTGCCGTTCGACTTCTTCGCGTGCTGCTTCGGCATGTCGCCGAGGTCCTCACCGTGAGCGAACCATGTGCTGCCGTCGTCCTCATGGACGCGGACGCCGTGATCGACCCACTCCCAGACGCACGCGCCCATGAGCTTCGGATACTTGTAGATGACGTCCCAATACTCCTTGAGGTTGCCGGGGCCGTTGCCCATCGCGTGGGCGTACTCGCAGAGGAAGAAGGGACGCGGATCGTCGCGCTTGCCGTACTCCTCGACCTGCTCGACCGTCGGGTACATCACCGACTCGCAGTCAACGCACGGATCCCACGGCGCGCGGCGGTGCTCCGCCATAGCCTCCATGAGCTTCTGGACGTTGCCGGAGCTCAGCAGCTCATCCATGTTGAAGCCGCCGGCGAGCTTCGCCGCCTCGTAGTGGACGGGGCGGTCGTCGAGCTCCTTGAAGCGGCGGCTCATGGCGCGGTGATTGTCGCCAAAGCCGCTCTCGTTGCCGAGCGACCACCACACGACGCAGGCGTGGCTGCGGTCGCGCATGACCATCCGCTCGCCGCGGTCAACGTAGGCGTAGGTCCACTCGGGCGAGCAGGAGAGCTCGCTTATGTCCTTGCCGCTCATGCCGTGGCACTCGAGGTCGGTCTCGTCCATTATGTAGATGCCGTACTCGTCGCAGAGGTCGAGCCAGCGGATGTCGTCGGTGTAGTGGCTCGTGCGGACGAAGTTGACGTTGTGCTGCTTCATCAGAGTGATGTCGCGCACCATCGACTCGACGCTCACCGCCCAGCCGAGGTCGGTGTGCGTGTCGTGACGGTTGACGCCGCGCGCCTTTATCGGCACGCCGTTCACCTTGAAGAGGACGCCGTCGGTCTCGACCGTGCGGAAGCCGACGCGCATCGGCGCATACGAGCCGTTTGCGGAGACGACGAGGGTGTAGAGGTTCGGTTCCTCGGCGCTCCAGAGCTTCGGGTTTTCGATGTCCATCGTGAGGGTGATTTCGCCGCCCTTGGTATCGCCCTCGGTCTCACAGACGACGGCGCCGCCGTCGTAGAGGCGCGCGGCGACATGTCCGTCGCCGCCGAGCTTGACAGCGCTCGTGAGGTGACCGTGCATGTCGGCGCGGGTGTAGACGTCCGCGATGTATCCTTCCTTCGGGGTAGCGGTGAGGTACACGTCGCGGAAGATGCCGCTCATGTGCATCATGTCCTGCATTTCGAGGTAGCTCCCGTCCGAGAAGCGGACGACCTTGACCGCGAGCAGATTCTCGCCCGGCTCGAGAAGGTCGGTGACGTCAAATTCGGCGGGGATGTGCGGCCCCTTCGAGAAGCCGGCCTCCTTACCGTTGACATAGAACCAGAACGCGCTGCCGACGCCCTCAAAGGTCATCGTGACGCGCTTGCCCTCGAAGCGCTCGGGCAGGACGAAGATGCGGCGGTAGAGCCCGGTGTCGTTCTCGTCCGGGACGTAGGGCGGGTCGATGGGGTGCAGATACGGCATGGAGGAGTAGATGGGGTGCCCGTAGCCCTGCATCTGCCAACAGCCGGGCACTCGGATCGAGCCCCAGTCCTCAAGCGGGACGTAGTCGGGCTGCTCCCAGCCGTCCGGGGCGAGCAGCGGCGACTCGACGAGGCTGAAGTCCCACTCGCCGTTGAGATTGAGATAGTCGCGGGAGAGGGCACGGTCCATCGTGCGGGCCGAAGCCTCGTCATGATAGAAGAACACTCCCGCGCGCGCGGGCAGGCGGTTCAAGTGCTGTACCGACGGGTCCTGCCATATCGGTTTTACGGACATACAAAGTTCCTCCGTTTCTTTTTGATATTTTTTCGACGGGGTTATTTTTGTGCAATATTTACAGACAGCATGGCGTATTCCCCGCCAATTTACAATTATATACTAAATCAAACGCTTACTAAAGTCAAGGGGACTGCGGCGCGCCGTCCGATTTGAACAAAAGTACAGCCGATTTTTTCCAAGGATGCGAAATAATTGAATGAATAACTGCACTGCGCGGCGGGAGTGACGGTAAAGGCCGGATAACACTTCGTATAAGTGTGACCTCAACGGGTCGAAAACTGCCGCGCCGCGCACAAATTGTCGAAAGCGGAATTTTTGGCAGAAGATGTCATTTTGCCGGAAAAACTCGATTTTGCGCAAGAACAGAGAAAATCCGCCACTTCCGGAGCGGATTTTTGCGAAAGAATAATAACTCAGCCGGTGGACATAAAAAATAGCAATAAAGCTACAACAAGAAGTTATTCACATTATCCACAGACTTATCAACAAAGGCGAATGCCTTGCGCCGCAACGGCTTCGGGGAAAATTGGGGAATATTTCCGAAGCCCGAAAGCGAGATTTCGTTTCCGTACAAATGTGACGCAAGTTTACATAAATAATGAATATGCCCGCCTCGCCGACGATTTTTGCCTGAGGGGAACTTTTTGCGCGCGTAGGGGCGCAAAAGAAGCGCCCCCTCGGACTGTCCGAGGGGGCGCGGGTTCACTGGTCGTAGCCCGTGACGCCGTTTGCGTCCATCCATTCCCGCTTGGCGTCCATGAGGCGCTCGAGGGCGGCATTGCCGCCGATACAGCGGTCGAGCGCGAGGAGGTCGTTGTAGGTGAGGGTGGGGTAGTCGTCCCGGCCGTAGCTGCCGTCCGGGAAGCGCGCATAGTGGAGGTCGCCGTCAGGACGTATCCAGTCCTCCGCGGTATCCTCGATGCCGAGGAGCATACGGTGCGCGACGTCTTCCGCTTCCGGTATGCCGGAGCTGTAGAGCAGCAGTATCTCCGCAAGCTGATGGTTGAGGGCGCAGTGGGTGCGCTTCGAGCCGTCCGGATGCGAGTAGTCGTCCACGAGGAGACCGCCGTTCGCGGTCTCGGTCGAGCGGGTGAGCGCGTGGAAGCAGAGGTAGAGGACGTAGTTATCGGCGCTCTCGACAAACGTGTCCGCGCCCAGCTTTTCGCCGAGCGTGAGCAGACCCGTGGCGAAGTCGGTGTTGAAGCGGGTGTCATGGAAGCCTACGCCGACGCCGTAGTCCCGCCCGAGCCAGCCGCTCCGAGGCGCCGTGGGGATAAAGCCCGCCTCGGAGCTTTCGTCAAACGTGCCGCCGAGCAGCTCCGGCGGGATGCTTTCGGGGTATTCATAGTTCGGATAGCGAAGGGCGTCGGGAGAATTTACGAGCTCGGCGAGGGTGGAAAGCTCGAGGTTGCCGCGCTGTATGTCGAGCATCGCGGCGGCTATCCAAAGCGCATCCGGGTCGTCACAGCGGCGCGCGAGCTTTACCGGGATGTAGGCGGCGGGGAGAAGGTAGAAGCTGCCCTCGCCCGCCGTGGAGTAGTCTGTGGGGGTGGTGTAGTAGTAGCCGGAGGGCGCCATGCGGTTGTCCGCGCCGAACTTTTCCACCGTGCAGTCGTAGAGCCACTGAGGGACGTCCTCGCCCGAGGGGAAGGCTCCCTCCGACGCATAGACCCACCAGATAGATTGGGCGTATCCCTCGTCCTCCGGCCTGTCAAATTCCAGAGTTACGCTGTTCCGGCGGAGCGACGCCGTACCGTTGTACTCCTCAAGCGCGGTGATGCCGAACGGATCGTTCGGCGTTCCCTCGATGACCGCGCCGAGCGGAGCCTCGACGAGCATCCCGAGCCCGCCGGGTCCGCTCTGTACGAGAAGCGGAGAGCGCTCGTCTGTCGGGTTCAGACGGACGGCGGACGCGCCCGCGCCGCAGTCGAGCGAGAGCGTGAAGGGAACGCGGCTCGTCTCGCACCAGAAGACCGAACCTCCCGGGAAGATGAAGGCACGCGCATAGCCGCGGGAGCTGTTCACCTGATACGGGCGGATCGCGCCGTATTTCGTGGCGATGGGGTCGAGGCGGTCGATGAGCGCCTGTTCTACGCCGGAAAGGAAGCCGGCAAAGAGCGGTTCTTCCTCCAGAAGCGCGCGGTCCTCCTCGGATACGTCCTCCGGCAGCGCGTCGGGGGAGCCCGCAGGCTCGGGGAGAACAAACAGGACGAGCGCCAGCAGACATGTCACGGCAAGCACCGCGAGCGAGGCGAAAAACATTCTCCTTTTCATTTTACGCTCCTTCCCGCACCGGAACGGTGCGCGGCTTCAACAACTCCGCAGCGGACGTTCCCTAAGAAAGATACCTTTGTGAACGCGCGCTGTTTATCCGATAACGTAGCCCGCGACGAGGCGGAGCGTCGCCTCAATGCCGCGGCGGTGCGTCCTCTCGTAGCCGTGGCTCGCGTAGACGCCGGGACCTATGCAGGCGTGGCGAAGGTGGTATCCCGCGCCGACGGCGGCGTCCGCATCCGAGCCGTAGAAGGGGTAGACGTCGAGCGCGTGGGGAATGTCGTCCCGCACGCAGACGTCCTTGAGAGCGGAGACGAGGCCGTAGTCGTAGGGCCCGCCGCCGTCGAGGACGCATATCGAGACCTCGCGCTCGGTGCAGGCGAGGTCGTCCCCGACGCAGCCCATGTCCACCGCTATCATCTCGGTGCAGCCGTCCGGCAGACCGCTCGCCGCGCCGGTGCCGACCTCCTCGTGGCAGGTGAACATCAGCCAGAGCGTGCGGGGGGGGGAGCGGCACGCGCTCGCTTATCAGCTTCGCGAGGGCGAGAAGCACCGAGCAGCCCATCTTGTCGTCGATATAGCGGCTCTTGATGTAGTCGTCGCCCGAGACACGGAAGCGCGGGTCGAACGCGACGATGTCGCCGGTCTCGACGCCCGCCGCCTTCGTCTCGTCCGCGGAGGAGGTGACGATGTCGAGCACGACCTGCATCTCCTCGAGGGTGCGCTTCGCCTCCGACAGCTTCGCGCCCGCGACGTGGCTCGAGGGCTCGTTCATCTGGAAGGTGCCGGGGATCTCACGGCCGCCGCGCGTTATCACGGTGCAGTTCTCCGCCTCGTAGCTCCCGAGAGCGGGGCCGCCGAGGCGCGCCAAGCGGAGGCGCCCGTCCGGCTTCACCGAGCGCACCATCCCGCCGAGGGTGTCGAAGTGCGAGGAGAGGAGGATGCCGTCTCCGTCGCCGCCGACGCGGCAGAGGACGTTTCCCCGGTTTGTTATAACCGGCTCGAAGTCGAACCTGCGCAGCTCCGCCGCTATCCACTCCGCCGCGCGGCGGGTGTAGCCGGTCGGAGAGGGAATGGAGACCAGCTTTCCGAAGGTCTCTATCATGTAGTCGGTGTACTTGGATTCGATATACATAGCGTTCCTCCAAACTTAAAAGTCTTACGTGCCGAACACGCTTCGCGTCGGCGCGAAATGTGCTCGCTTACGCTGCGCACCCTTTCGCGCCGAGGGCACCGGACAGAGCGAAGCTCTGCCGGTGCCTTGCGCCCGGCTTTGTTCCTCGCTGCGCTCGAAACGCGCCGGGCGATAGGTGTAAATTTCGCCGTACACGCCGCCGAAATTTACCGATTGGACTCTATTTCGCGCCTGTAGGCGCGAAACTCTACGAGGTTTTTTGACGAGCTTGGCAACACTCGTGAAGCGAATATTACGAGCGAAGGCGGTAGGGTATTGGATAAAGAATGGACTTGCGCCCTCGCATTTCGCGTCGAAACTTAGAAATTGGCTTTTATCCGCTCGAGCGCGCGGAGCGAGTTTTCGAGCGTGCCGAAGCTCGTGAGGCGGAAGTAGCCCTCGCCGCACGGTCCGAAGCCCGAGCCGGGGGTGCCGACGACCTGCGCGCGGTCGAGCAGTGCGTCAAAGAACTCCCACGAGGTCATGCCGTTCGGCGTCGCAAGCCAGACGTAGGGGGAGTGTACTCCGCCGTAGACCTCAAAGCCGAGCGACTGAAGTCCCTCGCGGAGAGTCTTTGCGTTGTTCTTGTAGTAGGCTATCGACTCCATGGCCTGCTTTGCGCCCTCCGGCGTGTATATCGCCGCCGCGCCGCGCTGGGAGATGTAGCTCGCCTCGTTGAACTTCGTGGTCTGGCGGCGCGCCCACATCGCGCGGAGGCTCTGCCCGTCGAAGACGAGGTCGTTCGGTACTACGGTGAAGCCGCAGCGCACGCCGGTAAAGCCGGCGGTCTTGGAGTAGCTCCGGAACTCGACGGCGCAGCGCTTCGCGCCGTCTATCTCGTATATCGAGCGGGGCATGTCGCCTTCGATGAAGGCGCAGTAGGCCGCGTCGTAGAGTATGACCGAGCCCTCGCGGAGGGCGTAATCGACCCACGCCTTCAGCTCGCCGTAGCCGATGTGCGCGCCGGTCGGATTGTTCGGGAAGCAGAGGTAGATGATGTCCGCGTGCTCCTTCGGCGGCTCCGGAATGAAGCCGTTCGAGGCGACGCAGGGCATGTAGAGGAGCTTACTCCAGCGCTCGCCGTCAAAGTCGCCGGCGCGGCCGGCCATGGCGTTCGAGTCAACGTAGACGGGGTAGACCGGGTCGCAGACGGCGACGACGTTGTCGCGGTCGAAGAGCTCCGCGAAGTTTCCGGTGTCGCTCTTCGCGCCGTCGTTGATAAAGACCTCCTCGAGCGAGAGATCGACGCCGAGCGGCTTGTAGTCCTGCTCGATTATCGCGCGGCGGAGGAAGGAGTAGCCGAAGTCCTCGCCGTAGCCCTTGAAGGTGGCGGCGCTGCCCATGTCCGAGACGGCGGAGTGCATCGCGTCTATGACGGCGGGGACGAGCGGGAGCGTGACGTCTCCTATCCCGAGGCGTATGACCTCCGCGCCGGGATGTTTTTCCATGTACTCGCTCGTCTTTACGCGGACGGTGTAGAAGAGGTAGTTTGACTGCATCTTGCGGAAGTTGTCATTCAGTTTCATTGATATTCCTCCTGACTAAGGGGTCTTATAGGGGTTTATACGTCTATGCTGCCGGAGAACACCTCGACGGCGGGGCCGGTCATGTAGACGTGGTTGTCGTTCCTGTCCCACTTGATGTGGAGCGTGCCGCCGAGGCAGTGCATCTCCGCCTCGCCGTCCGAGAGGCCGAGCAGCGTCGCCGCGACGAGGGAGGCGCAGTTGCCGGTGCCGCAGGCGAGCGTCTCGCCGGTGGCGCGCTCCCATGTGCGGATGATGATGCTGTCGCGCGACTCCGCGCGGATGAAGTGGACGTTGGTGCGGCGGGGGAAGGCGGGGTGCGTCTCTATTCTCATGCCGACCTCGCGGACGGGGAAGGACGCGGGGTCGTCCACGACGACGACGGCGTGGGGGTTGCCCATCGACACGCAGGTGACGCGATAGGTGACGCCGTCTGCGTTGAGCGGGACGTCAACGGCGCGTCCGTCACTGCCGTGGAGCTCGGTGGGTATCATCTGCGGGAGAAGTATCGGCTCGCCCATATCGACGGTCGCACCGGTGCAGATGCCGTTCTCGATGTGCAGGTAGAGGGTCTTGACGCCCGCGAGCGTATCGACGGTTATGACGTCGCGATCGACGATGCCGTGGTCGTAGAGGTACTTGCCGACACAGCGGATGCCGTTGCCGCACATCTCGCTGCGCGGTCCGTCGTAGTTGTACATATCCATAAAGCAGTCCGCCACGGGGCTCGGCTTGATGAAGATAAGACCGTCCGAGCCTACTCCGAAGTGGCGGTCGCTCAGCCGCCTTGAGAGCTGTTCGGGATTTTGCACGTCTGCCTTCTCGTGGAAGCAGTCAACGTATATATAGTCGTTGCCGCAGCCGTGCATCTTGGTAAAACGCATTCGGGAAACGCCTCCTCAGTGATTTGCATACACAATAATACTACCACATTCTACGCGCCAACACAAGAAAAAGACAAAACAAAAAGTAGACCCGAGTTCCTCCCGGCGGCTATTCAATATTATCACTCACGGGCGGCAAAGCGTCGAATGCGCTCCCGCCGGCGAGCGGCAAAGCGAGCCGCAGCAAAAAACGAGGCCGCCGGAGCGGCCTCGTTTTGCAGTGTCGGAAGTTCGCGCGTCACGCGGTGGGGAGGACACGTCCGCCGCCGACGAAGCAGCGGCTGTAATATCCGCCGTCGAGCGAGGAGATGGTGACCGGATTTCCCGGAGAGACGGCGTGGATGAACTGGTTGTTGCCGATATAGATGCCGACGTGACTTGCGCGGCGGGCGGTGCCGTTGTTGAAGAACACAAGGTCGCCCGGGACGAGCTCGGCCTTCTTTATCACCGTGACCTTGTCCATCTGGGTGGAAGCGCCGGGGTTAAGGGTGTAGCCGAAGTTCTTGAAGACGTAGTACACGAACCCGGAGCAGTCAAAGCCGGTGGACGGGGAACGTCCTCCGTAGGTGTAGCGGGTGCCGATATACTGCTTTGCAAAGGCGATGAGCCGTTCGCGCAGGTCGCTCACGTCCGAGGAGGCGGGGACAGCGTCGGCGCTCGCGGCCGCTTCAGACGCGGGAGCGGCGTCATCGGACGACATGACCGCCGTCGGGACGACGTAGTCGGGGTGAATGAAGCCCTCCACGTCGTTTGCGAGGACATGGTACCAGCCGCCGGACACGCCGAGTATGACGACCTCGGAGTTCTCGACGAGCTGACCGAGCACGGTGCTCGTCGTATTCGCTTCCGCGCGGAGGTTGACGACCGACGCCGTGACCTTGCCGGTGTAGGGCGTCTCGAAGGCGGCGGTGTCCGCACGGGTGAGGTACTCGGTGGACATATAGCCCTCGGCGCTGCCGCAACTGACCTTGCACCACTCCGCGCCGGCCTCGGTGATGATGACCTCGGAGCCGTTCGGGAGTATGGACACGGTGCCGGCGGAAGTGCTCGCGGCGGTGCGGAGGCGGAGTCCGCTTTCTGCGTTGACAGTCCCTGCTTCGACGGCGTCCGCAGAGCATGAGAAGATCGCGAGAACGATGAGCGCCGCCGCACAAATCAGTATTTTCAGACTTCTTTTCATCATGCGCCGCCTTATGCCTTCAGCGCACGGGAGAGCCAGACGCTCGCAAGGTCGAGGGCGGGATAGAGCCCGTCCTTCTCGGCGCGCTTCTGGACGCGGTCGCGGGTGTGGACGTCCTCGCCGGTGGCCTGAAGCTGGAGAGAGACCTTATCCGCCACCTCGAGGTCGCCGACCTGCTTGGTGGATATAATTCTGAGCATAGCGATATAGGGATCGGTGATGTTCCCGTAGTAGATCGTATTGCCGCTCCGCACGAGAGGGTACCCGCGCCAGACGAGCTCCGATGTTTTCTTCTTTGCCATTGAGATCTCCTTTCAGATACGCTCCGAAGGTTGTAACTATTTTGTAACTATTTTATCACCGGGGGACGGCGGTGTCAAGAGCGGAAAGCAAAATAAATCCCATGAAAGACAATTTATTTCAGCGGAAGCGGAAATAATCGGCAGAAATTCCCTGATTTGGCAGAAAAAACCGCAAGATACGGCGAAAACGGCGCGCCGAAAAAACACCGCGCCGCGCGGGGAAACAAAAAAACGGGGCGCTTTCCGAAAGGAAAGCGCCCGCGCGTTCACGGTATAGTTTTGCGGAGGGGATCACTTCTCCCCGTCCTCGATGCCGAGGTAGCTCCGCACGAGCTCCTGCATCAGCTCGTCACGGTCGAGGCGGCGGATGAGGCTCCGCGCGTTCTTGTGATTTGTGATGTAGGTGGGATCCTCGCTCAGCAGGTAGCCGACTATCTGGTTTAAGGGATCGTAGCCCTTCTCCTGAAGGGAGCTGTATACGGCGCGCAGCGCCTCGCGCATGGGAATACGGTGCTCGTCGTCAATGGGTGAGAATTTGCGCGTCGCGTCCATACAGCCGCCTCCTTGAAAAATCGAAAAACTGTTCTATGCTTGTATTTTAGCGCTTTTCCGGCCTGTTGTAAATAGAAGCGTTGAAATTTAATCTGATTGTAATATTTCAGCGCAATCGGTCAAAAGAGCGGAGCGTCAGCGAAGCGACGCGCCGTACTCGTCTGCGAGAGCCTTGAGCGCCGCGCCGAAGCATTCGTCCACCTCGGCGTCGGTGAGGGTGCGGTCGTCCGCGCGGAACTCGAGCGAAATGGCTATGCTCTTGAAGCCGCTGAGAATGTGCTCGCCGCGGTAGACGTCAAAGACATTCGCGGACACAAGCAGCTCGCCCGCGGCGTTCCGCACGGTGCGGAGGAGGTCGCCCGCCGGTATCTCGTCACGGCAGACGACGGCCATGTCGCGCGTGGTGGACGGGAAGCGGGGGAGCGGCTTGAAGGTCGGGTCGCCCGCGTCGAGCGCGCATATCGCCTCAAAGTCGAGCTCGGCGATATACAGGTCGGCGTCGATGCCGTAGCCCTCGGCGACGGTCGGGTGTATCTGCCCCGCCTTGCCGACGAGGACGCCGTCCGCGCGTATGACGGCGGCGCGTCCGGGGTGGAAGGTCGCGTCGTCATGCAAAGCGGTCCAGTCGAGGCCGGCGACGTGCAGGCCGGAAAGCAGAGCTTCGATGTCTCCCTTGAGCGTGAAGAAATCGTACTCCCCGCCGTAGGCCGCAAGGGTGAGGCGTTTCGGCTCGGAGCAGGAGCCGTCGCCCTTCGGAAGATAGACCTTCGCAAGCTCGTAGAGGCGAGCCTCCGGCACGCGGGAGGCGCAGTTCTTCGCCGCGACCTCGAGCATCGAGCCGAGGGTGGTCGTTCTCATCACCGAGCGGTCCTCGCCGAGGGGGTTGAGTATCTTCATGGTGTTGCGGAGAGGGGAGTCCTCCGGCAGGTGCAGACGGTCGGCAAAGCTCGGAGAGGTGAAGGAGTAGGTCAGCACCTCGGTGTAGCCGAGCGCGCGGGCGAGGACGCCGGCGCGGTTCTCCGCCGTCTGGCGCGGAGTGTAGCCGCCGAGGGTGGCGGCGCCCATCGCGAGTGTGGTGTCAAGCTCGTCGTAGCCGTACATGCGGGCGACCTCCTCCGCGAGGTCAGCCATCATGCTGACGTCCATGCGGTAGGACGGGACGTGGACGATATACTTGCCCCATCTGCGCTCCACCTTGAAGTGCAGGCGGCGAAGCGCCTCCGCCATGTAGTCCTCGGAGAGATCGCAGCCGAGCAGGGCGTTTATCCGCTCCCACTCGAGCGGGACGGTCTTTTCGACGTAGTGGGTGTTGTTGATGTCGATATAGCCGTCCGCGACCTCGCCGCAGCCTAGCAACTCGACAAGCTCGCACGCGCGGTCGACTGCGGGTATAGTATTTTCCGGGTCGAGCCCCTTCTCGAAGCGGGAGGAGGAGTCGGTGCGCATGCCGAGCGCGACGGCCGTGCGGCGCACCGACGCGCCGTCGAAGTTCGCGCTCTCAAAGACGATGGTGGTCGTCTTGTCGGTTATCTCGCTTATCGCGCCGCCCATGACGCCCGCGACGGCGCTCGCCTTATGCTCGTCCGCTATGACGAGCATGTCCGGCGTGAGGGCGCGCTCCTTCGAGTCGAGGGTGGCCATCGTCTCGCCGGGGTTTGCGCGGCGGACGACTATCTTTCCGCCGTCGAGACAGGCGTAGTCGAAGGCGTGCATCGGCTGGCCGTACTCGATCATGACGTAGTTCGTGATATCGACGATGTTGCTTATCGGGCGGACGCCGGCGGCGCGGAGCCGCTCGCGCATCCACTTCGGGCTGGGGCCGATCTTCACGTTTTTCACGACGCGGGCGGTGTAGCGCGGGCAGAGCTCCGGCTCGCGCACCTCGACCGAGAGCATGTCGCTTATATGCCCCGCGCCGCCCTTTACCACGGGCGTGTGGAGCGTGAGCGGACGGTTGAAGGTCGCGGCGGCCTCGCGCGCGAGACCTATCACCGACAGGCAGTCGGGACGGTTCGGGGTTATCTCGAACTCGACGATGTGGTCGTCAAGGCCGAGTATCGGGCGGATGTCGTCGCCGAGCTTGTAGTCCTCGGGAAGGACGTCCATGCCGGGGTCGTTCAGAAGGAGTATCCCGTCCGGGTCGCCCGCGGGAAGGTCGCGCAGGTCGAGCCCGAGCTCGCCCATCGAGCAGAGCATTCCGTTCGACTCGACGCCGCGCATGATGGTCTTTTCGATGTGCGGGTGGGTGGTGTTCGGAAGATCCGCTCCGCAGAGCGCTACTGGAACGACACAGCCGGGGGTGACGTTGGAGGCGCCGGTGCATATCACGAGATCCTCGCCGTCTCCCACGTCGATATGGCAGACGACGAGCTTGTCGGCATTCGGGTGCTTCTCGACGGACTTCACGAGGCCGACGACGACGTGCGTCGTCGCTTCGCCGCAGTCGGTGACGGTCTCTATTTTCGAGCCGGTCATGGTCATGCGATGGTAAAATTCGCGGTCGCTGATGTCCGATACGTCAACGAACTCGCGGAGCCATTTTCTTGAAAGATTCATACCGTTTTGCCTCCCTTAAAACTGCGTGAGGAAACGCATGTCGTTGTCGAAGAACAGGCGCATGTCGCTCACGCCGTAGCGCCACATGGCCATGCGGTCGGTGCCGAGACCGAACGCGAAGCCGGAGTATTCGTCCGGGTCGATGCCGCAGATGCGAAGCACGTTCGGGTGGACCATTCCGCAGCCGAGCATTTCTATCCAGCCCTCGCCGTGGCACATCCGGCAGCCTTCGCCGTGGCAGTTGAAGCACTGGAGGTCCATCTCGGCGGAGGGCTCGGTGAACGGGAAGTGGTGCGGGCGGAAGCGGATGCGCGTATCCTCGCCGTATATCTTCTTAAAGAGCATGTCGAGCGTGCCCTTGAGGTCGGTGAACTTTATCCCCTTGTCAACGACAAGACCCTCTATCTGGTGAAACATCGGACTGTGGGTGGCGTCCACCTCGTCCTTGCGGTAGGTGCGGCCGGGGGCGATGATGCGGAAGGGCGGCTTGTGCGCCTCCATATACCGCGCCTGCATCGCCGAGGTCTGCGTGCGGAGCAGGACGTCGGGGGAGAAGTAGAAGGTGTCCTGCGGCTCGCGGGACGGGTGGTTCTCCGGAGTGTTGAGCGCGGTGAAGTTGTAGAAGGTCGTCTCGACCTCCGGGCCGTCGATTATCTCGAAGCCCATGCCGATGAATATCTCCTTCACCTCGTCAAGAAGCGACGTCATCGGATGCTTGTGCCCGAGCTCGCGGTGCGAGCCGGGGAGAGTTACGTCCACCTGCTCGCTTTCGAGCTTGAGCGCAAGAGCTTCCTCCGCGAGCGCCTTGCCGCGAACTTCGAGCTCCTTTTCGATGAAGCCGCGCACGTCGTTTGCGAGCGCGCCCATCTTCGGGCGCTCCTCGGCGCTGAGGGAGCCCATCTGCTTCAGTATCGCCGTCAGCTCGCCCTTGCGGCCGAGAAAGCGTACCCGCAGCTCCTCCAGCTTCTCGGAACTCTTCGCCGCCTCGAGCGCTTCGAGCGCTTCGCGGCGCAGAAACTCAAGTTTTTCCTGCATAATATGACCTCCTGTGATGTAATGCACATTCGACTTTCCGCCGGCTTCGTCCTCCGCGGGGACGCGGCCGGCGAGCGTTCTGTCACGGTGCGAAAGCATATAAAAAGCCTCCGCCCGCATTGGGGCGAAGGCAGACTTCGCGGTACCACCCAACTTCGGCGCGGGAGTATTCCGCGCCCTCGTCCGCGCTGTAACGTGCGCCCACGTCGCGGCCTACAGGCATGGCTTTCAGCCGCGCGACTCGCGGGTGAACTTCGCGGCTTCGCTTCGCGGCGGGGCTTTCAGCCCACGACCCCGCCTCTCTTGGCGCGCTCCGCCGTTACTCTCCCGGTCACGGTCTTTTGCTATTTACAGATTGTAGCACCTCATGGGCGGCTTGTCAAGCCTTTTGCCGTGCTTTTCGGCGGTTTGGGGCAGATTTGCGGGGTCAGGCGTTCCGCGCGGGAAAGACCTCCGCGCCGCCGCGAAGTACGCGGCGCACTCCGCGCTCGACGTCGCGGCGCGGGCGCATGACCTCCCGCCCGCAGCCGAGGCAGCGGAGCCGGAAGTCAGCGCCGACGCGCGTGACCTCCCACTCGAAAGCGCCGCACGGGTGCGGCTTCTTCAGGACGAGCGTGTCGCCCGGGCGTATATCCATATTCTATCCCTCTTTTGCAAATAAACCGGCGCGGAGCCGGACAAAATACCCTCGAAATTTATTTGGAGGGGATACTGTGGACAAATTCATAACGGCGGTGGTCGATACTCCCGACGAGGCGGACTTCATCCGAAGGAGACTGCACGAAAACGGGGTGCGGTTCTCCCGCTTCGACGTCACGCCGACGCACAAGCCGTACCGTTCGGACGACATCGGCGTGCTGATAAACCCGTACAACTCGATATTCTCAAATAATATCGGCGAGAACTGGGGCTCGCTTGCCGGAGCGAACATGGGCAAGTTCGGCGGCTTTCTCTACACGAGGCCGGCGGGCGAGACAAGCGGGCTTTCGGCGGCGTTCGCGGGCGCGGACGAGGACGTTCCGGTGTCGCATGAGGTGCTCATCCGCGCGCTCGTGGACGGGCGCGACGTCGAGAAGACCGTTTCCATCTTCTCAAACAGCCACGCGGGGCACATCCGCGTGAGCTAGACGGCTCTTCGGCGGACAGGCATTTTTTCACGTGTCCCGCAATATATTGGCTTGTAGAAAAGCAAAGCTGCGGAAGGGACGGGAAATATGCGGGAAAAATATCTGCCGGAGGGCTATCGCGCGGGCTCGGAGGAGAACCGCGGGTTCATAGGTTCGGAGGAGGGACTGCGCCGCGCCGCGGCGCTCGGAAGGATACTCGAGGCGCGCGCAGTCCGCTGTGACGCGGAGCGGAACCTGTACGTTGACCTCGGCGGGCGGGTCGGAGTGATACCGCGCGCCGAGGCCGCGATGGGGCCGGACGTGCGGGACATAGCGATAATCTCGCTCGTGGGGCGGTACGTCTGCTTCAAGCCGTCGGAGCGCGGCGGTGAGATAGTGCTCAGCCGCCGCGAGGCGCAGGAGGAAGCGTCCGACGCGCTGATGGCGCTGTCGCCGGGGGACGTGCTGCCGTTCCGGGTGACGCACCTCGAACCGTTCGGGGCGTTCGTGGACATCGGGTGCGGCACGGCGAGCCTTATCGGCATAGAGAATATCTCGATAAGCCGCATCTCGCACCCGTCCGACCGGTTCGGGGTGGGTCAGGACGGCTATGCCGCCGTGCTCGGCATAGACCGCGAGCGGCGGCGGGTGAGCCTCACCCACAGAGAATTGCTCGGAACATGGGAGCAGAACGCCGCGCGCTTCGCCGTCGGCGAGACGGTCGCGGGCGTGGTGCGGGGAGTGGAGGAATACGGGACGTTTATCGAGCTCACCCCGAACCTCTCCGGCCTCACCGAGCGGCGGGAGGGACTTTCCGAGGGCGACGGCGTCTCGGTATACATAAAGTCGATAAACCCGGAGCGGATGAAGGTGAAGCTGCTCGTCATCGAGCGCTTCGAGGCGTCTCCGCCGCCGATGGAATATTTCATCACCGGCGGACACATCGACTACTGGCGCTACAGCCCGCAAGGCTGCACGAAAAAGACGGTAGAGCGATACTTTATCTGAGAACTAAAGCCTCGCAGAGTTTCGCGCCAACGGCGCGAAATAGAGTTAAATTTGTTTTTTCCGGCGGCGTGTACGGCGGAAAAAACTCTTTGCGCGGAGCGTTCGCTGTCGGCAGGGCTTTGCCCTGTCCGACAGCTTCACTTGAAATTGCGCCTGCGCAATTCCAAGTGAACCTTTCGCGGGAAATTGGTAAGGCAGGCAGACTTTGTCTGCCTGCCGCGATTTCCCGCGACTTTTCTAAACGGGCCCTGCCCGTTTAGAAAAGATACTCAAATTCCAAGTCCCCGATACAGACGGTGTCGCCCTCCTGTATCCCCATCTCCTCGAGGCGCGCGAACATCCCACTCGTGCGGAGCATGCGTTCAAACCACATGCGGCTCTCGTAGTCGTCGAAGTTGACGCTGCCGCCGATGCGGTCTATCCAGTCGCCCTCGAGGATGTACACGCCGTCCTCGTGGCGGACGGTGACGTCCTCCGGGCGGCCGGGCTCAAAGTCGGGCTCGACGTACTCCGGCTCGTAGTACTCCACGGGCGGCAGGCCGGCGAGGCGGCGCGCTATCGCATATATGAGCGCCTGTACGCCCATGCCGGTGGCGGCGGAGATCTCATAGACCTCGAGGCCGTGCTCCGCCGCGTAGGCGCGGAACTTCGCCGCCGCCTCGTTTGTCTCGTCCGCAAGGTCGCACTTGTTCGCCGCGACTATCTGCGGGCGGGAGGCGAGGGCTTCGCTCCACCCGGCAAGCTCCGAGTTTATCGTCTCGAAGTCCTCGACGGGGTCGCGGAACTCGCTGCCGGATATGTCTACAAGGTGGACGAGCAGGCGGCAGCGGTCGATGTGGCGGAGAAAGCCGTGGCCGAGACCCGCGCCCTCCGCCGCGCCCTCGATTATTCCGGGGATGTCGGCAAGGACGAAGCTCGTCGTCTCGTCCACGCGCACGACGCCGAGGTTCGGCTGGAGCGTGGTGAAGTGGTAGTTTGCTATCTTCGGGCGCGCGGCGGAGACGACCGAGAGCAGGGTGCTCTTGCCGACGTTAGGAAAGCCGACGAGGCCGACGTCCGCTATGAGCTTCAGCTCGAGCAGGATCTCGCGCGCCTCGCCCTTGAGGCCGTTCTTCGCAAAGCGCGGAGTCTGGCGCGTGGGGGTGGCGAAGTGGCGGTTGCCCCAGCCGCCGCGCCCGCCGCGCGCCGCGACGTAGTCCGCGCCGTCCGACATGTCGTGCATGACGGCGCCGCTCTCCGCGTCCCGGACGACGGTGCCGCGCGGCACGCGAATGACGAGATCCTCGCCGCGCCGTCCGCTGCACCGCTTGCCCTGTCCGTTCTCGCCGTTCGGGGCGGCGTACTTGCGCTGATAGCGGAAGTCCATGAGCGTCGCCATATGGTCATCGACGCGGAGGACGACGCTGCCGCCGTCGCCGCCGTCGCCGCCGTCCGGCCCGCCGGCCGCGACGTACTTCTCGCGGTGGAAGCTCACGGCGCCGTTGCCGCCGTCGCCTCCGCGTATCGAAATTTTTGCCGTGTCAATAAACATTGTATACCTCCGAGCAGACTTACATTTTCTATAATGCCCGCTTTACGGAAAAACAGGCGGCAGAACTGCCGCCTGTTGAGCCTGTCGAAACGATCCGCCGCGCTGTGCCCCGAGATGCGCCCGTTTTCCCTGCGGCCGGTACTGCGGAAAAACCGAACGCGCGGCGCGCGGCCTTGCATAAAAGCCCGTACCGGACTTTTGCCGCTTACTGAGCCTCTACCTCGTAGACCGAGACCTGCTTGCGGTCGCGGCCGAGACGCTCGAAACGCACCTTGCCGTCAACGAGCGCGAAGAGAGTATCGTCGCCGCCCTTGCCGACGTTCGTGCCGGGATGGATCTTGGTGCCGCGCTGACGCACGAGGATGTTGCCCGCGAGGACGAACTGACCGTCCGCACGCTTTGCTCCGAGACGCTTCGACTCGCTGTCGCGGCCGTTGCGGGTGGAGCCGACGCCCTTCTTGTGAGCGAAGAACTGAAGCCCTATTCTAAGCATTTTGCTCTACCTCCGTTACAGATATGTTTTTCGGATATTCCTCGCAGAGCTCGCGCGCGAACGCCTCGAAGCCCGCGAAGATGTGTCCCGCCGCCTCCGCCTCAAGAGAGAGGAAAGCGCGGCGGTCGTCTGTTGTGACCTTCACGCCGATGCCGCCGGCCTCAAGCTGCGCGCACATCAGGCGGAACGACGCCGTCACCGCCGCGCAGACGATGTCCTCGCCGGCGTCGGCATAGCCGCTGTGACCCTCCGCCTCTACGCGGACGATGCGTCCCGAGCGGCGGGTGAGAGTGATGCGGGTCACTTACGCGGTGATGGTCTCTATCTGGAGACGGGTGTACGGCTGACGGTGACCGTGACGGCGGCGATAGTTCTTCTTCGCCTTCATCTTGTAGACAAGTATCTTCTTCGACTTGCCGTTCTTGATGATCTTTGCCGTGACCTTCGCGCCCTCGACCGTGGGCGTGCCGAACTTCGACTCGCCTCCGTCTACTATCGCGAGGACGGTGTCAAAGCTGACGGTCTCTCCCTCGGCGGCCTCGAGGCGCTCGACGAATATAACGTCGCCCTCGGTGACCTTGTACTGCTTGCCGCCGGTCTCGAAAATTGCTACCATTTGAGTAAAAACCTTCTTCCTTTTCATTCTCGCTCTTGCGGGCGGGCATACGCCGCTTACGAACCCGCTCAATGCGGCAGATAATATTATAGCGGCGGAAACCGCGATTGTCAACCTTTTTCGGGAAAAAAGTTTTGTTTTGACGCGGACGCCGCCGCAGAAGACGACGATCACTCTTGAAACGGCGGAACATATGTGATATTATAAGCGTTGATACAAATTTGCGCAAGAACTTTTTTCAATGTGAAAAGGGTAATGGCTATGTCTTATCTTCAAAGAGCGAATAAGCGCACGGATGCGGACGGCGGAGCAGGGCAGGGAAAGGTGAGCCGTCTGCTCCTGCGCGTCATGTATATAGTCGCCGCGGCTGTCTGCGGGTCGGTGCCGTTCATGTGGGTGCTGCCGGACTCGAAAAGCATGTTTATGCCGGGGTATTACGGAAAGTCGCTTACGGCGGCGCTTGTATTCCTCGCCCTGGCCGCGGCCGCGGTATTCGCGGCCGCCGTGTTTATGCGGCGCGGACGGGGCGACATACGCGCGCGCGACGGCGTGCTTGTCCTCGCCGTGACGGCGGTATGCTTCGCGGTAAAGCTCGCGGCGGTGCTCCGCTGGCACGTCGAGCCGCGGGCGGACTACGCGACCTTCTTTACGACCGCGCGCGACTTGGCGGAGACGGGAAAAATCAGCCTGCACCGTTACGTCGCGCTCTTTCCGCACATATTCGGGACTGCCGCGTTCTACTCGATATTTTTCCGCGTGTTCGGCGCCTCCCCGATGACGGCGGCGGTGCTGAACGTCTGCCTCTCCGCCGTAACGGCGGCGCTCCTGTACCTGCTGGTGAGAAGATATGCCTGCAAGCTTTCGGCGCTCGCGGCGGCGTTGCTGTGGACGGTGTGTCCTTCGCAGACTCTCTACAATATATATGTATTGAGCGAGCCGCTTTACACGGCGCTGCTTGTCGGCGCGCTTCTGCTCTGTGACGGGCTTCGCGTGAGGGTGCGCGGCGGAGCCTTTGCGAAGGGAAGGCGGCTGAAGACCGCCGCCTGCGCCATGGGAGCCGGACTGCTGCTCGGGTGCGTCCAGCTCGCGCGCCCCATAGGTACGATACCTCTGATAGCTCTTGCGGGGACGCTGTTTATACTGGATACGCCGTACTCTCTGCGGGGCGCGGCGGAGCGCGCGGCGGCGGTCGTCCTCACGGCGGCGGTGCTGACAGGCGTTACGTCGGCGGCGCGTCCCGCGATGGACGCGGCGCTCGGGGAACCTGCGGCGCGGAGCGTGGGTTACAGCTACGCCGTCGGCCTCAACGAGGAGAGCGGCGGTAGATGGAGCGCCGAGGTGAGCGCGCGGCTGGCGGAGTACGACGCGAAACCCGGCGCAACGGCGGAGGACGTGCAGAGAGCCATGATGGACGACGTCCGCGAGCTCATAGCCTCCGGCGAAGTGGATTACATCTCTCTCCTCGGAACGAAGCTCAGAAACTTCCTGCTCCGAGATGATTTCGCCGTGGTGTCCTACGGGGTCGGCGTGTTCTATCGCGCGGAGCTGCTCTCGGCGCTCTGCAACGGCTTCTACATCGTTTGCGCATTGTTCGCGGCGGTGGGGGCGGTCTTTGCCGCGGTGAAGCGCGAGCGCGGTCCGCTCGTGCTTGCGGCGCTTTTCGCCATAGGTCTCACGGCGGCTCAGATGCTCGTCGAGGTCGCATTCAGGTACCACTATTCGATCTATATAGCCCTATTGCCTCTCGCGGTATACGGACTGCGGGAGATCGTGAGGAGATTTGAGAGAGGACAAAATGGATAATTACGGTATTGCTAAGCGCGTGTCGGTAACGACGATGATAGCGAACGCCGTCCTTGCGGCGGTGAAGCTCGCGGTGGGATTTTTCGCGCACAGCGTTTCGGTGATAAGCGACGGAGTACATACCGTCTCGGACGTCGCGACGACCGTCGCGGTGCTCCTCGGACTGCGGCTCGCCTCGAACAGCGCGGACGAGGACCATCCCTACGGGCATCAGCGTATAGAGAGCCTCGTGTCGGTCCTGCTCGCGATAGCTCTCGGCGGCACGGCGGTGATGATAGGCGTTGAGGGCGCGCGGAGCCTGTGGTTCGGCGAGCGCTCGGAGGCGTCCGCCGCCGCGCTCGCGGTGACGGTCATCTCTATAGCGGCAAAGGAGTGGATGTTCCGCTACACCCGCCGCGCGGCGAAGAAGTTGAACTCGCTTTCGCTGATGGCGGACGCATGGCACCACCGCACCGACGCGGTGAGCTCGGTGGCGGTGCTCGTCGGCGTCGGCGGGAACATGATCGGCGTGTGGTGGCTCGAACCGGTGGCGGCGATAGGCGTCTCGGTGCTCATACTCAAGGCGGCGTTTGACATCCTGCGCGAGGCGATGAGCCGCCTCACCGACCGCAGCGTTCCGCCCGAGGAGCTGGAGAAGATACGCGAGGTGGCGCTCGCGACGGAGGGCGTCCGCGCGGTCGATGAGCTGAGGGCGCGGATAAGCGGGAACGTCGCGTTCGTGGACATCGAAATAGCGGTGGACGCGGATATGCCGCTGCGGGACGCGCACCGGATAGCGGAGGCCGTCCACAAGGGCGTCGAGGACGCGGGACTGCGGGTCGAGCACTGCATGGTGCATGTAAATCCTTATGAAAAATGAGGTTTCGCGGGAAATCGCGGCGGGCAGGACGGAGACGGCTTTCGCCGTCTCCGTCCTGCTTGTAGGAGGTTCGTTAAGGTTTAGGCTCTATAAACGGCTCGAAGAACATCTCGCGTCCGTCTACTATGGCGCAGTAGTTCTGCCACGTGTCCGAGCCGGGGGTGCGGCAGAGCGTCACGTCGGTCACCTGCGTCTCGTCGAGGGACCGCCCGAGCGCGCGGTCATATTGACGCGGCACGGCCGCCGGTTCCTTCAGAGCGCCGGAGGCGTATATCCGCTCGAGCGTCGCGCCCGGTTCGGCGTGCCACACGGCAAGGAAGAAGTATCCGTCGCCGAAGGTCCGGCAGATGTTCACCGAGCCGTCCGAGCACCGGGCGCTGACGGACGCGAGCTCCGCAAAGCGTTCGCCCAGCGGCGCGGTGCTGCCGAATACGGCGGTGACGTCTTCGGTCTCCGCGACGGCGACGTCGTCCGGAGCCTCCGAAAACCCGGTGTGCCCGCGGAGGACGAAGCCGCTTTCCGTCCACTCGACGACGGCGAGGACGGGGAAGTCGTACCCCTCGGCCGCTGTCTCGCCTGCGGACGGCTCGCGGCGACGCTCGATAAGGCAGACGTACACGCCGTCCGCGTCCGACCAGTCCTCCGAGGCAAAGTCGATGCCGCTGTCAAGGGAAAGTTCCTCGCGGAGCCAGAGCTGAGCCTCATTCCGAAGCTCGGTGAGGCGGGCGTGCTCGACGCCGTCGGAGCGGGCTATGCGGTCGCGGCGGAGCTGTGCGTCGGCGGCGGTCGTGGGCGCGGGGTCGCCGTGGCCGAAGACGCGGAGCACCGCGTCACGGACTGCTCGGGCGGTCTCCGCAACGCTCTCGCGGACGTCCTCGCTCACGGCCATCGCCGTGCCGACGCCCGCGAGCGAGAGCAGCAACGTAGCCGCGAGCACTGCCGCCGTCCGGCGGACGAAGCGCACCCGGCGGGCGGGACGCGGCTTCGGCTCGCCCGGCGCGGCGGAGAGTATGAGGTCGTCGTCTATGCCGCCTATCGCGCGGAGCATCGCTTCACGGTCATTTTCTTTCATACGTAAAAACCCTCCTTTTCAAGGAATTTTCTCAGGTCCCTTCGCATCCTGTACAGGAGGCTCGTGAGCTTGCTTCGGCTCATGCCGTACTCCGCCGCGATCTCCTCGAGAGGGGAGAGGTACCAGTAGCGGCGGACGAACACCCTCCGCTTCTCCTCCGGTTCGGCGCGGAGGAAGCGCGATATCGCCTCGGAGAGGAGTGCCGAGTCCAGCTCATCCTCGACCGAGCCGGAGGACGGGACGCAGTCGCCGAGCTCGTCGAGGGCGAGCGCCGTCTCACTGCCGCCGCGCTTCTGCGCAGAGTACAGCTTGAAGCGGTTGAGGGCGAGGTTCCGCGCCGTCCGCCCGAGGTAGGCGGCGAGGCTCCGGGGCTTTGCCGGAGGTATAGAGCGCCATGCGGCGAGCAGAGTGTCGTTGAGGCACTCGTCCGCATCCTCGTCGCTGAGAAGTATCGCGCGCGCTATGCGGCGGCAGTACGCGCCGTACTGCCGCTCGGTCGCGGCGACGGCTTCCTCCGAGCGCGCGAAGTAGAGCGCGACTATCTCCTCGTCTGTCATGGCGGCCTCCTTTTTCACTTCCGGCGTGCGCCGCCGGGAACGGACTCAAGCGGGTGTTGACGGACTGCGGCGGAGCTTTGTTCCGCCGCGCAAAGAGCTCTTTATATATATAGACAACAAAAACTGCCGCGCGTTGCGCGGAACGTGCGGCAATTTTGAAAGGTCCGGGAATTTTTCGAGGGTGGCAAGAGGGGCGGGGAGCTTCGGCTTGCTAAAGCCTCGCAGAGTTCGCCGCGTTAGCGGAGAATAAATTCCAATCAATTTTCGGCGGCGGCGTGTACGTCGCCAAAAATACATCTCGCGGAGCGTGCGTCGATTTTTCGCCGAAGGCGGAAAATTCGGCGCGTAGCGGAGCGTTTGCCGTCGGCAGGGCATTGCCCTGTCCGACGGTTTTGCGAAGAACAGGTCGCGGGCGCAGCCCGCGACCTGTTCTTCGCGATTATTGTCCTCCTATTTGGAGAAAGAACAGGACGACTCCGGCAAAGACGATAAGTCCGCCGATGATGCGGCCTATGGTAAGGTAAGCGTTCGACGGCTCGGTGTCCTTGAATATCCAACCGATGGTGAGATACCAGTAGATTTTGGGATAGGCTATTTGCAGCGCTCCGAAACCGGCGACAATGAACGGAAGCGGCGGCAGGATAGGAGGATTTTTGCGCGCAGTGAGCGCGTCGCGAACGACACGGGTAAGCTTCTCCGCAAGCTCGTGTTCTGCCATCGTGGAATTGCCGTAGCCTGCTACGCCGAGACCGGAAGAACCCCAGCTTTCGCTGTACCGGTACCCGCCGGGCAGGATGACGGTCGCGCTGCCGTCGTCCTCGTCGCCGCTCCACTTGAACTCGTAGACGCTCTCGCCGTCGGTCATCTGCCCCGTCTGAAAGTCGACGGTGTAGCCGTCCACCTCCGCAGACGTGTCGTAGGTGGTAAAGCACGAACAGCAGAGAAGCGCGAGTATCAGCGCGAGCGGGAGTGCGCGGAGGAGGGGTCTCAGGATGTTTTTCATCTTGCAGCTCCTTTCGGTTTCGCTTTTGCATCGACTGTTGTGAGTATATAGTAATAGAAATTTACTATATAGGCAACTGTTATGAACAACAACGGCGGCAGACGTGAAATGCTCAAATGAAAATATCTCCGAAAAGCTCGCGTTTTCGGAGATGTTCGCGTGAAAGTGCGTCTATTCGCGCTCGAGACTGTGCCGCACCGCCTCGCGGTCGGCGAGGACCTGCGCCTGCAGCTCGTCGAGGCCGGAAAACTTCCGCTCGGGGCGGACAAAGCGCAGAAATTCGACCGTCATCTCCTCGCCGTAGATGTCGCGGTCGAAGTCGAAGATGTTCGTCTCGACGCCGGCGGCGTAGCTTCCGACGGTCGGCTTCTCGCCGACGTTCGCTATGCCGCAGAAAACTTCGCTTCCGAGCCGGACGCGGACGGCGTAGACGCCGTAGCGCGGCGCGAGGACGCCGTCCGGCACGCGGAGGTTTGCCGTGGGGAAGCCGAGCGTCCTGCCGAGCGCGTTGCCGTGCAGGACTTCACCCGTGAGGGTGTGCGGGTGGCCGAGAAGCTCGCGCGCCGCCTCCGCGTCTCCGTTTTCGAGGAGCGCGCGGATGCGGGTGGAGCTCACCGCCGAGCCGCCCGCGTCCACGGCAGGCTGGAGGTCGAAGCCGAGACCGAGGCGCGCACACTCGCGACGAAGCAGCTCGCAGTCGCCGCGACCATCCGCGCCGAAGCGGTAGTTCCAGCCGCAGCAGAGCGCGCCGGCGTCGTACTTGGATGCGAGGAGTGCAACAAAGTCCTCCGGCTCGGTCGAGCGGAGGCGGTCGTCAAAGTCAAGGACGAAGATGTGCTCTACACCGAGCGAGCGGAGGAGCGAAAGCCGGTCGGGAAGCGAGTTGATAAGCTTCACGCCGCTCCTTCCGAGCGCGGAGGCGGGGGAACGGTCGAAGGTGCAGACGGCGGGTTCGAGGCCGAGACGCTTCGCGAGCTCCGCCGTCCGGCGGACGAGCGCGGCGTGGCCGATATGTACGCCGTCAAAGAAGCCGAGCGCGACAGCATACCGCATTTCAGTCCACCTCGAAGAAATTTTTCACGCAGGAGAGGATGCGTCCCTCCGCGCGGCCGAGCATCAGAAACTCGCCGGATTCGGAGAATACGCGCCAGTCGCCGTCCGGGATGTCCGCGAAGATATTCGCGCCGCAGCGTATCCGCGCCTCGGCCTCCGCCGGGGCGACGAACTCCGGCAGCGTCCGCCAGAGGTAGTCGGTGGGAAGGAGAGGCGTGTCCGGCGTGAGCGAGTCGAGCGGGACGGCGCTCTCAAGCGAGAACGGACCCGTGCGGAGGCGGCGGAGGCTGCTCATCGCGGCCCCGCAGCCGAGCGCGCGCCCGATGTCGTCCACGAGCGTGCGGATGTAGGTGCCCTTGGAGCAGGAGACCTCCATGCGGTGCTCGCCCGCCTCACAGCCGAGGTACTTGATATGGTATATCTCGATCTCGCGCGGCTCGCGCTCGACCTCCTCGCCCTTGCGGGCGAGCTCGTAGAGCTTCTTTCCGTCCCGCTTTATGGCGGAGTACATCGGCGGCGTCTGCTTCTGACGGCCGACAAAGCCGCGAAGCGCCGCCTCGACCTCCTCGGGGGAGACCGTGACCTCGCGGCGCTCGAGAACGACGCCGGTCGTGTCCTGCGTGTCGGTGCGGACGCCGAGTACGAAGCCCGCGCGGTAAGTCTTGTCAGCGTCGAGAAGCATGCCGGCGGCGCGCGTCGCGCGTCCGACGAACACCGGCAGGACGCCGGAGGCCATCGGGTCGAGCGTACCGCCGTGGCCGACGCGCTTTATGCCGAGGGTGCGGCGGACTCGTCCCACGACGGCGCCGCTCGATATTCCCTCCGGCTTGTCGATAACTATTATGCCGCTGCGCATCATAACTCTCCGAGCTCCTCCGCTATAGCGCGGAGCAGCGCCGCGCGCGCGTCCTCGTAGCCCGCGCGTATGGTCGCGCCGGCGGCGGCGGCGTGTCCGCCGCCCCCGAGGCGCGCGCAGACAGCCGCAGAGTCAACGCCGGGGGCGCTCCGCGCGGAGACCTTCCAGCCGTCCTTCTCCTCGCGGAGCAGGACGCCGAGCTCGACGCCCTCTATCGTGCGGAGGACGGAGGAGAGATTGTTCGTGTCGTCGCGGTCGGCGCGGGTGGAGGCCGCATCCTCAAGCGAGAAGCGGCTGACGGCGACGGTTCCGTTCCGGAAGAACTCGGTGTTTGCGAGCACCGCGCTCTCCGCCGCGAGCGCGGCGCGGGAGCGCGTCTCGAAGAACACGCGGTTCACCGAGTAGAAGTCTATGCCGCTCTCAACGGCGTCCGCCGCCGCGCGGAGCGTGGCGGGGCGCACGGAGGAGTAGCGGAAGCATCCCGTGTCGGTCGCGAGACCGAGATAGGCGGGGAGGGCGATGTCCTGCGTGAGCGGCACGCCGAGCTCCTTTGAAAGCGCAATGATGAGCTCCGCGCACGCGGCGGCGTCCGCATCGACGCAGGTCTCTCCGGCGTACAGCGAATTTGTGCCGTGGTGGTCTATGCAGAGCGCGACGCGCCCGGAGAAGCGCTCGCGCATGTCGGGGGTGAGCAGATGCTCGTCCGCGGCGTCTACGGCGCAGACAAATCCCGGCTCGAAGCCCTCCGGCGGGAGAAAGTCGAGGGTGAAGGGACGGAGCTTCGGCGTTATCTCGCTGTTCGGGCAGAGGTAGGCCGTCTTCCCGAGGCGGCGGAGCAAGGCGCAGAGCGCCGCGCCGGAGCCTATGGTGTCGCCGTCCGGGTGTCCGTGGGTGAGAATGAGGACGTCGTCCGCAGAGCGGAGGCGCTCCGCGCACTCCGCGAGAGTTATCGTGTTATTCATCGTCACGCACCTCGTCGGGAGCGTCTTCGGCGTCCTCCGGGGCGGACGGCTCTATCGAGCGCATGAGCTCGAGGAGGTGCGTGCCGCGCTCTATCGACTCGTCGTATTTGAAGAACAGCTCGGGCGTGTTGCGGAGCTGGAGCCGGTGCGCGAGCTCGCGGCGGATGAAGCCGGAAGCGGAGCGGAAGCCGCGCGCCGTCTCCTTTCTGTCGCCGCCGAGGACGCTGAAATACACCGTCGCCTTCGAGAGGTCGGCGGCGGCATCGACGCGGGTGATGCTCACGAGTCCGCCGGAGAGGCGGGGGTCCTTGAGGGAGGGGAGCAGGCGCGCGAGCTCGGCGCGCATCTCTTCGTTTATCCTGTCTATTCGTGCCATAGATGTCCTCCTGAGTTTTCGGAAGGCCGCGCGGAGAGCTCCGAACGGTTCCCTGATAAAACGGCGGGCGGCCGCAGCCGTCCGCCGGGTAAAACTATCTTTCCACCTCGACCATGCGGAAGGACTCGATGATGTCGCCCTCCTTGATGTCGGTGAAGTTCTCGATGCTGATGCCGCACTCGTAGCCGCTCGCGACCTCGCGCACGTCGTCCTTGAAGCGCTTGAGGGAGGCCATCGGTCCCTCGTGGACGACGATGCCGTCGCGGACTATTCGGAGCGTCGTGCCTCGGACTATCCTGCCGTCGAGGACGTAGCTGCCGGCGACCGTGCCGATGTTCGAGGCGCGGAAGACCTGACGTACCTCCGCGCGGCCGAGTTCCTCGACGCGGAACTTCGGGGCGAGGAGTCCCTTCATGGCGGCCTCTATTTCGTCGAGGCACTCGTATATGACGCGGTAGAGACGGACGTCAACGCCGCTGCGCTTGGCGTTGTCCGCCGCGGTCGGGTCGGGACGGACGTTGAAGCCGACGATTATCGCGCCCGCGGTCGAGGCGAGGAGCACGTCGCTCTCGTTTATCGCGCCGACGCCGGTGTGGATCATGTTGACGCGCACCTCGTCGTTGGAGAGCTTTTCAAGCGACGCCTTCAGCGCCTCGGCGGAGCCCTGAACGTCCGCCTTGACGATGATGTTGAGGTCCTTGACCTCGCCCTGCTTTATCTGCTCGAACAGGTCGTCGAGCGAGACCTTCTGGGCGGGACGGTTCGCCTCGGTCTTGGCGGCCTCTATGCGCTCTGCGGCAAGCTCGCGCGCCATCCTCTCATCCTCGACGGCATGGAAGCTGTCTCCCGCAGCCGGGACCTCCGCGAGACCCGCGACCTCCACGGGGGTGGAGGGTCCCGCCTCGGTGAGACGCTTGCCGCGATGGTCGGTCATGACGCGGACACGTCCCACCGCCGTGCCGGCGATGATGATGTCGCCCTGGCGGAGAGTGCCGTTCTGCACGAGCAGCGTCGCCACCGGGCCGCGACCCTTGTCAAGCCGCGCCTCAATGACCGAGCCCTGCGCGCGGCGCTTCGGGTTTGCCTTGAGCTCGCGCATCTCGGCGGTGAGAAGAAGCATCTCGAGAAGGTTGTCTATGCCCTCGCCGGTGACGGCGGAGACCTTGCAGACTATCGTGTCGCCGCCCCAGTCCTCCGGGACGAGCTCGTACTCGGTGAGCTGCTGCATGACGCGGTCGGGGTTCGCGTCCGGCTTATCCATCTTGTTTATCGCGACGATTATCGGGATATTCGCGGCCTTGGCGTGGTTTATCGCCTCGATGGTCTGGGGCATGATGCCGTCGTCAGCCGCGACGACGAGTATCGCTATATCGGTCGTGTTCGCGCCGCGCATACGCATCGAGGTGAAGGCGGCGTGGCCGGGCGTGTCGAGAAAGGTGATGCGGTTGCCGTTCCAGTCAACGGTGTACGCGCCGATGTGCTGGGTGATGCCGCCGGCTTCTCCGGCGGTGACGTGCGTCTTTCTGATGAAGTCGAGCAGGGAGGTCTTGCCGTGGTCAACGTGGCCCATGACGACAACGACCGGGCTGCGCGGCTCGAGATCCTCCGGCGCGTCCTCGCTCACGTCTATGAGGCGTTCCTCTATCGTGACGTGGACCTCATGCTCGACCTTCGCGCCGAACTCCATGGCGACAAGCGAGGCGGTGTCGAAATCGACGGTCTCGCTGAGCGACGCCATGACGCCGAGGCGCATGAGCGTTCCGACGACCTGCGCGCCGGTCTTCTTGAGGCGCGAGGCGAGCTCGCCGACGGAGATCTCGTCCGGGATGCTTACCTTGAGCTGAACCTGCTTGTTGCGCGCGGCGGCGAGGCGGCGCATCTTCTCCTGCTCCTCCGCGCGGCGCTTCGCGCCGCCCATGACCTGACGGCGGTTATCCGCCGACTTCTGCTTTATCTTCTCCTTGCCGCCGGTCGAGCTCATGCGCTGGGCGCGGTCGGTGACGAGCTTGTCTACGCGGTCGTCGTACTTGGAGAGATCGACCGCTCCGCCGCCGCGCGTATCGACGACGCGGACCTCGCGCTTCGGCTTCGGGGTGTGCTGCTTCGGTTCCGAGGGCTTCTGTTCCGCAGGCTTCTGCTCGGGCTGCTTTTCCGGCTGCTTCGGCTTATCCTGCTTTGCCTTCTCCGGCTGGGGCTTCTTGGTCGGCTTCTCCGCAGCGGGCTTTGCGTCGGCCTCCGGCTGCTTTGTCTCCGGCGCGGGAGCTTCTTCGGCGGCGGGAGGAGCGAACTTTGCCGCTTCCGCGGCGGCGGCCGCCTCCTCGCGCTTGCGCGTGAAGTACGCCTCCATATCCTCGACCGCGTTCTGCTGGGTAAGGCTCTCGAAGATAAGGTTCAGCTCGCCGTCCTCAAGCACCTGCATGTGGTTCTTGGGCGTCGTCGCATACTTGGTGAGGATGTTCATGATATCCTTGGAGGCAAGACCGAAATCCTTCGCTACCTCGTGGACTCTGTATTTAAGAATGGTGCTCAATAGAGTTGCCACCTCCGTTTGAAATGCTTTGTGCTATCGCTTTGGAAAAGCCGGGGTCGGCCGTCGCCGCCGCCGCGCATTCCGCGCGGCCGAGCGCCGCGCCTAGCTCCGCCTTGGTGCAGGGCAGGGAAGCGCAGGGAACGCCGCTCCCCTCCGCCGCCATGCGGACGCGCTTTGCGGCGTGCGGGCTGATGTCGCTCGCGATGACAACGAGCCGCGCCCTGCCGGATGCGGCGAGCGCCGCCGCGTTATCCGCGCCGACCTCGAGCCTTCCGCTCCGCAGAGCGAGGCCGAGGAGGCGCAGAGACTTGTCATCATTCACCGCTCTCACCCCTTTGACGAATGAGCTCCTCGTATACCTCCGGGGGTATCTGACTGGAAAACGCCCGCTCGAGCGCGCGGCTCTTCTGCGCGCGGCGGAGGCAGTCCCCCTCGCGGCAGACGTATGCGCCGCGCCCCGGCTTCTTCCCTGTGGGGTCGAGACTTATCGCGCCGTCCGGGCCGCGCACCACGCGAATGAGCTCCTGCTTCGGCTTCATCTCGCGGCAGCCGACGCACTGTCTCTGCGGTACCTTTTTCACTGCTTTCCTCCGCTTATCCGGTCGTTATACTTGAAATTGCTGTGAGTTGAACAGAAAGTGAATGTTACACCGGCTTGATGTCTATCTTGAAGCCGGTCAGCCGCGCAACGAGGCGGGCGTTCTGCCCCTCCTTGCCTATCGCGAGCGACAGCTGGTCAGCCGGGACAAGAACCTGACAGCTCTTGCCGTCCTCAAGCAGATCGACCGACACGACCTCCGCCGGGCTGAGCGCCGCCGCGACGTAGAGGTCGGGCGAGTCGCTGTACTTGATGATGTCTATCTTCTCGCCCGCGAGCTCATCGACTATCCGCTCGACGCGCGCGCCCCTCGGACCGACGCAGGAGCCTATCGGGTCAACGTTCGGGTCGTTTGCCGCGACGGCTATCTTCGTGCGGCTGCCCGCCTCGCGGGCGATGCTCTTTATCTCGACCGTGCCGTCGTGTATCTCCGGCACCTCGAGCTCGAAGAGACGCTTGACAAGGCCCGGGTGCGTCCTCGAGACCATGACCTGCGGGCCGCGCGAGGTGCTGCGCGCCTCGACGACGTAGACCTTTATGCGGTCGCCCTCGTGAATTTCCTCGCCCTGTATCTGCTCGGTGGGGGGCAGGACGGCGTCAACGG
Organism: uncultured Clostridia bacterium; assembly: GCA_947593925.1. Taxonomy (GTDB): domain Bacteria; phylum Bacillota; class Clostridia; order Oscillospirales; family JAAYOS01; genus CANRIN01. The sequence continues at coordinate 39,048 of CANQDU010000001.1, read as the reverse complement.
CGCCGTCCTTAGTCGCGCCGATGTCGAGGAATGCGTTGCCGTTGCGGGGATTTATCCGCTGGACGGTGCCGGTGACGAGCTCGTGCAGGCGGCTCTCATACTCGCGGAGGACCATGCCGCGCTCCGCCTCGCGTATGCCCTGGATGATGACCTGCTTTGCGGTCTGGGCGGCGATGCGGCCGAGCTTGGACACGTCGATGTACTTCCGGACGACGCCGCCGACCTCCGCGTCGGGGTCGATGGCGCGCGCCTCGTCGAGGGTGAGCTGCGCGTCCGGCTCGTCAAGATCCTCGATGTCCGCGACGACGCCGTAGGTGACGTACATGGATATCGTTTTGGTCTCGGGGTCGGGTATGACGGTGACGTTCTCGCCGTCAACGCCGGCGGAGCGGCGGTAGGCGGCGGTGAGCGCCTGCGCGATGCGGTCGAGCATGTAGTCCTGAGGTATGCCCTTTTCACGCTCTATGTCTGCTATCGCGTCAAAAAATTCCGTGTTCATTTTCAGAGTTCCCCCTTAAAATAGACTGAGAAATCCGGGCTGAGGCGCACTCGCGACACCTCGCCGAGGGTGAAATCCAGAGTCTCGCCGCTCTCCTCATCCTCAAGGGAAAAGCGGCTTTCCGCCTCATCGTAGGCGGAGAGTATGCCGAAGAAGGTCTTCTTCCCGTCGCGCGGCTCGTAGGTCTTTACCTCCGTACGCTCGCCGAGGCAGAAGAGAAAGTGCTCCGGCCGTTCGAGCCGCCGCTCCATGCCGGGAGTGGAGACCTCGAGCGAATACGCGCCGTCGATAAGGTCGGGCTCGCCGTCAAGCAGAGCTTCGAGCGCGCGGCTTACCGCCTCGCAGTCGTCAATATCCGCGCCGTCGTCACTGTCAACGAATACGCTTAGGGTGTTCGTTCCGCCCAGCTTCTCGAACCGCACGTCCCAGAGCATCAGGCCGCGCTCCTCGCAGAGAGGGGCGGCGAGCGCACGGACGGCGTCGGTCACCTTGCCCATGGTTCCTCCCAAAACAGCTTTTTCCGTTCGGTCAATAAGAAAGAGTGGGAAAACCCACTCCGTGACCGTGAAATGATATACTGACGATGAACTAAGATGATTATAGCACCGCAGAGAAATTTTGGCAAGTCTTTTTTGCAAAAAGTTTGGGGGTGAGGAAGAAAAATCGGCTGAAAAAGGGAACGAGGGGCGGCCGCCGTCCGCGCGCCGCCCCTCGGAGAGGCTTCAGCCCTCCATCTGGCGGCCGAGGAAGCCCGCGACCGTCTGGGCGAGCTTATGCTCCGTGTCGCCCATCGGCTCGCTTCCCTCGCCCGCGAGGAACACGACGCATCCGCTCACGTCGCCCTCCGCGAGTATCGGCGCCGCCACCTCGACGACGGGGCCGGCGCCCTCGACGAGCGTGACGTCGCTCGTCCCCTGACGGCGGCTGTAAAGCTGACGCGCCTCCATCAGCGCCTCGAGCTCCTCGCTTATCCGCTTCTCGTAGACCTCGCGGCGGCAGTCGCCAGCGGCGGCGATAACGGTGTCGCGGTCGCAGACGGCGCAGGAAGCGCCGGTCGTCTTCGCGAGCGTTTCGCAGAGCTGCGCCGCAAACGAGTTGAGCTCGCCCATGGGCGAATACTTCTTGAAGATGACTTCGCCGTCCTTGTCGGTGTATATTTCAAGCGAGTCGCCCTCGCGGATGCGCATGGTCCTGCGTATCTCCTTGGGTATGACGACTCTGCCGAGGTCGTCGATCCGCCGGACTATGCCGGTTGCTTTCATAAAAATTCCTCCTTTACTGCGGTCGAATATAGTATCCACAGTAATTATCGTCATATTCCCCTGTAAAAAAGGGATTTTTAGGAGAGACGCGGCAGAGCACTTGCCCGCGGCGGCAAAGTGTGCTATGATACGACAAAAGGGCAACACCCGGAAAGGAGCGGTACAAAATGGAAAAAGCTGTTGATTTTACGTTCGATACGGCGTCCGAGCAGGGGCTTGTGCTCAGCGAGGAGGTAAAGAAGGCGAAAACGACCTTCCTTATATTCCTGCGCTACTACGGATGCACGAGCTGTCAGGTCGACCTGATGGACCTCGCAAAGGAGTACGGTAAGTTCACCGCGCGGGACGCGCAGATACTCGTCGTTCTCCAGAGCAAGCCGGAGATACTCGCGAAGGGCATCGACGCGCAGGGCATACCGTTCAAGCTGATAAGCGACCCCGAGCAGAAGCTGTATCCCATCTACGACGTGAAGGCCGCCGAGGGCTACGAGGGTATGCGCGACGGTATGACCGACGAGATGCAGGCGAAGTTCGCCGAGAAGATGGAGCGCGGAAAGGCCGCGGGTCTCGTGCACGGCGAGTATGAGGGCAACGAGTTCCAGCTGCCGGCGTACTTCATCATAGATGCGGACATGAACGTCCTCGCGGAGCACCGCGCAAGGAACATGGCGGATATGCCGATAGGTGCGGAGTACCTCGAACTGCTGAAGTGAGCGGCGGGTGTCCGGAAAGATAACGGAGCGGGACGGCGGTGCGCCGTCCCGCTTCAAATTTTCTCTTGACAAACGGGAAATGAAGTGGTAGGATTTAACCAACCTATTTGGTAGGTAGGTCGGAACGCAATGCTCGGCGGCGTCGAGCGGCCTTGCGATTTTCCCCGTTTTTTGCAGGAGGCGGACGATGACAGCTATTTTTGAAGAGCTTGTCCGGCGGAATTTCCGGTTCGGGCGAATGTGAGGGACACGCGGAACGAAGTTTGACCGTTTGTCCGACTATACACATTTGAAAGGAAATCCGTTATGTCTGAATACAAATTTGAAACTTTGCAGCTCCATGTGGGTCAGGAACAGCCCGACCCCGCCACCGACGCGCGCGCGGTGCCGATATACGCCACGACCTCTTACGTCTTCCACAACTGCGAGCACGCCGCGGCGCGCTTCGGCCTCGCGGACGCCGGAAACATCTACGGGCGCCTCACCAACTCCACGCAGGACGTGCTCGAGAAGCGCGTGGCGGCGCTCGAGGGCGGCGTCGCGGCGCTGGCGCTTGCTTCCGGCGCGGCGGCGATAACCTATACGCTCGAAGCCCTCGGTCAGAACGGAGGTCACTTCGTGGCGCAGAAGACCATCTACGGCGGCAGCTACAACCTCCTTGAACACACCCTTCCGCACTTCGGCATAACCGCCACATTTGTCAATATCCACGACCTCGGGGAGGTTGAGGCGGCTATCCGGGAGAACACCCGCGCGATATACATAGAGACGCTGGGCAATCCGAACAGCGACATCCCGGACATCGACGCGCTCGCGGAGCTCGCGCACAGGCACGGTCTGCCGCTCGTCGTGGACAACACGTTCGGTACGCCGTATCTCATCCGCCCGATAGAGCACGGCGCGGACATCGTCGTCCACTCCGCGACGAAGTTTCTCGGCGGACACGGCACGACGCTCGGCGGCATAATCGTTGACGGCGGCAGGTTCGACTGGAAGGCGAGCGGGAAGTATCCCGCCATCGCGGACCCGAACCCCAGCTATCACGGCATCTCGTTTGCGGACGCGGTGGGTCCGGCGGCGTTTGCGACCTACATCCGCGCCATACTTCTGCGTGACACCGGCGCGACTATTTCGCCGTTCGCGGCGTTCCTGCTGCTTCAGGGCATAGAGACGCTGTCGCTTCGCGTCGAGCGCCACGTCGAGAACACTCTGAAGGTCGTGGACTACCTCGCGCGCCATCCGCTTGTGGAGAAGGTGAACCATCCGTCGCTTTCGGATCACCCGGACCACGCGCTGTACGAGAAGTATTTCCCGAACGGCGGCGGCTCGATCTTCACCTTCGAGATAAAGGGCGGCGTGAAGGAGGCGCACAAGTTCATAGACAGCCTTGAGATATTCTCGCTGCTTGCAAACGTCGCGGACGTCAAGAGTCTCGTCATACACCCGGCGACCACGACGCACAGCCAGCTCTCCGAGGAGGAGCTTGCGGATCAGGACATAAAGCCGAACACGATACGCCTGTCGATAGGAACGGAGCATATCGACGACCTCATAGCAGACCTCGAGAAGGGCTTCGCGGCGGTAAAGTAAAATTTCGGCGCGAGGAGAGAGCTTCGTACCGACTGTGACGGAAGGAGAAAAAGCATTGGCGATGATTTCCACGAGGGGGCGGTACGCGCTCCGTGTCCTGCTCGACCTTGCCGAGCGGCGGGAGAGCGGCTACGTTCCGATGAAGGAGGTCGCGGAAAGGCAGGGAATATCCCTCAAATACATCGAGCGGATACTGCCTTCGCTCGTCGCGGCGGGGTACGTCGAAGGCGTCCACGGCAAGGGAGGCGGATACCGCTTCACGGGAGAGCCGGGCAGTATAGCCGTCGTCGACGTACTGCGGCTCACCGAAGGAGACCTCGCGCCGGTGGCCTGCCTGAAGAGCGGAGCGGAGCCGTGCCCGAGAGCGGCGGAGTGCAGGACGCTCGCCATGTGGAAAAAATTCTACGAGATGATAGACGACTTCTTCGGAAATATCACGCTGAAAGACCTTCTTGAAAAGAACGTGCCGTGATCTCACGGCGCAGAAAACCGGAGCCGGTACGCAAAGCGTATCGGCTCCGTTGTTTCTTAGTCTCGCAGAGAATGCGGCTCTGAACTATTCCCCGCGAAAGTGTAGAAGCGACTTTCCCACGGCGCACAGAGTGGCGGCCGCGGCCTTCGCGACGCCGTAGTCGTAGATCGGGCTATGCCACTGGTTGTAGAAGGTGTCCGCCTCGAAGTTGAACGTGCCCGAGTAGCCGACGTCGCTCATGGCGCGGCGGAACTCCTCCCAGTTGAGGCGGCCGATGCCGGGTATCTGATGGCGGTCGGAAAGCCCGTCGTTGTCATGGACGTGGAGCGTGACCGTCCGTTTGCCGAGCTCGCGGAGCATGTTCGCGGGCCCGCTGCCGGAGATGGCGGCGTGGCCGGTGTCAAGGCACGCGGCAAAGCGCTTCTCGCCGCACATGCCGTTCAAAGTGTCGATGAAGTCTATCATCTGCGCGGCGGAGGAGCAGGTAGTCGGCACGAGCTTGTGCGTATCCGGGTCGGAGGCGAACATATTCTCGATGCAGAGGGTCACGCCGGTGTCGCGGAGAGCGGGGAACATCGCCTCATAGAACTCGAAGTTGGAGCGGCGGCACTCCTCGAGGTTCCCGCCGTAGATGAAGCTCGGGTGCATCGCCGGATGGATGACTATGTACGGACACTCCATGTACGCGGAGGCGTAGATGGAGCGTATCGCGCACTTCAGCAGCGCGGGGTCTCGCGCGTCGTCGTAGACCTTGAGCGGGAACGGGGCGTGGCACTGGTATATCCACAGCCCGCGCTCGTCCGCGAGCTTCTTCACCTCGCGGAAATACTCCGCAAAGGCTTCCTCGTCGGCACGGGCGAAGAGGTCGCCCTCCGGCGGGAGGTGGAACATTCCGTAGTCGAGCGCCTCGAAGCCCGCCTCCGCGAATGCGTCGAACGCGGCGCGGTGGCCGAACTTGACGACGAGCTCGTGCGTGGAGGTGCTTACCTTGCCGCGCGGAGTGCGTCCTTTGAAGTATTTCTCTGTCATAAGATCCCCTCCGTATTATTTTTATATATTTGTTTTGTCCGCGCCCGCCGGACGGAATGTCCCGCGGCGGACGCGGTTTTATATGTATCTGTTGGCGCCGCTATCTGTTCTTGCGGCGTCCGAGCCGGCAGCGGAAGTCGTCATAGCCGAACTCCGCGAGGGTGTCGATGCTCCCGTCCCCGCGAAGGAGGTATATAGAGGGGAGCGGTATGCCGTTGAAGGTGTTTGTTTTGCAGGTGGTGTACTGCGCCATGTCTCCGAAGAGGACGAGCTCGCCTATCCCGGGCCGCACCTTCAGGTCGTACTTGCCGAAGCTGTCCGAGGCGAGGCAGCTGCACCCGCCGAAGCGGCAGCGCACCGGCCCGCCGTTCTCCGACTCGTTGTACATCGGCGGCTTGTAGGGCATCTCGATAACGTCGGGGGTGTGGCAGGCGGCGCTCGCGTCGAGCACGGCGATGCAGTCGAGCCCGTCGTCAATGACGTCGAGCACGCGGGAGGCGAAGTAGCCGGCGTTATACACCCACGCCTCGCCGGGCTCCGCGTAAACCTCCACGCCGTAGGTCTCGCGCAAATGGCTTACACAGCGCTCAAAGCGCTCGATGTCGTAGCCGGGCTTTGTTATGAGGTGGCCGCCGCCGAGGTTTACCCATTTCACGCGGCGCAGAACGTCGCCGAACTTCTCCTCAAGCGCCGCGAGGGTGAGCTCGAGCGCGTCCGAATTCTGCTCGCAGAGGGTGTGGATATGCAGCCCGTCGACATAGCGGAGAAGGCCGCCGTCCACGGTGAGGTCAAAGTTCTCGCGCGTCACGCCGAGGCGGCTGTGAGTGCCGCACGGGTCGTAGGGCGAGCCCTGTGACTGCGTGGAGCACTCCGGGTTCACGCGGAGGCCGACGCTGAGGCCCGCGTCGTGCGCGCGCTTTGCGTAGTTCCGCAGCTCATGGTGGGAGTTGAAGACAATGTGGTCGGCATATCGGATTATCTCGTCTATCTCGCCGGGACGGTAGGCGGGCGAGTAGACGTGTACCTCCTTTGAGGGAAGCTCCTCGCGGCCGAGCCGCGCCTCGTAGAGCCCGCTCGCGGTCGTGCCGGAGAGGTAGGGGGCCATCATGGGATAGAGGTCGTAGTTCGAGAAGGCCTTCTGCGCGAGGAGCAGCTTGCACCCGCTCCGCTCTGATATTCCCCGGAGCAGTTCGCAGTTTTCTCGTATCCGCTCCTCGTCGAGTATGAAGCAGGGGGTGGGGAGGTCACGGAAAAGATCCCACGGGTCGGCGCCGCGGAGCCCCGCGAACGCGGGGCGGCTCTCGCCGCCGCGATATATCCGTCCCGCCTCCGCCCAGTGCGGCTCGCGCGCGGCGTCTCCGCCGGAGGGGAGCGGCGGTTCGCCGCTTATATCGTCTTCAAAGGCGGCCATTGCCGCGTCGGAGCCGCGCGAGCTGCCGCGGAAAAACTCCGCGGCCTCGCGCGCCGCCGCGCGCTTGAGGCTAGCCCGCGCCGCCGCAAGTCCGCCGGCGCCGCGTATCGCGGCGGCGGAGGACATCGACTGCAGCAGGAGCTTGTCCGGGCCGGGAACTCCGCCCGCCGCCGTGTCGCCGTCAACGTATCCCCACGGCGAGGTGCTGCGCTCGTGCGCCTCGACCTGAAGATGTATGTGGTCGAGTATCCAGCGGACGGTCTCGGCGTCCCCGAAGCGACTGACGATCTCCTGTGCGGTCTCCGGAAGGGGCAGCTCGCGCATGGCGCGCACGTTCTTCGTGGGCACGTTCCTTATGATGTCTTCGCCGAGCGCGCGGAAAAAGCCCGCCGCCGTCTCCCCCTGCGGGGCGAAAAGGAAGCGGGAGGAGTAGTGGCTGAGGGCGACGTAGCCCATTCGCATCACCTGCGAGTAGCGCCGCATATCCCCCTCGCCGGAAAATCCTTCCGGGTCAAACATGACCCTCATATGCGCGCCGCCGCGCGTCACAGTCTCATACATTGGATCCTTCAGCTCCGGTTCGTCCTCGGCAGAGACGGCGGGAGAGAACGGGTAGTACTCGCCCGGCTCGCCGTATTCGCGCGCGAGATACCGCGCGACGTGTTTGTAGTAGGAAGCTATGTCGTACTCGTCCCAGCTCGCCTCGAGCAGGGAGAGGATGTACTCCCGCCGGTCGGCAATGGCGGGGTCGCGATTGTTGAAAAGATACTTGAGCATCTCGGCCGGGGTGGCGTGTTCGGAGAGTCCTCCGAAACGCCGTGCGCCGGAGACGGAGAGGTCGAGAAACGCTTCGCCGTCAGGGTCGTCCTGCGCGTCGAACGCGCCGAAAGCGCTGTCGGCCCCGCCGCTTACATCGGGCGGAGTGTCAAAACCGTCGGAGCAGGCGCCGCCGCGCGGCTCGTCCTGCGGCGTCGCGTCGGACGCCGCGCGCCGTTCTTCCGCTATCCGCGCGCGCAGACGGCGCGGAATGTCGGGGTGAGCGCCGCACAGCGCGATAAAGTCGTCACAGCTTTCCGCAAGCCGTTCGACGGGGGAACGCCCGTCCGAGCGGACAGCTCTGCGGCAGCGCTCGATGAATTCGTCGAGCGGGTCGGCGGAGACGGACGCGGCGGGACGCGCGGTGCGGTCTTCGGTGGTGTATGACATTACGTCAGTCCTCCACGAGCCGGGGGGCTCTGTTCTCACGGCGCGGCAGGCCGTATTTATCGAGCGCGTCGAGGAACGGGTCGGGGTCGAACTCCTCGACGGTGTGGACGCCCACGGTGTTCCACTTTCCGGTGAGCAGCATCAGCGCGCCGCACATCGCGGGGACGCCGGTGGTGTAGCTTATCGCCTGACTCTTCACCTCGCGGTAGCACTCCTGATGGTCGCAGACGTTGTAGATGTAGTAGGTCTTGTCCGCGCCGTCCTTCTTGCCGGTGAAGATACAGCCGATGTTCGTCTTGCCGACGGTGCGCGGGCCGAGGCTCGCGGGGTCGGGCAGGAGAGCCTTCAGAAACTTTATCGGCACTATCTCGCGCCCCTCAAACATCACCGGCTCGGTGGAGAGCATACCGACGTTTTCGAGGCACTTCATGTGGGTGAGGTAGCTCTGTCCGAAGGTCATAAAGAAGCGGATGCGCCGTGCCTCCGGGATGTTCAGGGCGAGGGACTCTATCTCCTCGTGGTGGAGGAGGTACATATCCTTCATGCCGACGCCGTCGAAGTCATACTCGCGCTTTATCGACATGGCGGGTATCTCGACCCACCGTCCGTTCTCCCAGTAGCTTCCGGGAGCGCTGACCTCGCGGAGGTTCACCTCCGGGTTGAAGTTTGTTGCGAACGGATAGCCGTGGTCGCCGCCGTTGCAGTCGAGAATGTCGATGGTGTCTATCGTGTCAAACTCGTGCTTTTTTGCGTAGGCGCAGTACGCCTGTGTTACGCCGGGGTCGAAGCCGCAGCCGAGCAGGGCGACAAGCCCGGCCTTCTCGAAGCGCTCGCGGTACGCCCACTGCCAGCTGTAATCGAAGTAGGCGGAAAATCCCGCCTTACGGCAGCGCTTCTCGTAGACGGCGCGCCAGGCGGGGTCGCTCGTGTCCTCCGGCTCGTAGTTTGCGGTGTCCATATAGTTCACGCCGCACTTCAGGCAGGCGTCCATTATCGTGAGGTCCTGATAGGGGAGCGCGATGTTCATGACGAGGTCGGGACGGTAGTCGCTTATCAGCGCGACGAGCTCGTCCACGTTGTCCGCGTCTACCTGACGGGTGGTTATCCTTGTGCGGGTGGTGCCCTCAAGGTCGCGCGCGAGCGCGTCGCACTTCGATTTAGTGCGGCTCGCGATGCACATGTCGGTGAACACGTCGTCCGCGGTGCAGCACTTGCGAATGGCGACGGAGGCGACTCCGCCGCAGCCGATGACCAGTACCTTGCTCATAGTGGTTCTCCTTTTCTATCTGCCGCATGAGGCGGCGAATGTTGCGTTTTCAGCGTTCGAGGAGCGCGAGAAGCATCTCGCGCAGGAGCTTGCATGCCGTCGCGGTGGACACGCCGCTCGGGTCGAGCGTCGGCGCGAGCTCGTTTATGTCCGCGCCGACTATGCGGCAGCGGCAGACCTCGAGCGCCGCCGAAAGCAGCTCGCGGAACGTGACGCCGCCCGCCTCTGTCGTGCCGGTGCCGGGGAACGCCGAGGGGTCGAGGCAGTCCATATCCACCGTGAGGTAGACCGGCGCGCCGCTCTGTCGGAGCGTCTCCACGGTCTCCTTGAGGCCGTCGAAGCCGAACGGGTGCATGTCGGTGTGCCGCGCGGCGAAGTCAAACTCCGCGCGCTCTCCGCTGCGGATGCAGAACTGATGCACTCGGCCGTCCCCGAGAATGTCGTGCGCGCGGCGCATGACGCAAGCGTGGCTGAGTTTCACGCCGAGGTAGTCATCGCGCAGGTCGGCGTGGGCGTCAAACTGTACGATGTGCAGGTCGGGGAAGAGCTCCGCGAGCGCGCGAACCGCGCCGAGAGTGACCAGATGCTCACCGCCGAGCAGGAACGGGAGCTTCCCGTCGCGCGCGATGATCGCGGCGCGCTCCTCGATGTCTCGAAGCGCCGCCTCCGCGCTGCCGAGGGGAAGCTCCATGTCGCCGCTGTCAAACACCGCGCAGCCCTCGAGGTCGAGGCGCTGGTAGGGGCTGTAGGTCTCGATGCCGAAGCTCTCGTGGCGGATGGCGGAGGGGCCGAAGCGCGCGCCGGGGCGGAAGCTCGTCGTGCTGTCAAACGGCGCGCCGTACAGCACTATCCGCGCGTCAGAGTATTCGGCGGTGCATCCGATGAAGGTCTCTACGTTTTTCTCAAGCATTGGTATACCTCGCTCATTTTGGCGGGAGCGTCCGCCTCAGAGAACAGTCTGTGAGTTGTCCTGCTCCACCTCGCGGAGCATGTTTTCGAGGAATGCGGGGAGGTAGAACGAGCCGACGTGCAAGAGGGGAGTGTAGTAGCGTGTCTCAAGCCCGAGGGAGGACCACTTCTCCGCGTTCAGGTCGTCAACCGGGTGGTAGCGCTTGCTCGCAAAGCCGAAGAGCCAGTAACCGGCCGCGTAGGTCGGGATGTGCGCCTGATATATCCGGCTTATCGGGAAGGTCGTGTAGATGCGCTTGTGGCTGCGCTGCATCGCCTCCGCGTCCTGCCGGTAGAAGGGACTGCCCTGCTGGTTGACCATTATCCCGTCCGGACGGAGGGCGCTGAAGCAGTTGCCGTAGAATTCGCGGGTGAAAAGTCCCTCGCCGGGGCCGAAGGGGTCGGTGCTGTCAACGATTATCAGGTCGTAGTTGCCGTTGCTGCGGCGTATCGAGCGGAGCGCGTTTTCAAAGCGGATATGCACGCGCTCGTCGTCGAGCCGGCTCGCGTTTTCGGGCAGGTAGGTGCGGCAGACCTCGATGACCTGCGGGTCCATCTCTATGAGGTCGATGCGGCGGATCTGACTGTAGCGGGTGAGCTCCTTGACGACTCCGCCGTCTCCCGCGCCTATGACGAGCACGTCCCGGATGTTCGGGTGGACGGCCATCGGTACGTGGGTTATCATCTCGTCGTAGATGAATTCGTCCCGCTCGGTGAGCATGACGCTTCCGTCAAGCGTGAGGACGCGCCCAAACTCGGGCGTGTCGAACACGTCTATCTGCTGATAGTCGCTCCTGCCGCTGTACAGGTGGCGCGTGACCCGTATGCTGTGCTTCACGTCCGGGGTATGAAATTCGCTGAACCAAAGATCCATTATTTCTTACCTCCGATGACGATGTTTATGTTTTCTATGGCAAGATCCTCCGGACCGGTGAGCGAGCAGCCCTTGCTGCGGGCGTATTCGATGTAGTCGAGAATCTGTGAGGTGACGCGCTCGCCCGGCGCGAGGATCGGTATCCCCGGCGGGTAGCACATCACGAACTCGCTGCATACCTCGCCCGCGCTCTTTTCGAGCGGGACGCTGCGCTTCGGAGCATAGAACGCATCCTGCGGGCTCATGACGACCTCCGGGTCGATGTACTCCTGGCTGAGAAGGCCGATGCTCGAACGCTGGTAGCGGCGGCGTATGTCCGCAAGGGCGCTCACGAGACGTTCGAGCTCCTGCGGACGGTCGCCCATGGAGAGGTAGGCGAGGATATTGCCTATCTCGCCGAACTCTATCTGTATGTCGTACTCGTCGCGGAGGATGTCGTAGACCTCTATGCCGGCAAGCCCTATGTCGCGGGTGTGGACAGAGAGCTTGGTGGTGTCGAAGGCAAAGACCGAGTCGCCGTTGACGAGCTCCTTGCCGAAGGCGTAGTAGCCGCCTATCTCGTTTATCTCCTCGCGGGCGTACTCCGCCATCTCGCCGACGCGCGCAAAGACCGTCCTGCCGCGCAGGGCGAGGTTGCGGCGGCTGATGTCGAGACTGCTCATAAGGAGGTAGCTCGCGGAGGTGGTCTGGGTGAGGTTGATTATCTGACGGACGTAGCCTACAGACATCCGCGGGCCGATGAGAAGCAGGCTCGACTGAGTGAGACTGCCGCCGCTCTTGTGCATGGAAACGGCGCTCATGTCCGCGCCGGCGGCCATCGCCGAGACAGGCATATCGTCGCCGAAGTAGAAGTGGGTGCCGTGCGCCTCATCGACAAGGCAGAGCATCCCCGCCTCGTGCGCCATGCGGACTATCGCGCGGAGGTCGCTGCATATCCCGTAATATGTAGGATTGTTGACGAGCACCGCGACGGCGTTCGGGTGCTCGCGTATCGCCCGCGCGACGTCTCTGCGGCACATCCCGAGGGATATGCCGAGCCTGCGGTCAACGTCCGGGTCCACGTAGACCGGCACCGCGCCGCAGAGCACGAGGGCGTTTATGACGCTGCGGTGGACGTTGCGGGGAAGTATTATCTCATCGCCGCGCTTGCAGGAGGAGAGCAGCATGCTCTGCACGGCGCTCGTCGTTCCGCCGACCATCAGGAAGGCGTAGCTTGCGCCGAACGCGTCCGCCGCGAGCATCTCCGCCTCCCGTATGACCGAGATCGGGTGGCTGAGATTGTCGAGCGGTTTCATGCTGTTCACGTCTACCGAGACGCACTGTTCGCCGAGGAAGGCGGTGAGCTCCGGATTGCCGCGCCCGCGCTTGTGACCGGGCACGTCGAAGGGGACCACGCGCATCTGGCGGAAGTTCTCGAGCGCCTCGTAGATAGGCGCCCGACGCTGATCGAGCTTTGGCTTATTCGTCCTGTCCATTTCCCATCCTTTTCGCCCGGACGGCTTCGCCGCGGGCCTGTGTTTTTATTTTGCGGCTTCCGCGCCGCGAAAAGGTGCAGACAAAAAAGAGAGTATACTACACCAGAATATAGTTCTATTCTACAATCAACCGCCTGTGTATTCAAGAGTTATTTTGATTTTTGCCCGCAAATTTCTTGACAGGCGAACAAATGTATGGTAGAATAGCGGAACAAAGTCGAACAAACGTACTCATACGAAGCGGAGCCGTCCCGCCGGAAAGGAGTACCAGCATGGGTACGAGAGTTTGAAAAAAGAACGGGAGGCGAAACGGAATGTTCAGGTTCAGACAGGGGATAAAGCTCGGATATGATAGGCAGGGATACGTGTATTTCGTGTCGAAGTGCTTCAAGGCGCTGCCTCGGGAGCAGCAGGAAAAGATACGGCGGCTCTGCGAGGAGTGCGGAGGTCAGCACAGCGAGGCGCTGTTGGAGTTCATGACCACCGACACCACCGCGACGGCGGTGACGATGAAGCACTATCTCAGCCGCGCCACGCTCTACCGGATAGTGAGGAAATACTATGAAAAGTTCCCGAGAAGCATATAGTGCGTGCGGAACGCGCGGAAAGCGCTGCCTCTAAGTGGCGAAAATTTTTTATTTTCTTTGTCGCATAAATGAGACTCACAGACAAAACTTCTGCGATATAATTCAGATACGAAGCAGATATGCGACAAAATCCCGGACAAGGAAGAACGTCCGAAAGGAGGCGATCGGTTGAACGAAACGGAAAAGGATACGGGAGAAGCGGCGAAGAAAAAGACGTCCGCGCGTCCGCGGACGTCGCGAAGCTCCGGCGGCGCGGCAAAGTCCGCCGGCGGCGCGAAGGGCGGTTCGGCGCGGCGAAGGAAGACGGCGGCCGCGCGCGGCGCGCCGAGGTACACGCCGGAGGAGCTTCGGGCGGCGCTAGAGCGGTACTTCGAGTCGATATGCCGGACGGTGGACGCGGAGGACCGCAACGGCGAACCGCTCACGAACGACCGGGGCGAGGTGATACGGCGGGTGCAGTACGTCGTGCCGCCGTCGGTGAGCGGGCTCTGCCTCTCGCTCGGGATAGGAAAGAGCGAGTGGCGGGAGTATCTCGACGCGGAGAAGCATCCTCTGCACGCGAAGGAGGCGGAGCTCGCCGCCGAGCGGATAGAGGCGTATCTCGAGGGGGAGCTCGTCACGCGCGGCACCGGCGTCCAGGGGCTTATCTTCAACCTCCAGAACAACTACGGCTACCGGCGGGGCGGAGACGCGAAGACCGCGCCGCGGGCGGCGTTCGGAGGGATGAGCTTCAGGGAAAAGCTGGACGCGGCGGAGCAGGCGGCGGAGGTGAGCGGGGATGGATAGGCCGCAGGAGGATGCGCTGTATGAGTGCGGGGCGAAGGAGGCGGCGGAGCGGGACGGGCGGCTCGCGGAGTGGTACCGCCGTCTCCGCGCCACCACGAACGACTCGTTCTTTCCGCTCTACCGCGACGAGCACCGCTTCCTCGTGCTGAAAGGGGGCGGCGGCTCGGGAAAGAGCGTCTTTGCCGCGCGGAAGCTCGTCGAGAGGGCGGTCTGCGAGCCGGGTCACAGGTTCCTCGTGTGCAGGAAGGTCGGCAGGACGCTCCGCGAGAGCTGCTACCGCCAGATACTCGAGACGGTGGACGAGTTCTATCCGGATATCGGCTGCGGCAGGAGCGTCACCGCGATGAACGTGACCTTCCCGAACGGGAGCGAGATACTCTTCGCGGGGCTTGACGACGTCGAGAAGCTGAAGAGCATCTACGGCATCACCGGGGTCTGGGTGGAGGAGGCGAGCGAGCTCCTCGAGAGCGACCTCAACCAGCTGAACATCCGTCTGCGCGGCGAGACGCCGTTCTACAAGCAGATAATCCTCACGTTCAACCCGGTGAGCGTCCGCCACTGGCTGAAGAGGCGGTTCTTCGACCGTGAGGATCCGGACGTGAGGACGCACGAGTCCACCTACCGAGACAACCGCTTCGTAGACGACGAATACTGCGGTCAGCTCGAGCGCATGCGCGAGAGCGACGGGTACTTCTACGAGGTGTACGCGCTCGGAGTCTGGGGGACGGCGGGCAGGAGCGTCTTCAACGCGGCGGAGATAACGAAGCGCCTCGCCCGCGCGGAAACACCCGTGCGAACGGGAGTATTTACCTACGCCGACGACGGGAGAGAGCTCCGCGACATCCGCTTCGAGGAGTGCGGCGACGGGTTCGTCTTTATCTACCGGGAGCCGGAGCCGGGAGTCCCCTACGTCCTCGGAGGGGACACGGCGGGCGAGGGGTCGGACAGCTTCTGCGTGCAGGTGCTCGACAACCGCTCGGGCGAGCAGGTGTGCGTGCTGCACAGGCAGCAGATGGACGAGGACGTCTTCGCGCGGCAGACGTTCTGCCTCGGCAGGTTCTACAACGACGGGCTCGTCGGCCTCGAGACAAACTTTTCGACCTATCCCACGCTCGAGCTTGAGCGGCTGGGCTATCCGAGGCTGTATGTCCGCGAGAGCGTGGACGACTACACGCACGCGCCGAAGCACAGCTACGGCGTCCTCACCACGTCGCGGACGCGCCCGGTGATGCTCGCGGGACTTATCCGCGCGGCGCGGGAGAACATCGGGATAGTCCGGGACGCGGGAACGCTCGAGGAGATGCTTTCCTTTGTGCGGGGTGAGGACGGCCGCGCGGCGGCGGAGACCGGCGCGCATGACGACCGCGTGATGGCGCTCGCGATAGCGCACTTCATCCGTCCGCAGCAGAGCGGGGACGCCCTGCCCGAGCCGGGGGACACGGCGCGGTGGACCGACAGCATGTGGGAGGACTGGTACGCCGCCTCCCGGGAGGAACGGAGGCTCCTGCGGGAGAGGTGGGGCGCGCCGTCCCCGCGCGGAAAGTGAGACAAAACAGATACGGGGGTAACTTTGGAAGTGAACAGGAAACAGAGAAAGCGCCTCGAACTCTGGCAGGAGCGGCTGGAGAGGAGCGAGAGCGCGTTCGCGGCGGAGGCCGCGAAGATGAGCGGGCGCGAGGCGCTGTACCTCGGCGACGCGGGCATCCGCCGGATGGTGCCGCACGAGAGACGGACAGTAACGCCGCACATCAGGAACATCTGCTCCGAGCTTATCGAGGCGCAGGTGTCGAGCACCATTCCGCAGCCGAAGGTCACGGCGCGCCGGCGCGAGGACGAGCCGAAGGCGAAGCTCATCGAGGATATGCTGAGAGGCGAGCTCGACCGGCTGCCGTTCGAGCAGATAAACGACATGCTCGAGCGGACGGTGCCGATACAGGGCGGCGCGGCGTTCCTTGTCGAGTGGGACGAGAGCGCGGGAGAGGCGGGGGAGCTCGCGGTCTCGGCGCTTCACCCGAGGCAGATAGTCCCGCAGGACGGCGTCTACACCGGCATCGAGGACATGGACTACATCTTCCTCAAGCTGCCGCAGACGAAGGATCAGATCCGCCGCCGCTACGGCGTGGACGTCAAGGACGAGAGCGAGACCGACCCGTCCGCAAAGGGCTCGGAGGACGGCGCGGACGACCTCGTCACGCAGTACGTCGCCTACTACCGCAACGGCGACGGAGGCATCGGACTTTTCAGCTGGGTGTGCGACACCGTTCTTGCCGACATGGAGGACTACCAGTCGCGCCGCCTCCGCCGGTGCCGCAAGTGTGGCGCGCCGGAGATGAGGGAGCGGTTCCGCCCGTCGCCCGCGCCGTCGCCCGAAGGGGACGAAGCGGAGAACGCCGCCGCGAAGCCGGACGCCGTGCCGGAGGAGATCCGCGCGCTTGACTGGCAGGACCTGTCCGACCCGGACGGTGAGCCGCAGGAGAAGGACGTCTGTCCGTACTGCGGCGCGGACGACTGGGAGGAGTGCGAGGAGGAGTACGAGGAGCTGTGGACGCCGATAGTCAGGAGCGACGGCAGCGTCGTCCCCGGAGCAGTCCGGACGGAGGAGGCGCCGCCGCCCGGCGGCGCGGAGGACGGTTACGTCCCCGAGATGAGGATACTGCCGACGAGGATACCGTTCTACAAGCCGGGGATCTATCCGATAATACTCCAGAAGAACGTCAGCGTGTACGGCAAGTTCCTCGGTGACAGCGACATCGACAAAATAGCTAGCCAGCAGAACACGACAAACCGCATCGAAGCGAAGATAATCGATAAGTTGATCGGCGGGGGAAGCATCGTGACGCTGCCGGCGACCGCTACGGTCGAGAGCGACGCGGGAGACATGCGCGTCGCGCGGCTCACGTCGGCCGCGGACAAGCAGCTCATCGGGGTGTTCAACATACAGGCGGACGTGTCCTACGACATGGCGTACCTCGCGGAGGTGTACGAGGAGGCGCGGCAGACCATCGGCATCACCGACAGCTTTCAGGGCCGGCGGGACACCACCGCAACGAGCGGCAAGGCCAAGGCGTTCGCCGCCGCGCAGTCGGCGGGGCGGCTCGAGAGCAAGCGCGTCATGAAGGAGGCGGCGTATGCCGCGCTGTTTGAGGCGATGTTCCGCTTCAAGCTCGCATACGCGGACGAGCCGCGCCCGGTGCTCAGCAGAGACGTCCACGGCAACCCGGGCTACTCGACGTTTGACAGATGGGACTTTCTCGAGCGCGATCCCTCCGGCGGATGGCGCTGGAACGACAGGTTCATCTTCTCCTGCGACACCTCCGCTCCGCTCGCCTCAAACCGCGAGGCGATGTGGCAGGAGACCCGCCTGAACCTCCAGACCGGCGCGTTCGGAGACCCGAGCGAGACCGAGACGCTCGTCCTCTTCTGGACGAAAATGGAAATGTTACATTATCCCGGCGCGGGGGAGACGAAGGCGAGCCTTGTTGAAAAGCTGAAGCTTGAAAAAGAAACGGCGTCGGGAGAGAGCGAAAAACAGCGCGGATAGGGGCATTTCCATCGCGGCGAAGCCGCGCCGCCGCAGTCCCGGCGGTTGATGTTGCCGCAGGCAACATCGCGGAGGCACAATTCATTTGTGCCGAGCATTTTGATCGGAGGGGTCCCCAAAAAGTCCAAGGGACTTTTTGGGGAAGCAATGTTACATTATCCCGGCGCGGGGGAGACGAAGGCGAGCCTCATTGAAAAGCTGAAGCTTGAAAAAGAAACGGCGTCGGGAGAGAGCGAAAAACAGCGCGGATAGGGGCATTTCCATCGCGGCGAAGCCGCGCCGCCGCAGTCCCGGCGGTTGATGTTGCCGCAGGCAACATCGCGGAGGCACAATTCATTTGTGCCGAGCATTTTGATCGGAGGGGTCCCCAAAAAGTCCTTTGGACTTTTCGCGGCGCCAGCCGCGAAACCGCGCCGGTTCGCGCGGTTGAAGTTAGCGGCTTTGCCGCTAACTTCGCGGAGGCACAATTCATTTGTGCCGAGCATTTTGATCGGAGGGTCCCCAAAAAGTCCTTCGGACTTTTCGCGGCGCCAGCCGCGAAACCGCGCCGGTTCGCGCGGTTGAAGTTAGCGGCTTTGCCGCTAACTTCGCGGAGGCACAATTCATTTGTGCCGAGCATTTTGATCGGAGGATCCCCAAAAAGTCCTTCGGACTTTTGGGGAGAGAATTACAATTAAAGGAGTGATACAGTGAAAAACAGCGGATACATCGGAGCCATATCTAACGGCGGAGCACAGAAGGTCAAGGCGCCCGCGCTTCTCAAGGCGAAGAAGGGCAAGAGTATCGTCAAGATCTGCTCCGACGGAGGAGAGAAAAACAAAGTACCGAACACCGCCAAGTGAGTTCGGGGAAAGGAGATATCGGAATGAACGACTTCAAGAATAACGCAAAGAGCGGAGGAAAGTCCGGCGCGGGCGGCGGTAAGACCGCGCGGGAACGCAAGAAGGAGAACGTCGCGGAGAAGGACGTTTTCCTCGCCGTCGAGGACGGGCACGCGCCGGAGGAGTACGTAGAGTACGCGCCGGAGGAGACCGCCGCGGCGTGCGGGTGTGCGTGCGTGCCGTTCGGCCCTCCCGCGATGACGCCCGCGATCGCCGCGCAGATACGCGAGATAGCGGCGCTCGACCCCTCGATACGCGGGCCGGAGGATCTGCTCGGCATGGAGTGCTACCCGCGCTTCTACGAGCTCGTGCGCAGGGGAAACAGCTTTGTGGACGCATACCGGCTCGCAAACTTTGACGCGCTTGCCGCGCGCGCCGCTGAGTTCGGCAGGCAGGCGGCGCGTGCCGCCGCCGCGTCAAAGCAGCATCTCCTGAGGACCCGGACGCGCGGAGCGGACGCGGTGAGCGTCCCCGCGGAGATACGCGAGGGCTACAAGGCGATGAATCCCGGGATAAGCGACGCTGAGATAGCGCGCCACTACATGCGCTACATCTCCTCGCTCCGGGGCTGAGGAAGACATCCGAACGTGAGGCGGAGGAATGTCCGGCGCGGCGTCGGTACGGCGCAGACGGGCGAAGTCATTACGCGCCGCGCGGGAGCGGCATTGGTGCGCGTGACCGCGCCGCGCGGACATTCCCGAGGCACACGGACGGATAAAGGTACGGGCGGTAGGCACCGGCGACGTCCGGGAGCGCGGCGGTCTGCGGACGGCTCGCAGACGGTCCGAGAGCTCCGGACGGCAAAAAGCGGCTCTACAGCCGCCCGGCAAATAAAGAACAAAGGAGGAGCCCCGATACCAAAGGGGCGGACGGTTATGGCATTTTTCATTCATTCGACCGACGACGGACGCGCGCCGGTGACCGAGTATCTTCCCGTCGGCGCGATAACGCCGAAGGCGGGCATGACGCTGACGGTCACTAACGGCAAGCTCGAGATCGCGGCGGCAAAGACAAGGCCGAGCTACATCAGCCTGTGCGAGCGCGACAGCGAGTGTACCTCGGGCGAGCTCATCCCGGTCATGCGCGTGCAGCCGGATATCGTGTTCGAGACGACCTTCTCGGCGGACGCGGCGGCGATAAACCTCGGCGACAAGGTCACTATAGCCACCGGCGGGATGCAGGTGACGGCGACGGCCGGCGGCGCGGCGGAGATAGTCCGCATCGAGGGAAAGGCAGAAGGAGACCCCGTGCTTATCCGGTTCGTGACGCCGGACGCCGGGGAGTAAGAGCGGCGCGCCCGGCAAGGTACGCCGGGCGCAGGAAAAATCCGTAAGAAAGGGGTTCCCGGGCGGCGGGTGCCGCCGGGAAAGGTAGAGAATGGCAAATATTATTTTCAGCGAGGGCAGCGGCCTTCAGGACTCGATATTCGCGAAGAGCCAGGCGCCCATCAGGATGTTCATCGAAAAGCGCGGCGAGTCGTTCGAGAAGAACTCGATGATCCCCGAGCTCTTCAATGTGGGACGCAGCCGCCACTGGGCGGAAAAGTTCACGTCGCTCACGGCGATGAACGGCTTCCGTCCGGTGGGCGAGAACGGCGAGTATCCCGTGGACGGCATGCGTGAGGGGTACACCAAGGTTCTCGAGCACATGACATGGAAGAACAGCTTCGCGCTCTCGCGCGAGATAGTCGAGGACTCGAAGCTCATCGACCTCAAGCAGAAGCCGAGCGGCTTCGTGGCGGGCTACTACCGCACGCGCGAGCAGTTCGCGGCGGCGCTGTACGGCGCGGCCGTGGCGGGCAAGACCACGGCGGACTTCCGCGGCAAGACCTTCGATGTCACCACGGCGGATAAGAAGGCGCTCTTTGCAAAGGATCATCCCGCGATGGTGAGCGGCAAGGCGCAGTCGAACATGTTCTCGGACGCATTCAGCGAGGACGCGCTCGCGGCGGCGGAGACCGCCATGCAGCACTTCCGCGGCGATAACGACGACCTGCTCGACATCGCGCCGGACACGATACTCATTCCCAACGACTACAAGCTCAAGAAGGCGGTGTTCGCGGCGATAGGCGCGGACAAGGATCCTTCGACCGAGAACAACGGCTTCAACTACATCTTCGGCAGGTGGAACGTGATAGTCTGGCCGTACCTCAATCAGTACATCGGCGAGGGAACTCAGCCGTGGGTGCTGCTTGACAGCCGCTACAACGACGAGCACGGCGGCGCGGTCTGGCTCGACAGGACGCCGCTCGAGGTCCGCAGCCGCACGAGCGACTCCAACGACGCGAACATCTGGAGCGGCTACGCCCGCTTCTCCGCCGGCTTCAACGACTGGCGCTTCGCCGCCGTGTGCGGAGTCGCGGGCGGCACGAAGCTCATCAGCGAGTAAGCGGAAAGGGCTCTGCGGCGTCAGCCGCGCCGCCGTGGTTCCGGCGGTTGAAGTTAGCGGCGGAGCCGCTAACTTCGCGGAGCCCCGATTCATTCGGGGCGAGCATTTCAATTGAAAGGGCTCCCGAAAAGTCCGCAGGACTTTTTGGGAAATGCTTCGCCGCCGTGTGCGGCGTCGCGGGCGGCACGAAGCTTATAAGCGAGTAAGCGGAAAGTCACGCCAAATACGGCACAACGATACTTTTCAGCGGGTTCCCGCCCGGACTTTGCCGGGCGGGAACCGCGCAAAATGCGCGGGTATCCGCGTTCAAAACGGGACGGTGGTAACTGATGACGTTGGAGGAAGCAATAAAAAGAGTAGATGCGGTGAAGCCGAACGGCTTCACAAACGAGAGCAAGACCGAATGGATAAACGAGTGCGAGGGACTTGTGCAGACGGAGGCGCTGCTGTTCGCGCCGGAGGAGATAGTCCGGTACGAGTACGAGGCCGACAGGACGACCGAGCTGCTGGTGCGTCCCCCGCACGACAAGCTGTACACCGCGTATCTCGCGGCGATGATAGATTTCGCGAACGGTGAGTACGACAGGTATCTGAACACCATGACGATGTTCAACACGCACTGGGCGGAGTTTCTGCGCTATCTCACCACGCACTGGCGTCCGGCGGACGCATATAAGGAGGGCTTGATATGAGCGGTTTGCCGTCTTATGACGGTCTCGGCGCGCCGGATGAGATCCGCGCGGACGCGCCGGAAGGCATAGGAGCGCCGCCGCACGGCGGTTGGCGCGGATACTACCTGACGGCTTACGGCATAGCCGTAAAGCACGGGTTCCGGGGAAGCGAGGAGGAGTGGCTGAAGACCCTCGCGGGCGAGCGCGGCGAACGCGCGGAGCTCCGCTTCAACGGAGAAAATAAGTGCCTCGAGTACATGTACGCGAGCGAGAGAGAGTGGCGCACGCTCTGCGAGCTTGGGGACATACAGGGAGACATGGTGACTGCGGTCCTCGAGGAAGCGCGCGGGTACGCGATCCTCTCTGAAGAGCACGAGCAGGGCGCGGAGCGGCACGAGGCAGCGTCCGAGCGCTACACCGCCGAGGCGGAGAGCTGGGCTCACGGAGAGACCGGCGTCCGCAAGGGCGAGGACGAGGACAACGGAAAGTACTACGCGCGCGTCGCCGCCGCACGCGCGGCGGACGCTGAGGACAGCGCCGTCCGCGCGGAGACGGCGGCCGAAACCGCGGCGGAGGACGCCTCCCGCCACGCCGTAGAGGATGCGGCGGAGCTGCTTTCCGGGTACGTCTCGGATGCGGAGACCGCGCGCAGCGGCGCGGAGAGCGCGGAAGCGGCGGCGCGTTCGAGCGAGGAGCAGGCGGCGGCGTCCGCAGAGGCCGCACAGTCGAGCGCGGAGGCATCGGAAAACTCGGCAAAGAACTCCGCCGAGAGCGAGAACGCGGCGGACGCGGCAAGAAGGAGCGCCGAGGCCGCAAGGGACGCCGCCGAGGCCGCTGACGAAAAGGCTCAGCTGGAGCGCATCGACGCCGAGCTTGCACGCGAGGGCGCGGAAGCGGCGGCGAAGGACAGCGCGGCGGCAAGAGACGCAGCCGCCGCGTCTGCGGAGGCGTCCGAGCGCGCGGCGGTGCGCGCCGAGGAGATAGTGGGGCAGGACTTCGCGACAAAGGAATATGTCGCGGACGCGGTTTCCGCGCACGACGCCTCGCCCGAGGCGCACGCGGACATACGCGCGGAGCTCGAGCAGAAGGCGGACGAGACAAGCGTCGCGAGCCGCCTCGCGGACAAAGCGGACAAGAAGGGCACGGAGGACGCGCTTGCGAAGAAGGCCGACGACGCGGAGACCAAGGCGGCGCTCGCGAAGAAGGCCGACGACGCGGAGACCAAGGCGGCGCTCGCGGAGAAGGCCGGCAAGGACGAGCTTGAGGCGGCCAAGACCGCCGCCGCGACCGCCCTCTCCGAGCATGACGCGAGCGGTGAAGCGCACGGCGACATCCGCACCGAGCTCGCCGGCAAGGCCGACGACGCCGAGACCAAGACCGCTCTCGAGGGCAAGGTTGACTCCGGCGTATACGAGGCGGCGATGAAGAACAAGGCCGACCTGGTGGAGGGCAAGGTCAAGGCAGAGCAGCTTCCCGAGATGAACTATGACCCGGAGGGGAGCGCCGACGCGGTGGATGAAAAGCTCTCCGCGCACACGGAAGACGTCGAGAACCCGCACAAGGTCACGGCGGAGCAGGCGAAGGCGCGCCCCGACACGTGGATGCCGACGGCCGCCGACGTTCACGCCCGGGCGGACACATGGATGCCGTCCGCCGCGGACGTCGGAGCGGTGCCGACCACGCGGACGGTCAACGGACATGCGCTGTCGGAGGATATTACGCTCGGGGCGAGCGACGTAAACGCCGTGCCGACGACGCGAAAAGTGAACGGCAAGGCGCTCGCGGCGGACGTCACCATCGGCGCTGGGGACATAGCGTTCGAGGACGGCGAGACATTCCAGGAGAAGCTGGACTCAGGCTCGCTCAAGGGCGACAAGGGCGACGACGGGTCGCCGGGTAAGGACGGCGCTGCCGGCGCTCCGGGAGCCGCCGGCGCGAACGGCAAGGACGGTGTCAGCCCGACGGTGGCAACGTCGACGGTGAGCGGCGGTACTAAGGTCACGATCACGGACGCTGCCGGAGCGCACGAGTTCACCGTCAAGGACGGCGCAAAGGGCGCGGACGGCACGAACGGCGCACCGGGCGCGAAGGGCGACCCGGGGCCGAACACAGTCTCGACCGAGACCGAGACGGAGATAGAAGGTCTGCTGAAGGGCGTGAACGGGAAGATCGCGAAGGCCGTCGAGAACTCCGACTATCTCACACCGTCGAACGGCAACTATAGGTATCTGTCTGCGGTCGCGGGCGGATCGGTGAACGGCGATATCGACATGATGTCCCACAAGATCACCGGATTGCGGACGCCGACGGCGTCAACGGACGCGGCGACGAAGGGGTACGTGGACGACAAGCTGGTAACAAGCGTCATGACGTGGTATAGTTTGCAGCTGAAAGTCGGCAACGACAACACGAACAGCTTCAGCGTAATGAAATCGTGCCCCGCGGAGAACATGCTGAACCTGTGTTCCTTTGATATTACCGGGAAGAACGGCGTGGTGACCGGATATTATCACAGCAACCGCCGGTTCAGCTGCCCCGTGATGCTGTATGCCAACGACGACGGCCTGAAACTCATTCCGTACGGATGGGGTCACACCATAACGTATATATATGACGGCGCGATTAAGACGAAATACATCACGGAAGAGATGTATAAGTCCAACGAACCGCTGGAAACGATGGCGTGGATGAAGACGCTGACGATACTGGCCGTCGTTTGAGAGCGATCGTGCAGATCGCCGCAGGTTTTCACGAAATCTGAGGGAAACCGACTCAGATGAGGGGCGGCGAAAAACGGAACAGGCAAAACGGAAGGAGAGATGCGAATGCCGGGCAGTATTTTCGCGGCGGATATAGGCTTCCCGTCCTTTGAGGCGGGAGAGAGCGCCGAGCGGCGGCTCGACACGGTGACGAATTACCTCTATATGCTGCTCGAACAGCTTCGGTACACCCTTGCAAACATAGGCAGGGAAAACATCAACGACACGGCGTTTGCGGATATGTCGGAGGTCATAACGCATCCGCTGTCGATACGCATGGGAGACGCGGAGGGAAACATCTCGTCGCTCCGGCAGTGGGCGAGCGGGCTGGTGCTGACGGTGGAAAACGGCGAACGGAGCTCGTCTGTCCGTCTCACCTCCGGGGACGTCACCATAAGCTCCGAGACCATACAGTTCAAGGGAATGGTGCTCTTCGAGGACCTCTCCGGCAGCGGCAGAACGGAGATAAACGGCGACAACATAACCACCGGGACCATCACCGGCAGGACGTTCCGCAGCGTTCTCGAAGCGACGGGAGCGGTGAGCGGCGAGATAGAGATGTGCTACCTCAACCGGCACCTCACCGCCGGAGGCATCCGCCTGGACGACAGGGGCGCGGGCACCGGGAACGAGGCAAGGTACAGAATGTTCATCTATACCGCAAACGTCGGCAGCATCGCGTTTGCAATGAAGATCCAGAGCGCCGGCGGAGTGAGCATAGACTCGGGCGGCGTGCTGTACATGACGTCGGAGGGGCGCGCGACGATAAACGCGCCGAACATCAGCCTCTCCGGCAGAGTGGACATAACCGGCAGCCTCTACCTGAACGGCGAGCAGATAACGCCCGCGCCGCCGTCGGTCGGACCGGCGGGCGAGTAGGAATGATGTTCCCTCCGCCCGACAGGGCGGAGGGAAGAAAGGAAGGGTTACAGTGTATCTTTTACAGTGCGTCGCGGCGTACACGGCGGCGCTGGCGCTCATGCGGAAGGAAACGGACTATGAGACGGCATACGCGCTCGTGACGCTCAAACGGCTGCTCGAGCCACACGTGGAGTTCTTCTGCGCGGAGGAGATGAAGCTCGTGCGCGAGTATGCCGAGCAGGACGGCTCCGGCGGTCTGAAGCTCACGGAGGACGGAGGCTTCGTGTTCCGCGACAAGGCGCTCGCGCCGGACTATGCCCGCCGCCGCGCCGAGCTCGGCGCAGTGGAGGTGCGGGAGGAGTTCCCGCGGTTCACGCTTCCGCGCCCGAAGTCGATACTTCCGGCGCATCTCGAGGCGCTCGATGCATTCGTGAGCTTCGGTGGCGAAGAAGGCGCGGAAGAAAGCGGCGGCGTCCCCGCGGACGGAGGCGCGGCATGACCCCGGGGCTTCCGATGATCCCGAACACGGGCAGCCGGCGCAGAACCGTGCAGACGGAGTTCCGCGGGTACGACAGGAGCGCGGGCGCTTCGGACGGGGCGATACGCGGCATGACAAACATCTCCGGCGACAGCTGGCCGCTGCTCTCGCCGCGCGCGCCGAGACGCCGCCTGCGGACGCTCGAAACGCCGAACGGCGTGTACGGCGGGGACGGATTTTTCCATGTGGACGGCACCGACTTTTACGCGGACGGCGTGCGGCGCGGGACGGTCACCGACACGAAAAAGAGGTTTGCGTCGCTCGGCGCGTACGTCGTCATCCTGCCGGACAGGGCGTACTACGACCGCGAAACGGGTAAGTTCGGCAGTCTTGCCGCGAGCGCCTCCGGAAGTATGAGCGTTCGGGACGGGACCTACGCCGGAGAGCCCGCGAACGCTAATACGCTGTATATGTCCGGCGCGAACTGGCAGGGGAAGTTCCGCGTGGGGGACGCCGTGACGGTGAAGGGGCTTCCGGGCGGCGACATTACGGCGGTCGTGCGCGAGATAGACGGCGACAGTCTCCGCTTCTACGACAACACGTTTGGTTCGACGTATTCCGGCAGTCTCACCGTCTCGCGCGACGTGCCGGAGATGGACTTCATCTTCGAGAACGAGAACAGGCTTTGGGGCTGCAAGGGCGATACCGTCTATGCCTCCAAGCTCGGGGACCCGTTCAACTGGAACGTGTTTGACGGCATCTCGACCGACAGCTACGCCGTCCGCGTCGGGAGCGCCGGGGATTTCACCGGCGCGTGCGCCTACCTCGGCTACCCGTGCTTCTTCAAGGAGGAGCAGGTGTACAAGGTCTACGGCGACCGCCCGTCTAACTTCCAGGTGATGGGCTCTGCCTCGCTCGGCGTGGCGGAGGGGAGCGGCGGCAGCCTTGCCGTCGCGGGAGAGACGCTCTATTACCTCTCCCGCGCGGGAATAGTCGCTTACAGCGGAGGGATGCCGAAGAGCGTCTCCGCGCCGTTCGGCGCGGAGCGCTTCAGGGACGCCGCCGCCGGGAGCGACGGCACGAAATACTACGTCTCGATGCAAAGCGAGGACAGCGGGAAGTATTCGCTCTTCGTGTTCGACACGCGGCTCGGGATGTGGTTCCGCGAGGATGAAACGGAGGCGGTAGACTTCTGCACGCTCTACGGCGGGCTCTGCTTCCTCTCGGCGGACGGCGGACTTTGGAGCGTGGACGGCAAGGATCTGCCGCGCGACGCGGTTTCGGAGGGCGCGGTCAGCAGCTTGGCGGAGTTTGCGGACTTCACCTCGGGCGAGCCGAACAGGAAGGGGCTCATGAAGCTCATAGTCCGCATGGAGCTCGACGCGGGAAGCCGGGTGACGGTGTCGGTGCTGGACAGCCCGGACGGCGAGTGGCGCAGGGCGGCGGAGCTCACGGCGGAGGGGAAGCGCAGCTTTGTGATACCGCTCGTGCCGAGGAGAGCCGACAGCTTCCGCATACGCTTCGAGGCGGAGGGCGGGTACAGGCTGCACTCGCTTACTCGTGAGTTCTATGTCGGAAGCGAGCTGTAAAAGCGGACGCCGACGCTTCACGGCAGGCGCGGGGCGGAAGTCTCCGCCCGCGCGCCATCGACTATTTTAACGGAAAGGAGACCCCGAAGCGGCTCGCACCGCTTTGGGGGCGGGAGAAAAATGTACACATATGAGGATTTTCTGAAGGCCGCACGCGGAGCCGGCCTCTATGACAGCTTTTCGGAGGCCGACCTGCGGCTCGCACAGCAGAACGCGGACGTCGGGATGGGGCTGCTCCGCTACAAGCAGGACTACAACTCCGCCGCGACGGACGAGGCGCGGACGCTCGCGCATCTCGGCGCGGAGCGTCTGCGCGCGTGGAACGGAAGCTACAGCGGAGGCGCGGACGGCAGCGAGTACAATCCGTTCGGCGCGGCGGGACTTGCCGGCGGGAGCGCCGGGTCGTTCGTCGCCGCGCCGGCGGCGCCGTCCGGCTTCAGCTATGACGCGACAAGCGACCCGGTCTACGGGAGCTTCCGCAAGCAGTATATACGCGAGGGACGCCGCGCCGCCGAGGACGCTCTCGGCATAGCGAGCGCGGCGAGCGGCGGAATACCGTCCTCCTACGCGGTGTCCGCCGCGTCGCAGGCGGGAAACTACTACGCTTCACAGCTCGCGGACAGGGTGCCGGAGCTGGAGCGGCAGGCGTACGACCGCTATCTTGACGACTATAAGCAGTACCTTGACGGGTATCAGCGCTACCTCGACGGGCTCACAAAGCTCGGAAGCGGCAAGTGAGCGGAGGGGAGACCGGGTTGGATCCGAATCTCGAAAGGCGCATCACCGAGATAGAGTCGCGCTCGCGCGGCAACGCGAGGCGGCTCGACAAGCTCGAGGAGCTCACCGAGACCATCAACCGGCTCGCCATATCGGTCGAGCGGATGGCGACAAAGCAGAGCGACATGGCCGACTCGATGACTAAGCTCGACGGAAAGGTCACCGCTATAGAGTCGCGGCCGGCGAGGCGCTGGGAGACGGTGGCGGACAAGGTCATCACCGCCGTCGCGGCGGCGATAGTCGGCTTCGTCCTCGCGCGGCTCGGGCTTGCGTAGGCGTGCCGCTCGTGCCGGGTTGTCCGAGTTGTCGGGCTTAGTCTTTGCGCGGCTCGGGCCTGCGTAGGGGGAGAAGGGAAGCGGGACGGGCTCCGTCCCGCTTCTCGCGTCAAAGAGCGCGGGGGACGCCTCCGCGGCGGAGAGGCGCAGAGGCGCGCAGACGTCCGGCGGAGCGGCGAGAACTTTTTCGCTTTCACCCCTTGACAATTTCCCGGCTATGGATTACAATACTATCTGTGTTTCGGCTGTGGAGAAGTACTCAAGAGGCCGAAGAGGCGCCCCTGCTAAGGGCGTAGGGTGGGAAACTGCCGCGAGGGTTCAAATCCCTCCTTCTCCGCCAAAGGAAATAGCCCGAAGTCCTTGCGACTTCGGGCTATTTCCTTTTTGCGGCAAATCGCGCTCGCTTCGCTCGCTTACCAATTTGCCGCGAAGCCGCCGGACAGCGCTGCGCGCTGCCGACGGCGAGCGCTCCGCTACGCACCTCGACGGCTTTGCCGTCTTCGACGCACGCTCCGCGTAAGGAGTAAATTTCGCCGTACACGCCGCCGAAATTTACTTAACTTATTAGAATTATTCGCCGCCTTTGGCGGCGAACTCTGCGAGGCTTTGCACTCTTCACTTTTCATTCTTACTTCTTCACTGTCCCTACCACTGCCCTGCATGGAAACCGTTTTCAAATATTTTTGCTAAAAATGTGAAATTTCCCCTTTTCTTTTTGCCGCTTTATGATATAATATTTGCATAACAGCGCTATACCTATTTAAAATACGCGATTTGCGGGAGCCTCCCCGGCCTCCGCGCTGCGCGGCAATGAAGAAAATTTGGGAGGAAAGCACATGACAAAGTATGTTTACCTGTTCTCCGAGGGCAACGGCTCGATGCGTGAGCTGCTCGGCGGCAAGGGCGCGAACCTTGCCGAGATGACCAATCTCGGTCTCCCCGTCCCGCAGGGCTTCACCATCACCACCGAGGCCTGCACCCGCTACTATGAGGACGGCAAACGCATCGGCCCCGACATCGAGGCGCAGATACTCGAGTACATCGAAAAGATGGAGGGCATTACCGGCAAGAAGTTCGGCGACCTCAACAACCCGCTCCTCGTCTCGGTTCGTTCCGGCGCGCGCGCTTCAATGCCCGGAATGATGGACACCATCCTCAACCTCGGCCTCAACGAAGAGGTCGTGGAGGTCATGGCAAAGAAGTCGAACAACCCCCGCTGGGCGTGGGACTGCTACCGCCGTTTCATCCAGATGTACTCCGACGTCGTCATGGAGGTCGGCAAGAAGTACTTTGAGCAGCTTATCGACGCGATGAAGGAAGCTCGCGGCGTCAAGCAGGACGTCGAGCTCACCGCCGACGACCTCAAGGAGCTTGCCTCGCAGTTCAAGGCCGAGTACAAGGCCAAGCTCGGCGAGGATTTCCCGACCGACCCGAAGGAGCAGCTGATGGGCGCGATAAAGGCCGTCTTCCGCTCGTGGGACAATCCGCGCGCGAACGTCTACCGCCGCGACAACGACATCCCGTACTCCTGGGGCACCGCCGTCAACGTTCAGGAGATGGTCTTCGGCAATATGGGCGACACGTCCGGAAGCGGCGTCGCGTTCACCCGCAACCCCGCCACCGGCGAGAAGACGCTCTTCGGTGAGTTCCTCACGAACGCTCAGGGCGAGGACGTCGTCGCGGGCATCCGCACCCCGAACCCGATAGCCGACCTCGAGACCACCCTTCCCGAGTGCTACAAGGAGTTCGTCAAGATCTGCAACATACTCGAGAGCCACTATCACGACATGCAGGACATGGAGTTCACCATTGAGGACGGAAAGCTCTTCATGCTCCAGACCCGCAACGGCAAGCGTACCGCCGCCGCCGCGCTCAAGATAGCCTGCGCCCTCGTTGACGAGGGAATGATAGACGAGAAGCAGGCGGTCCTCATGATAGAGCCGCGCACTCTCGACACTCTCCTCCACCCGCAGTTCGACGCGGCGGCCATCGCCAAGAGCGAGCCGCTCGCGCGCGCCCTCGCCGCCTCCCCCGGAGCCGCGAGCGGCAAGATAGTCTTCACCGCCGAGGACGCCAAGGCATGGGCGGCTCGCGGCGAGAAGGTCGTTCTCGTCCGTCTCGAGACCTCCCCGGAGGACATCGAGGGCATGAAGGCCGCGCAGGGCATACTCACCGTCCGCGGCGGCATGACCTCCCACGCCGCCGTCGTCGCGCGCGGCATGGGCGCGTGCTGCGTCTCCGGCTGCAGCGACATAGTCATGGACGAGGAGAACAAGACCTTCGTCCTCGCGGGCAGGACCTTCCACGAGGGCGACCCGATATCCATCGACGGCACGACCGGCTGCGTCTACGCCGGCCTTATCCCGACGGTCGATGCCACCATCGCCGGTGAGTTCGACCGCGTCATGCAGTGGGCGGACAAGTACCGCAAGCTTCAGGTCCGCACCAACGCCGACACGCCGGCCGACGCGAAGAAGGCCCGCAGCTTCGGCGCGGAGGGCATCGGCCTCTGCCGCACCGAGCACATGTTCTTCGAGGCCGACCGTATCGCCGCCATCCGCGAGATGATCTGCTCGGACATCCCCGAGGAGCGCGAGGCCGCGCTTGCAAAGATCGAGCCGATGCAGCAGGGCGACTTCGAGGCTATCTATGAGGCGATGGAGGGCTACCCCGTCACCATCCGCTTCCTCGACCCGCCGCTCCACGAGTTCGTGCCGACCGAGGAGGCCGACATAGAGCTGCTCGCGAAGACTCAGGGCAAGTCCGTGGCGGACATCAAGGCCATCATCAACGGACTGCACGAGTTCAACCCGATGATGGGTCACCGCGGGTGCCGTCTCGCCGTCACCTATCCGGAGATAGCGAAGATGCAGACCACCGCCGTCATCAAGGCCGCGCTCAACGTTCAGGCCAAGCACCCGGACTGGGACGTCGTGCCCGAGATAATGATTCCGCTCGTAGGCGAGGTCAAGGAGCTCGCGTTCGTCAAGAAGCAGGTCACCGAGACCGCCGACAAGATAATCGCCGAGGCCGGAAGCAAGATGCACTACAAGGTCGGCACGATGATAGAGATCCCGCGCGCCGCCATCACCGCCGACGAGATAGCGAAGGAGGCCGAGTTCTTCAGCTTCGGCACGAACGACCTCACGCAGATGACCTTCGGCTTCAGCCGTGACGATGCCGGAAAGTTCCTCGGCGCATACTATGACAACAAGATCTACGAGAGCGACCCGTTCGCCCGCCTCGACCAGACCGGCGTCGGCCGTCTTATCCAGACTGCGGCCGACCTCGGCCGCAAGACCCGCCCGGATATCAAGCTCGGCATCTGCGGCGAGCACGGCGGCGACCCGTCGAGCGTAGAGTTCTGCCACAAGGTCGGCCTGACCTACGTCAGCTGCTCTCCGTTCCGCGTGCCGATAGCGCGCCTCTCCGCCGCGCAGGCCGCGCTCAAGAACGCGTAAAACTCCGCGAAGAACCGTGTAAAAAATCCCTCTGCTGAGAAATCAGCAGAGGGATTTTGGGTATGTACAAATACGTGAAACGTCTCTTTACTGGATTTTGGATAAAAGTTCGGCTTTTTTGTCATCAAATTCTTCCTGCGTGATGATGCCGGCATCGAGCAATTCTTTGATCTTTTTGATGGTATCAAATATTTCGTCCTTATCCACGGACTTTATAGCTCGCTTTTCGTCAAATGCCTGCTTTTTCTTTGAAAGCCAACCGGCAATTTCACTGGTTGATTTTTTCAGCCCGGAGGAGATCTTGTCTTTCATTGAAACGGGTTTGCCGTCACCGCTTTCGCTTTCATCAGCTCCGTCGATAATTTCTATATCCGCTTCAAATTCCTCATCGGTGTACTCAAAATTTGCTTTGTCCAGCGTTTGCTGCAACCTGTTGGCCATAGGCATCATAGACGCAAAGTTAAGCGTTCCGGAAATCACTCCGCCGATAATAGGAATAGCTTTGGAAACCCCTTGTGCGAGAGTGGTCTTTGTAACGCGTATACTCAATGCTTTTCCTATCTGTTTTATGATCGGATACCAGAAGGTTTTCGTAAGCGCCTTTTGCGGCAGCTTTTTCAGAGCTGTTTTTGCAAGTTGGACCGTCAGGACACGGACGCCGGAAACGGCGCCGGATACTCCAAACATGACACCGCAGTATAGGAGCAGCTGATTTTTGATTTTTTCGCTATCGACCTCACTGTTATTCCATAGATCTTCCGCGCCGTAAAGATAGGAGATCTCCTGGGCTAGGCGCAAAGCCATACCAAAGAATTGCAGAAGATCGGCGGGGATCGTTGCGGCCATGGCCAAGCCGCCCGGTATGCCCGCAACAAATGACGCAATAGAGGATTCACTCGTTCTCTTGAAGATCAGCTTTGAGGATAATAACTGTAATTTTTCCCGTGATACATTGGCTTGTATAGGTCCCAGATCAATTATGTCTTGGAGGTTGACGGCATCCTCTGCAAACATTTCCGCCAGGAATTTATCCCGACGCACTTTTACGCCGGGTATTTGGATCGCTGTGGTAATAACATTTTCAAATGCAAGTTCTTTGGCAATTTCCTTGTTGGAAGAAGTTGTTTCTGCCATAAATATACTCTCCTTTCGGGTTTCTATAACAACGCTTGTAAATTTTGCGAAAAACAAGCTCATATAAACATTATAATTGGTCGCTCGGAAATAATCAACTTGTAAATCGCACGTTTTTCTGCTTTCTTTACAGATGCGCTCGGCAATGAAAGGAAATGCCGAACCCTTTGGGTTCGGCGCTCTTTTGCGTCCTGCCTTTCCGGCGGCAACGAAAAAATTTTGAAATTCTTCAAAAAAGCTGTCCCCAAATCGTGACGTGCGGACATATAGAGGTGAGATCGGAAAATCACGGGAGGAGGTATTTGCGATGAAGAAGAAAATAGTCGCGGTGGTACTCGTCATAGCCGTGTTCGCCTCGCTTGCCGCGGCGGAGATGCTCGTCCTCCGAGCGCGCGGGAACGCGGAGATGACGCACGTCGATGAGGACGGGCGGATAGTCATTTCGGGCATAGACGTGTCGGGCGGCATACGGTTCGACGGGAACAGCGGGTACGGCCGTGCCGAGCCCGTCACGCTCACGAAGGGGGCTGAGTTGTTCGACATCGATTTTGCAGGACTCCACTATAACGAGGAAGACTACAGTCTGGTGCTGAATGTACGCTCAAAGAGCAACGAACAAGAATACCTGTACGGAGGTTATAAAGCTCGTAATGATACAGGAGAAATTTATCGTTCATGGCCGCGCGGAGTATGCGAACGGCTAGATATAAATGGTAATACGATTGAAGAACGTGATATTACTGTAGACACTTTAATGCTCTTTTTAGTATCTGCCGAAACACAAATTCAAGGAGCCGACATAAAGCCATCCGGAGAAAGTTGTCGTGTTGCAGTAGCCATTCCGTTCTCTGAGACGGGTGTGTACAGAATGAAGTTGTACTTTTTCGAGTACTTTCCGGAAAATTTGCCATATAATCAAATCGGCAACCGGTATGAAGAAGTGAGCTTCATGGTAACGATAGAGCCTCAGCGTGCCGATGTCGAACTGCTTGGTGGTTGGACAACCTACACGGACGATGGTAGTTTATTGACCTCCCTCCTTATTTTCCGTGGTGACGAAGAAATAGAGATTGTAGACGCAAGATGCAGCAATCCGCAATATCAAGTTTTTGTTCATGAGCTTTTCGGCAGTATGCCTTCTGCCACTGTATTTTGGTTCTTCAGTTCCCCTTTCTTAAATATACATCAAAGCCCGCAAGCTGATGTCGAACTTACCTTCTCACGCTCGAACGGTGACACTTTCGATGTGACGGTCACGTTCGGGCAGGACCCGGCGGACCCGAAAATATAGCGGAGAAGTTTCCAAAGGAGGGATTTTCAATGAAGAAGAAAATAGTCGCGATCATACTTGTGATAGCCATATTCGCCTCGCTTGCCGTGGCGGAGGTGCTAGTCCTCCGAGCGCGCGACCTGAACCCGGATTTCGGGCTCGTGGCGGAGAAGTACACGATAAAGCAGGGCGAGTGCTACCCAAAGACGCCGGTGATATGCACCGGCGACACGGACAAGCTCAACGTGTTTGCCTTGTCAAACGTGGGGCGTAACTCTCGGGACGGAATGACGCTGTGGTACGAATGCGGAGACACGGACGTCGCCTTTACCGACTGCCGGTATGTGGACGGCAGCGAGGTAATGCCGTACGGCGAAGATAAAATGGGTACGGTAGAGCGCCGCGAGGGTTCGGAGTGGAAGAACGTCGGACTGCTCTACGACTATAATGGGTACACTCAGGAGGGCGGCAGAGCGCCGTTTTGGGTAGGATACGAGGGCAGGAGCGGTTGGACCTGCATTTACGTGCCGACAGACGAGCCGGGGCGCTACCGTATCACGGTGAACTTCCGTGAGTGCCTGAGTACGGAGTACTTCGATTATGCCACGGGGGAGGAGCTCTATGCCGTGACGTTCGAGTACACCGTTCCCCAGACGAGTAAGCCGTTCGACCTTGCTCACTTTGCGATAAGGGGCGACGCCCCGAAATACTACTTCGGGCTCGGGATAAGAGCAAACCGCGGCGAGCGGCTGTGGCTCGACCGCGCCGCGACGACGCTGGAGGTGCACGAAGACGGCGAGTGGCTCGACGTGACCGAGCAGGCAGGGTGCGGCATGGACCCGGACAGCCCGGACCGCTATTTCGAGGGATACCGTTCGGACGCCGAGCTCTTTGTGGGGGCGACAACCGTTACTGTCTTGGATAAAGAGAAGGAGTACCGATTGCACCTTACGTTTGTTACCGAGGCGGACGGCTCGGGCGAGCGGTACGTCCTCACGATACCCTTCGATTTCGCAAAGTGGACGCCTACCGAATGAGCTTCGCAAAGGAGTAAAAAACCACCGGCTCGAATTTCGAGCCGGTGGTTTGTCATGCTGTGCTTTACCGTGGCGACTCGGGCTTAGCCCGCGACAGCCGTGGTGTTCTCGAGGAACTTCTTTATCTCGCCCACGCCCTTGTACTTCGTGACGCCGTCGCCGCTGTCAATGACGAGCGTCGGAGCCTGCATGATGCCGTACTTGCGGCAGAGGTCGGCGTTCTTCTCGGCGAGCTTTTCCTCGTACTTGAAGCCGGCGTCCGCAAGCAGCTCGCGCGCTGTCGGGCAGTTCGGGCAGGTGGCAGTGGTGAAGAGGTAAGCGGTGGGCTCGCTCTTCGCCTTGTCGTAGGCGGTACCGATGCGGTAGGTCTTGCGCTCCTTGTACTCCTGGGTCTTGCCGTCGTTCCAGTTCTGGACCGGGCGGTAGTAGCCGGTGATGCGGCTGTAAACCTCGGCGGGCTTTCCGCAATGCGGGCAAGTGAACTGCTCGCCGGTGAGGTAGCCGTGCTCCTTGCATATCGAGTAGGTCGGGGACATGGTGTAGTAGGGGAGCTTGTAGTTCTCGGCTATCTTGCGGACGAGGTTCGCGGCGGCCTTCCAGTCGGGCAGCTTCTCGCCGAGGAAGGCGTGGAAGACGGTGCCGGAGGTGTAGAGGGTCTGGAGCTCGTCCTGAATGTCGAGCGCGGAGAAGATGTCATCGGTGAAGCCGACCGGCAGGTGCGAGCTGTTGGTGTAGTACGGAGCGCCGCTCATGTCGCCCGCGGTGATGATGTCGGGATAGCGCTCGACGTCGTGCTTGGCGAGGCGGTAGGCGGTGGACTCGGCCGGGGTGGCCTCGAGGTTGTAGAGGTCGCCGTACTGCTCCTGATAGTCGCTGAGGCGCTCGCGCATGTGGTTGAGGACTTCCTTCGTGAACTCCTGCGCGTCCTCATGGGTGAGGTCTTCACGCAGCCAGCAGGCGTTGAGGCAGGCTTCGTTCATACCGACGAGACCGATCGTCGAGAAGTGGTTGTTGAAGGTGCCGAGGTAGTGCTTGGTGTAGGGGTAGAGGCCGTTGTCCATGAGGGTGGTGATGACCTTGCGCTTTATCGAGAGCGAACGCGCGGAGAGGTCCATCATGTGGTCGAGGCGCTCATAGAACTCTTCCTTATTCTTGGAGAGGTAGGCGATGCGCGGCATGTTTATCGTCACGACGCCGACCGAACCGGTGCTCTCGCCCGAGCCGAAGAAGCCGCCGCTCTTCTTGCGGAGCTCGCGGAGGTCGAGGCGGAGACGGCAGCACATCGAGCGGACGTCCGACGGCTCCATGTCGCTGTTGATGTAGTTAGAGAAGTAGGGGGTGCCGTACTTCGCGGTCATCTCGAAGAGGAGCTTGTTGTTCTCGGTCTCCGACCAGTCGAAGTCGCGGGTGATGGAGTAGGTGGGTATCGGATACTGGAAGCCGCGGCCGTTCGCGTCGCCCTCGATCATTATCTCGATGAACGCCTTGTTGACCATGTCCATCTCGGCCTTGCAGTCCTTGTAGCAGAAGTCCATCTCCTTGCCGCCGACTATGCAGGGCAGGTCGGCGAGGTCGGCCGGAACGGTCCAGTCGAGGGTGATGTTGGAGAACGGAGCCTGCGTGCCCCAGCGGGACGGGGTGTTCACGCCGTACACGAAGGACTGGATGCACTGCTTGACTTCCTTGTAGGAGAGGTTGTCTACCTTCACGAACGGAGCGAGGTAGGTGTCAAAGCTCGAGAACGCCTGAGCGCCGGCCCACTCGTTCTGCATGATGCCGAGGAAGTTGACCATCTGGTTGCAGAGGGTGGAGAGGTGGCTTGCGGGGGAGGAGGTTATCTTTCCGGGGATGCCGCCGAGACCCTCCTGGATGAGCTGCTTGAGGCTCCAGCCGGCGCAGTAGCCGGTGAGCATCGAGAGGTCGTGCAGGTGAATGTCCGCGTTGCGGTGGGCGTTAGCTATCTCCTCGTCATAGACCTCGGAGAGCCAGTAGTTTGCGGTGATGGCGCCAGAGTTCGAGAGAATGAGGCCGCCGACGGAGTAGGTGACGGTCGAGTTCTCCTTGACGCGCCAGTCGTTTATCTTGAGGTAGTTATCGACCGTCTTCTTATAGTCGAGGGCGGTCTCATTCACGGCGCGGAGCTTCTCGCGCTGCTTGCGGTAGAGTATGTACGCCTTCGCGACCGACTCGTAACCGCCGCGGGAAAGGACGCTCTCGACGCTGTCCTGAATGTCCTCGATGCCGACGATGCCGTCATGGACCTTGCCGGCGAAGTCGGCCGTGCTCTTGAGGGCGAGGAAGTCTATGACGCTGTCGTCATAGTTGGTCTCGGTCGCCTCGAACGCCTTGGTGATGGCGGCCGCTATCTTGCTGATGTCGAAATCGACTATCCGTCCGTCGCGCTTAGCTACCTTGTACATGATCCCTATCTCCTTTTGCTTCCTTGATTTTTATTGTGGCGGTATGCGGCTCTGCCGCTCCGTTGTTTCCCGCGTTGAACATATACTACCACATCCTGTACCCGATGTCAATAGCAAATCACAGTATTTAGAAAAATTTTTTAGTGCCGACCCCTACATCTTGTGTTTTGCTTTTTTCCACAGGCCGGACGGCGGCATCTGCGGAAAACTCGCGGGAGAGGGAGAAAGCTTTCCGGGACGGCGCAAAAGTCCGGCGTCTTCCGCGTCCGAAGCGCGGGGCGCGCGGGGACGTCAGTCGTCCACGCCGCGAAGCTGCGCCGTGGGAACGTGCTTCCGCGCCGCGCGCAGCATGACCTCGAGCTCGAGGCGGTTGTAGGCGCTGAAATTCCCGCCGAGTATGTCGCCCTCGTTGCGGAAGCACTGGAGGTAATATTCCTTCGCGCCCTTGATGAACTCCGCCGCGCCCTCTATGTCGCGCTCGCTGTGCAGCTCGCGCACGACCGTTGTGCGGAACTCGTAGTCCACCGCGCCCGAGAGGAGCATATCGACGCTCTCGCGTATCGCGCCCATGTCTACGTTACGGACGCCGCAGACCGCGCCGTACCGCTCGGGCGAGGACTTAATGTCCATCGCGACGCGATCGACCGCACCTGCCTCGATAGCCTTCTTCAGCACTTCGGGGCGGGAGCCGTTGGTGTCCAGCTTCACAAGGAAGCCGCGCTCCTTTATTTTGAGCAGGAAGTCCACGAGCCCCGGCTGGAGGGTGGGCTCGCCGCCGGTCACGCAGACGCCGTCGAGCAGGCCGTGGCGCTTTGCGAGGAAGGCGAATATGTCTTCCTCGAGGATCTGGGGCTGGTCCTCGGTACGGAGGACAAGCGAGGTGTTATAGCAGAACGGACAGCGGAAGTTGCAGCCGCCGGTGAACACGGTGCAGGCGGCGCGTCCGGGAAAGTCGAGAAGCGTGAGCTTTTGCAGTCCGTTAATGAGCATATTTGCGTTCCTCCTCAATATAGAGCGGTGTCAAGACGTATTATAACATATATGTTGTGGTCAGGCAAGCATTTTCGAGGAAAATCGCGCGGGCAAAGCCCACAACCTTACGGGGCAAACCCCGCACCCGAGCGGGCAGAGCCCGCACCCGTATAGCGGGGAAGCCCCGCGAGCATTCGCGGGGGCGACCCCCGCGTCCCTGAGTGAGGCAAAGCCTCACGGGCAGATGTGGGGCACGCTGCCCCACTCCTCTAGCGGGGAAGCCCCGCGAGCATACGCGGGGCGAGACCGCGTCCCCTAGTAGAGCGGAGCTCTACCGACACTTTGCGGGGGTTGCGCCCCCCGCGCCCCCATGTGGGGCTTTGCAGCCCACACCCCCGCGTTACTTTTTGCTTGT